>CAKSYX010000019.1 GCA_934525065.1 uncultured Eubacteriales bacterium
AGCATATCTGATTTCTCCTTTTTTTGAGGGTAATAAAAAAGGCAGATAGATTTTTGATTTCTATCTGCCTGTGTATCATTATTTGGTTGTGTGAGAGTTCAAAACCTCTTACAAAGGGAAAATACCTTTTTTATATCTACAAAATCGTTTGCTGAAATTTCGCCGTATAAATGGCGAAAACCCCGATAAAATCGGGGTTTTCTTTGGCTACATCTTTTTTGTAGCCTCTTTATGGTCGGAGTGACGGGACTTGAACCCATGGCCTCTTGGTCCCGAACCAAGCGCGATACCAAACTTCGCCACACCCCGATGTGCAAGTGCGAGAGTTATTATACAAGACATTCCAAAAAAAATCAAGTCTTTTTTGAAGTTTTTTGCAATTTTTTCGCGTTTTGCTGCCGGGTGCCGTGCCATCATTTTGTTTTTTCCTCAAGCAAAACAAGTCCTCCGATATCGGTCAGCGGGTACCCCTTCAGAAACGAAAACCGACAGCCCTCATTTCTCAGGAAATTTTGAATTTCATCAAAGCTTTTATGCTTTGTGATATCGCCGAAAAAGAGCAAATGATCTTTTTCAATCAGTGCACACGCCCCGCCGATAAAGCCGTAATCATGACCGGAAAGGCGGACACTCCCCTTTTCGCAGAGAAGGGCGTGCAACTTTTCTTTAAGGGCCGCTTTAAAAATTGACGGATCATCGGTAATAAGCACGTTCTCGTTCAAAATGCAGACGGAGCATTTTGCGTAGCCTTGACGGACGCTGATTTTTTTAACATTTTCTAATCTTTGAACGCTTTCATCGGCGGCATCAAACCTGCCGAAGGCCCGTGAACCGACCAAAGCGACATTGAGACGGCAGTCGCCGGGGTACTCTCCGCGGACAGGGACAGATGCAGCCTTCGTTTCAAAGCCGCGCAGTCTGAGCCTTTGAGCAAGGCGGTGCTGAGTCTCATCAAGAACTACCCTGCCGTTTCCGAGGTACAGAACATTCACATCGGCGTGATTTTTAATTGCAGGGTCAACGCCCGCGTTTTCTTCGGCAAAAATCAATTCGATGCCAAAAGAAGAAATGAACCCGGCAAGCGTTTTTTCACATTTTCCAATAACTGCCGCAGAAGTCTTTCCCTGCGGCAGATTTGCTTTTTCAATAATACTCATGTGATCAGTGCCTCAAAAGCCTGCCTAATCGTTCTGACACCGACAACTTCAATCTTTTCCGTCAGCTCCTTCGGAATTGATTTCAGGTTGTGACGCGGAACAATACAGCGGCAAAAACCGAGCCGTGCCGCCTCGCGTACGCGCTGTTCGCAATGTGAGATTGCGCGGATTTCTCCCGCAAGGCCGATCTCTCCGAAAGCGAGGACATCGTCACGGATCGCGTAATCCTTGAGAGAGGAGACGAGCGCCATTGCAATTGTTAAATCAAGCGCAGGCTCGTCCAGCTTCATTCCGCCGACAACGTTGATATACGCATCCATATTACTGAGAAAATATCCGCCGCGCTTTTCAAGAACAGCAATCAGCATTGCCATTCGGTTATAGTCAAAGCCGTTGGACATTCTGCGCGGATTGCCGTAGCTCGTCGGCGTAACAAGAGCCTGGATTTCCGCAAGCAGCGGCCTTGTGCCCTCCATTACGCAGGCAACGCAGCTGCCGGGAGTATTCTTCGGCCTGCCCGAAATTAGCATTTCCGAGGGATTTTTGACCTCGTTGAGTCCCCTGTCAGTCATTTCAAAAACGCCTATTTCATTCGTAGAGCCGTAGCGGTTTTTGACCGCACGCAGTATTCTGAAGGAAAGGTTTCGCTCGCCCTCAAAATAAAGAACAGCGTCAACAACGTGCTCAAGCACCTTCGGCCCTGCGATATTTCCGTCCTTGTTGACGTGGCCGACAATGATAACGGGAATTGAAAGACTTTTTGCAATGCGCATCAAAAGGTTTGCGCACTCCCTTACCTGCGTAACACTGCCGGGAGAAGAAGAGACCTCAGTATGATTCATCGTCTGAATCGAGTCAACGATGACAAGACCGGGCCTGACACTTTCAATGTGTTCGCCGATTGCCTGAACATCGGTTTCGCAGAGAATACGCAGGTTTTCCGAATCCACGCCGAGCCTGTCGGCGCGAAGCTTAATTTGGCTGTATGATTCCTCACCGGAGACATACATAATTTCAAGCTTTTCTCCGAGCTTTTCGCAAATTTGAAGCAGAATCGTTGATTTTCCGATTCCGGGGTCGCCGCTCAAAAGAACCAGTGAGCCTTTGACGATTCCGCCGCCGAGTACACGGTCCAGCTCACCCATACCCGTTTTATAGCGAAGCTCGCCGTCTGGCTTGATCTCTCCGAGTTTATATGAACGCACACTCGCTGCGTTCGGTTTTGATGACTTTGAAGCCGCACTTTGCTGAACTCTTGTTTCTTCCCGAAGAGTTGCCCATTCGCCGCATTCGGGGCATTTCCCGAGCCATTTCGGCGTTTCATAGCCGCATGAGGAACAGACAAAAACTGTTTTTGATTTTTGAGCCATTTTTTCACTTCCCTTTTCGGTGTCTGCCGGGCTCATACCCCGGCACGGCTGTTGCTCAGGTATTGCATCAGACCCGAAACAATTGCAAGCGCCGTTTTGGTCTGATAATCACCATCGTTCAGAAGCTCCGCTTCTCCGCCATTTGAAAGAAAGCCGCATTCAACCATGACAGCGGTTTCCTTTGCGTGATAAAGCAGGTATATCTCAGTTCCGGAGGGTTTGATTTTGCGCTTGTTTTCTTTTTGAAGATTCTGCGCAAAAGAGTTCTGGATACATTCGGCAAGAAGCGCACTTTCCGGAGTGTTTTTTGAATAAAAGACCTGCGCCCCGGTGTACTTGCTTTGGCTGAAATGGTTCTGGTGTATGCTCAGAAAGATACAGCCGGGATAGGAATTCATAATGTCGAGTCTTTTATGGATATCGCAGACCTTTTTTTCGCGCATTGTTTTGCAGGACGAATCATAAATCAGCCGGTCGTCACTGCGGACGCTGACGGTTTTGAAGCCTATTGTGTCAAGCAGGCTCTTGACCTTCATCGAAATTGAAAGGTTGATATCTTTTTCAATAATTCCCGAAGAGGACGAAGCACCGCCGTCCTCCCCACCGTGACCTGCGTCAATAACAATTACGGGAGGATCTCTTTTCTGCGCTTCGGCAGAGGTTTTCTGCGCAATTGCTCCGCCCCCGAAAACAAGAGCGCAGACCGCAATCAAAGCAAAAAACAAAAACACAAATGTCTTTGCGCTGACCGTTCGATACAATAACTTTTTCATAGCTCTCACCCGTAAATACTATGGCGGAAGAAACGAAAAAATGTTGACAATTTTTTGCTTTGAATGTATAATTTAGAGCGTATGCGGGTATGGTGGAATTGGCAGACACGCAAGATTTAGGATCTTGTGCCTTCGGCGTGCAGGTTCGACCCCTGTTACCCGCACCAGAAATCGGCAAGTGTTGCAAAATACTTGCCGGTTTTTATTTTTTGCGCCAAAGCGAAAGCAGCAGCTCACATTGTGCACTCAAAGCAGACCCAGCCCTTTTCGCTGTGCCGTGCTTTTATCTTGAAGCCATACTTGTTGAAAGCGTCAACCACCTGCTGCTCCTTGGTGTCTATTATACCGCTGGTGATGAACACGCCGCCCTCCTTCATATATGCGCCGACATCCTTGCAGAACATTATGATAACATCGGCAACGATATTGGCGACAACTACATCGAATTTTCCGTTGACTTTGTCCGTAAGATTGCCTTCAAGGACGGTATACTTCGGTTCAAAAAAGCCGTTAACCTCACCGTTCTCCCTCGCCGTTTTCACCGCAAGAGCATCAATGTCAACGCCCACCGCTTTTTTTGCGCCGAGAAGGAGCGACGCGATTGAAAGAATTCCGCTGCCGCAGCCGACATCAAGAACGGTCGTTTCCTCCGTAACATAATTTTCAAGAGCTTCAAGGCAAAGGCGGGTCGTCTCGTGAGTACCCGAGCCGAAAGCAAGTCCCGGTTCAATGCTCAGCACAGCTCTGCCCTGAGGATCTGCTTCCTCCCAAAGCGGACGGATGAGCAGCTTTTTGCCCACAGGCATAGCGTGGAAATACTGCTTCCAGTTGTTCTCCCACTCTTCTTTTCTGCACTCGCTTGTTTCAATTTCATTTTCAATGCCCTCGGCGGAAAGGCGTTCGCGAAGGAAGGCAACAGCCTCAAGCGGATTTTCCTCCGGGGAGATATAGACGTGAACGAAGGCGCGGCTTCTGTCCTTTTTAAGAAGCTCCTCGTCAATGAGGTCAATGTGAGCGATTTCCCACGCCTGTTCTTCAAGGTCGCGGTAATCCTCAATATATATTCCGTAAGGCACAACCATTGTTGCAATGTCTCCGGCCTTTTCAACGTCATCGGCCTTCACGCCGATTTTTACTTCTGTCCATTCGCTCATTTTGCTTTTTCCTTTCTCAAAATCACTGCCGAAAGTGCCGGAAGATATACAGCGCCGTTTTCCGGTGCATTGCCCATGAGAGCACACGTATTCTTCCATTCCTCGGGCAAAAGGTAACTGATTTCATGTTCGTTGCGGTTGACTATGACCATTACGCTGTCTTCTTCTCCCTCTCTGACGAAGGCAAGGCAGGACAGCATTTCCGACACGGTGTAAAACGAACCTTCTTTAAAGCAGAAGCAGCTTTTTCTGATTTTTCCGAGGGCTTTATAAAACTCAAGCAGCTCTGCATTTTCATTTCCCCAAGGGTAGCAGACGCGGTTGAACGGGTCTTTATAGCCTTCCATTCCGGCTTCATCGCCGTAATAAAGCGAGGGCACACCGGGGAGCGTATACTGAATTACGGCGGCAAGCTTCAAAAGCTTTACGCCGCGTTCATACTGCTGCGGTGAAAGGAAGTGCGTACTCTGCCACTGACGGTCGCGCCCCTCACAGCTTTCCCCTGCAAGCGCGGTAATAGCGCGCATGGTGTCGTGAGTGCCGATATGGTTCATCAGAACATCCACAACGCATTTCGGATAGTTTTCAAGCACGGTCATAATTTTCTCCGAAAAGCCTTCAACAATGCCGCTTCTGACAAAGCCGAGCACGGCCTCTGCGAACGGATAGTTCATAACCGAATCAAGCTGTGCCCCCTGAAGATACCGCCTGCGGCTTCCGTAGCTGCACTTGTTTGAAGCATCCTCCCAGACCTCGCCGAGAACGAGAGCATCGCTTTTTTCGGTTCTGACTGCCTTTCTGAATTCATCAAGGAACTTATCCGGAAGCTCATCGGCAACGTCAAGCCGCCAGCCGCGAACCCCCGCCTTGAGATACCGGCGTGCAACTCCATTTTCTCCGGTGATAAAGGAAATGAAGCTTTCGTTTTCTTCATCAACCTCGGGAAGCGTTTCAAAATTCCACCAGCAGCGGTAATCATACGGCCAGATTTTGAAGGAGTACCACGAAAAGAACGGCGACTTTTTGGACTGATAAGCACCGAGACTTTGATATCTGCCTTTTTTATTGAAATAGCGGCTGTCGTCTCCCGTATGGCTGAAAACGCCGTCAATTATGACGGAAATTCCGTTTTTCTTTGCGTCTGAGCAAAGCTTTTCAAGGTCATCCCACGAACCGAGAAGGCTATCAATATTCTCATAATCCGAGGTGTCGTAGCGGTGGTTGCTCTGCGCTTCGCAAATCGGGTTCAGGTAAAGACAGCTCACGCCAAGGCTTTTGAGATAGCCGAGCTTTTGGCATATTCCCTCAAGGTCACCGCCGAAATAGTCATTGTTGAGCACCCTTCCGCGTTCATCGGGTCGCCACGAAGGCTCGCCGCCCCAATCACAGCGCAGAACGCGGTCTGAGGGAACATTCTTCTTTTCTTTTCCTGAAAAATAAAACCTGTCGGGGAAAATTTGATATATAAGGCCGCCCTTGAGCCAACGTGGAGTTTGGAAATCCTTTTCAAAAACAGTCAGCTGAAAATCGTTTTTTCCTCCGCTGAGAAGACCCAAAGAGCCCTCATTACGGCGCACGGCTGTTTTGCCCCAAGGGGTTGCATATTCAAAGTGATAGAAGTAAAGCCCTGTTTCGTTCTGAACATAATCAAGGCACCACCATTCTTCGCTTTCGCCCTGCATTGAGAGCCAGAAAAAAGGAAAGCGCTTTTCTCCTTCACCGTCTTTATTTATCACAAGTTCAACGCCGCTGCACGAAAGCGAACGCGGAAGAACCAATTTAAACGTAATTTTCTCCCCTGCTCTTATAGCTCCGAAGGGCGTTTTGTGGAGCGGGTTGCGGGAGTTGAAAGGTATATATTCCATATATAAATTCCTCAAAAGTTGCCGTTTTGTCCAATCATTATTCGCCTTTTTAAGGCATATGAATTAGTGAACTAAAGAAAAGGTGGACAACAATATGTTTTTTATTTCTGTAAAATCATCGACGCTCAAAACAGTTGCAGTCATTGCCGCAGTTGCCGTTCTTGCAACGATTGGCGGAGTTTACGCCGTTAACAAAAGTCATTCTGCGCCCGTTTCAAAAATGAACGGCGTTGTTTTTAAGGCCGAAACGGCCGAAGAAAGGCTCGCCTTCCTCTCTCAGTTCGGCTGGGAGGTTGACGAAGAACCGGCCGAGGTCAAGGAGGTTATTATTCCGCAGGAATTTGACGATGTTTACAATCAATACAACATTATCCAGAAAGAACAGAACCTCGACCTTGAAAAATATAAGGGAGCGCGCGTCAAATGCTGGTCATACAACGTCAAAAACTATCCCGGCTATGAGAACAGCACCGGTGTTATCAAAGCAAATATGCTCATTTTTGACGGCGTTGTGATCGGCGGAGACATTTCAAGCACCGCGCTTTCAGGCTTTATGCATACGTTCGATTTTCCGCGGGATAAGGCGCAGACAACGGTCGGAGAAAGCACTTAATCGGCAATTATCCAGTCCTTATATTCATCAAGCAAACTGATTTCAACCGTTGCGCGCATGAAAAGTCCTTCGGGGCGGTATTCCTCTTTTTCAACAACGCCCTCTTCGCGGATTCTTGCCGCGGCAGCACCGTTTTTAAAGGGAATAAGCAAAGAGGCTGTCCGCCGTGTTTGCGGAAGCTCTTTTTGAACGGCGGCAAGAAGTTCATCAAAGCCGCGTTCATTCAAAGCCGAAATGAGAACGGTTTTTCCAAAGGTAGGCATTGAATAAATATTGCCCACAAGGTCGCATTTATTCATGACCGATATGATTGGAGTTCCGGCACAGCCAAGCTCATCGAGCAGCCTTTTTGTTACGTCAAGGTGCTCGGCGCAATGCTCATCCGAGGCGTCGCAGACGTTGAGAATTACCGAAGCCTGAGCCGCCTCTTCAAGCGTTGACTTGAACGCTTCAATGAGCTTATGCGGCAGGCGACGGATAAGGCCTACGGTATCAACGAGCATAACGCGCCGTCCGTCCGGCAAGGTCAGCGCACGCGAGGTCGGGTCAAGAGTTGCAAAAAGCTTGTCTTCCGCAAGCACGCCCGCCTTTGTCAGCGCGTTCATCAGCGTTGATTTTCCGGCGTTGGTATAGCCGACGATCGCAACGGTCTGAACACCGTCCTTTTTACGCCGCTTTCTCAAAAGATCGCGGCGTTTTTCAAGTTCGCGCAGCTCGCTTTCAAGCTTTTGAATACGGCGGTTGATGTGACGGCGGTCGCTTTCAAGCTTGCTTTCTCCGGGGCCTCTCGTGCCTATTCCGCCGCCGAGGCGCGAAAGAGAAAGTCCCTGACCCGCAAGGCGCGGAAGGGAATACTTGAGCTGAGCCAGTTCCACCTGGAGCTTACCCTCCCCCGTTCTCGCCCTTGCGGCAAAAATGTCAAGAATAAGCATGGTTCGGTCGATAACACGCACGCCGGTCAGCTTTTCGAGGTTGCGCTGCTGAGAAGGCGTAAGCTCACTGTCAAAAATCAAAAGGTCAATGTCCTGAGAAGAGCAAAACGCAATTATTTCCGCAAGCTTGCCTGCGCCGACGAAGGTCGCCGCCTCGGGACGCTCCTTTTTTTGAATGATTTTTCCGAGCACTTCGGCTCCTGCCGTGTGAGCAAGCTCCTCAAGCTCATCAATCGAAACCTCGGCGTCAAAATCGCCCGTATCAACGGAGACGAGCAAAGCGCGCTCATTTTCTTTTTTGTTTTCATACATTTCCATGGCAGTCACCTCTCACGGCCGGATATAACGGATTTTATAAAAGAAAACGGGCATTGGAAAACCAAAGCCCGCTTTGTTTTTATTTGTATTTGCGCTTACGAGCAGCCTCAGACTTCTTTTTTCTTGCTACGGAAGGCTTTTCATAATGTTCTCTTTTGCGAACTTCCTGAATGATTCCGTCGCGCGAAGTCTGTCTTTTAAAACGTCTCAGAGCACTGTCAAGAGATTCGTTTTCTTTAACTTTAACCTGACTCATCTATAATTCCCTCCCTCCGCCTGTTTAGCAGGGGTATATTTCCACTTAGGATACGCCAAATATTATACAATAACATTTTCTGCTTGTCAAGTGGTTATTTGCAATAATACATGACATTTACAATATTTTTTTGTCCGCTTCGGGCAAAGAACATTTTGTTTTATTTTGCAACAATGTTGACAAGTCTGCCCTTGACATAAAGCTCCTTGACGATTGTCTTTCCGGCGATATCGGCGGAAACCTTTTCCTCTTTCTTTGCAAGAGCAATTGCGTCGGAATCGGTGATATCGGCGGGAACGGTGATTCTTGAACGAAGTTTTCCGTTGACCTGAACTGCAAGTTCAAGGGTGGCTTCAACACACTTGGATTCATTATATGACGGCCATTCGCTGACAGCGAGCATTGAGCCGAGTGAAAGAAGCTCGTTGACCTCCTCGGTCACATGAGGAGCGAAGGGATTAAGGATGAGGAGGAAATCTCTCAGCTCTTTTTTGGTTATTGAGCCTGCGGCGTAAATTTCATTTATAAGGCTCATCATTGCGGCGATCGCCGTGTTAAACTTGAGCGATTCAATGTCGCTTGTGACCTTTTTGATGGTCTTATGGAAGGAGCTTTCAAGCTTCTTTGAGTATGCGTTTCCTTCGGTGACGATGTCCTGAAGTCCCCACACTCTGTCAATGAAGCGCTTGCAGCCCTTTACACTCGTTTCAGACCACGGAGCAGCTTTTTCATAGTCGCCCATGAAGAGGACGTATGTTCTGAGAACATCTGCACCGAACTCATCAACAACATCGTTCGGGTCAACAACGTTGCCCTTTGATTTTGACATTTTTTCGCCGTCCGGTCCGAGAATAAGTCCCTGAGCGGTTCTCTTTGCATAGGGTTCGGGGAACGGTACTTCGCCGATGTCATAAAGGAATCTGTGCCAGAAGCGCGAATAGATAAGGTGTCTCGTAACGTGCTCCATTCCGCCGTTATACCAATCGACCGGGCCCCAATAGCGAAGCTTTTCCGGGTCTGCAAAGTGCTCGGTGTTGTGCGGATCAATGTAGCGAAGGAAGTACCACGAGGAGCCGGCCCATTGGGGCATTGTATCGGTCTCACGTCTTGCTTTTGCGCCGCACTTCGGGCAGGTGCAGTTGACGAAGGATTCGATTTTTGCAAGCGGGCTTTCGCCGTCCGAACCGGGCTTGAAGTCCTTGACTTCGGGAAGCTTCAGCGGAAGCTCTTCATACGGAACGGGAACCATTCCGCAGTTCGGGCAATACACAATGGGAATCGGTTCGCCCCAATAACGCTGACGGTTGAACGCCCAGTCCTTCATTTTATACTGAACGCCCTTTTCGCCTATGCCCTTTTCCTCAAGGAAAGCGAGCATTTTTTCAATGGCGTCCTTTTTTTCCTTGCAGCCGTTGAGGAAGTCTGAGTTGACGACCTCACCGTCGCCGGTATAGGCCTTTTCGTTAATGTCTCCGCCCTTGATGACTTCAACGATATCAACGCCGAACTTCTTTGCAAAGTCATAGTCGCGCTGGTCGTGAGCCGGAACGGCCATGATCGCTCCGGTACCGTAGCCCATCATTACATAGTCGGAAATAAAGACCGGAATTTCTTTTCCGTTGACCGGGTTGATTGCCGAAAAGTTTTCAAGGCGAACGCCTGTCTTGTCTTTAACAAGCTGAGTTCTTTCAAACTCGGTTTTTTTTGCGCACTCGGCTCTGTAGCTTTCAACGGCGTCAAAGTTTTTGATGCGGTCTTTATATTTATCAAGAAGCGGATGCTCCGGAGCCATAACCATAAAGGTCACGCCGAAAAGAGTGTCCGGACGTGTTGTGTAAATTTTGAAGCTTTCATCAAGATCCTTGAGCTTAAAAACAACAAAAGCACCGGTTGACTTTCCGATCCAGTTTTCCTGCTGAAGGCGGATGTTCGGAAGGTAATCAACCAGGTCAAGTCCTTCAAGGAGCTTGTCGGCATATTCGGTTATACGAAGATACCAAACATCCTTGGACTTCTGAATGATGTCACTGTGGCAGATGTCGCACTTTCCGCCCTGAGAATCCTCGTTTGAAAGGACAACCTTGCAGGACGGGCAATAGTTGACGAGAGTCTTGTCTCTGAAAGCAAGGCCATGCTCAAACATTTTGAGGAAAATCCACTGAGTCCACTTATAATAGTCCTCCTGAGTGGTGTCTATAACTCTGGACCAGTCAAAGGAAAAGCCCACCCTTTTGAGCTGACTTGTGAATTTTTCAATATTCATATCCGTAACCTTGCGCGGATGAATACCGGTTTTGATAGCGTAGTTTTCAGTCGGAAGACCGTAAGCGTCAAAGCCGATCGGAAAAAGGACATTGAAGCCCTCCATTCTGCGCTTTCTTGAAATGACCTCAAGGCCGGAATAAGCCTTGATATGGCCAACGTGCATTCCGGCTCCGCTGGGATAAGGAAATTCAACAAGGCCATAGAATTTTTTCTTGTCGGAATTATCCTGCGCTTTGAAAACACCCTGCTGTTCCCATTTTTCCTGCCACTTTTTTTCTGTTTTTTTGAAATTATAGCTCAAGGTTATCACTCCGTAATTATATTTTTTTCACTTTGAAGTGTTTTTTACTCAACAGTAATGTCGCTGATATCGACCGCCGCGGCGTCTGACCACAGCCTTTCAAGGTTATAATACTCGCGGCTCTCGCCCGTAAAGACATGAGCCACAACGGTTCCGTAATCAAGCAGAATCCAACCTGTTGCCCTGCCTTCAATGTGAGCGGGCTCAATGCCCTTTTGGCTCAGCTCATATTCAACCTCGTCAGCAAGAGCTTTGACGTGGGTGTTTGAAGTACCCGAGGCGATTACAAAGTAATCCGCAACGATTGAAAGCTCGGTAATTTTGATCGCTTTGATGTCGATCGCTTTCTTTTTATCGAGAACCTTAACGATCTCTCTTGCAAGTTCAAGTTCGGTCATAAAGTCAAGTTCCTTTCTTAAATTGTAATGCCGTCGATTATCAACTCATTATAAAAATCTAAGCTGTCGTTATGAATAATAAGTTCGCTTTCCGAAAGCTTTTTCAGCGTATATTTAAGAGAATACAACGCCGCCTTTTCAAGGCTCTCCTTTGAAAGCGAACGCATAACGTCAACATCGGGATAATCACGTTCTGCGGAAATATAATCTGCAATATAGACGATTTTTTCCAGAAGGCTCATTCCCTTGCGCCCGGTCGTATGATAGCGGACAGCGGACAAAAGCTCTTCATCGGTAATTCCGAGTTCATTTTTGATGAAAAGCGGAGCTGTCATGGCGTGCCAGAGCTTCGGGTTATTCTTTTCAATCTGACTCAAGATTATACCATTTTCCGAGAATAATTGCAACTGCCTTTCATTCGTTTCGTTCTTCATTATATCATGGACAAGACCGGCAAGGTATGCCTTTTTTGCGTCGCCGCCAAAGCGTTTTGCAAGCTCATACGCACTTTCGGCAACACCCAGCGAATGAATAAAGCGGTGCTCGTCAAGCCTTTCTTTCAAAAGGGCTTTCAGCTTGATATAAAACGGAGAAAAAAGACCTTTTTCTTCAATATACTCAGCCGCTTCCTTTGTAACCCGGGCTTTAAAGTTTTCTCCGCCTTCTATTTCGTTTCGGATATCCGTTGAGGAAAGCTCAAGGGCTTCGCAGTCAAGAATCACAAAACGGTTTTCGGAAAGCGAGAGCATATTTTTGCAATAGGAACGCAGCTCCTCCTGTGTAACAGCGTGCTCTCGTGTCATTACGCAAAGCGATGCAATCGAAAGAATGTCCTCAAAACGGTACCATTTTTCAAAGCTCAAAAGCATATCGGAGCCGATGATGAGAACAAGCTCATCCTGCGGATACACCGCCTTTAGAGCTTCGAGCGTCTCTATCGTGTAGCTTTTGCCCTTCCTTTTGATTTCGATATCCGAAATTTCAAATTTTTCACCGCGGAAGGTCAGGCGGCAAAGCTCAAGCCTGTCCTGTGCGCTCAAAAGCTGAGGCGCCGACTTATGCGGCGGAGTGTAGGCAGGAATGACTATTACACGGTCAAGCCCTGCGTCCTCAATCGCCTTTTGAGCAAGGCGCAGATGCGCTTTATGCGGCGGGTTGAACGTTCCGCCGAAAACTCCTATTCTGCTCATTTGCGTTTTCCGACCGCTCTGACGGAAAAGCGCTGATTTTGAGCGGCTCTTTCTTTATAAAGCTTTTCCTTTGCCTTTTTTGCGGCGAGCTTTTTGTTCTTCTCTTTTTGAGCGGCCTTTTCCTTCAGCTCCTCGCTTTCGCGATAGAGAACCATAACGCCGCCGATGACCTGAATGACCTCGGCGCCGAGCTTTTCCGCAAGCTCGTTAGCCGCGTCGCGAACCGAAACCGGCGAGGACTCAAGCAGAACCTTAAGCTTGATGAGCTCCCTTGCGCGTAAGGCATCGTCGGTCTGCTTTATGAGTGCATCGGAAATTCCGCCCTTTCCGATTTGAAAAAGCGGTTCGAGTGAATTTGCTTTTGCGCGCCACGCGGCGCGTTCTTTTCCTGTCATATATGTGTCTCCTTAAATTACTTGAGATAGTCGGGCAGAACCTTCACAAGCTCCCGCAGTGCGTTGCCCCTGTGGCTCAATGAATCCTTTTCCTCTGCGGTAAGCTCGGCAAAGCTCTTTTTGCCGACCATGAATACCGGGTCATAGCCAAAGCCGTTTTCCCCGTGCTTTTCAAAGCCGATAAAGCCCTCGCATTTTCCGCTGACGGAAAGCTTTCTGCCGTCCGGAAAGCAAACGCAGACCGTGCAGACAAAACGTGCGGTTCTTTGCTCCTTCGGTACGCCGTCAAGGTTTTTGAGAAGCTTTTGAATATTGGCTTCATCGTTGCCGTGAACACCGGAATACCTTGCAGAGTAAACTCCGGGTTCGCCGCCGAGGCAATCAACAACAAGGCCGCTGTCATCGGCAATGCAGGGCAGTCCGCTTTCGCGGCAGCCGCTTTCCGCCTTGAGAACGGCATTTTCAAGGAAAGTTGTTCCTGTTTCCTCAACGTCGGTGAGCTCCTTTCCGGCCTCCCCGGCGGTCAGCACCTCAACGCCGAGAGGGGCTAAGATACGCTGCATTTCGGCAAGCTTTTTTCTGTTATGCGTTGCAATAATAAACTTCATGCTCAGTCCTCATCCTTATGCGTTTCCGCAGTGTTTTCAAAAAGAGCCTTTGCAAAAACTTTCTCATTGAACGGCTGAAGGTCGTCGATTTTTTCGCCGACACCGATGTATTTGATAGGCAGCTTCAGCTCGTTTTTGATTCCGAGCACAACACCGCCTCTTGCCGTTCCGTCAAGCTTTGTGAGAATGATTCCGGTCAGCTCGGCAACCTGCATGAATTCCTTTGCCTGGCTGATTGCGTTCTGACCTGTTGTTGCATCAAGAACAAGGAAAATTTCCCTGTCGGCGTAAGGCAGTTCCTTTTCAACAACTCTGTAAATTTTCGCAAGCTCATCCATGAGGTTCTTTTTGTTGTGGAGTCTGCCTGCGGTGTCTATTATGATAATGTCGCTGTCTCTTGCGATACCGGCCTGAATCGTGTCATAAACAACAGCCGCCGGATCGGAGCCTTCCTGATGCTTGATCATTTCAACTCCGGCGCGGTTCGCCCAAACTTCAAGCTGCTCAATGGCTGCGGCGCGGAAGGTATCGGCAGCGCCGAGAATGACCTTTTTGCCCTGAGCCTTATACATCGCGGCCATTTTGCCGATAGTAGTCGTCTTTCCGACTCCGTTGACGCCGATTACGAGAATTACCGAGGGGATGGTGATAAGTCCCCAGTCTTCGCCGCCGTCAAGCATTCCGGCAATGATGTCGGCAATGACCATCTTTGCGTGCTTCGGGTTGCGCACCTCGTTTTTGCGTACACGCTCGCGCAGTTCATCAACAATCTGCGTTGCGGTCGTTACGCCGACATCGGCCATGATGAGAGCCTCTTCAAGGTCATCATAGAGGTCATCGTTAATTTCTTCATATGCGCCGAGAACATCCTCAAGCTTCGCGTCAAGACCCTCGCGCGTTTTTTTCAGGCCGAAGCCGAACTTTTTGAAAATACCCATGCTTTTCCTCCTGTGTTATCCGTGATTATCGAGCTTTCCGGCAAGCTCGGCGGTTTTAAGCTCAAGCAGTTTTGAAACACCCTGCTCCTGCATCGTGATTCCGTAGAGCATATCCGCTTCCTCCATTGTTCCGCGGCGGTGAGTGATGAGAATGAACTGCGTATTTTTCGTCATCCGCCTGACATATTGAGCGTATCTGACAACGTTTGCGTCGTCAAGAGCTGCTTCAACCTCGTCAAAAATGCAGAACGGAGCCGGATTCACCTTCAAAATTGCAAACAGCAGCGCAATTGCGGAAAGTCCTTTTTCTCCGCCTGAGAGTGCGTCAAGCCGCTTGACATTTTTTCCGGGCGGCTGGAGCCTTATGTCAATTTCGCTTTCAAGAACATCGGTCGGATCAAGCAGTGCAAGCTCGGCCTTTCCTCCGGCAAAAAGCTCGCGGAAGGTTTCTCCGAAGTATTGGTTGATAAGGGCAAAGCGTTCGCGGAATCGGTCTGACATTTTTCCGGTAAGCTCGGTTATAAGCTTTGAAAGCTCCTGCTTTGAACGTTCAACGTCCGAAAGCTGAGAGGACAAAAATTCATAACGTTCGCTGACCTCTTTGTATTCTTCGATTGCACCGACGTTGACTGAGCCAAGGGCGCGAATTTTGTTCTTCAATTCGGCAAGTCTGCGCCTTGCACCCTGCGGATCGTCGGTTTTTTCGCTTTGAGCCGAGGCTTCACGCAAAGTGAGCTGATATTCGTCATAAAGCTTTGTGACCGTCTGGTCAAGCTCCTGAAGCATTGTTTCGCGCCTTTCTTCAAGGCGGGCTTTTTCACCGCTGACGGTTTCGCGTTCGGAGGCTTTTTCGCGTTCAAAAACGCGCAAAGAGCCGGACTTTTCTTCCTTTTCGGCGCGCTCTTTTTGAAGAGCAGCAATGCTTTCCCTTGCTCTGGCGGCCTTTTCACGGTATTCGGCCGCGCCTTTTTTGAGCAAGGCGATTTCATTTCTGAGTTCTTCGTTTTTCGCTTTGATTTCTTCAATTTCTTCTTCAAGCTGCTTGTCCTTGTCCTCGTGGCTGACAAGGCGGGCAATGAGAAGGTTCATGGCCTGAGTTCTTGCCGCAAGGTCCTTGTCTGCGTCATGAAGGTCAAGGCTGAGCTTTGAAATTTCCGCGCCCGTTTTTTCGCGCCTTGCGGAAAGCTCGTCCTTCTTTTGGCCGAGTGAAGAAAGCTTCTCCTCGTTTTCTTCAATGGCTTTTGCGATTTTTTCAATCTCATGCTCAGATTTCTTGCGGGTTTCCTCAAGCGAAGCCAATCTTTCGGCCGATGATGAGCTTTCCTTTTCAAGTGCTTCAAAGGAAACGAGAGCCGAAGAATACTGTTCTTCCCAGAGCTTTTTTTCGCCCTCAAGGCGAATTTTATCCTCCTGCTTCGAAAGCAGCTCGCCCTTTGCGCCGTCAAGCTCGGCCTGTGCTTTTGAAAGCGAAACGCAGACTTCATCATAAGTCCTTTGCATTTCCTCGCTTTCATGAAGTAATTCGCCGTGCTTTTTTGAAAGGCGCTCAATTTCGCTTGAGCGGGAAAGGATTCCTGCGCTACGGCTTTGAGAACCGCCAGTCATTGAGCCGCCGGCATTGACGACCTGACCGTCAAGAGTAACAATTTTGAAGCGGTATGAGAATTTTCTTGCAAGCGAAAGAGCACTGTCAATGTCTTCGCAGACAGCTATTCTGCCGAGAAGAGAACGGATTATTTCATCGAACCTGCTGTCGTTTTCAACAAGCTCGTTCGCCATTTTTATAAAGCCTTCGGTTTTTTCAAGTCCCGTTTCGTCAAAACTTTTCGCCCTGACGGTAGAGACCGGCTGAAAGGTCGCTCTGCCGGAGCCTGTGCGTTTAAGGTAGTTGATTGCGTTTTTGGCGTCTGTTTCGGTTTCGCAGACGATATTTTGAACGGCGTTTCCGAGGGCGGTTTCAATTGCAACGGTGTATTCGCTTTTAATTGAAATCAGCTTTGAAACCGTTCCGAGTATTCCGGAGAGTGTTCCTCTCTCCCCTTCCTTTATAACGGCTTTAACTGAACCGAGGTAGCCGTCCATATTTTTCTCAAGGTCTTCAAGCATCTTCTTTTTTGAAGCAAGGTGCTGAACCTCAAAAAGCTTGTTGTCAAGGTCTTTTTTGAGCGTGTCCGCCTTTTCAAGGCGCGTTTTGCAGCGAAGGCTCAGCCCTTCGGCGGTGTTTGAAAGCGCAACAACTTCTTCATTACACTTTTCAAGCGCGGCGAGTGCCTTTTTCTTTTCTTTTTCAAGGCCAAAAAGGCTTTCTTTGCGTTCGGCGGCAAGCTTCCCAAGTGATTCAAGCCTTGAGCGCAACTCATCGGCGGAAGAACGCGCCGTTGAAGAAGTCACTCTGCAATCGGCAAGCTTTTGAGTATGTTCTGCAATTTTTGAGGAAAGAGCGGCACTCATTTCGTCAAGCGAATCGCCCTCACTGCTTCTTTCTTCAAGCTCTTTTCTGACTTTTTCAAGCTCTTCGCGCTTCTTTTCGGCAATAGATTTGATTTGAGAAATGAGGCTCTTTTCGCCTTCAATTTCCTTTTCAAGCTGTTTGCGGCTCTGCTCGGTATTGCTCTTATCGCCGAGTATGCGCGCTATTGTCTGTTCGTTATGTTCAATTGAGTTTTCAAAAACAGCTGAGCGGCTGTCGTTCGCGGCGGCCGATTCTTCAAAAGACGCGGCACTCCCTCTGACCTCTTCGATTTGAACAGTGAGATTCTGCGCTTTTTCATAGGTGCTTTCCATCTGTGCTTCAATTTCGGCAAGCTGCTTTTGAACCTGCTCGTAATGCGCGGCCGCGATGGAAATGCTGTCCTCCTGCTTTCTTATATCGGCCTTGAGCTTGTCAATATTATAAAGCCAGAGACCGATTTCAAGCTCCCTTTTTTCGCCTGAAAAGACGAGAAATTTTTGAGCTTTTTCGCTTTGAGTTTTGAGCGGGCCGATTCTGTCCTCCAGCTCTGCGGCAATGTCGCGCAACCTGACAAGGTTATCCTCAGCCTGAGCGAGCTTTCTTATCGAATCGCTGCGGCGATAGCGATAAGCGGAAATTCCGCAGGCTTCTTCAAGCATTTCACGGCACTCCTTGCCCTTGCCGGAGATCATCTCCGCAATTTTTCCCTGGCTGACCATCGAATAGCCGTCACGTCCGAGACCCGTGTCCATGAAAAGCTCATGGATATCACGCAGTCTGACGGTGTTGCCGTTGATTTTATATTCACTTTCACCCGAACGGAAAAAGCGCCTTGTTACGGCAACCTCATCCGAATCAACGCTTGCAATGCTTCGGTCCGAGTTATCAAGGCGCAGCGTTACACTCGCAAAGCCGTGAGCCTTGCGCACCTTTGTTCCGTCAAAAATGACGTCTTCCATTTTTGAGCCGCGCAAAGATTTACTGCTCTGTTCGCCGAGTACCCAACGGACGGCGTCGGAAATATTGCTCTTTCCGCTTCCGTTTGGGCCGACGACCGCAGTGATTCCGGGGCCGAAGGTCAGCGTTGTTTTTTCCGGGAAGGACTTGAAGCCCTGCATTTCAATTGCTTTTAAAATCATCTTGTTCTTCCTGTCTTACAGCTGCGGCATAAGCCGCACTTCATATTGCTTCGTATTTTCATCGGTAATAAGCTTTATTTCGTAACCTTTTTCTTTAAAAAAGATGAGGTTTTCTTTCTTCTGTCCGACCGCCTGAGAGACATATTTTTTTGAGACAAGCAGATTCACCCTGCCGCCCGTAATTTCTTCTCTTTCAAGCAAGCTTTTAATTTCGGTGCGATAGAGACGGCTTTCGCATTTTTCGCGAAACGCCGGGTGATATGCTCCGGCAACATAACCCTCCTCAACGTTTCCGCCGGAATGAAGGCCGAGCCTTATCACTCTCACGCCGCTTTCGTTGAAGAGCTTCAAAAGCTTGCTGCAAAGTTCGGTTGCTTCTTCAAGCGTTTGTGCGCGGTATTCGCCGCTGCTGTAAAGCTCTTCAAGCTTCGTGTTTTTGAGAACGACAGTGGGATAAATTCTCACCGTATCGGGCGAAAGAGAAATGAGCCTTTTTGCCGTTTCAAGTGTCTTTTCGTCGGTGTCACCAAAAAGACCCGTCATCATCTGAACGCCGAGCTCAAAGCTGAAGCTTTTGATCAGACGGCAGGCATTTTCGCTGTCTTTTGCGGTATGGCCGCGCTCGTTAAGACGCAGGACTTCATCGTCCATGCTCTGACAGCCGAGCTCAATTGAGGTCACGCCGTATTCCTTGAGCAAGGTCAAAATTTCCTCGTTAATGCAGTCCGGGCGGGTCGATATGCGTATGCCGCTGAAAAATCCGCGGTCAAGGTAGCTTTTTGCCGTTTTTAAAAGGGATAGCATATAGCCGCGCTCAATGGCGGTGAAGCTTCCGCCGAAAAAGGCAATTTCGCCGCCGCTCGCGTCCGTTTTTCTGGATAGTGCAGTCTCGCAGGCACTTATTACGTCAATAGGCTCCGGCCTTTTCTGAAAGCCGGAAATCGTTTTCTGGTTGCAGAAGCTGCACCTGTGCAAACAGCCCTCATCGGGAACAAAAAGAGCAACGTTGACGTGCTTCATTCCTTGATGCCCATAAGCTCAAGAGCCTTTTTTGCCGCGGCCTGTTCTGCTCCCTTTTTGCTCTGGCCGATTCCGTCACCGATAACATTGCTGTTGAGACACACCTCAACCTCAAAACGCTTGTCATGGTCCGGGCCGCTTTCGCCGACAAGAATATAAGTCAGGTGCTCATCGGGATTCTTCTGAATGATCTCCTGCAAGGCAGTCTTATAGTCCTTGAACTTCGGAGTTTCCGCGGCGGCTCTTTTGATGAAATGCAAAACAAAATCTCTTGCGCTTTCAAGTCCGCCGTCAAGGTAAATGGCGGCAATTACCGCTTCAAACGCATCGGCAAGGATTGACGGTCTGCGGCGGCCGCCGGTATGCTCCTCGCCTTTTCCGAGCAGTATGTATTTGCCAAGATCGATTTCCTTTGCAAAATTGAAAAGCGATTTTTCGCAAACACATGCTGCTCTTCTTTTGGTCATCTCACCTTCCGGAAGATGGCTCAGGTTGTGATAAAAATAATCGGCAGATATTACACCGAGAACGGAGTCGCCCAGGAATTCGAGCCTTTCGTTGCAATCGCGTGCAAGCTGCTTTTCGTTGGCGTAGGACGAATGGGTAAAAGCCGTTTCAAGAAGCTTTTCGTTCTTGAACGTATAGCCTATTGTCCTTTGAAAATCTTCAAACATCTCTATACTTCCTTTTCAAGGTTAATCATTGTTGCCGATTTTTTCAATGATCGTTTCAAGGGCATTCAGCGCTCTTTGCGACAAAGCGGCGTAACGTTCCTTTTTGTCTCTGATTTTCGGTTCAATGGGAGGAAGGACGCCGAAGTTCGCCCCCATCGGCTGAAAGTTTTTGACCTGCGGGTCGCTTATATAGCGCGAAAGCGCACCGATCATTGTGGTATCCGGAAGAACCACGGTTTCCTTTTTTTCAAGGCGCAGCTTCATGTTGATTCCTGCCATAATCCCGGAGGCGGCGGACTCCATGTAGCCCTCAACGCCCGTTATTTGGCCGGCGAAGAAGAGGTTTGCTCTTTCTCTGAGGCTGAAATCGCCGAAGAGCAGACGCGGAGAATCAATGAAGGTGTTGCGGTGCATCACACCGTAGCGCACAAAATCCGCGTTGCGCAGTGCAGGTATCATTGAAAAAACACGCTTTTGCTCGGGAAACTTGAGGTTGGTCTGAAAGCCCACAAGGTTATACATCGTTCCGAGAGCATTTTCTTTGCGAAGCTGCAAAACCGCCCACGGTCTGTGACCGGTTCTCGGGTTGCGCAGACCGACTGGTTTCAGCGGACCGAAGCGCATTGTGTCCTTCCCTCTTGAAGCCATGACCTCAATCGGCATACAGCCCTCATAGACGTCCTTGCGCCTGTCAAAGGAATGAAGCTCGGCGATTTCAGCCGAAACGAGTGCTTCGTAAAACGCCTCGTATTCCTCCTTGTTCATCGGGCAGTTGATGTAATCATCGTCTCCGCCGCGGTCATAGCGCGAAGCGGAAAACGAAAACTCGGGGTCAATGCTTTCGGCTGTAACAATCGGTGCGGCGGCATCAAAAAAGAACAGTCCCTCTCCGCAGAGAGCTGCAATGCTTCGGCTTAAGCTTTCGCTTGCAAGCGGCCCTGCAGCAACGATCACGTTGCCCTCGGGAATTTCAGTCACTTCTTCGTGAACCACCGTGATGAGCGGATGAGACGTAATTTTTTCCGTCACAAGGAAGGAAAACTTGTCTCTGTCAACGGCAAGCGCACCTCCGGCCGGAACGGCGCTCTGCTCGGCGCATTGCATACAGACCGAGCCGAGGCGGCGCATTTCCTCTTTAAGAAGGCCTGCCGCCGACTCAAGCCGCTTCGCTTTGAGAGAATTTGAGCAAACGAGCTCCGCAAGGGCGGGCGTCTTATGCGCCGGACTGAACTTTTTCGGCTTCATTTCAAAAAGAAGCACCGGCACTTCCCTTTCGGCAAGGCTCCACGCCGCTTCAACTCCGGCAAGGCCGCCGCCGATAACCTTAACTTCACTCATTTTACTCTCCTTAGTTTAAACTTACTTGGACTTATAGCCGCACTTTTCGTCAAGGCAGGCAAGGACGCCGCCCTTGCCCTTGAAGAGCGATTTTCCGCACTTCGGGCATTTCTGGTCAGTCGGCTTGTCCCATGTCATGAAATCGCAATTCGGCCAATTGTCGCAGCCGAAGAAGGTATATCCGCGCTTTGACTTTTTGGAAATGACCTTTCCTCCGCACTTCGGGCAGGTCGCACCGGTTTCAACAACATAGGGCTTTGTATTTTTGCATTCGGGATATCCGGGACAGGCAAGGAATTTTCCGAACCTTCCGGTTTTAATAACCATCATTCTTCCGCATTTTTCGCAGGGAATGTCAGTCTGATCTTCCTGAAGCTTGATTTTAACACCCTGCATTTCATCCTTCACCTTTTCAAGGTTAACTTCAAAATCGTCATAGAACTCATGAAGGAGCTTAATATAATCCTGCTGGCCGTCACCTACCCGGTCAAGACCTGTTTCCATCTGTGCAGTGAACTTTGTGTTGACGATTTTTGGGAACTTCTCCTTCAAAAGCTTTGTGATAGCTTCGCCGAGCTCGGTCGGAACAAGCTGTTTCGCTTTTCTGAGAACATACTCGCGCTTAACGATGGTTGAAATAATCGTTGCGTAGGTACTCGGACGGCCGACACCGTTTTCCTCAAGCGTTTTGATAAGCGTTTCTTCGGTATATCTTGCCGGAGGCTGAGTGAAGTGCTGGGTCTTTCCGAGGCCGCGTTCCTTCACGCTTTCACCTTCGGAGATACCCTCCGGAAGCCTGCCTTTTTCCTCTTCGTCGGTGGAGTTATCGTAAAGGACGGTGAAGCCGTCAAATTTGACCGAATATCCGCTTGCGGTGAAAAGGCAGTAAGCGCCTTCTTTTTCCTTTTCTCCGACAGCCTTGATTTCAAGCTTGACCGTGCTTTGAATGCACTGAGACATGAGCGACGCAACAAAACGGCGCCAGATAAGATTATAAAGCTTGAACTGATCCGTCGAAAGACTTCCTTTGACCGATTCGGGAGTAAGGCTGACGGTTGAAGGTCTGATTGCTTCGTGGCCGTCCTGAGCGTTGCTCCTTGACTTGAAATAGCGCGGCTTTTCCGGCATATATTTATCGCCGTAGACCGATCGAACATATTCGTCTGTTGCGGCTCTGGCTTCTTCGGATATTCTCAGCGAGTCGGTTCTCATGTATGTGATAAGACCGACGGAACCGTGGCCGGCGATTTCAACGCCCTCATAAAGTTCCTGCGCAACCTTCATCGTTTTTTCTGCGCGGAAGCCGAGCCTTCTTGAGGCCTCCTGCTGGAGCGTTGAGGTAATAAACGGCGGCGCCGGATTTTTTCTTCTTGTTCCCTTTTTGAGGGAGCTGATGCTATAAGCGGCGTTTTCAAGGCGCGAAAGGATTGCATCGGTCTGCTCCTCGTTTGAAAGCTTGAGCTTTCCGGTCTCATCGCCGTAAAACTGAGCGGAGATGACCTTTCTGCCTGCCGCAAACTTGCCTTCGATAGTCCAGTATTCCTCCGGCTTAAAGGCGCGAATTTCATTCTCGCGGTCAACGATCATTCTCAGCGCAACGCTCTGAACACGTCCGGCGGAAAGACCGCGGCGAATCTTCTGCGAAACAAAGGGGCTGAGCTTATAGCCCACAAGGCGGTCAAGAATTCGTCTTGCCTGCTGAGCGTTGACAAGGTCGATGTCAACCTTCCTTGGTGCGGACATACCGTTTTTGACGCCGGTTTTTGTGATTTCATTGAAAGTTACACGGTTCTGCTCATTAAGGTCAAGGCCGAGCAGAGACGCAAGATGCCAGGAAATCGCTTCTCCCTCGCGGTCGGGGTCGGTTGCAAGATAAACCTTATCGCTTTTTGCAACAGCCTCCTGAAGCTCCTTGACAAGTTTTTCCTTGCCCTTAACAACGCTGTATTTCGGGGCAAAATCGTGCTTTATATCAACACTCAGACGCGCTGCCGGAAGATCCCTGACGTGACCCTTTGAAGCCACGATGTTATAGCCGTTTCCGAGATAGTTTTTAAGAGTCTTGGCCTTTGAAGGAGACTCGACAATTATCAAATCTGCCATATGTTCACCTTTCATCAGTCAGCCGCAGATTATTCGCGGCAAACGTAGTTATTTCCGCCTGTTGAAGAAACATAGCCGCCGATTTCAAGTTCGGTCAGGGCAATGAGAACCCTCCTGACGGGGAGCGAGCTTTCACGCGTTATTGAATCAAGGGACGTGCAGCCGCTTTTCATTACATTATACACCATTTCGGCGTTTTTAGAAACACCTTCGAGACTAATTTCTTTATTTTTCAAAACAGGTTCATTTTTCTGCGGCTTACCGCTGTCTTTTTGTGCTTTTTTCACAACGCGCCTGTCATGAATCGGTTTGTTTTCTCCATAGGGAAAAACATCTATTCCTTCAAAAGGAACTGAAGGCTCAACCGAGCTGAGCTCTTTTTTTGCCGCAGCTTCAAACTCAAAATGCTGAAGAACGTCCTCTGCGGAGAAAACCGCTTTGGCGCCGTCAATAATCAGCTTGTTTGAACCTGCGTAGGAAACGCTTGAAATATCGCCCGGAACGGCGAAAATTTCGCGCTGCTGTTTTTTTGCATGGGCGGCAGTGTTGAGCGTTCCGCTTTTGAGGTTTGCTTCAACAATTACCACACCGTCCGAAATTCCGGATATGATGCGGTTGCGCAAAGGAAAGTATCCCTTGCCGACAACGGTACGCGGAGGATATTCCGTAACCGTTGCGCCGTGGCGCGTGACCTCTTCGCGAAGAGCTGCGTTTTCCGCAAGATAGGATGTGTCGTGGCCGCAGCCCATGACAAGAACGGTTTTGCTCCCGGCCTTGATTGCGCTTTTGTGAGCAATGCTGTCGATTCCGAGCGCTCCGCCGCTGACAATTACGCTTCCGCTTTGCGCAAGGCCGAAAGCAAGCTTTTCGGCGGCCCTGATTCCGTAGGCAGAGGGCCTTCGCGTTCCGACAACGGCGATCGCAAGAGCGTTTTCAAGGCAGGAAATGTCTCCGCGATAAAACAGAACCAGCGGATAATTTGCAAGCTTCAAAAGCTTTTGCGGATAAAGCTCCGATTGCGGCGTGACAATTTTGATATAATTATTCTCGCAATACTCGAGAATCTTTTCGCCCTCATGTATATCGTTTCTTCCGAGCCTTTCAAGTCCGCTGCTTTTCAGGCCGAAAAAACCCTCGGAAAAAGCACCCGAAAGCCGCCAGTCATCGGAACCGGCTTCATAGACCGCCTTCGCCGAACCGTATGTTGCAAGCAACGAGCCTGCGTTTGCACCAAAGCCGAGTCCCCTTTGGAGCCACAGCCAGTATAATCTTTCGTCCAATTTTTTCTCCTTAAATGCCGCTTCGGACAATTTCCCACATAGTGAGCGCGGCGGCGGCAGAAGCATTGAGCGACTCTGCACGGCCGTTCATGGGAATTGTGATTTTTTCGCAGACCGAAGCCGTTTTTTCGCTCACCCCGTTGCCCTCGTTGCCGATGACAGCAATCACATTTCCGCTCATGTCAGCCTGTGTGATGCTTTTCGCGCTGCTGTCCGGAGTGGTTGAATAGACCTTGAAGCCTTTTTCTCTGCACCTTTCGAGAAGAGAGAAAAGGCCGGCGGTTTTGAGCACCGGAAGGCGAAGCAACGAACCCATTGCCGCACGCTGCGCCTTGACGTTATAGATGTCGCAGCCGTTTTCAACAATGAGCGCTGTAATCCCGAGTGCTTCCGCGGTGCGGCTGACAGCACCAAGATTGGCAGGGTCCTGAACGTTTTCAAGCGCGATGAATTTTCCTTTTTTCAAAAGCATTTCCTCAGTTTTTTCTTCAAGAAAAGAGCAGACGCAGAAAAATCCCTGCGGCGTTTGAGTGTCCGCTAATTTTTGAGAAACAGGCTCCGAAACAAGAAACGAGCTTTGCGCCCGTTCACTTATAAAATCTACGTCCGCTCTGTGCTTTTCAAGGGCATTTTTCGTGTAAAAAAAGCTTTTGACCTCCACACCGGAAAGTGCAGCATCGCGACAAAGGCGAAGGCCTTCAAGGAAAAATTCCTTCTTTTCCCTTCGCGCTTTTGAGGAAGCGCAAAGGCGAACGGCATTTTTGATTTTTTCGTTTGAAACACTTTCAATGACGTGCACAGTCGCTTTCCTCCTTCAATTAAAAAGACAAATACGCCCGAGAGAATTTCTCGGACGCATAGCAGATTTTAAAGAGCAGCCTTTGCTTTTTCAACAAGGGCGGTGAAAGCGGCAGGATCGGCGATTGCGATCTCTGAAAGCATCTTTCTGTTAAGAGTGATGTCTGCTTTTTTGAGGCCGTTGATGAAGGTTGAATAGTTGGTTCCGTTAGCCTTGCAGGCGGCGGAAATTCTTGTGATCCAAAGGCGGCGGAAATCGCGCTTTTTCTGCTTCCTTCCGATGTATGCGTAGTTGCCGCTCTTCATAACAGCCTGCTTAGCTGTTTTGAAGAGGCTGTGCTTTGAGCCGTAATAGCCCTTTGCGAGCTTCAAAACTTTATTTCTTCTCTTGCGAGTCATCATTGCGCCTTTAATACGAGCCATGATAAAGTACCTCCGTTATTATTGTTATAATTCTCTTTCTCAGAAGTTGACACTGTTGCGTTCAATTATTTATAGGGAACAAGACGTTTGATCTGCTTCTGATTGGTAACGTCGGCAACTTCCGTTTTGCGCAGATTTCTCTTGCGCTTTGTGCTCTTTTTGTTAAGGATGTGAGATTTGTAGGCATGTGCACGGATCGGCTTTCCGTTCTTGGAGAGCTTAAAGCGCTTCTTTGCGCCGCTGTGAGTCTTGATCTTAGGCATGAGTTTTTCCTCCTGTTATTACTTTTTTGTTTTCGGTGCAAGGAACATCAGCATTGACCTTCCCTCAAGCTTAGCGGGTTTTTCAACCGAGCTGAACTCTGAGCAAGCCTCGGCAAATTCCGCCATTGTTGAAAGGCCGTTTTCGGGGTGAGCCATCTCACGGCCGCGGAAGCGGATTGAAACTTTGACCTTGTTGCCGGCCTCAAGAAAGCGGCGGGCGTGGTTGGCCTTGGTTTCAAAGTCATGCGTGTCGATGTTCAAAGAGAGGCGAATCTCCTTGATTTCGATTATGCGCTGATTTTTTCTTGCTTCTTTTTCACGCTTTGTCTGTTCAAAGCGGTACTTTCCGTAGTCCATGATTTTGCAGACCGGGGGTTTGGCCTGGGGAGCGATCTTCACGAGATCAAGATTTCTTTCCTCGGCAATCTTCAGTGCCTCGGCGGCAGACATAATGCCAATAAGTTCACCGTCAGCCGCAACAACGCGAAGTTCCTTATCGCGGATTTCTTCATTGATCTGCATTTCTTTGATAGCGATAGTTCATGCACCTCCAAAAAATCTGATAAAACAAAAGCGTGAACAGAGCTATCCGTTCACGCAATACACTTCAAAACCAAGTCTATTGACCTTCAGAAACGAAATTCGGAAGGTGAGAACGAAACACTGCTCTTCTTTGTTGCTGAGATATAATACTACCATATTCTTGATTTGTCAAGTGGTTTTTATACTTTTTTGAGAGAAGTTATGTTTCTTCTGTAGTTACGGTGATATCAGCCGCCAAATCCTCAATCATTTCAAGAAAGCGCAACCTTTCAGGATTATCGTAGCCCTTAAACACAACATCGTTGATATCTTCATGATTAAACAAAAAGTTGCTGTCTCCGCCAACAAATCCTTCCGGATACATTACACCGATATAATCATAAATCTTGTCAGGCTGAGAATCAAGCATTGGCTTGATTCCGGTAATCATAAGCTTTTTTGTTGCACCCTCAAGGAGCACAACGCTTCCGATCGGCAATAAATTCTGGTACATTTCAAATTTCTCCTTTTAATTTAATAAGCAAATGAATTCCATTTATTTCTGATCCACGACGCGGCCGATTTGGTGCCTTCCACAACCTTTTCTGCTCCGGTTTTAAGGCCGTTTGCAGCTTCATCGGCAATGATTTTTGCTGCGGCACATTCCGACGCGAGAAATCTAAGAACAGCGGGATTATTTTTGTCGGCGATATAATTCACAAGCGTTCCTCCGTTCTGCACAAAGTCGTCACACCGACCTTCAAGATTGTTTGCCCACTGCTCACCATCAATGTCAACAAGGCCAAAGGTCAATCCGTTCGCAACAGAGGAAAGTCCATCGCAGGCCGCTCTTGTTCCGATAGAACCTACGTCCCCACCATCGATCTTTCCGTCCCGAATGCACTCGCCGTATTTTTCATAGCCTCCCGCAAAGGTTGAAATGACAACATCTCCGACGGCAATATATGCGCCGGCCCTTTTGGCTTTTGCTTTCATTGCCTTTGATGCTCCAAACTCGAGTTTTCCGGTAGCCAGAATCTGATTTATTCCTTCGGGTGTGACATACCTGAGTGTTTTCTTTCCAAACTCCGTTACAATATATGTATTCCCGATAACCTTAAGCCCGGAGCCCCAAAACTTCATAAGCTCGCTTCTTACTTTATATACGCTGCTTTCCGGATCGTCAAAAGCAGATTTAAGACCCATCCCGTCTTCTGCAAAGCCGAACAGATCACCTAATATTGAAATATACTGAATCTTGTCTGCATACTTTGCGTAAAATCTGCCGGCCTCAATCGGTTTCATTCCTTTTTCGAAGTAGTTGTAAATACCCTTTTCAAGGGCTGCCGACTTATCGACGAGGTTGAACCAATTGCCCCACGTTTCCGTTGGATTGTCTTTATCACCGGTAATAAGGCTAAAAATTGATGTAATATACGAAATAAGCGTTGATGAAATTTCTGCATCCCTGTCGTCGGAAAACTTATCTATTCCCTTAAAAATGCCTTGAAACTGCTTGAATAACTTCTTGATCAGCGAGTTGGCGTCCGGATCTTCGCCGCCGTCATCCGAGGCTGCCGCAGTATTATTCTTGCCGCTGTTAACACCTGCAGAACACAAACGGTTTTCGACCGCTTCATAGCACCTTGAAGCCTCCGAAAGCTTTTGACCGAGCGCGCTGAGTTTTGATGAACAGCCGGAAAGATTAGTTGAAACGGCACTCAAAGCTTTGTCAATTCCGGATTTTGACTTCAGATTATAATTCATCCGACTTTTAATCGTGACCACCTGACTTGAATAGCTGTTCAGCGTTGCCGCAATGCGATCAAAATCGCCTTTGCCAAAATTTAACGATGCGCCGTTGGCTGAAAACTCCTGCTTCATACAATTCCTCCTCATTTGAATTTTATGTCAGCGACATTATATCGGGACTTTGACTCATAGTTTCATATTCCTGACAAAATGCACATTTAACGGAACGGTATGCACATCATTCCGTCCAGTTCACATTACCGTTTTCCTCTTCTGTCCAATTATGTTCACCGGTAGACGGCCGGGAAGAGTGTGATGATGCCTGTGTTGTTGAAGCAGCCACAGTTGACGGCGGTTCGGAGGATACCGGTTGAGTATATGACGGTTGAGCGGAAGTCGCAGTCGAGTAAGGCTCGGTTGACGGGTATGTTCTGGCGGCTGTTGACCTTTCCGTCTTTTGAACGCTGTCTCTCTTGGTCTTTTTTTCTGTTGTAGTGGTTGCCTGTGTTGTCTTTTCAGTCATTGGTTCAGTGCTCGTTTCAGTAGTAGTTTCAGTAGTAGTTTCAGCCGTTGTTGAAAGAATGTGGGTCGTTCTTCCGTTAACTAAAGCCGCAATGATAATCGAAATAATCAAAATTACAGCAGCAGAAACCGCAATTACGATTATCTTTTTCTTTTCTCCTTCATTTTCTGTGACCTGAGCATTTTTTCCGTTGCCGGACTCAGCCTTCCGCGTTTCATTCTCAAGCCGTTCCCTTTCCTTTTGCTCTTTTTTTAAGCGCTGCTTTTCCAAGCGTTCTTTCTTGATGCGTTCCTTTTCGAGACGCTCCTTTTCAAGGCGTTCCTTTTCAAGGCGTTCCTTTTCAAGACGCTCTTTTTCAAGACGTTCCTTTTCAAGACGCTCTTTTTCAAGACGCTCTTTTTCAAGGCGCTCTTTTTCAAGGTGCTCTTTTTCAAGACGCTCTTTTTTCAAACGTTCTTTTTCAAGACGCTCTTTTTCAAGACGCTCTTTTTCAAGACGCTCTTTTTTCAAACGTTCTTTTTCAAGACGCTCCTTTTCAAGGCGTTCTTTTTCAAGGCACTCTTTTTCGAGACGTTCTTTTTCAAGACGTTCTTTTTCAAGACGCTCTTTTTCCAAACGTTCTTTTTCAAGACGTTCTTTTTCAAGACGTTCTTTTTCAAGACGTTCTTTTTCAAGACGCTCTTTTTCCAAACGTTCTTTTTCAAGACGTTCTTTTTCAAGACGCTCTTTTTCAAGACGTTCTTTTTCAAGACGTTCTTTTTCAAGACGTTCCTTTTTAAGCCGTTCTTCTTCCTTGCGCTTATGAATCAAATCAAGGTCATCAAAAAGGCCCAGCGTTTTCTCCTTCTGTTCGCCGTACGGATCAAACATTGAATCGGTTTTTTCGTTTGGTGTCTTTGCAGTGTCAATGTGTTGACCCTTGCTCGCAGCAGTAAAGAGGCTCCTTTGAACGTTTATTTTGTCCTTTCCGAGGAAAATGTCTTCACTGGCAGATGAATCGTAATAAACCGCCTGAAGATCCTCTTTCATTTGGGTCGGACTTGAATACCGCTTTGAAGAATCATAGGCGCAGGCTTTGAGAATGATCTCCGCAAGTCGGTCGGTTGCATTGACCGGAGGCGGAAGCTCCGCACCTCCCATCCTTTTTGCAAGTGCCTGCTCCCTTTCTCGGTAAGCGACCTTCGTCTTGTCCGTCGGCAAAAACGGAGTCCTATTGTTATTAAGGAAGCGATACAAAACAATTCCGAGTGAATAAATATCAATGTTTGTTCCGTATCTTTCTCCCTTGTAAACTTCAGGCGCCATATATGTATAGGTGCCTTTTTTTGAAAGGCCGCCCATCGTTTTTTCAATCGTTCGCGCAATTCCGAAATCGCCGAGTTTGTAATCGCCGTTTTCAGAAATAAAAATATTTTCAGGCTTTATGTCTCTGTGGACAATGTCATACTTTTGGCAAAGCTCCAAAGCACTGCAAATGTCAATTCCGAGTTTGATTATATCCTTACGAAAAACATTGTGACTCTGGTAATACTCCAGTATGGGGGTCAGATATTCCATACGAATCAGAATATCCCATCCCAGACCGTCTGAATGCTCAACAACGCTGTGGTCCTCATAGCTGACAATGTTACTGTTGCCCTTAAGCTTCGCCATCAGCGCAATTTCATTGACGATTTCTCTGACAAAACCGTCAAGGTAATCTGAAACATCTTCATAGTCCATGCCCTCGGACATCAGACTTTTTATTTCAGACTCAGACTGGGGAATTTTGATGATCTTGAGCGCAGCGCGACCGATAAGGCCATAATCGTTGCGTTCAAGCTTATAGACCTTGCCGAAACTTCCTTCGCCGATTTTTTCCACTATGGTCCACGAGCCGAAAAACTTTTTTCCGATTATATTTTCTTCCAACGTTTTCACCACACTATAGTAAAGTACTAATTTTTGTCGTCTCTTATAGGAATACATGCCCGTATGCAAACAATACCACAGATTTTTCCCGTATTCAACCCCGCCCTATGCTAAAAACAAAACCAGATGGCAAATTTCGGTTTTTCAAAAAATCCAGCATTGTAGGCAAAGTCGGAACATGGAACACCATTCAAGCATTATTTGTCAACTCATACAACTTCAATTCCTATTGTCATCGAAGTCTCTATATCGTCACTGCCAAAAAATTGATATAATTCAATGTGATAAATACCGGGGCTGATATCATCAGGCAATCCAACACAGAAAATCTTTTCGTGGGCATCCGAAAAAATTGATACGCCCTCTTCACGAACAGAATTACCTTTGCTATCATAAACACCACCACCATGACTTTCAAAAGATTCTAAAAATGATTCATCATGGTATTCCAGTGTTCCACAGATACACAATCCCGATTCTATAATGTAGTATGTTTCTCCATCACAATTTAATTCAGTTTCATATCCATCATACCTTGCTTCTGCATCATAGGATGTCATTCCACCCGTATCGGTCACCGATATTATGTAGACACTTCTCTTTGCTGCATTAGTTTTATTTTCTTCTTGCTCCGTAGTGATATTTGATTCAATTGTTCCAGAGGTCGAGAAATCCGGACTGGCGTCGTCTTTATCCATTCCAATAAATGAAACAACAACAAGTGCCAATAATACTGCTATGAAGATAAGCCAACAGATGATTACTTTTTTGTCGGAAACTTCATAGTCATTTTTTGAAACAGATTCTTTGGTTCTTTCTTCTGCCTCCCCTTTTGCTTCTAAAGTATCGGCGATAACATCCGGTACATCTAAGCCGATAGAGTCATCATATTGTGGCGATTCTTTTTTCTCTTTTTCAGGCTGCTGCTCTTTTTCGGTTTCCGCCGTTTTGATATCTGTATTTTCTGCTTCTTCCTTCTCCAGTCTTTCCCTTTCAAGCTGAAGTTTTTTTGCTGCTTCTTCACTTTCGCGGCGTTGTTTTTCAAGCTCAGCCTGATTATCTTTCTGTTCACTGTCCGATGGAGTCTTTTCGTTTTCAAAATCGACACGTTTTCTTTCGCTCTCCAAGTCTTTAAACGGAGTAAACATATTGTAGGTATCATCGGAAAACATATTTCGAGTATTTTCCTTTTCCTTTACGGGAGCCTTTCCGTTTTGGAACGTAAACTGACTTTTATGAATGTCGATTTTATCCGTTCCGTCGAAAATTTCCTCGCTGTCAGACGTGTTGTAATAAACAGCTTGAAGGTCTTCCTTCATTTGTGTCGGACTCGAATAACGTTTTGATGAATCGTAAGCGCAGGCTTTGAGAACAATTTCCGCAAGTCGGTCAGTCGCGTTGACCGGAGGCGGAAGTTCTGCGCCGCTCATTCTTTTTACGAGTGCCTGTTCCCTTTGGCGATAGGTCACCTCGGTAGTCTCATTCGGCATAAACGGCGTTCTGTTATTGTTGAGAAAACGGTAAAGAACAATTCCGAGTGAATAGATGTCAATGTTCGTTCCGTAGCTTTCGCCTTTGTAAACTTCAGGTGCCATATATGTATAGGTACCTTTTTTGGAAAGCCCGCCCATTGTTTTTTCAACGGTCCTCGCAATACCGAAGTCACCGAGCTTGTAATCGCCGCTTTCGGAAACAAAAATGTTTTCGGGTTTAATATCCCTGTGAACGATGTTATATTTCTGGCAAAGTTCCAACGCACTGCAAATATCAATTCCGAGTTTAATTATATCTTTGCGCGTAACATCATGGCTTTGATAAAACTCAAGCACAGGATTTAAACATTCCATTCTTATGAGGATATCCCAGCCTATTTTATCCGTATGTTCAACAACGCTGTGATCTTCATAGCTGACAACATTGCTATTACCCTTGAGCTTCGCCATGAGCGCAATTTCATTGACTATTTCTTTCACCAAACCGCTGAAATAGTTCTTAACATTTTCAGTGCTGAGCCCTTCCGACATTAGGCTTTTGACTTCTGCTTCAGACTGAGGAATCGTGATAATTTTAAGTGCTGACCTTCCGATAAGGCCATAATTGTTCCTTTCAAGCCGATAAACTTTTCCGAAAGCTCCTTCGCCGATTTTTTCGGTTGCTGTCCAAGAACCGAAAAATTGCTTTCCGATCACACGGTCATCCATTTTTCCAACTCCTTTTAATTTACATTTCCTTTAATCGGTGCACAACATCAGAACAACGGTGATATTGTCTTTTCCGCCGCGGCTCAGTGCCGCTTTCACGAGCTCCACAACAGCCCGTTCAAGGTCGCTGTTTTTAAGAACTACCGAAAGTATTTCATCTTTTTTCAGCATATCCGTCAGCCCGTCACTGCAGATAAGAAACCGATCGCCCACGTTCTCCGCACAGCACGAAAAGCTCGGTTCAAGGATCATTTCATCCTCAAAAATTCCAAGGTTCTGAGTCAAACAATTCCTGAATCTTCCGCTTTCAGCCTGTTCGGTGGTGATGACCTTGTTTTCAAGCATCACCTGAAGTTCGGTGTGATCAACACTCAGTTGTTCTATTCTCCCGTCTGCAATTCTAAAGATTTTCGAATCGCCGACATTTGAAATATAGGCACAGCTTCCGCTGAGATATACGCCGGCAAATGTTGTTCCTATTCTGGCGTTTTGTTCAACCATCATTTTGCAAACCCCGCGGTTTGATTTATCTGTGAATTCGCGCAGCTTTTCTTCACTGTCTATTTTTAAAAAGCTGCTGAAGGTTTCAGCCGCAAGTCGGCTGGCTCTTTCGCCATATGACTCTCCGCCCATTCCGTCGCAGACACAGGCGGAAAAAGCGTCTTTGGTCTTAACGGTTCTGACAAAACCTTCTTCAAGGTCGTGGTCACTAGGAACCCAGCCGTTTTGATTGAGGTTATCCTCATTGTTGCCGCGGACTCGACCGATGTGTGAGCCGCAGCAGGAATAATAATTCATATTTACCTCCGTTATTTATATTTACAAAATGCTTTTATTTTGCTTTGAATGTCACCGGCTTTGAAAAACTGCCGTAATATGTTTTGCTTCCGACCTTTTTAAAAGCACGAATTTTAATTTTCATCTTTCCCTTTGCGCCGGAATTGCCAAGTTGGGTCTTTTTTGTTGCGGCAAGCTTCACATATCTCTTTGTCGGAGCATCGTAGCTATACACCTCATAGCCGCTCGCTCCGGCGACCTTATTCCACGCAAAATTGATTCCCTTTTTATTCATCTGAGCAACACCGGAGACCTGTCCGAGAACAATTTTGAATTTAAGGCTCTTTTGACCGGAATAATTGCCCTTGAACGTCACGGTCACAGTGTATGTACCGATGTTTTTCCTGCCCGAGGAATACTTCACGGTGTAATCGGT
>CAKSYX010000020.1 GCA_934525065.1 uncultured Eubacteriales bacterium
AGGATGATGACAATCTGTCAAAAAGGCTACGATGTTCTTGTCGGAGATTGTTACGGTGTCGATGCTTCTGTTCAGAGATTTTATTCCAACTTGGGATATAATAATGTCACTGTTTTCGCAAGCAACGGCAAGGCTCGAAATAACATTGGCGGCTGGAATATTCGCAATGTTGCCGTTCCCTCGTACATTCACGGTTTTGATTTCTATAAGCAGAAAGACATTGCCATGACAAATGAGGCTGATTACGGCTTTATGATTTGGGATGGTGAGAGTCGCGGTACGCTGAATAACACCATCAATTTGATTATGCAGCACAAAAATGTGTTAATGTATCTCACTACTATTAACCGGATGTTGGTTATTAAAACGCTGAACGACCTGAACAAAGTTATTAGTTTGTGTACTCCAAAAACGCAAGTCACGTATTCCAAGCTTTTAAACGAAAATGGCATCAGTATAATATCTGCGCGCACTCTTGTATAACAATTTAAACGGGCTGAACATAAAAAGTTCAGCCCGTTTTTTTTACGCCTTAGTTATAGATAATATCTTTTTGACCAAATCATCGTCACCATATTTTGAAAGATTTACGCTACGATAATCAGATGCAGACAGTTACTATATATTCTATTATTCGTTTATGCCCAAATGCAGTGATATTTTTTCTTTCAAAAGACTTAATTTTAAGTGGTTGTATGGGATACATTTTCAAAAAGATGATCGAAGCTTATGAGAGAAACATGAAATAACTCATGTAATTCAAAACTGCACCTTGTCCACTGCAGCGGACAGAGTGCAGTTTTTTTATGATGTTTATTTTCAGCAGTTTACAAGCTTACAGCGAACGGTTATTCTGTATTCTCCGCCGAAGGTGCAGGTAAAAAGTGTGAGATCCCAATCCCCGCTTTTCATTTCGTCAACCTGCTCGGGCAGCAAAATTTCTGTCTCAACAACCTCATAGTTAAATCTGTTGCAGCTCATGTCTGTAAAGCTGACGCTGTCACCTTGCTGAAGCTCTCTGAGATAGGCAAAATGGCTGCGGTAATTGTGAGCAGCAATAATCAGATTATTAAGATAAACCGACCCGATGTATCTGCATGGAGAAACGGTCAGGTTATCATAACTCCACTTGTTCAAAACCGGAAGCTTCAAATTAAGAGCCGGTACACGCAAAACACCGATATAATCCATTCCGTTGATTTTTTTTACCGGCATTTTCATGTCGGGATTCAAAATATACTCCGGAGTTTCGTTTGAGTTTGCAGTATTATCTTTTGATTCATCCTGCGACTCAATCAATTCAATCAGCTCAGCCACAGCCGAAAGCGAAAGCTTTTCGGCCCGATTTTCTTCAAAAAGAATACACCCGGTTAAAACAAGAGCCGCCGCCAAAAGCAGCAGCCCCAAAATTATAAACAAATTAGTCTTATACTTTTTCATTCTGATTTCTCTTCTTTAAAAGTATTCCAATCAGCAAAAGAAACAATCCGCAGGCTGTCAGCATAATAACAGGCCACCAAGGCATTCCCGTTCGCGGAATCGTATGACTCTTATAGCTGTTCGTCAGCACAAACGTATATCCGTTAAGCTCCGTTTTCGGAATATATCCCGGAACAGTCCGTTCATTTATCGACCAGGTGATATACTCGCCATTTTTGTCAAAGCGGTCGAGTTCTTTCCATACATAGCTCCATCCGGTACTCTCCGAAAGCCGGGCAGTGTCATACACTCTGCCATTCCTCAAAAGGTCAACCATAACAACAGTCGGCCGTTTATTCTCGTAGCCTTCGTCATCCCAAAGCTTCTTTACGCCGCGTGCTGTTGTTTTGTCTTCAGGATTTTCATTCGGGCTATATTTGTTTTCAATTGTCACCGTTTTTCCGCTGTTTGAAACCGATACGGCGTAATCCTCAACGGTTCGTTCAACAACATCCCATTCGATTGCAGATCCGGCCTCATCATAAACCGGAAGCTCGTTCCACTTATACTGCCAGTTGTTGTCTGAATTAAGGTTGACAGTGTCATAAACTGAATCATTTTCAAGAAGATCGACAACAACTTTTTTCGGTCTGTCAATGCCCTTGTCATTTTTCCAAAATTTAATGACACTTCTCTCGGTAACATCGTTTTCTGCTTCGTTTTTGCTGAATTTTATATTTATAGTCACATTTTCGGAATATGAACCGTCTTTTTCGTTATAGCTCGGCAGAGTAACAAGAACAGGTTCACAGGTATAAACACAGCCGTCTTTTTCGGTCTGTTTGCCGATCACAAGATAAAGCCCGCTTTTTAAAGCTTTCTTTCCGGTAGGAAAAGTCAGAATTCCTTCATCATCGGTGACGGCGGAATCATACGGTTTCGGTGTGTCTCGCCTGACAAAGCCTTTAAGTGTGTGCGCGGCTGATTTCAGCCCCTCGTAATCGGCACCGCTGATATCGACAGGATAATTCTTAAAGTCATCAGTGAAAACAGGGTTGCCTTCACCGTCAAAACGCGCAACGAAATAAAGCTCAAAGTCAACGTCTGAAATTGCGTTCCCTCTGTCTCTGTATTCAATTGAGAGTGTCAGTTCACCGTTCTTCTGTGCGCCGACAGCCGCAACACAAAAAGAAGCCACTAAAACAATGCACAACAGCACTGCAGAAATCTGTTTAAGCCTGCTTTTCACTGTTTTCACCTCTTTTTTTCTTTTTAGTGTCAAATGTAAATACGATAATTACCAAAGCCGAAAGAATCGGAAAAGCCACTATCGGAGCAACGACCAAAGGCTCGATCCGTATTGCATCCGACGTAACTCTGACAGATGTACTGTTGACGGTTTCGATTCTGTGTCCGCGTACAAGGAGTCTGTGAGAATTGATTCCGTATGGCGTACACGTCACGAGGGTGCATAAATCCTTTCCTTTTTCAATTTTCAGAGATTCGACCTCCTGAGGCTCGACAATAAGAATTTGATCCACCTCATAGGTCAAAGCTTCATTAAGCACACGAATAACAAATGTATCACCCGCAACCAGCTTGTCAAGATTTGTGAACAGCTTGGCACTCGGCAGTCCCCTGTGGCCGGAAAGAACACAATGTGTGCTTTCTCCGCCAACGGGAAGCGAGGACCAGTTAAGATGTCCGACGGCGATTTGAAGAATGGATTCATCTGTTCCGTGATATATCGGAAGCGAAACCTTAATATTTGGAATTTCAATGTACCCCATGATTCCGTTTTCTCCGATGTCGAGAAGCTCGCTATATCGGCTTTTGAGCTCCGGCGAAAGAGCAAAGCCTACGTTTTTTTCAAAAAGAAGCCGGTTATACTCTCGCGTGTCCGTCAGAATCTGTTGATATGTTTCTTCATTCAGGCCACGAATATTCTCGTCATATGCAGCAACGGCTCTTGATGAATGCAATGAGTTCAAATAGTCACTCACGGTAGGATACAAAAGCAAGGACAGTCCTGCCAAAAAGAAAACAGTCAATAGAATTGTTGATATTTTGTTCTTCATTTTTCGCAAAACTCTCCTTGCTGCTGTATGCAGACGGAGAGATACCTCTCCGTCTGCATAAGGTCAATTATCAGTCAGCCGCCTTGCTCATACGTTTCTTTGTTATGAGAAGGACTCCCGCGGCAACAACAAGGATGGCGCCAACAATATAGAAAATCGTGGTGCCAATGCCGCCGGTTGAGGGAAGCTCTGAGCCTGCATTGTTGACAATGTCAGCCTGAAGGCCGTTTGCAGCCGTGTCATCAACAGTTGCGCTAACGTTTTTAACTGTCGCACCGGCATCAGTGTATTCTGCGTTTATTACGAATTTAACAGGAACTTTAAGACTGTTATAGCCTTCCGGAGTCTTTGTTTCATAGAGATAATATGTTACTCCGGCGTCAAGGCCGTTGATTACAGCGTTACCGGCATCGATTACATAAACGATGTCAGTATCGTCTGCTTTTGCAACACGGTATCCGCCGTCAATTTTAACCAAACCGATGAGATCAGCTGTTACAGCGGGAACACCGTTTTCGTCACAGCTAAGATCTTCTACTTTGATTTCGCCATTCCTTGAAAGAACGAACTTTGCGCCGATAAGAGGCTGCTTCTGACCATCAACCTTATTGACAGTCATTTTATATGTCCATTCATAAACCTTTTTCTTGGTGGTCTCACCGGTTTCAACATTATTGTTGGGGTTGTTGCTGTATACAAGATAAGCGGTGTTGTTCTCAGAATCAACATCATACACCTTAGCTCTATCATTAATCACACCGGTGTAATAGGTATAAAGCACGTCGCCTGCTTTAATCTTGCCGTCTTCAACAGCCTTAAGGATATTAACAGTAATCGAGAAGGTGTTTCCGGTTGAAGAAACAGTGTAATAGGCAGCGTCAAGAGCATCTCTATCATTTACTTTAATGGTAACATCAGCAGCGGATTTTACATTTGAAGTAAGACCGTCTGACATAGTATCGTGAATGATATAATCGTACTTGGTATACTCTTTAGTATCGGGAACAGTGGTGATAATGCGGAATTCAACGATATCACCGATCTGACCGTCACCTACGACATTCCATTCTCCGCCGTTCTTTACCTGCTTGTCAAGAGAGGGCTTGTCTCCCTTGGGAGTTGCTTCAACATTACCGACAACTTTCATGATGTATGCGGTTTTGAAATCATCAGTATTAGCAAGGGTGTTGTCACTATCCTTAACGAGGTAGTAACCGGCTTCAAGACCACTGATAACGTACTTGCCGGCAGCTTGTTCGTTACTTAAATCGGGGGTCTGAAGGTAGGGAGCAACTCTCTTTGCAAAAGCTTTTGCGTCAGCTTCATTCGTAATCGTTTTGGCAACGTCTGCAGCATCGCCAAGAGCAGATTTTCCGGCGTCGGTAATACCGTTACCCCAGACGATGTTTGAAAGAACCTTAGTTCCGTCTTCCTTTACAAAAAGGTTACCGGCAAAAATCTGATAAGCTTCATAGGTGTGACCCGGTGCATCGTTTTTGATGGTGATTGAATAGCTGCCTCCTGCTGCAAAAGCAACCAGACCTGTTGCAAGCACGAGAACCAGTGCAAGAGCAACAGCAAGAATTGATTTTGTTCGTTTCATTTTAAAATGAACTCCTTTCATTATTACTTCCTTATTTATTTTGATTCAGCCTTCGGCGTTGCAGATTTTCGCCGATAGAAAGAGATTTAAAATAACCTCCTTCCTTTTTTTCGCCTCAAGCTGAATTTCAACAAAAGAGCTGCTGCCATTAAAAGCAGACCGCCTATTGTATACCATATTGTTCCGCCGCCGCCTGTTTCGGGGAGGGAATACTTAACCGCCGTGTTTGTTGCGGTTATCAAAACATTGTCCTGCATCGTAAAGGTCACAGAGCCGTCCTCTTTACTTTCAAGAATCGCTTCACCTGATGAGTAGGAAGCAACAAAACCGCTTGCGTTAACTTCACGAATAGTGACAACGGCTCCGTGCGGAATTGAGCTTAACGTTTCAGTGCAGCCGTTGCAAACTTCAAGAGTTTCCGTTCTTGCACTGCCGTCAATGCCATTGAACGAAACCTCAAAGGTAAACGGCTTGCTTGAAGTGTACTCAGAAGCACTGCTGACGAGCTTCTTGAGACTCAGAGTTCGATAGGCTGTATTTACGCATTTAATCAAAATATCCTCAGTCAATGACTGGATAACGCAGACTGAACCGTCCCCGATGAGCGTGTTGCCTTGATAATACTCAACCGAAAAGCCATTTGACGAAGTTTCGGTAACTGTTACCTTTGCGCCGTATGGAATATTTGAAACGGTTACTGCATTACCGGTGCCCGGCAAAACTTCAATAACCTGAGAGCCTGTTTCTCCGTTTGCTTCCCATGAAACCCTGAAGCTATACCTTTTTCCGCCGGAGATGTCATCAGAGTCAAGACTTTTGACCTCCTTTTGAACGGTCAGCGACTTTTTTTGATAGCTGTTCTTAACATTGATAACTGCGCCGGCTGAATCGAGCGCAACAAGCTCGCTGCTTGAAATAAGAGTCAGCTTGCTGTTTTTATCGATACTGACCTTAATCGGTGAGGAAAGCGGTTCACAGCCGTTCGGTGCAGCAGTCTCGGTGAGGGTGTAGATTCCCGGCTTCAGTCCGCGAACGGTCAGCATTCCGTTTTCAGAGACAGAAAGCTGCGTGGCACTTTCTGCCGGCACCTGAATATCAGAAACAGGAATAACATACCACTGCTGAATTTCTTCATAGCTTCCTCCCGTTCTGTCGCTGCGAAGGTCAACCCTTTCCCCTTCCCTTGCCGGGTATACCCACTGCTCAACCGAAAGAGCAATGTTGCTTTCGGCGGCATCCATGGGGCGAATACGGTAGGTTCCGTTGTTATTCTTTTCAAAAGCCCACTTTCGGCTTTCTGTGACGGAACCTTCGGCTGTTGAAACATTGACCGCCGCACCCGCAGTGAGAGAATTATCCTGAAGTTCAAGATAGCCGCCCTGCTTGCACTGAACGGTGTAATAACCGTCACTTGTTTTCATAATTTTAAACTTATGTGCATCCAAACCGGTGTTAGCCTGCGTTTCGGCGGTGTAAAGTCCGTTTGAGCCGGTGCTCTTTCTGCCGAGGGCAAGGCTTGTTGCGTTCACCGGCACAATGTAATACTCCTCACCTGAGGTGATTTTCGCTCCGGCATTGTTTGCGGCAATGTAGCTTCCGCTGTCCTTTTTAAGGAAATCAATCGAACTTCCGTTTGAGTCGGCAACCGAAAAAGCCGCACCGGTAATCGGTTTTCCGCTTTGGTTAACCTTTTTCAGCATGAAGCCCGCCGAGCTGCTGCCTGTGTTGGTGAACAAAACAGAATTGTTAGCGCTCTTCAAAATTGAGCCGCTTACCTCTTTGTTCACAGAGGTAACGCCGTTGACGGTTGACGTAACAGTATAATTAGCCGGTGTCATCTCGCTTATTTTATACTTGATTCCGAGTGGCAGGTTTTTGATTATAATATACTGTCCGTCTTTGAGAGTAAATGTGTCTCCGTCGCAGACAATGATTTCGTCACCCGTGGCGGTAGCATCTGCGTTGAACTTTGTGTAAGCGTAGTCGTCAAGAACCGGATTGTCGTCCTTATCGTAAAAACGGATTCTGAACTTAAACTCATCGGCACCGTTTCCGTCAATAACGGTTTTTCTGACCGTGAGGTCATCCGTTGTTTGTTCAATGTTCTTTCCGCTGACATTCGGAAGGGTAAACTGCATATAGCACGAGGAGCCGGAGGCACCACGCTCGGTGTAAAAAATTGTCAGCGTATGCTTTCCGGCAGTTCCCTTTTTAAGGTAATCCCAAAGGTCAACAATCTCTCCTACAGAAGAATGAACGCCGCCGACATCACAAATCAGCTTGTTGTCAAGGAATACCCAAAGGTCATCGTCTCCGTAGAAGAAATATTCAAGCGGTCCGACATAGTCGGCAGTTATGTTGAACTCAATGACCGCGTGCATTCCGAAAAACGAGTTGTGCAAATTGCCGTCATCACTGACGGGGAATGTTCCGCTAAGTGTTGCGACATTCGGAAAATTCGTTCCGTCATTGTCTGCATAGCCAAAAAACGGAACTCCGTTGTTATATTTTCCGAATTTCGGGTCGGTGCAATTTGTTGCACGGTCAAGCGGCCAAAAATCATTGGTGAATATGTGGGTATATGTTGTTCCGCTCGTCGGCGACGGATTGAAGAACCCATTGAGATTATTTATGCTTCCGATGCCGTTGACCGTTGCAGATGTGAGCGAATATGTGTCTCCTTGACGCTTAAAGGTAAGGCTGCTGTTTTCATAGGTAGTTTTTCCCTTAGCACTGCCGTCATTGAAAAGCTTTGGCGTAACTATCCATGGATTGTATACGATTTTTCCGTTTGAAAGGCTGTCGGCAATGCCGAAGTTGCAGCCTTTATTGTCTATATTTCCGCTGTGCGCATTAAGTGCAAGGCCGTCAAACTTCCAGTGTCCCATTCCTGTTCCACAGTTTGCGTTGCCGAAGGCAAGAACATCGCAATGACTTCCCCATGTTCGTTGTCCGTTGCGGCTTGTTCCGTAATTTGTGCTTGAATTGATGCCTGCCGTTCCGCTGAGCCAACGGCCGCGACCTGAATCATAGCCGTTTGTAATGTCGTAATCATAAAAAGTCGCCGTGTTGTCATAATTTTCGTTGGTCATATCATAAATCAGCCTTATTCTTGTGCTGTCCGTGATATAAAGAACATTTTCACTTGCAGCGGCACTGCGGTTTGTGAAGTGAATTGCCGAAGGATCGGTATAAACAGTCCAGTCTGCCTTGTTCATGCTTGCTTCGTTCTTTCCGTCTTTCAGCACCCAGACCTCTTTAAGAGAGTAGTTCTTGTTTTCCGAAAGCTTGTCCATATACATGGTGTTTGGTGCCTTTATGTACTCAAAGCTCTCCGCAGAAAAAATTTCAGTCAAGGTCTTGACTGTTTTAATATTGTAAAGCTTTGTTTGGACTCCGTTGTTAAGAGAGGTGTATGAACCCGAGTCACTAAGATAGAACTTTGTTAACTTGTTTGTTGTACTGTTTTTCGGCAACGCTCCGCCGTTTGATTTGCGGGTGTCAAAAACGTCAAAGGAAATATCTCCGCTCGTTGCAAAACGGTCAATATTGGCATAATACTGAACCTTATAGGTCGGGTTTGCGCTCGGTGCCGCAGCAAGAGCTATTGTTCCGCCCCGAACTCGAACGGTAAGCACCGGAGCCTTCTCGCCGGGCGAAATAACAGTGCTTTCCGCTGTACTTACTGTATTGCTCTCATCCTCTGAAAATGAAGAGAGAACAATGCCCGTTTCCGCCTCGGGCGCAGCTCCTTCAAGGGCGTCCAGTTCTTTCCTGATAGGCTCCAAAGCTGCATCTTTCAAAACCACCTCAGCCGTCATCGAAAGCGTTGAGGCGTCAATTTTCTTTCCGTTATCGGTAAGAGTGATGCTTTTGGCAATGAGCTTGTCGTTTTCACTGCCGCCGTCTCTTTTGTTGAATTCGGTGTATTTTTTATAATCGTCACTGTTTTTACCAAGAGAAAAAACCTCAAGCTCAACACTGTCCGGAAGCTCCTTTCGGCTGTTGACCCTGACAAGCATTGAAAGCTCCTTGTCCTCATAGCTGAAGCTGCGAGAGAATGCAGCTTCATCAAGGCTGCTTCCGCCGAGCGTTTCTGCCCTGCATTTTTCCGAGTGCTCATGTTCCGGAATGCTGCAAACAAGGTTTCCGTCCGCATCGCGGCAGGCGTCACCGTGCCTGTGCTCACTAAGTCCGCAGATATCCTCGCTCTTTGTTTCCTCCTCAGGGTAGCATTTGACCTCGTCATGCCGATGCTCCGGTTTGGTGCAAATAAGCTTCTTTTCGGTCGTGCCGGCTTCAAGGCAGCCTTTGCCATGATTATGACGAAGAACCTCAGTTTTGCCGCAGCTCAATACACCGCTTTTATAACAAGCATCGGTGTGCTCATGGAAAACAATTTCATCCTTGCCGCATATAAGCTTTTCTTCCTTCTTTATGCAGTCATCTGTATGCTTATGGCCTTCAGTTTCTTCAAGAGTACAAATAAGTGCTCCAAATTCATCATAACATTCGGCTTCATGCTTGTGACCTGTACCTTCTTCGAGGCCGCAAATATATGAAGTTGTCTGCTCATAGCACGCCTCGCTGTGTTCATGCTCGTAAAGCTCCGGCAACACACAGATAAGCGCTCCGCTTTCGTTATAACAGTTTTCATTGTGTTCATGCAATACATAATCCGCAAAGCCGCAAACTGCCTTCTTATTTTCATCAAAGCAAGAGTCAGTATGAGAATGAATTTGAAATTTACAGTTGAGTTTTCCTGCCTTAGTCTTTTCTTCAAAGCAGCCGTCACTGTGAACGTGCTCTTCGATGCCGCAGCTCGGCGTTTGCGTCATTGTGATAGCGGGCAAAATAAGCGCATAGGTTGTGCAAAAAACAACGATGCACGAAAGGACAATAAGAACTTTTTGCCAATGCTTCTTTCTCAAGTGTTCTTTCAAGTATTCTCTTATCTGTTCAGACAAACCGTTTTGCACAACCTTCACCTCCCTATCCAAAGCTTACAATGAAGCCGAACCTATTCCACCACTCCGAAAGAACTGAGCGGCCATATTCTGAAAACGACCTTTCCAACGATCTGTTCCTCATCAATACAGCCGACAGCCGTATTGCGCGAATCAATCGACACGCTGCGATTGTCTCCTATCATAAAATATTTTTTGTCGGGCACCTGATACGGCAGTTCAATGTTTGTTTCGCCATAGGCCTTTTGGGCAATGTACGGCTCATTCAAAAGCTGATCGTTAATAAACAGGTTGCCGTTCTTGTCGATGTTGAACCAGTCCGCAGGACCTGCAACGTATCTCTTTATAAGCAACTTATTGCCGTGATAAAAAGCAACTATATCCCCTGCTTTGAAGCTGTTGCTTTTAACAGTGACAACAATTTGACCGTCCTCAAGCGTCGGTACCATTGAAGAACCGTAGATTCGCAGAACCGGCATCCAAAGAGTCGCAACCAAAACCGCAAGTGCCGAAACAACAAGGAGAATCGCAATTGTACTTTTCAGCGTTCTGCTATATCTTTTCTTATATCTCAGCCGGGCACGTTCCTTTTCGATCTGCTCAATTGTCGGCAAATCGTCCCATATATTTTTATCAGTTTGCATTAGACATCTGTTCCTTTAAGAAGTGATTTTAACTCATTGTGCAAACAGATATACTCCATTGCTTTGTTTTCAAACTCTTTTTCCTTTTCTGTGGCCTGTTTTTCCGCATCGAGCACGATTTGCTGCGATTTCCGCTCAGCTGCGGAAAGCAATTCAAACGCTTTTTTACGCGCCTCTCCAATGATTTGTTCCCTGAGCTTTTCGGCCGCTTCAAGCCGCTCTTTGGTGTCCGGAGCCGAAAGACAAACGGAACGCAAGTATTGATCCGCTGCAGCCTGCGCCGACTCAAAAACATCATTGACCTTTATTGCAGCTTCCGCAATCGAGCCTGAGGATGAAATGCGAATCTCCTTTTCTGCAAGTTCAGCTTTAAGAGCTTCAATTTCCTTTTCCTTTTCAAGAAAGCGCTTTTGAAGCTCATATATTATATCAACAAGTTCCAACCTGCTGAGCTTTTTAAAATCCTTGTCGGTCATTTATTTATTTGCACCATCCTCAATACAGCCGGTGAAGTGTTTAACAAAAAAATTCACAATTTCTTAAATGTTAGTTCTACAATATTATATCATGAAACATTGATTTTTCAAGAGAAAACGAGAAATTTGTATAATCATGACGAAAATGTTTCATAACTTTTAAAATTTTATGCTGATATTTATAATAATATAGAAAAAATTCTGAAAAAAACCAATGCAGTGATAAAAATATCGTTAACTGCGGCATGACATTTCCGGCAAACTATGATGAAATGTTTCTAAAACACTATCATAAATGCAGTAAAATCGCAAGCTCTAACAAGAAAAAAGCCGCATCCATATTTTGTCAGGACACGGCTTTCTATAAAATATCAGCTTATCTTACTTAACAATTGAATTTTTGAAGAAATCAATCACAGCTCTGAATACTCTGACAACCGAAAGAACAAAAGCGCGGATCATCGTGAAGAAATCAAAATTTGAAAGCTCGCTCATCACTTCATCCGATGTCATATAAATAGGCTTCATTTTAACCGCGGTAAGCGGTTCGGAAGCGTCATAGTCGTCAAGTTCTTCATTATTTACAGTGAAGTTGAAGGTACGACCATCCATAGCCATGACAGAATTATCTTCAAGATAATATACGGTGACGGTAAAGTTCGTCATACCCTTATTTGAAATTACGTCTCTAAGAGGAATGCTGACGCTTTCGCCCATCTTAATTTTCTTGCCCCTTACCGAATCAAACTTAACATCGGCGCCTTCAACCTTAATTGAGATAAGCTCAATGCTGCTTTTTCTTGAAACGTTTTCAACAACAAGGGCTGTGTCAGAAGAATCCGCTCTTCCGTAAACAGAGTTATCAAACTTTGCATGAACGCCGAGTTTCGCATTATACGTTGTTTCAAACTGCGGGAAATCAGGGTCGGCGTATACGCTCGCAAGGTCGCCGTTAAGCAGTAGTCTGTTTGTAAGCGGTAAAGCATAATTATCATATGCATATTGAGCATGGAATTGTCCTTCGATGTACCATGTGTTTTCAGGAAGGTAACCGTAAGCACCGTCAAGATTCATGCGAGGAGAAACATGGTTGTGAGAAGAATCGGTGCAGGTAACAAGCGGGTCGTTAAAATCGGTCGTGTAGCCGTTGCTAAAACGGTAGCCATAAGGTGTAACCTTTGCTCCGGAAGCAGTCTTTGCGGCAACAAGGCAGTCACCGTTGACTGTTGAACCGGTAGCGGTAGTGATATCGGTACCGCAAACGATATTTACATTAACGCCTCTTTCGCGAGCATATGTAAGGTAATGGTTGAGATTATTCATAACGTTGTAGTGAGCAAAATCGGTTCTTGCAAGCATCGGAGCGTAGGCCTGCTGCTTTTCGGCTGTGTTGATCTTGCTCGCTTTGATTTCATCGTAATGATCAATGTCAATGAAATCCCACATACTTCCGAGAGAAAGAACAACGCTCATCATTCTCTCGTCCTGAACAATCGAATTAAAGAAGCTGTTGGTCTTGTCAAGCTTTGCAAAGGCAAGAAGCCATTCATATTCCGCCTCCCAAATGTATTCGTCTCCGCCAACGATATCCTTAAGAGGATTGTTGCCGTATTCAACGAATTCCATGATTCTTGTTGCATCAAAATGCGAATTGCCGGAAATCAGATCGTACGCAAGCTGAACTCCGCCGATAGCAGGTGAGTTGAGAACGGCATTATTGATATAACCGAGGTTGAAATAAGCCTTCAGCTCATTGTAATCAATGCCGAGCAAAAAGGCAAGCTGTTGTGCTTTTTCTCCGCCTTCGTCAACAAGTGAGCAAAGGGAAATATATGTTCCGGTGGTCTGACCGCCGTGGCTTTCGCTGAACACATTGACCTTTTTGGCTCCGGTATAATCGAGAACCGACTTGATATATTTACCAAGGTCAAGCGCACAGAATATAATCTCCTGACGCCAGTCGGTCGAGAACTGAAAAACATTTTCAGCACCGATTTTTTCGCAGAGGATAGGAGTATATCTCTTTTCGTGGATAGTTCCCTTCAAATATTCAATACTATCCATGTTGTCATAGATGTACCGCATATTGCTTTCCTGCGGAGTGGTCGGCCATGTTCCGCTGTTATACTTCGGTGAGCCGTCCGGGTTGCGCTTCATTTTTTCGATAACCTTGTCGGCGGCAACAATAAGCTGCTCTCTGAGCTTATCGGGATTTTTTTTCATAAAAAGCTCAAGATTTGCCGCGGTAAGTTCAGGAATATCCTGAGCCGCAACCGACAGGATTCCGCCGACATCAAGACCCCAGATTTTTTCAACAATTTTTCCTTCATCATCAAATTCAAAAATTTGTGACGATGAATAGCCCGAGTCGATGACAACGGGCAAAACGTCTTCAGCCGCAAAGGCAGTCATCGGCAAGGCCGTTACGAGCATGATCAGCGCAAGGGCTAAGCTGAACAATTTTTTTCTCATTTGAATCTCTCCATTCCGCCGACGGCAACTACTACCGCCGGATCTTTTGATTCATCCGTACACAAACCAAAAGCACCGAAATGAACCACAGGCACACCTCCGCGCATTTGTGAATAATATACAAATGTCTAATTCACAGGTATTGTATATCAGGTACCGGCAAAAGTCAAGAAAAAAATAAAATATCTTAAAAATATTAAACAATTGCTATATTTATTGAATCATTTTCGCAAATAAAGTATAATTGTTGCATATTTATGAATGAAAGGAGAGTAATTTGTGAACAATTTATATAAATTCCACTGCGACAGGGCCGAATATATGTTGCTTTCATATAGGAAACTTGCAACAGCTTCATCTTCTTTGCCGGAACATGATCCTTGTTGTGCCGTTGACAGGAATGCAAATAATTCATGGGTGCCGAAAGAAGGAAAGCCCGGCGAGTGGTTGTGTGTAGATCTTGGATCTGTCAAATCGGTTCACGCTGTTAAGCTTTGTTGTAATTTCTCCGTTTCACTTTACGGCAGCACCAATGGAAAAGACTACGTCCTGCTCGGTGAAAAACTCGGGGGGCTGTCGACCGGCAGGACTGTTTACTTTGAAAAAGAACTGCGTCTTCGTTTTTTAAAGCTCGTGCTTATCGCTCACGCCGTAAAGCGTTTTTCGGTAACGCACTTTGAAGTGCTCGGATTTGGCAACAGCAACCCACCGAAAAAGGTTGAAAAAGCGTTTGCAGTCATGGTTTCTGATGCAGAAGCAATAATAAGTTGGAGCAAAGTCATCACCGCCATCGGATACAGAATCAGGTTCGGAATGAGCCCAGATAAACTTGATGAGGTCAGAACTGTTTACGGCGAGGACAGCATAAGCGTCGGATTGCCTTCAAAAATGTCTGAAAAGTATTATTATGCAGTGGACTCGATCAATGAAAACGGAATTACAAAAGGTGATATTGAACGCATCGGATTCAAGGTCAGTATATTACACTAACAGAAATACCGCCAACCGGTTACGGTAGGCGGTATTTTTTCAATTATAAGTTCACCGGGATCTATGAGTTCACCCCTTATTTTTAAGATTTTCAAAAAGTTTAACGTTGTCAAATGAATATGTTCTTTTGCCGTCCTCGATTTCGTGAATTATTCGGCAAACCGTGTCATTATACGGCGTCGGTACACCGTATTTTCTTCCATAGGCACAAACCACACCGTTAATTGCATCAATTTCACATTTTCTGCCCTTTTCAAGGTCTTGGAGCATGCTGGCCTTCAAAAGGGCGTGTTTTTTGATACACAAGGGAATAAGCATAAATGCAATTTTTTTCTTAAAAGCGTTCTTGTAATCAAGAAGTTTTACAATGTCCTTTCCTTGAACGGGAGCAATTTCGATTCCGGCAGCATTAGCAACATCAATGCATTCCTTGATGAGATTCTGGCAGCAGACACGGGAATCCTTCCTGTTGGCAGCGTCACCGAACGTTCCGCCCATAACAGCCGACATTCCGCTGAAAGTTGCATTGATAAGAAGCTTTGACCAGCGAACACCCATAAAATTGTCTTCAATATCAACCGGGCACATTTTTTCAAGGAGCGACTTAACATACATCAGTTTGTCATCTTTCTTGCCGTTCATGCGGCCGAGACCGAAGCTCAAGCTGTCAGGCTCACTTGTAAGTTCAGAAACGCCCTTTCCGTGGAGAGTCGCACCCCACGCAACCGTGCAGCCCATTGTTCTGTCTTCACCAACGACTTCCGAGACCGAAAGTTCAGGAAGACCGTTTTGCATTGTGCAAACAATGCAATCATCTGTCATGTTCTTCTTGAGATTTTCAAGAATATTTTTATTATCAAGCTGCTTTGTCAAAAGAATAATCAGCTCATATTTTTCTGTCATCTCTTCCGGCGTGAGAGCATGGACAGGAACGGTCATATTTACCGTTCCGATTATTTTTGCTCCGTATTTGTTAAGAGCCTCAACGTGTTCTTTGTTACGGGTGATGAGGTCAACATCAACGCCTGCTTTTGAAAGATACGCACCGAGAACGGTTCCGAGCGAACCTGCGCCGTAAATTGCTGTTTTCATTTTTCTTCTCCTTTTAAAAAATCCCTCCCGCTGTGAAAAGCGAGAGGGAAGAATCTCAAAAATTATTTGCCGCCAACCATGCTTGCGATTTCATCGGCAAAGTTTTCGGTTTTCTTTTCAATGCCTTCGCCCTTTTCAAAGCGAACAAAGCCTGTAACCTTAATGTCAGCACCGAGAGCCTTGGCAACCGAATCAACGTAACCTTTTACATTGCCTTCAAAGATGTCTGAGCGAACGAACTCCTGGCAAAGGAGGCAGTTTTCTTTGTAATACTTTCCGATCTTGCCTTCAACAATCTTATGAAGAACGGCTTCGGGCTTGTTTGCCATCTTCGGGTCTTCCTTCATCTGAGCAACAAGAATTCCTTTTTCCTTTTCAAGGACTTCGTCCGGAACGGAAACTTCGTCAAGATATGACGGATTCATTGCTGCAACCTGCATTGCAACGTTCTTGCCCATTGCGTCAAACTCCGGCTTTGCGGCGGTTGCATCGTCAACATCAAAGGAAACCATAACACCAACGGTTCCGCCTGCATGGATGTATGTTGCCACATGACCGATCGTGCGCTTAAAGCGGCGGATCTTCATGTTCTCGCGAAGAGCAAGGAAAACTTCCTGAACTGCTTCTTCAACAGTGCCTTCACCATCAGAAATTTCGGTCTTGAGAAGGGCGTCAACATCTGCCGGATCCTTTTCAACAACGGTCTTAACGACCTTCTTTGCAAGAGTAGTGAACGGTTCACCCTTTGCAACGAAGTCGGTTTCGCAGTTGATTTCAACAAGAGCACCGCTCTTGCCGTCGTTATATGCCGCAACTACGCCTTCAGCTGCAACTCTTGAAGACTTCTTCGCTGCGGAAGCAAGTCCTTTTTCTCTGAGAATATCAACAGCCTTGTCCATATCGCCTTCAGCTTCAACAAGAGCCTTTTTGCAATCCATCATTCCTACGCCGGTCTTTTCGCGAAGAGTCTGAACGTCTTTAGCGGTAAATGCCATAATAAATTCCTCCTAAATTTATAATCATTGAAAGAAAGCCCGTAGATATTTAAGTGACCACCGACCGTTAAGAGCGCAAATATTTCTGTCAGGCTGCACAACACGTTATCGGGTAATATCAAACGTACCGCCAAATAGACTGTGTTTTGCGATTGCGCAGGCGTTACTTAGATTCACGGGCTGAAAGTTTTTTGTTACTGAGCGTCTGCTTCTTCAGCTGCAGCTTCTTCAGCAGGAGCATTTGCTTCGCCCTGTCTGCCTTCGATAACAGCGTCAGCCATAGCACCGGCTATAAGTCTTACAGCACGGATAGCATCGTCATTGCCGGGGATCACATAGTCAACCTCATCCGGATCACAGTTGGTGTCAACGATAGCAACGATGGGGATACCGAGCTTGTGAGCTTCTGCAACAGCGATTCTTTCCTTGCGCGGGTCAACAATGAAAATCGCAGCAGGCTGCTTCTTCATGCCGGTGATACCGCCCATGAACTTTTCAAGCTTTTCAATTTCAAGGTTGAGCTTGATAACTTCCTTCTTGGGAAGGAGAGCAAAGGTTCCGTTCTGCTCCATATCCTTGAGCTGAGCAAGTCTCTTGATTCTCTTCTGGATGGTGTTGAAGTTAGTGAGCATACCGCCGAGCCAACGTGCGTTAACATACGGCATACCGCAGCGAATCGCTTCCTCGCGAATCGAATCCATAGCCTGCTTCTTTGTGCCTACAAAGAGAACTTCGCCGCCGTTTTCGGATACTTCGCGAACAAATGAATAAGCTTCTTCAAGCTTCTTAACCGTCTTCTGAAGGTCGATGATGTAAATTCCGTTTCTTTCGGTGAAAATGTACTCGGACATTTTCGGGTTCCATCTTCTTGTCTGATGTCCGAAATGGACGCCGGCTTCAAGAAGTTGTTTCATTGATACTACTGACATTTGAGTTTCCTCCTGAAAATTAGTTTTAACCACCGCAGGTTCCGAAGGCACACCGCACTTTCGTGAACAGGGCATACCAATCCCCTGCGTGCGTTATCTCGCGTATTATATCACAGTGCAAAGCCAAAAGCAAGAGATATTTCAATGTTTTTTGACTTTCTGAACTGATTTTTTCAAAGAATGCGGGGCTGTCGCTCTTTTGCCGTCAGCTCACCTTTTCCAGCTCTTTTCTGAGCCTTTCGATTATGCGTTTTTCGAGGCGCGAAATATAGCTTTGAGAGATTCCAAGCATATCGGCAACCTGCTTTTGCGTATACTCCTTTGAGCCGAAAAGACCGAAGCGCATAGTCATTATTGTTCGTTCGCGCTCGTCAAGCTTTTTTACAACCTCAAGCAGCTGATTTCTTTCATCCTGCATTTCAAGATCCCTCCCAACTGTATCGCCGTCGCTTCCGAGAACATCAGAGAGCAGCAGCTCATTTCCGTCCCAGTCAACGTTGAGCGGTTCCTCAATTGAGACTTCATTCTTTTTGTTTGCTGTCTTTCTCAGATACATCAAAATTTCATTTTCAATGCACCGCGAAGCATAAGTTGCAAGCTTGATTTTTTTCGACGGACAAAATGTGTTGACCGCCTTAATAAGGCCCACGGTTCCGATTGAAACAAGGTCTTCAATGCCTATTCCGGTGTTCTCGAACTTTCTTGCAATATAGACAACTAAACGAAGATTATGCACTACCAGCTTGTCTCTGTTTTCGGTGTTGCCGTTTTCAATCTGTTCAAGAATTTCGCTTTCCTGCTTTTTGCTCAGCGGAGCGGGCAATGTCTGAGAGCCGTTGACATAGAAAAATTCGCTTTCGGCTCCTATCGTTATCAGGAAACGCCTTTTTAGCCAAAACAATTTAAGTTTTAGTTTTGAAAACATTTATATTCTTCCCTTCTTGAATATTTTCAACCAGCTGCGGATGCAGCAGTACTTTAAAATCAGAGTTCTTAATTTTCTCATCGGTTATGGCTATGTAAACACTGTCAGTTTCAAATTTTCCGTTTGGTGAGCTCACCGTCAGTTTATCCGGCCTAAAGGCCCTTAGCACGCCCTCATTCGTAACACATGAGCACGGAACAAGGCGGAGTTTTTCGTCCGGTACGCTGAAGCTTTCGCCGAAAATGTTTCTTTCGGCAACGATCACAGGAAAGGACGAAAACGGTTCAAACAATGCATTGCCTGTATCAAGCAATGCACGGCATGAAAAACAGCTTTTGCCAATTTCAATCGTGACGTTGAAAACAGTACCGCTCGGAGCCTTCGCTTTGATCAGGAGATTGATGCCGCTCAAAACGCAGTAGCAAACTGCGGTAAGAACAACAAGCGTCAGCGCATCAATATCAAAATATACGATTCCCACAGAAAGCAGCATTGACTGAGGAGCTGCAAAAAGCTCGATAGCAAGCATCAATCCGGCAAAAACAAAGTTAACCAGAAAGAACGAACCAAAAAGACGTAAAAATTTTCTTTTGTCAAACGGATAAAACGCGGCGAACAGCAAGAATACAGAAAATATAAGCCTAAAGACCGTCAAAAGCACATTACTTATCCCGTCAATCAAAACAACAAGCGCAAACCCGCCGCCGAGCAAAGAAGAAACTACCGCCCGAAAACGACCGACCGGCACACGAGCCACCAAAGCACACGAACGCAAAAGCGCGTAGGTCACGTAAGTGTTAATTACAAAAAGAATATCGGCATACATGACAAGCAAACAATCACCCTCTTGCCTTTCACCTGAATTATAGAAAAAACCGACGGCGAAAGCCGTCGGAACGTGCGGAAAACAAAAAACTTTAATTTTCCTTGATTATCCAAAAAAGGCGTGCTATAATCAAGGCAGACATGACAAAGAAACGAAAGGAGAAATATCACATGGAAAACTTTGACCTCAAAAGATTTCTGCATGACCTCAAAACATTCCTTGAAGAAATGTATGAAGCCATAAAAAATATTTTCACAAAATAATCTCATAAGATTGTTTGTCTCCCGGTTCACCGCCAAAGGTGATTCCGGGAGTTTGTTTTTATGTTCTGTGATTAAGTTCGCTTTCGTCAAGTAAAACAGCATGGGCGGTTTTAATTCCGTCAACTGCCGCAGAAACAATTCCCCCTGCATAACCGGCACCCTCACCGCACGGGTAAAGGCCGCGAATATTAGCCTGAAAAATGTCATCGCGAAGGATTCTCACAGGAGAAGAGCTGCGGCTCTCGGGTGCAGTAAGGACTGCCTGTGGCAAGGCAAAGCCGGAAAGCTTTTTGTCCATCCGAACTATGGCCGAAGCCATAGTATCCGTCACCTTTTTCGGCAGAACAAGCCTGATGTCAGACGGTGTTACGCCGGTCGTAAAGCTCGGATTGACAAACGAAAGTTTTTTTGACGGTGTGTCATTCAGAAAGTCTCCAACAAGCTGGCACGGAGCAGTATAATCCCTTCCGCCGAGGTCAAAAGCCCTGTGTTCAATTGACTTTTGAAGTTCAAAGCCCGCAAGCGGATGCTCGGACGGAAAATCTTCCGGATAGACATTGACGAGAATCGCAGAATTTGAGTTTTCTTTGTCACGCGCAAACTCACTCATTCCGTTGGTGACAACGCCGTTCGGCTCACTTGTTGCATTTATGACCATTCCGCCGGGGCACATACAAAACGTATACGCTCCCCTTTCATGCTCACCGTGGCAGGCAAGCTTATACACAGCAGCAGAAAGAGCCGGATGACCGGCAAAAGCACCATACTGCGATTTATCGATCATCTCGCGCGGATGTTCAATTCTTGCACCGACAGAAAAGGGCTTTTGAATCATTCTTATACCCTTTTTATAAAGCATTTCCACCGTGTCTCGAGCCGAATGTCCTGTCGCAAGAATCACAGTATCGGTTTCAAAATCAAAACCTTTGCCGTCTTTCTCATAAGTGACGCCCTGAACCGATGCGTTATATACAATCAGATCGGTGAGCCGTGCGCCGAAAATCACCTCGCCGCCGAGCGAGATTATTTCTTCGCGCATTTTTTTGATCACACCGGCAAGCTTATCGGTTCCGATATGCGGCGTTCCCGACCAGAGAATCTCTTCCGGTGCACCGTGGCCGCAAAACTCAAGGAAAACCTTGCGGCAGAGGATACTTTTGATTCCGGTGGTAAGCTTTCCGTCCGAAAATGTGCCAGCACCGCCCTCGCCGAACTGAACATTTGAGTTTTCGTCAAGGATACGGGTTTTGAAAAAACGGTTAATGTTTTTCGTTCGGGTTTTAACGTCTGCTCCGCGCTCAAGAACAAGCGGCCGAAGTCCGGCACGTGCAAGAGTCAGTGCCGCAAAAATTCCGGCAGGGCCGAAACCGACTATCACCGGGCGAAAAGAAGAAACACGTCTGTTTTCTGGCATTTCATAAAAATAAGGCTCACTGAGTGCAACGTTCTTTGAAGAAGCACGTTTAACTATTTTTTCTTCGTCACCGTCAACGGAAACATCGGCAATGTAGACGAAATGGACGTCGCTTTTTCGTCTGCTGTCAACGGAACGGTGAACGACCGTTACATCTTTCAGCTGTTCTTTTTTAATTTTCAAAGCCTTTGCGCAGGCAAACTGAAGATCATCCCTGTCAGCATCAAGGCTTTGCCTGATTTCGCTTATTCTTATCATTTTTCACTCTCCCGAACTATGCTTTCACCGCAAAGTCTTGCGCTTGAAAACGCCCATTGAAGGTTATAGCCGCCGCATTTTCCGTCAACATCAAGCATCTCTCCGCAGCAGTAAAGTCCGCTGCACTTTTTTGATTCCAGAGTTTTTTCAAAAAACTCTTCTCGCTTTATTCCGCCGACCGTGACCTGCGACTGAGCAAATGAACCGACACCGGTAACTTTCATCCTAAACTTTTTGCAGGCAGCCACGATTTCGCGAAGCTGTTTTTGAGAAAGCTCATTCATAGGTCCCTCAGGCGAAATTCCGATCCTTTTCAAAAGACAGATGCCGATCTTTTTATGCATAAAGCCCAAAAGCAAATTTTCACTTTTCAGCCCGTAACGCTTTGAAAGCCGCAACAAGACGGCAAAAAGCTCATCAAAAGAAAGCAACGGAACAAGGTCAATGTCAACCGAAAACGCCTTCTCGCCTTTGAGCATATAACGTGAAACAAATGACGAAAGCTCCATTGAAACGATTCCGGAAAGAGAAGAATCCGCAAACTGAAGCTCACCTTCGGCAAAAGCGACCTTTTTTTCTTTTGTGCGCAGTGTCATTGAAACCGATGCGCGGATTCCCTTGAGCTGATTTGCCGCTTTGTCGTCGGTAATAAGTCTGACAAGGGCGGGAGCCGTTTTTGTTGCCGTGTGTCCGAAAGGCGCAAGAAGCGAGTATGAATCAAAGTCTCTGACGGCTGACTTTGAGCCGCAAGCAAAAACAATTTTTTCAAAACCTCCCCTGCCGTCAACAACATAAACGCCGTTTTTCTTTTCTACCCTGCCCACATTTGAAGAGCAGTTAAACCGAACGCCGAGACGCTCACATTCAAAGCGCAATGCGTCAAGAACGCTCGACGCCTGGTTGCTCAAAGGATAAACGCGACCTTCCGAGTCAGACCTTGAAAAAAGGCCAAGTGATTCAAAAAAGGCAATGTTGCTTTGGGGAGGATACTTTTCAAGCGCAGTTGAAACAAAATCGGCCGCCTCAAAATAATCTTTCGGCGAAGCGGAAAGATTCGTCATGTTGCATCTGCCGTTTCCGGTTGAAAGCAGTTTTTTTCCGACACGCTCGTTTTTTTCAAAAACGGTCACGTCAATTTTTGAGCTATTTGCAAGAACGCAGGCACAAACAAGTCCGGAAGCACCGCCGCCGATTATTGCAACACGCAACAGAAGCACCTTCTTTCACTCATAATACAACTCTGAATTGTATCACAAAAACATCTATTAGACAAGACTTCACCGTTAAAACATTCCGGCAAGCGCAAAAACAGAGACGTACTTTTCCGTCTCTGTTTTTTGTGTATTATTATTTAATTTTGGGGTTGCTGTCGTACATATAGGTTTTATCTTCCGGACTCTTCATACGGCCAGTCTTCAATAAGTTTATAACCGTCTTTTTCACTGCCGGTCAGAACGCCGCCGTATGCTGTCATCCCGCCGAGATTGATTTGGCCATATCCTGTCGGCACTTCAACCGGTATACGCGTTCCGTCGTCTTTTACCACGAATAATTCTGACGTCAGTTCGACATTGTCGCCGGAATTGAAGTGAGCATCTTTAAAATCATCCTTATAATAAGCCCACGTCACCACCTCGACACCGCTTTCAAAGCCTTCGGAATCGCCGACTGATTTTTCTGCAAAAGATGTCTTATCGGATTCGGTATCATTCAAAGTGCATTTAGCATCAATGCGATAAACCGTGTCTTCTGTGTCAACCGTTATTGAATAATCAACAAGACTTTCTTCAATATCCGAACAGTAATTCACTACGGTTTCGATAAAGTCAATATTTTCCTTTGCAACGGCCAACGCACTCGCAGCATCGCCGAAAAGCGCATTTTCGGTTTCGTTCAGGTATATCTTGCCCTTACTATCATATATCATCGGGCATACGAATCCTTCACCCCGAACATATTGAAAATGAAGCACATTCATTGCATCTTGGGAAACTTCTGTTTTACTCTTTGCGATTTTCAAACAGCTTTCAAAAGCCCCTAATCCATAGCCGTCTGTGACATCATAGGCGGAGCTAGCGTAAAGCTTTCCGTTAAGGAACTTTTCTGTGTTATGCTCGGCAATTATTCTGTCAATCCCAACAAGGCTGAGCGCTGTAATTGCAACGCACACCGCCGCTGTGACGACACGCATATACGGGAACTCTTTTTTGAAAATTCTTGCAGCTATGCATAAAAAGGCAATTATCATCAGAATATCAATAATTAAAACATAGACACGCTTATGCGTCAGACCCATTTTGTTCATGTAAAGGACGATCTTTGAAATTGAAACGACCGAAAGAAGAATATTAAACGCGCAAAGGAAAAGGTCAAAGATCTTTATTATAAGCTTGAAGCTTCCGCCCTCATCCCTGCGGCCGAAAAGGACAGTTACCGCAATGAGGACAAGGTTGACCGCCGCAACACCCGCAAGTTCAAAAAATCCGCGCCTTGCGTATTCCGAAACGCTGAGTTTAACTCCTTCCGGAAGCTTTCCGCCGAAAGCGCCGAAAATATAGACCGCCTGAGAAAGAATGTAAATCACATAAACAAGGCAGATCACACCGAGAAAACCGGAAAAAAGCGCGGGTGAACCGACGCGGAGCTTTGCATAGCTTTTGCTTGTGTCTTTATTGGCCTCGTTTGAAACGCCGTGACGGAAAGAGAACATGACCGAAAAAATATAAGGCGCAATAAATACCGTCGGTATAAAGGCAAAAAAATTGTCATCAATGAACTCATTAAATGAGTTGTTATTTTGGATCCTTGCAAGAATTTTTTCTATTGAGGCCGAAAAAGCTCCTGCAATACTTTCAAAAGCTGCGTCACTCTTGACGAGAAGCGGAATGACAATCAAAAGGACAGGCACAGCGCAAACAATACCGATTATTGCCGCGATATACTTTTTGTCAAGCCTCTTCTTTTCCGCAGCATTCCTTTTGTCAAGCCTTGTGTTGTGCATACACATATAAGGCAAGAATAAATACATGAGCGGCAGCAGAAACTCAGTCTTTATAAAATCAAGCAAAAAGAAGTAGCTTCCTCTTCCGTGCCGGTTTGCTCCCGTAAGCGCAAGGCAGTATGAACCGGAAAGATACATCAGTATAAGGATTGCCCAAAAATTGATTTCGCTCTGGTTGTCGCGCAAAGCAAACGAGAAGGAAAGAGCAATACAAAGCACTCCGGAAAGTGCCGCCTGAAGATTAAAACGCTTTTGCTTGACAACGATATATGCCGTTGCAAGTGCAAAAATGCCTGAATAATAGACAAATACTTTCCAATCGGCGCCGTAAGTCGCATTTTTAATGAAGCCGAGCGTCAAAAAGAAATTGATAACCATTGCGAGCTTATCAAAAGCATCTGTCTTTACTCTGTGTCTGAACGATGCGGCTGCACTTATCGCCGGGGCAGCGGAACCGGAAGCATTCGGCGAGCTGTTTGGAACACCGACCGAGCCAGACGAACCGGCATTTGACACGTCAGCAGATAAAGGCTGATTCAATTTTTCGTTTTCTCCCCCAACAGGGTAATTGAAACTATTGTTATCCATAATTTATACCTCATCTTCTTTAAATTCAAGTATATCTCCGGGCTGACAGTCAAGTGCACGGCAAATGCTTTCAAGCGTTGAAAAACGCACGGCTTTTGCCTTTCCGGTTTTTAGAATTGAAAGGTTTGCCTGAGTTATGCCGATTTTTTCGGCAAGCTCACCGGAGGAAATCTTTCTCTTCGCCATCATAACGTCGAGATTAACAACAATCGCCATAAAAATTCCTCCTCATATTGTCAGCTCATTCTCATTTTTCAGCTCCGTTGCCGTTGCCAGAACGTTTTTAAGTACGCGTAAAATGAGCATCATGAACGCGGCACCGAGTGAAAAAATGAAGAAAGGCACATACAAAAAGCCGGAAACAAAGCAGGCAAGCGCAACAAAAGCGCAGCACCACGAAAGAATACGCAGATATGAAACAGTTTTCGGAACAAACACCGTCTCGTTAATGATATTCTTCAGCAGCCTGTCAATGCTGTAAAGTGCGCACCATGCAGCCGGACAGCAGATATAAAACGTGACAAGAATAATTGCAATCGTCCTTTCACGCGCAAAGCCGAAGAACCAATGCAGAAGCATATCGGCCAGAACCATGAGGGCCAAGAGCAGAACGCCGAAAATCCAAGTGATTACCCTTGTCAGCTTTGCAGAAGTTTGAGAAGTATACATAAAAGAAAACCTCCTATTTCTTTTTACGGGTATAAAATATCACATATTATATCGTTTGTCAATAAAAAATTCTCGTTTTTTACTATATTTTTTTCGTTTCTCTTGAATTTATTCAATAACACAGTAACACCGATAAAAAGAAAGGCATAGTATGGCAATGCAAGGAGCATTGCTCCGAACGCAAAAAGCCGGGCACAACCCGGCAAAGGAGTGAAACCATTGAGTAATTACAGAACTTATGGTTATCAGCGCCAACCAATATATGAACGGCAGTGTGCATGCACAGGCGATTGCCGCAAAACCGGACTTTCCGTACTTCCGGAAACAGTTTCGGTTGCAATGGCATATGTTCCGTTTCAAGAATGCAATGACGTTTATTCCTGCGACAAGGCACTTTGCGCCGGAACCGTCTTTCCTGTTCTTGACAAGCCGTTCCTTGCGGGGTGCTGCAGATGACCTCAGACAAAAACAACCTCAAATTCAGACTTAAAGCAATCAGATTTTCAATGTGGGACCTTCATTTATACCTTGATACCCACCCATGCGACGAAACCGCCGCAGAACTGCTTGAAAATTACAGGCAAAAATATTGCTGTATCAAAGAGGAATATGAAAAAGCGTTCGGCCCGCTCACACCGGAGGACGGCTTTGGTAAAAGCTGGCTCAAAGGTCCTTGGCCTTGGGAAAGAGAGTGTGATTGTTAATGTGGCAATATGAAAAAACGCTTCAGTATCCTATAAACATTAAAAATCCTAACCCTGCCTATGCAAAAATAATCATGGCACAGTATGGAGGCCCGGACGGAGAACTCGGAGCTTCCCTTCGCTACCTCAGCCAAAGATTTTCAATGCCTTATCCGGAGCTCAAGGGGCTTTTGACGGATATTGGAACCGAAGAACTCGGGCACCTCGAAATGGTCGGTACAATAATCTATCAGCTCACACGCAACCTTTCTCCTGCCGAGATCAAAAAAAGTGGTTTTGATGCCTACTTCGTCAATCATACGACCGCGGTTTACCCTGCAAATGCAAACGGTGCTCCGTTTACCGCTGCATATCTTCAATCAACCGGTGACGTGATTACAGATCTTCATGAGGACATGGCAGCAGAACAAAAGGCGCGGATGACTTATGACAACATCCTTCGCCTTGTTGACGACCCTGATGTCTGTGACGCAATCAAGTTCCTGCGTGCAAGGGAAATCGTTCACTATCAGCGTTTCGGCGAAGGACTCAGACTTGTTACCGAAAAGCTCAACGAAAAGAATTTCTATGCCTTCACACCCGGACTCGACAGGGTCATTCAAAAATAAAACCCTTCGCCACCAGGTGAAAGCAAAAGACCCGCGGATTCGCTTTCAAATACGACCCGCGGGGTTTTCTCGCAAAAAAATGCAGCATTTTTGCAATAGTTATTTATATTTTCGTCTTGATTTCGCTTTATTTGAAGTCATACAGACAAAATTTTACAATATCTATTGACATTAGGCAAAAAGCAATATATAATGTTAAAAAAATACACAGCTGGTGAGTATTATGACTATAACAAAAGAAACTGATATCTTACATCCGCTTTATATTGCACGCCTTGAAAACGGAGTGTCTCTTGAGGTTTATGGTGACCGCGCAAGCGGAAGCGACGGAAAAACGTACTATCACGTCGGCAGGGAAATCGACGGTGTTCTTGAAACGCTCGGCTGGAGCTGTGATGTTGACAGTGCAGTCATAATCTGATATACATTTTTGTTAAATAATCTAACATTTTAGATGCATATTTTTTGCTCCTCCCTTCATTTGCAGCAATATGTCTCTGTTTATGCATGGCTTGACGTGCCGTTGGCATTATGCTAAAATATCGACAGATACAAAACTGTGTGGGAGGAGTTATATGGTCATTTACTTTTCCGGAACAGGAAACAGCGAATATGTTGCAAAAAGGGTCGCCGCCAAAACGAATGACGATTTCATAGATTTATTTTCGAAAATTCGCGGCAATGAATTCACCAAGCTTGATTCATCAGCCCCCTTTGTTCTTGTTTGTCCGACATATGCGTGGAGAATACCGAAAATTCTTGAACAATGGATTGAAAAGGCTGAGTTTTCAGGAAACCGAAGCCTTTACTTCGTTATGACCTGCGGCGGTAACATAGGCAACGCGGCTGCTTACTGCGAAGAGCTCTGCCGAAAAAAGGGTATGAACTTCATGGGCTGCTCCCCCGTTATTATGCCTGAAAACTATATAGCACTGTTCAAAACTCCGACACCGTCGGAGGCTCGCGAGATCATTAAAAAAGCCGAAAGTCAAATTGATGCGGCAGCGGCGTTGATTTCAGCAGGAAAGCCATTTTCAAGGCCGAAAATCACTTTGATTGACAAGCTCAGCAGCGGCATAGTCAACGTCGCCTTCTATCGCCTTTTCGTCCACGCAAAAAAGTTTTATGCAACCGACAGCTGCACTTTCTGCGGCAATTGCGTTCGTGTTTGCCCACTCGGCAACATAGAGCTGAAAAGCGGAAAACCTGTTTGGGAAAACAGGTGCACGCACTGTATGGCCTGCATATGCCGCTGTCCGCAAGAAGCAATCGAATACGGAAATCACAGCAAGGGCTTGCCGCGCTATACGTTTCCAAAGCTATAATTTAATCAGTACCAAAAGGGGCTGTCGCATTTAGCGCAGACCAAAGAGTAAAACAAAAAGAAAAAGACTGTATTTCACGAGGCCTGTCAAAATCAGAGCTTCATATGAAATATAGTCTTTGTTTTTTTGATGATATTGAAAATAATTTTGCTCTTTTAAGCGTTTTTTGCCCACTCGCGGTATCTACATACAGCTTCAAGGCAGGCTGAAGAAAGTCCGACGCAATATGCCTGAGGGGCTTGTTTTTTCGCACATTGCGGCACTTTTTGGTACGCTTACGTCACATTGCAAAGCTTTTTAACGCAGTATCGGCGGAAATTTGCCTTAAAAAACCATATTGAGCCGGACTATCAATCGTTCTTTGAAGATTCATACGCCGAAAGTACGTCAAGAACAGCGGCTGCACCTTGAGCAAAGTCAACAGGAAAATGCTCGCCCGTTTCAAGGCAGCGATAAAAATCTCTAATCAAAGCAGTGTGTCCGCTGCCCCAATAGCTGTTTCCATAACAGGAAGCACTGTCTTCAAGCTCAAGCTTTTCAAAGCTCTTTCCGTTTTCCGAAAGGTACAAATCAGCACCCTCCAGACGAAGGACCGCACCGGAGTCAAAAAACAACTCAATTGAAACATCCGCATTGAGCGAAAAGCCGTTGGTTGCGCTCAAAACCGCTATTACACCGTTTTTATAAATGTAACGAACCATTGCCGAATCTTCAACTTCAATTACTCCCTTGAGACTGTCGCTAAATACACGGGCACTGAGTTTTTCCGTCTCGCTCCTTGCGAAATACCGAAGCAGATCGGATGTATGGATTGCTTGATTTATCAGAAGTCCGCCACCTTCAAGTGCCTTTTTTCCGTGCCAGCCGTCGGAATAATATGCCTTATCCCTGAACCAGTCAACGTTTGCCCTTTCAGCTGTGAGCAGACCCGTCGTTCCGCCCTCAATAAGCTCCATGGCTTTTTTGACAGATGCGTTATACCTGTTTTGAAAACAGACTCCAAAAACCGCCGTGCTTTTTTGAACGGCACGGCCGAGCTGTTCAAGTCCTTTGCGTGTGATTGCGCAAGGCTTTTCGCAAAGGACGTTTATACCGTTTTCAAGCGCCTTGACCGCCATCGGAACGTGAAGATAATGCGGAGTACATATATGAACACAATCAAGATTTTCGCCCAAAAGGAGGTCATCAAAACTGTGATAAGCTTTACAGCCGTATTTTTTGCCGCACTCTTCCGCTCTTTCTGCAACGTTATCGCATACAGCCGCAAGCTCAACATTTTCCATGCCGGAAAGAATCGGCAGATGTGTTTTTGAAATATTGCCGCAGCCGACAACAGCGGCCTTAATTTTTTTCATCGGCATTTTTCTCCGAAATGGACTTTGCAATGAGATGCATTGCGTCTGCCGCAGCCTTGAAAGAGTCCGCGTGTGACGGATAGGTATTTTCCGGCATAGTTCTTTCACCCTCAATAACCTTGCTTTCGAGGTTTCCGAGGCCTTCAAAAACCTGAAGATGCGGCTCGAGCGATAAAATCAGCTGTGCTCTGCCCTTTGAAGCGGCCGCAATAATTTCTTCAACGTGACCTTCGCCTTTTCCGGCCGGCACAACACTTCCGTTTTCATAAATCGCGTCTTTGACGTGGAAATACTCAATATGCTCCTTCAAAAGCTCATATGCTTTGAGGGTATCAACGCCGCACTGGATGAAATTTGCCGGATCGAAAACAGCTCGAAGGTTTTCTCCGCAATTTTGAAGAAGGTCAAGACAGCGTTCTGCCGTATCGCCGTAAATTGCTTTTTCGTTTTCGTGGCAGCAGAGAAGGCCGTTTTGCGCCGCATAGTCAGCCATCATTCTTACACGGCGAAGCACCTCTTCACGGTACTCGCTGCAGCTTTCACCTTCCGTAAAATAGAAGCTGAAGATTCTTATGTATTTTGCGCCGAGAATTTTTGCAACTTCAACAGTGTTTTTGAACTGTTTAAAATGCGGTTCAAAGTCATCTGTAATTTCAATTTTGCCATAGCCCGAACCAATTGAAGCAACAGACATTCCGGCTTCGTCAATTTTCTTCTTCATCTCTTTTGCCTGAGCAACTGAGAGGTTGTTTATGTTGAGTTCGTCACCGAAGCCGCGAAGTTCCATATGGGTTATACCGTTATTTTTGCAGGCAGCCATTTGACCTTCAATTGTGTTTTCCCCGGATTCATCGCAAAAAGCGGAAAAAATATACTTTGTCATGTTTTTCACCATCCTCAATAAGTTGAGCTCATGTCCTCTTCAACACTTTCACACACAGTTTTCTTCAACCTTGAATTTTTAATTTTTTCGTTCAGAAGTTCAAGGTAAAGATCCTCGTCAAACGGAATTTCAATCGTTTTGTCAAGCCACGAGGAAAGGAAAGCGGCGTTTGAAATGATAAGTCCGTTGATTCCTTCAGCACCTTCGGCAATCAGCGGCTCGCCTCTCAGTATATGCGCCGCAAAAGCGTTGAGCACTCCCGGATGCTGCTCGTTGAGCCCGTCGGTTTCAATATCGCGCCATTTTCCGGGCAGCTTTGCAAAGCCTTTATCCGAGGTTTTGATGAATTCCTGCGTACTGCCTTCAAGCTCATACGCCGAAAGAGTGAATTTATCGGTACGCGGATCATTTTCGCAAATCAGCTTCGCCATGTCAAGTGTAATCTCAAGGCGGTTCGTGCCCGGGCAGTCGCCGGTAGTTGTGATAAATGTTCCGGTCGCTTTGTTCGGGTACTCGGCATAAATTGTTACATCATCCTCGACCTCAATGTCGTGCCACTTGCCCTCGTGGCAGAACGCTCTGATTTTAACGGGCATTCCGCAGATCCACTGCCAAAGATCAAGCTGATGCGGGCACTGATTGAGTATAACTCCGCCGCCTTCTCCGGACCACGTTGCACGCCATCCGCCGGAATTATAATACTGCTGCGTTCTGAACCAGTCGGTGATTATCCACGAAACGCGGCGAATTTCACCGTATACCCCGCTCGACACAAGCTCCTTCAGTTTTCGGTAAACGCAGTTGGTGCGCTGGTTGAGCATGAGCGCATAAGTTTTGCCTGACTTTTCAGAAACGGCGATAAGCTCTCTGACCTGCTTTGTGTATACGCCGGCTGGCTTTTCGCTCATAACATGAAGACCGTTGTTCAGCGCTTCGATTGCAAGCGGCGGATGCGAGTAATGCGGCGTTGCGATGAGCACCGCTTCACAACGCCCGCTCTTCATAAGCTCCTGTGCGGTTGAAAAAGCGGCTGCACCCGGAAGTTTTTTCAAGGCCGCGGCAAGCCTTTTTTCGTCAATATCGGCAACACAGGTAATTTCAATTTCCTTCATTTTGCCTTCAAGATAGTTTTCTATATGAGCGCCGCCCATATTGCCGACACCGATTATTCCAAGCTTAAGTTTTCGTGCCATATTACCATACCTTTCCGGCCGCAATAATAAGAAAAAGCCACGTCTGTTCCCGCAGCGGCCGAACGGGACGCAATTAACTTTTGCAGTTTAAAATCGGAACAACAATTCCAAATGAAATATTGAAGCAGAGCGCACCGTGCGCATTCAAATTCAACTTGAGTATATCACTAAAGAAAAAGAATATCAATAAACGAAACGCTAAAAAATACTTATATATTTGAAGTTTTTTTCAAAACACGGTTGTTTTATTCCGACAAATGATGTATAATGTTTAATCAACGGACGAACAAGAGCCGGAAGACATATTATACACCGAACGGAGGGTCAGAAATGAAAGACTGCACCAGACAATTTACACTCAACCAAAACACGCCGGACGAGATGGAGGAGGTTTTAAAAGCCGTCTACGAAGCCTTGGTTGAAAAAGGATATAATCCCATTAACCAGATAGTCGGCTATATTCTTTCCGAAGACCCGACATACATTACTACCCACAACAACGCCCGCAGTCTGATTCGCAAAATCGACCGCGATGAGCTTTTGCAGGAGCTTGTCAAAAGCTACCTTCAGGGTAAATAATTTTTGGGAGAAAAGGCACTATGGCAGCAAAAAAGAAAAGTGAATTTCTGATGTATAAGGATAAGCCGCTCGTCAGAAAAGGCAACACAATTTATTACGGCAGTCTCGGCGATGAATTTGTTCTTATGCTTCAGATTCTCAGCACCAAAAGCGTTGACGGAATTGAAATGGCTGACCGCGTTTCCGTTCAACTTATCAACACCGACCCCAACGTCAGACCGCATGACAGAATTGCCCACAAGACCGAGAAAAAGGGTCTTTATGCAGCTCTTGACATTGGCAGAATTTGGCTTGAAAGGGCCCTTGCATAAGCTTTAAAAACGGCGGCAGTGAAAATTGCCGCCTTCTCTCTCCGCCCGTGGCGCAGTTGGATAACGCAGCAGATTCCGATTCTGAAGAACGGGGGTTCGAATCCCTCCGGGCGGGCCATAATGTGGAGACAAAAAAGATGTCTCTTGCGAAAAGCCCGATTATATCGGGCTTTTTTGCTACCCAAACGGCGA
>CAKSYX010000021.1 GCA_934525065.1 uncultured Eubacteriales bacterium
ATTGAAAAGAGCCTTGAAACCTTTTCGACCTTTGTTCTTTCCGGCGCAATCGGAATGATCGTTGAAGGCTACACCGAGGCCATCATAATCGACGCGCGAACCTATCCGGCGCGAAGCGTTCAGGAGCCCGAGTCCGACAAGGTTCTGCGCGGCTCGCACGAAGGCTTTGTTGAAACGATAATCTTCAACACCGCGCTCATCAGGCGGAAAATCCGCAACCCGGGCCTTACCGTCAAGGCGTTCCAAATCGGAAGCGAGTCCAAAACAGACGTTGCGGTCTGCTATCTTGAGGACAGCGTGAACAAAAAGCACCTTCGCTCAATTGTCAAAAAGCTTCAGGCGATTGAAGTCTCAAGCCTGACAATGAGCCAGGAAAGCCTGCGCGAATGTCTTGTTCCCTCCCAGCCCTGGAATCCGTTCCCGAAGGTACGCTACACCGAACGTCCCGATGCAGCTGCGGCGTGTATCTATGACGGAAACGTGGTTGTTCTTGCGGACGGTTCACCTTCGGCAATGATTTTGCCAACAGGTATTTTTGATTTTGTTCAGGACATCAACGATTATTATTTCCCTCCGATGATCGGAACATTCCTGCGCTATGTCCGCGCGGTTGTTTTTGCGCTGTCGCTGCTTCTGGTTCCTGCGTGGTATCTTCTGACGCTTTACGGCGACACGCTTCCCGAATGGCTCAGGTTCCTGCTTGTCAAAGAGCCGAACAACGTTCCACTCATAGCCCAGCTGCTTGTAATCGAGTTTGTGATAGACACACTGCGTCTGGCTTCGCTCAACACGCCGAGTGCGCTGAGCAATTCCTTCAGCGTTGTCGGTGCGCTCGTTTTGGGTGAATTTGCGGTGTCGTCAGGGTGGTTCGTTTCAGAAGTGGTTTTGTTCATGGCATTTGCGGCAATTTCAAACTTCACTCAGGCAAGCTATGAGCTTGGCTACGCCATAAAGCTTTCGCGCACAATGCTTTTAATTCTGACGGCTGTTTTCAAGCTATGGGGCTTTGTTGCCGGGCTTGCAATTGTTTTGCTTGTTATTTGCACAACAAAAACCGTCGATGGCTACACCTATCTTTATCCGCTTGTTCCTTTTGACAAAGAAGCGCTCAAAGGGCTGCTTGTCAGAAGAACTATCCGCAGCCGCGAAAAGTCGAAGAACAAAAACGCAATTTCAATGAAGAAGAACTGAAACGGAAAAGCTGCTTTATAAATCGACATGTTTCTTTGCATGGGCGGGGCATGACCCGCCCATGCAACATATGAGCACTATAAAAATAAACTCCGTCCGGCATCCGGAGTCCGGTGTTAAGATAACCGCTTTGTCCGTCATAAACGGACTTTTGCTTTCATATGCATTAACAAAAAGCCAAAGCTCGGAGGAATGCTTATGACAAGCTCAAAAATCTATAACTCAATTTCGTCCCGGACGCAGGGGGACATATATATCGGCGTTGTCGGCCCTGTCAGAACGGGAAAGTCCTCGTTCATAAAACGCTTCATGGATGTTCTTGTTCTTCCGAACATCGAAGAACAGGCAAAGCGCGACCGCGCAACGGATGAGCTTCCGCAGTCCGCGTCCGGGCGAACGATCATGACGACGGAGCCGAAGTTCATTCCGGAGGATGCGGTTTCGCTCACGCTTGAAAACAAGGCGCGCTTCAATGTTCGGATGATCGACTGCGTGGGCTATATTGTTCCGAGCTCGCTCGGCTACATTGAAAACGAACAGCCGAGAATGGTCAAAACACCGTGGTTTGATGAGGAGATACCGTTCAACATGGCGGCGGAGATCGGAACCAAAAAGGTCATTGACGAGCATTCGACAATCGGCCTCGTTGTCACAACGGACGGCTCGATCGGCGATATTCCGAGGAGTGAATATGAGCAGGCCGAAGAGCGCGTGATTGAAGAGCTCAGAGAAATTGAAAAGCCGTTCGTTGTTCTCCTCAACTGTACCGACCCGAAAAGCGAGGGGTCAAGAGAGCTTGCTTCCTCGCTTGAGAAAAAATACGGCGTCAGCGTAATGCCCGTCAACTGCATTGAAATGAGCGAGAGCGAAATTACCGAAATTCTGCGCCGCCTGCTTTATGAATTTCCGCTGACAGAAATCAAGGTCTGCTTTGCGCCGTGGATCTCGCGCCTTGAAAAAACACATTGGCTGCGCAAGGAGATATATTCAGGCGTTTTTGAAGCGGCAAAAAGGATGAAAAAGGTCAAAGACGCGGAAAACTTTGCTCCGGCTGTTTCCGGTGCGGATGACATAACCGGAAGCAGAATTGAAGAAATTGACCTTTCAACGGGCAGTGTCAGAGTTTCCGTTGACGTGAAGGCGGAGCTGTTTTACAAGGTGCTGACCGAAAAGACCGGAATTGAAATCAAGGACGAACAGCAGCTCATGAGCGACATTGTTGAGCTCTCGAACATCAAAAATGAATATGAACGCTTTAAGCAGGCCCTTGATGACTGTCGCAAGACCGGCTACGGAATCGTTATGCCAACAATGCAGGAGCTGACGCTCGAGGAGCCGGAAATTATGCGACAGGGCGGAAGATACGGTGTTCGGCTCAAGGCCTGCGCGCCTTCAATACACATGATGCGCGCCGACATCACGACCGAGGTTGCACCCATTGTCGGAACAGAGAGCCAGTCTGAGGAGCTTATAACATATCTTCTCAAGGACTTTGAAGAGGACCCCTCAAAAATTTGGGAGTCCAACATCTTCGGAAAATCGCTTAACAGCCTTGTCAATGAGGGCCTGCACAACAAGCTTTACAAAATGCCGACCGACGCACGCCTTAAAATTCAGGAGACGCTTGAGCGCGTAATAAACGAGGGCTGCAGCGGACTTATCTGTATTATACTTTAACAAAAAAGGGGCTGTCGCATTTAGATGCAGAAAGCGTTTTCTTTGCCCCGAAGCTGTATGTAGATACCGCGAGTGGGCAAAAAAACGCTTAAAAGAGCAAAATTATTTTCAATATCATCAAGAAGCAAAGACTATATTTCATATGAAGCTCTGATTTTGATAGGCCTCGTGAAATATAGTCTTTTTCTTTTTGTTTTGTTCTTTGGTCTGCGCTAAATGCGACAGCCCTTTTTGCACGTTTATGAAGCTTTATGAACCGAAGATATCATTCCATTCCTTTTCGGTCACTTTTTCAATTGCGGAGGGCTCTTCAAGCGGAGCAAAAACCTCTTTGAAAACTTCTCCGAAGGAAGGCTCGGGAGAAAAGATCTCACGCTCCGGGCTGTCCTTCTCCGGCGAAGTGATGTCAATTTTTTCAACTGCTTCGCCGCTCTGTACTGCGGGAGCGGGTTGGGCTGCCTTTTCGTCCCCGTCGTTTGCACCGTAATATACGCTGCAGTCAACGCTGTTGTCGATTTCGGTGAATACCGAAGCCTTGACCTTCTTTTTCTTGCCGGGTCCCCTGCGTTTCTTGATAAGCATGATTATTGCAAGAAGAATGAGCACCGCAAGGCTGAAGAAGGAGATTGCAGCGCCCGTCATAAGACCCTGAGTTTCAAACTTGAAGGAGATCTCGTGGCTGCCCTTTTTGACCTTGACGCCGATGAGGGCGTCGCCGATTTTAACGATATCGTCGGAGGAAACCTTTTGGCCGTCGAGCGTAATGCTCCAGCCCTCGTCATAGGGAACGGAGGTATAAAGGATGCAGTCCTTTTCTGCCGTGAACTTTCCGGAGAATGCGGTGTCGCTGAAGTCCGTCAGCTCAAGCGTGTTCGCCGAAAGCTTTTTATAGCCGCTTTGGAAAACCTCGTCGTTGATTCTGTAAACGTGGAGCTTAAGGCTGCCTTCGTCCTTTTCAAAAGGAACGTTGACGGTGATGCTCTGTCCTTTTTCAAAGTTTCCGATGTCGAAAAGGCTGTCCTGAGTGAGGGATTTTGTAATCGTTCCGCCCGGCGTGTTGACCGTGATATCCTTTGAGTCTGCGCCGTCAACGTAGAAGTAGACGTAATAGTTTCCGTCTGCCTTTGTGGTGAGGTGGAAAGTTGCGCTGCCGTCCGCTTCGGAATCGTTCTTTGAAAAATAGAAGTCGCCCTGGTCAAGACCCTCGGTGAAAGGTTCAACGTTCATATAGTTGATGTATTCAAAGGCTTCGCGAACGAAAACGTCGTTTTTTTCTCCGGTAGCCTTTTTGAAAAAGTCGTTCTGAACCGCAAACGGGTCGGGGTTCGTAAGGTCTTTTTCAAAGTTCCAGTTCTCAACCGCGCTGTCAACGCAGTAGGCGAGGGGAAGATAATAGTTGTTTGAATACGCCTGGAATTTGTCGGTGCTCGTAAGGCTCTGATAATACTTGCTGTTGAGTATGTTGGGCGTAGTGTTGTTCACAACGTATTTGATTGCGTGCATGAGGTTATAGACCGGGGTCTGCGGAGCATAGGTATAGCTGTTGATGCGGTTGCTCATCAGGCCGAGGTGATCCTCAAGCTTTGCAAGGCGTTCATACGCCATTGAGGAAAAGACGGAAACGCCGTTGTAGCCGAACCAGCAGTTGTCCATTCTTGTTCTCAGGTATGAAAGCTCCATGCGGTAGAACTTGTCCTTTTCAACCGTGTCAATGTAATCCTTGACCTGACGGAATTCGTCATAGTCGCCTTCATAGGATTCTCTTGTAATTGAATTCGGGAAAGCACTCACGTCGCAGATTATTACTTCACTGCAAACGCAGATGCAAAGCAGAACGGCAAGCGAACCCTTGAGATAGCGCTTGTCTTTGAAGACCGTCATCAAAAGAACATAGAAAACGCAGAAGACAAGCGTGAAATAAATCGTTCCGTCGCCGACATTCTTGCTTTTGATTTTTTCAACGATGAAAACGAAGAAAACGAGAGCCGCGCCTGCAAGGCCGACCTGCCTTGAGGAGAATTCCTTGAGCCTCAGAAAGGTCTTGTATGCCATGATGAGCAGAATGAAGGAATACATGAACGAGAAGCGGTAGGGCAGATCGTTCGGAAAGTGCATTCCGTGCCAGATATAGTTGAGGAAGTTGAAGTTGAAGGAAACGTAGAAAACCGCAAGCAGACCTATTGTTGCGAACTTCTCTTTCTTAGAAATCGACTTTGTGAAGAAATAGAGAACGGCAAGGATCATCGTCAAAACGCCGCAGTAAACGTTCGGAAGAACATCGTCTCCGCTGCTTCTGATGGTGGTTGAAAGGCTGCCGAAGTGGTTCGCAAAAAAGTCAAAAAAGGTGAAGTAGGTCTTAATCTCCTCCGGAAAGGAGCCGGAGGTTGCCGAGCAGGACTGAAGAACCTTGTAGGTCGGGATGAGGGCAAACGCCATAAGTCCGGCCGCAAGAAGCGAAGCGGCGGCAAAGCGGAAGCCGCTTTTGAAAAACCTTTTGACAGCCTTGCCTTTTTCGCAGTCGCTGATGATTGAATAATAGATGAAATATATCACTGCAAAGATGCAGAGCATATATGACGTATAGTAGTTCGAAAAAAGCGAGAGCGCGAGCGCACCGATGTAAAGACCGACCTTTCCGTTTTTGATGATCCTTTCAATTCCGAGAAGAATGACCGGAAGAAGAACCATTGCGTCGATCCACATGATGTTCCAGTAGTAAGCGAGCATATAGGCGCAGAAGGAATAGAGAATTCCGAATGCGAGCGAAGCCGGAGACTGGCTGTGCTGAGATTTTTTGAGGTACCAGGTGAAGGTGGCCGCCGCAAGGCCCGTTTTGATAACGAGCATCGCCGCAATCGCTTCGGGAACATGGGAGTGACCGAAGAAAACGACTATCGCGCCTATGGGGCTTGAAAGATAGTTGAAATAGTTTCCGAGGAAGCAGCTGCCGAGTCCGCTTTCCCATGAATACTGAAGTGAGCCTTTTGAAAAGATCTTGTCATAAAGCTCGCTGAAAAGCGGTCCGTACTGGTGATAGAGGTCCATTCTGAGCATCGTGTTGCCGCCGAAGGGGAAAACCTGCGTGCAAAGATACACGATGAGCATCAATGCCGCGGAGGCACCGAAAGCGAGCAGAACAAACCGATTGTCATAAAAGAGCCTGCTTTTTTTCTTACTCATTGTTAGCCTTCTTTCTGTTGAGTTGTACATGCCTTCATATAATACTATATTTTTTCCTCGAGTTCAAGGGCAAAAAAGCTCCGGGCCGAAAGATGTTAAAAAAACTATTCTAAGAAAGGACTTGTACACATATTTTTATAGTGGAGGTGAAAGTGATGGAACAATTTGAAAGTGCGGTGTCGCTCGTTTCGCCTGCTCTGCGCAGCTTGCTGCTCAAAATTGACGAAAACGCCAAAAAAGAGACTTGCGAAATCCGTCTAAGAAAGCAAAGGCCGGTTGTTTTGTTTGCCGGCGGAAAAAGCCTCGTCCTTAAAGATGATTCCTCGCTCAAAGCGGATGAAGGGAACGCGGTGCTCTGCTCTGAAAAGGAGCTTGAGGAAACCTTTGCTGCTGTTTGCGGCTATTCGGTTCAGTCCTGCCAGAACGACATTGCAAACGGCTTTGTGACCATGGCCGGCGGCCATAGGGTCGGAGTCACGGGCACGGCGGTCAGTCCCGACGGAAAAAACGTCACGTCACTGCGCAATATCTGTTCGCTCAATATTCGCGTGGCAAGGCAGGTCAAAGGCTGCTCAAACGAAATTTTCGGCCGCGTGTTCAAAGGCTCCGTCTGCGGACTGCTCATCGCCGGGCCGCCTGCAAGCGGAAAAACAACTGTTCTGCGTGACCTTATATGCCGCCTGTCGTCCTTTGACGGCGGTCCCGGTTTAAAGACCTGTGTTATTGATGAGCGCGGAGAGCTTGCGGCTATGAAAAACGGAGTTTGCATGAACGATGTCGGAACAAACAGCGATGTGCTGACCTCTTATCCGAAGGACAGCGCAATAACCATGGCGGTCAAAACGATGTCTCCGCAGATAATCGCCTGTGACGAAATTGCAACCGATGCCGAGGTGCGCGCAATCTCGCGCGGAGCGAACAGCGGCGTAACATTTATCGCAACGGTTCATGCCTCAAGCCTCGGAGAACTTATCAGCCGAAGGCAGATCGAACAGCTGCTCGATATCGGCTGCTTCAAAAACGTTGCTCTCCTTTCCGGAAAGGGAAAGCCCTGCACGGTTGAAAATATCTATGAGGTCGGTGAGCTGAAGGATGAAATATACAGGCGGCGTTTTGGTGTGGCTGGCGTTTAGCGTTCTCGGTGCATTCGCCTGCGAAAGGCTGTCGCGCCGTGTAAAAGCACTTGAGGGCGTTTTGAGACTTTTGAAAAAGACCGAGCTTGAAATCCGTCAGTTTTCCCGTCCGCTCCCTCAGCTTGCGGAAATAATCGCAGACGAAGAAAAGGGAGACGGCCTTGCCGCCGAATGTGTCCGCTTTTTGAAAGCGGGAGAAAGCTTTCCTTCGGCATGGCAAAAGGGAACCGAAAAAAGCCCCCTGCCCTTTAAAGCCGGAGAAAGAAAAATGCTTTCTTTCCTCGGCCGCGAGCTCTCTTCCTGCGACAGGGAGGGCTGCTTTCAGGTGCTCGAGGTATATTTTGAACGCTTTTCTTCTCTTCTGGAGGAGGCAAAGAGCGCAAAGGCAAAATATTCAAAGCTCTGCCTTTTTTCCGGCGTTTTTGTCGGAGGAATGATTTTTATTTCAATATCTTAACAATGATGTAAAACAGGATTGGTGAAAAAATGGAAATTGATCTCATCTTCAAAATTGCGGCAATCGGAATCATCGTTTCAATTCTCAATCAGATTCTTGTTCGCGCCGAAAAAAGCGAATATGCAACGCTGACAACGCTCATGGGCATCGTGCTGGTTCTTCTGATGCTGATTCCGGAGATTCGCGAGCTTTTTGAAAAGGTAAAGGAGCTGATAAAGCTTTGAGCCTTATTTTGAAAATTGCGGCGGCCGCCGCCATCGCCGCTTTGCTTTCCTCTTTTCTCAAGGAAAGCAGACCGGAGTTTGTTTTGCCGCTGCAGCTCGGCTTTGCCGTTGTTGTCTGTTCGCTTGTGATAAGCTTTGCTTTAAAAAACGTTTCCGGTGTTTTTGAAAAGTATGTCGGTTCGGTGATACCGAATAACTACATATCCGTCATGCTCAAAGGCATGCTTGTCAGCATCGTCTGCACCGTTTGTGCCTCGCTTTGCCGCGAGAGCGGCAACAGGACGCTTGCCGATGCGGTTGAACTTTCCGGCCGCGTACTCATCCTTGTTTTTTGCGTTCCGTTCATCAAGACTGTTCTTGAAACGGCGCTGATGTATGTAAAATGATGAAAAAAACCGCTTGCTTTTTTGTCTGTCTGCTTTTTCTCTTTCTGACGCCGCTTTTTGCCGCAGCCGAAGGAGAAGCGGATGAAATTGCCGCAGAAGCGCAAAAAGCTCTTTTTTCTGCCTTTGACAGCGAAACAAGGGACACGCTTTCTGCCTTCGGGCTTGATGAGATCGGTTCAAAAAACGTCTTTGATTCTTCGCTTGAAAGCTTAACAGACTACTTTAGGACAAACCTTAAAGAAAAGGCCCAAAACGCCGTAAAAATGCTTTTTGAAGTGCTAGGTGCTCTGATGATTGTCTTTCTTTTTGAAAGCTTTCGGGGAGAAAAAGGGGCGGATATTCTTGAAACACTTTCCGTCTGTGTTTTTGCTTTGCTGCTTTCTCAAAGGACCGAAGCGTTTCTCAGCTCTGCCGCCGCTGTGATTGACTCGCTTTCAAAGCTGATGCTCGGCTTTGTTCCGGTCTACGCCGGAATAATCGCCGCTTCGGGAAGTCCTGCTTCGGCCGCGGGATACAGCACTCTTACGCTTGCTTTTGCCGAAGGCGCGTCTGTGTTTTCAAACCGACTGCTTGTTCCTTTTTGCGGAGTGCTTCTCTGTTTGACGATAGCTTTTTCGGTCAACAGCCGGATGAATGCCGGGCGTTTCATCTCTGCGGCCGGCAGGCTCGGAACGGTCTCTCTCGGTGCTGTTTCGGCGTTTTTCACGGGCTTTCTTGCGCTCAAGAACGTTCTTGCCTCATCGGCTGACGCGGCCTCCGTTCGCGGACTGCGCTTTTTGGTCAGCAATCTGATTCCCGTTGTCGGCAGCGCAATGAGCGACGCATATTCGGCGTTCGCCGGAAGTATAAATTTAATAAAAGGCTCGGTTGCAGTTGTCGGAATTGCCGCAGTCGTTGTCTGCTCCCTTCCCGCAATAATCGAGCTTGCGCTGAACCTCGGCGTTCTGGCGGTGCTTTCCTTTGCGGCGGAGCTTACCTCACAGAAGGGGATATGCTCGCTTTTCAAAGGCTTTTGCACTGCGGTGAAGCTGCTGCTTCTTGCGCTTATCTATGAAGTGTTCATCATCATAATTTCAACCGGGCTAATGCTCAGCGTACACAACTGAAAACAGGAGGAAGAAAAGTGGGAGCCATTAAAAGCTGGGCGGCGCTTGCCGCTGTGACTGCCGTTGTCAGCGCGGTTTTTGTTTCGCTTTTGCCGCAGGGAAAAATGAAAAACGCTTTTCTTGCGCTTGTCGGAGTGGTTTTGCTTTGTGCGCTGATTTCTCCGCTTTCCGCAAAAAGCAAAAGCGGCTTTGACGTTTTTGAAGATTATTCCTCGATGCTCCGAAAAAACGAAGAAAGCTATCAAAGAAAAAGCGAAGAAGCCGCCGTATCCGTTGCCGAAAAGGGATATGAAAACGCGCTGCGTCAGTCATTTTTTCAAAACGGAATCGAAGCGAGAAAAATTAAAGTCAAATGCAAAAGCGATTGCAGCGCCGAAAAGGCGGAAATCACGCTTGAAGAGGGCACGGACGAAGGCAAGGTTCGTCAACTTTCCGAAAAAGTGCTCAAAAACGCAAAGGTGGTCATAAAGAGGGTGGAGGATAATGAAAAGCAAAGCTCTTAATGCGCTTTCGGCGTGGATGAAGAAAAACAAAAAGATTGCCGTTGTTCTGGCGGTCGGAATTTTGGGGATGCTTCTGATTTTCGCTTCCGGTCTTGATTCAGGCGGAAAAACTTCGGAAAAAAGCGAAAGCCGCGCAGAACCGGCAGCGCAGGAAACCTATGAAAAGCAGACGGAGGAAAAGCTCAAAAGCTTTGTTGAAAGCATTGAGGGCGCGGGAAGAGCCGAGGTGATGATTACATTTGAGTCGTCCGGAGAATCGGTTTTTGCGCGCGATATGAGCGAGGATACCCAAAAGGCTTCGCAGGATAATTCAAGAAAAACCGAAGATAAATATGTAATCGTTGAAAGCGGCGGAAACGAAAGCGGACTGCTGACAAAGGCAGTCTACCCAAAGGTGCGCGGCGTTGCGGTCTGCTGCGACGGAGCATCTGACAGTGTTATCAGGCAGCGGATAACCGAGGCTGTTTCCGCTTTGTTTGATATAAATTCAACAAATATCAGCGTTGTCCGAAGAGCCGGACAGCCAAAAGGAGAAGAATGAGTATGTTCGCAAAGAAAAAGCAGATTCTTGCCGCAACGCTTGTCATTGCGCTTGCCGCCGCAGTAACGGTGAATTGGTATTATTCAAATCCAACAAAAAAATCGGCCGCCGGGTCGAATACCTCTCAGAGCACCGAGGCCGAGCGGAAAAATCTCGGCGATTCGCTCCTCGTTGCCGGCAGCAGCGTCAGCGAAGGCAGCACCGTGGAAACCTCTGCCGCCCAAAACGACGCCGCAGAGGGAAAGACAAGCGAGGAATATTTCGCCTCTGTCCGCCTTGAGCAGTCAAAAGCCAACGGAAAGGTTGAAGACACGATAAACAAGGCGCTGGAAAGCGATGCGCTGAATGATACGGACAAAAAGGAACTGAGCATTCTGCTTGACCGTTATAATGCCGACATTAAGACCCAAAGCGACTGCGAAGCACTCATAAAGGGCAAAATCGGCGGCGACTGCGTTGTGATAATCAACGGTCAGACCGCTCAGGTCGTGATTGAAAAAGGAAAGTCAAACGAGAACACGGTTCTTCAAGTCACCGAGATAATCGTGAATAATACGCATATTTCGCCGGAAAATTTGACAATAATTGAAGCAAAGTAGTTGTCGGATGTTTAAAAATGTGATACAATGGCCTTAACTGTAAAATCGAATACTCTGCCGAAGTGGCAAAGCGGCGAATATTTATTCATCAAAAAACGTTCCAAAAAACGGAAGGGAAAAACATTATGACACGACACGAAGCGAGAGAAGTTGCATTTATCATTACATTTGAAAAAGGCTTTCTCGGTGATACTCCGATTGAAGAGATCATTGAGAGTGCGGCGGAATCAGAGTTTTTTGACGTCAATAATTACGTTATAAGAACAGTCAAAGGGATTTTCAATAACCTTCCGGCGATTGACGGCGCGATTGAAGAAAAGCTTGTCGGCTGGTCGGCAAAAAGGCTTTCGCGCGCCGCAATGGCCGTTTTGCGCGTTGCAGTTTATGAATTGCTTTTCAGTGATGAAGTACCCGTCGGCGTTGCAATCAACGAAGCCGTTGAAATTGCAAAAAAATATGCCACCGAGGAGGACGCTTCTTATATCAACGGCGTTCTCGGCTCGATAGCCAAGGAAAAGAAATAATGGCGTATCTCGGCTTTGACACCAGTAATTATACGACCTCGGCCGCCGTCTATTACCCGGAAAGCGGCCGCGTTGAAGGCGAAAGGCTGCTCCTTCCCGTCAGAGAGGGCGAAAAAGGGCTCAGGCAGAGCGACGCGGTGTTCCACCACACAAGCCGCCTGCCGCAGGTTCTTTCCGCTTTGAGCAAGCGCACCGGTTTTGAGACCGAGGGCGTTTGCGCTTCGGTCAGACCATGCCCTGAAGAAGGCTCATATATGCCGTGCTTTCTTGTCGGAAAGAATGCGGCTGTCTGCGCCTGCGTTGCCGCGAAAGCTCCGCTTTTTTCAACAACTCATCAGCACGGACATATTGCGGCCGCACTTTACGGCGCAGGAAAGCTTGAGCTTCTTCATGAACGCTTTCTTGCCTTTCATCTTTCCGGAGGGACGACCGAAGCACTGATCGTTGAGCCTGACGAGAACGAAGTCTTCATGCCGCGTGTCGTTGCCCGTTCGCTCGACTTGAAGGCCGGCCAGGCGGTTGACCGCGTGGGGCTTATGCTTTCGATGAAGTTTCCATGCGGAGCGCAGCTTGATTCGCTCGCGCAGAAAAGCGAAAGACGCTTTAAAATCAGACCGTCGATGAAAGGAGATTGCTTTTCGCTTTCCGGTGTTGAAAACAAGTGCCGCGAAATGCTTTTGCGCGGCGAACCGGAAGAGGACGTTGCACGCTTCTGCATTGAATATATTTCGGCTTCGCTTGAAGAAATGACGCGCCGCCTTCTTGAAAAATACGGCAGTCTGCCGCTGGTCTATTCCGGCGGTGTGATGTCAAATTCAATCATCAGCGCAAGATTCAGAGAAAAATTCAGTGCCGTTTTTGCCCCTGCGCAGTTTTCTTCGGACAACGCCGCAGGAGTTGCAATCATCGGATATCTTAAAGCAACGGAGAATAAAATATAATGTCGTCTGTTTTAACCGTTTCTCAAATCAATACCTATATAAAGTCGGTCATCGACTCAGACCTTAACTTAAAGCATATATATGTAAGCGGAGAAATCTCAAATTTCACCGACCATTACCGCTCAGGTCATTTTTATTTTACACTCAAGGACAGCTCTGCTGCAATCAAAGCCGTTATGTTCCGCTCGGCGGCCGAAAGGGTGCGTTTCAGGCCGGAAAACGGAATGAGGGTCGTTATCCGCGGCGGAATTTCCGTTTTTGAGCGCGACGGTGTCTATCAGCTTTATTGCGACGAAATGATTCCGGACGGTCAGGGCGCGCTGAGCCTTGCTTTTGAGCAGCTCAAGAAAAAGCTTTTTGAACAGGGCCTTTTTGATGAAACTCATAAAAATGCCCTTCCGGCGTATCCGCTGAGAATCGGCGTAATAACCTCGCCGACCGGCGCAGCCGTTCATGATATTCTGACCGTGCTTGAAAGGCGTTTTCCGCTTGCGGCGGTCGTTTTTGAACCGGTTGCCGTTCAGGGTGAGCTTGCCGCGCCGCAGATAATCGCCGCAATTGAAAAGTTTAACCGATATAAAGCCTGCGATGTTCTCATCGTCGGACGCGGCGGAGGTTCGATTGAAGACCTTTGGGCGTTCAATGAAGAGGCTGTTGCTTACGCCATATATGACTCGGAAATACCCGTTATTTCCGCCGTCGGACACGAGACAGATTTCACAATTGCCGATTTTGTTGCCGATTGCCGTGCACCTACTCCCTCCGCGGCGGCGGAAATTGCCGTTCCGGATTACCGCGAGGTGCTCTATGCGCTTGACGGCGCGCTCGATTCAATGACCGCCGCTCTGGAAAAAAAGCTCTCCGCAACGAAAGAAAAGCTTTTTCAAGCGGAAAAGCTCCTTTCCGCTTATAGCCCCGCTTTGCGTGTGGACAGGCTTTCCCAAACGCTCGAAATGCTTTCAAAACGGCTGCTCCTTGCCGGAGATTCGTGCCTTTCTTCCTCGCACTCGGCTCTTTCCACCCTTGTTTCGCGCCTTGAAAGCGCAAGCCCGTTGAAAACGCTTGAACGCGGCTTTGCCGCTGTAACGAAGGAAAGCGGAGAAATGCTCAAATCTGCCGAAAAGGTCTCGATTGGAGAAAAACTTGCCGTCAGGTTCTTTGACGGTGTTGTCACCTGCACGGCGGATAAAATTGATATCCAAAACCGAAAGGACGAAGAAAATGGAAGCATATAACTTTGACACCGCGCTCCTGCGCCTTAAGGAAATTACCGAAAGCCTTGAAAGCGGCGAAAACGACCTTGAAATGTCCATGAAGCTTTATGAAGAGGGCGTTCACCTCGTTTCCTTCTGCAGCCGTTCGCTTGAAAACGCAAAGCAGAAAATCGTTGAGCTTTCTCAACTTGCAGGCGGTGAAGAAGATGAGTAAAAGATATACCACGGAGGAATACTCCTCACTTATAAATTCCGCTCTTCAAAATGCGGCGGAAGCCTTTGGGGACAACGTCGTTGCCGAAGCAATGAAGTACAGCCTTGAAAACGGCGGAAAAAGAATCAGGCCGATTCTTGTTCTTGAGTTCTGCCGTCTTTGCGGCGGTTCTGTTGAAGATGCGCTTCCCTTTGCCTGCGCAATTGAAATGATTCATACCTATTCGCTCATTCATGACGACCTTCCGTGTATGGATAATGACGATATGCGCCGCGGAAAGCCCTCCTGCCACGTTAAGTTCAAAGAGCATTTTGCCCTGCTTGCAGGTGATGCACTTTTGACCCATGCGTTTTCTTTTGTACTCTCCTCACGGTGCGCTCAAAAAGAGCCGCAGAGGACTCTAAAGGCGCTTTCGATTCTTGCCGACGGAGCAGGAAACCTCGGTATGATTGCAGGTCAGGTCATTGACCTTGAAAGCGAGGGCAAGGAGATTTCGTGCGATACGCTTGAAAATATGGATAAGCTCAAAACGGGAGCACTTATAAAAGCTTCAGCCGCAATGGGCGTTGTTGCCGCAGGCGGAAGCGAGGAACAGCTTGAAAAAGCTCTCCTTTTTGCTTCAAAGCTCGGCCATGCCTTTCAGGTCGTTGATGATATCCTTGACGTTATCGGCGACGTCGAAGCTCTCGGAAAGCCGATTGGCAGCGATGCGGTCAGCGGAAAATCGACCTATGTTTCGCTCCTCGGACTTGAAATGAGCCGAATCTACGCCAAAAAGCTCACCGATGAGGCACTTTCTGCTCTTGAATTTTTCGGTGAAGAGGGCACCTATCTCAGAGAGCTTTCACAAAAGCTTCTTTCAAGAAGGAAATGATTTGTAATGAATTATGAAATTCTTCCGAATATAAAGTCCCCGGCGGATGTCAGAAGCCTTTCTGAGCCAAAGCTTGAAGAGCTTTGCTATGAGATTCGGCAAAAGATGCTTGAGGTCGTTTCAAAAAACGGCGGCCACCTTGCCTCAAATCTCGGCGCGGTCGAGCTGACCGTGGCTTTACATAAGGTGTTCGATTCTCCGAAGGACAGCATTGTTTTCGATGTCGGCCATCAGTGCTATGCGCATAAGATGCTGACCGGCCGCTATGACAGATTCGATTCGCTGAGGAAAAAAGGCGGCCTTTCAGGTTTTTGCCGCCCGAACGAAAGCGAGCACGATGTTTTCTATTCCGGCCACAGCTCAACGGCGGTTTCGGCCGGGCTTGGCGTTGCCGGCGCAAACCGGCTGCTCGGTTCGGACGCTTATACCGTAACGGTCATCGGCGACGGTTCCTTCACGGGCGGAATGGTCTATGAAGCACTCAACAACGGCGGAAGGAGCAAGACGAAGCACATCATCATTCTCAACGACAACAAGATGTCGATTTCGGAGAACGTCGGCTCCTTTGCAAAATACCTCGCCGTAATTCGTTCGAAGCCGGGATATTATAACTTCAAGGCGACTACGGAAAAAACTCTCAACCGTATTCCGAGCATCGGCAAGAAAATTACAAAACAGCTTTATGACCTCAAAACCGACCTCAAAAACCGTCTTTATTCCCAAAGTACGTTTTTTGAAGACCTCGGCTATCGCTATATGGGTCCGATTGACGGCCACGACATTCCTGTTCTGATTGACGCGCTTGAAGCGGCCAAAAAAGTCAACGGCCCCGTGCTTCTGCACGTCAACACCGTCAAAGGTAAGGGCTATAAATTTGCCCAGGAGGATCCCAGCCGTTTCCATGGCGTCGGACCGTTTGAGCTTTCAACCGGAAAAACCGCCAAAAGCGGCGATTCCTTTTCCAAAAAGCTCGGCGAATATCTTTGCCGCTACGCTCCGGAAAACGAACGCATCTGCGCAATCACTGCGGCGATGGGGCTCGGCACGGGACTTGAATGCTTTCGAAAGCAGTTTCCGAATCGCTTTTTTGACGTCGGAATTGCCGAAGAGCATGCCGTGACCTTTGCGGGCGGGCTTGCAAAAAAGGGGATGCTTCCCGTTTTTGCGGTGTATTCGACCTTCCTTCAGCGCTGCTACGACCAGATAGTTCACGATGTTTCACTTCAAAAGCTCAAGGTCATTTTTGCAATTGACCGCGCAGGCTTTGTCGGCGAGGACGGAGAGACGCATAACGGCCTTATGGACGTTGCTTTTCTTTCAACTATACCGGACATAATCATCTATTCTCCGTGCTGCTACCGTGCGCTTGAGGCTGACATCAACAACGCCGTCAATGCGGATAAATTTGCCGTTGCCGTGCGGTACCCGAGGGGCGGCGAAAACGAAAACACCAAAAAGCTCAGGTTTAACTGCGTTGAATTCGGAACCTACGGAAACCGCAAAGCCGAAACCTGCGTTGTGACCTACGGAAGAGTGACCGCGAACGCGATTGCGGCCGTTGATGCGCTTTCAAAAAGCGGAAAGGACGTTTTTCTCCTTTCTCTCAACAAAATCAAGCCTCTTCCAAAGCAAGTGACTGAAATACTTTCGGAAAAAAAGCACGTCTTTTTCTTTGAAGAGGGAATTCGCAGCGGTTCCGTCGGAGAAAGGGTCGGTTCAAGACTTCTTGAAAAAGGCTTCGGCGGAACATACAGGCTCACAGCCGTTGATGATAAGTTCGTCAGTCAGGCGACGGTTGAAGAGCTTTTGAAGGAATATAAGCTTGACACGGATTCGATAATTGAAATCATAAGCGAGGAATTTTAAGTGGCGGAAAAAACAAGACTCGACGTTGCCCTTTTTGAAAAAGGCTTTTGCGAAAGCCGCGAAAGGGCCAAGGCTCTCATCATGGCCGGGCAGGTCTATGTGGGCGGAAAAAAGGTGACCAAGGCCGGGGAAACGGTTAAGGAAACCGACAGCATCGAAGTCCGGGGCGAAAAGATGCCCTATGTCAGCCGCGGCGGCTGCAAGCTTGAAAAGGCGGTTCGCGAGTTCGGTCTGCGCCTTGACGGAAAAATCTGCATGGACATCGGCGCGTCCACCGGCGGCTTCACCGACTGTATGCTCCAAAACGGCGCATCAAAGGTATATTCCATTGACGTCGGCTACGGTCAGCTTGCCTGGAAGCTGCGCACCGATGAGCGCGTTGTGAACCTTGAAAGAACCAATTTCCGCTATGTTACCCATGAACAGATTCCGGAAGAGATCGACTTTGCGAGCGTGGACGTTTCCTTCATCTCGCTGAAGCTCATTGTGCCCGTGATGAAAACGCTTTTGAAAAACGGTGCGCGTGCCGTCTGCCTGATCAAGCCGCAGTTTGAAGCCGGACGTGAAAAGGTCGGCAAAAAAGGTGTTGTCCGTGAGCTTTCGACCCATATCGAGGTCGTTGAAACAATCAAGAGCTTTATGCTGGGCGAAGGCTTTTCCGTTCTCGCGCTTGATTATTCGCCGATTAAAGGCCCTCAGGGCAATATAGAATATCTTATATATGTTCAGAACGACGGAAAAAGCGACGATTTTGTTACGCTTTCCGTCAGCGAAATTGTTGAACGCTCCCATAAACTCAATGAGAACGGAAAAATTGACCCGGACAGCAGGGAGGTGCAGGGATGAGAATTGCTTTTCATGTCAATCTGACGCGCCCTCATGCGTTTGAGGTCACCTGCAATGTTGTTGCCGAACTGAAGCGGCTCGGAGCGGAGGTTTTTATGCCGAGTGAGCTGAAGGAAAACTTCTCCCACCTCAATGTTCGCTTTTTGCCGAACGATGAGGCTGTCTCATGCTGCGACGTTCTGATTGCCGTCGGCGGAGACGGAACGTTCATTCATGCCGCTCACGATGCGGCAAAATATGACAGGGAGATTCTCGGAATCAACGCCGGAAACCTCGGCTTCCTTGCCGGACTTGAAAAGCAGGAGCTTCATCTGCTTTCAAGGCTGACAGAGGGCAAATATGAAATCGACAGGCGCATGATGCTTTGTGCCGAACATTATATTGACGGAAAGCTCGTGAGCAAAAATTACTGCCTCAACGATGTTGTGATAGCGCGCGGCATTTCAATGCGTATGTGCGATATAAATGTTTCTTATGACGCAAGCGGCTCATATCTTTACCACGCAGACGGACTTATCGTTGCAACGCCGACAGGTTCAACGGCATATTCGCTTTCTTCCGGCGGCCCGGTCGTTGATCCTTCAATTGAAAGTATCATAACGACCCCCGTTTGCACCCATTCGCTTTTTTCGCGGTCGATAATTTTTCGCCCGGAAACAAAGCTTGAGCTTTCGGTCGGCAACTGCGAGCTTTGCCTGCCGCTTTTGAGCTGCGACGGAGAAAGCGCAATAAAAATTACGCCGGAAAGCAGGATACTTGTCAGGCGCGCCCACAGAAATTCAAAAATAATCAGAATCAAGGCCGACAGCTTTACGGATATACTCTATAACAAGCTGATTGAACGCCGGGTATAAAAAGGAGCGGAGAAAATGAAAAAGAACAGACATGAGGCGATACTCTCACTTGTTGAAAGAGAGGAAATTTCAACCCAGGAGGAGCTGATGAACCGCCTCAACGAATTGGGCTATAAGGTTACGCAGGCAACCGTTTCGCGCGACATCAAGGCACTGAAGCTTTTGAAAACGCCTGCCGAGGGCGGCGGCTATAAATATACTGCGGCAAAAAGCGAAGCCGAGGATATGTCGCTCAAATATCTTTCGATCCTTTCCCATTCCGTTACCGGCGCGGATTACGCAGGAAACATGGTCGTTGTCAAGTGCATTTCCGGAATGGCGGGCGCAGCCTGCGAGGCAATCGACAACCTCGGAGATTTCTCCGTTGTGGGCACTCTCGCCGGAGACAACACCTTCTTTGCCCTTTGCAGGAACGAAGACGCCGCAAAAGCCTTCAGCGAAAAAATTGCCGGCTATATCGGCTGAATTTTATGAAAGGACGGCAGACAGACCATGCTGAAAAATTTGAAAATTGAAAATGTCGCCGTCATTGAAAAGGCGAACATCACCTTTGAAAACGGCTTTAATGTTATGACCGGCGAAACGGGCGCAGGAAAGTCAATCGTTATTGACTCCATAAACGCCGTGCTCGGTGAACGCACCTCAAAAGAGCTTGTCAGAACGGGCGAGACTTCCGCAAAGGTTACGGCATTTTTTGAGGATATCCCGGAAAGCGCAATGACTGTGCTCAAAGAGCTTGACATCGACTGCGAGGAAGACGGCTCACTTCTTGTTAGCCGCGCTCTTTCCTTTGACGGAAGAAGTTCCTGCAGGGTCAACGGCCAGCCCGTCACGGCAACGATGCTGCGCCGCCTTTCAAGAACGCTTATCACAATTTGCGGCCAGCATGACAGCCAGACCCTCCTTCAAAGCGAAAGCCACATCGGCTATATCGACTCCCTTGCCGAATGCGGCGGACTTCTTTCTCAGTACCGCGAGCTTTATCGCGAAATGAAACGGCTCAAAAAGGAGCTTGCTTCGCTTTTTGTCAGTGAAGCGGACAAGCAAAGCCGCCTTGACTTTCTCTCTTATCGTATAAATGAGCTCGAAAACGCGAACATCATTCCCGGCGAGCGCGAAAGCCTGAGAGCGCAGAAGGCGAAAATTCAGAACAGAGAAAAAATAATCGGCACTCTCTATGCCTGCAAGGAATTGCTCTCGGGGGACGAAAACACCGGCGGCCTTGCAGATAAGCTTTATTCTCTCAGCTCGTTTCTTGCTCAGTTGAGTGATTACCACAGCAGCTATGAGACCTACATTTCTTCAATCGACAGCTTTCGCTATGAGCTTGAGGATTGCCTTTCCGAGGTCTCCTCGGAGCTTGACTCGTTTGAAGAAGAGCCCACCGATATAAACGAAATTGAAGAACGCCTTGACGTTCTTTACAGGCTTTCAAGAAAATACGGCGAAACGGAAGAGGATATGCTTTCCGCGCTCGAAGAGGCGAGGGCCGAATATGATTCCATCGCCTTTTCGGATGAAAAAAAGGCTCAGCTTGAAGCCGAGCTGAAAAAAAAGGAAAGTGAGGTCTTTAACCTCGGCTGTGTAATTTCCGATTGCAGGAAGGCGGCGGCTCTGCGCTTTGAAAAGCAGGTTGCTTTGGAGCTTTCCTTCCTCGATATGCCGCACGCGGTCTTTTCTGTTTCCTTCAAGGATACCGAACCGCAGGAAAACGGTCTTGACGAGGTTGAATTTCTTTTCAGCGCGAATGTCGGTCAAGAGCCGAAGCCGCTTTCAAAAATTGCGTCCGGCGGTGAGCTTTCAAGGGTAATGCTTGCCATCCGCTGCGTTCTCACGGGAGACGGCAGCGGCGAAACAATGATTTTTGATGAAATCGATACCGGAGTCAGCGGCCGTGCGGCGCAGAAAATTGCCGCAAAGCTCAGGCAGGTCGCTTTCGGCCGTCAGGTCATCTGCGTCACGCACCTTGCACAAATCGCGGCAGCGGCGGACAACCACTTTTTGATTGAAAAGGAAACCGACGGCGTAAAGACCGTTACAAAGGTCAAAAAGCTCTCCGGCGTCGAAAGGGAAAGCGAGCTTGCAAGGATAATCGGCGGAGATATCATCACCGACGCAACCTTGCGCTCCGCAAGAGAGCTTATTGAATTTTCAGGCGGAAAGCAGGAGGATGACTCTTGACAATTTTCTTCAAAGCCTGTATCATATTTAACCATGAACAGTGTTACACTTTAAAACGTTAAAACAGGAGGACATAAAAATGCAAATATATGACGAACTTGTTGCGCGTGGCCTGATTGCTCAGGTTACGGATGAAAAAGAGATCCGCGACCTTGTCAACAACGGAAAGGCTGTTTTCTATATCGGCTTTGACCCCACCGCAGACTCGCTCCACGTCGGTCACTTCATGGCTCTTTGCCTGATGAAAAGGCTTCAGATGGCCGGAAACAAGCCTATCGCGCTCATCGGCGGCGGAACGGGAATGATCGGTGATCCGTCAGGCAGGTCGGATATGAGAACCATGATGACCCCGGAAACGATTCAGCATAACTGCGACTGCTTCAAAAAGCAGATGAGCCGTTTCATTGACTTTTCAGACGGAAAGGCTCTCATGGTCAACAATGCGGACTGGCTTTTGAACCTTAATTATATTGATGTTCTGCGTGATGTCGGCGCGTGCTTCTCGGTCAATAATATGCTTCGTGCCGAGTGCTATAAGCAGAGAATGGAAAAGGGACTTTCGTTCCTTGAGTTTAACTATATGATAATGCAGAGCTACGACTTCTACCGTCTTTACACCGACTACGGCTGCAATATGCAGTTCGGCGGTGACGACCAGTGGAGCAATATGCTCGGAGGAACCGAGCTTATCAGAAAGAAGCTCGGAAAAGATGCATACGCAATGACCATCACTCTTCTGCTCAACTCTGAGGGCAAGAAGATGGGCAAGACCCAAAAGGGCGCTGTTTGGCTTGACCCGGAAAAAACCAGCCCATACGAATTCTATCAGTATTGGCGCAACGTTGCGGATGCAGACGTTCTCAAGTGCATCCGTATGCTCACTTTCCTTCCGCTTGAGGAAATTGACAAGATGAACGATTGGGAGGGCAGCCGGCTCAACACCGCGAAGGAAATTCTTGCCTTTGAGCTGACAAAGCTCGTTCACGGCGAGGAGGAAGCGCTCAAGGCTCAGACCGCTGCAAAGGCACTCTTCGGAGCAGGCGGGGACCTCGAGCATATGCCGACGACCGTTTTGACCGAAGCAGACTTTAAGGACGGAAAAATCGGCGTTATCGACGCAATGCTCAGGGCCGGCGTAATCAAGTCAAGAGGCGAGGGCAGAAGGCTCGTTGAACAGGGCGGCGTTTCGCTTGACGATGAAAAGGTTACAGATTTTGCCGCCGTCATTGAAAAATCCGCCTTTGAAAAGGGTCATGTGATCCTCAAAAAAGGCAAGAAGGTTTTCAATAAGCTCGTGATTGAGTAAATTAAAAACAAACAGATTTTTCAGCCGGGCAGGATTGTCCGGCTGATTTTGAATGTGACCGGCAAAAAGGATGTGTTTGAATGACAGGACTCGGAACTATCGTCAACTGCGCTGCGGTAATTGCCGGTGCGGTTGTCGGAATAGTGTTTAAAAAGGTGCTCAAGGAACGGTTTTGTGAGCTGATAACGCAGTGTATGGGGCTTGCCGTTATTTTCATCGGCGGTGCAGGCGGAATCGGACGGATAATTGAGCTGAACGGTCAGGAAAACGGAACGGCGCAAATTGTTTTCATGGTCATTTCGTTTGCACTCGGTTCGTTTTTAGGCGAGCTTATCAATATTCAGCACTTGACGGAGCGTTTTGGCGAATGGCTCAGGAAAAAGACGGGCAGCGAAAACGACAACGGTTTCATCTCCGGCTTTGTCAGTGCATCGCTCACGGTCTGTGTCGGCGCAATGGCTGTCATCGGACCGATTCAGGATGCGCTGAACCATGATTATTCAACCCTTTTTACAAAAGCTGTGCTTGACCTTGTCATAATTGCGGTCATGGCGTGCGCAATGGGAAAGGGAACGGCCTTTTCGGTCATTCCGCTCGGAATTTTCCAAGGCCTTATTACGCTGCTTGCAAGGCTCGTCAAGCCGCTTCTCACCGACCTTGCAGTTGCGAACATCAGCTTTGTCGGCTCAATGATGATCTTTGTTGTCGGCGTAAATCTCATGTTTGACAAAAAGATTCGCGTTGCAAATATGCTGCCCACGATTCTTTTTGCGGTCGCTTTCAGTTTTATTCCGGTCTGAACCTGTAATTGGTATGTTTTGACTAAAAAATCAAGGTGTTTTATTGTATTTTTAAGTTGTTTATGATAAACTGAATTGATATTATCAAAAAGGGGAGACATTTATGCCAAGCTTTAAGGCAACAGACGGAACAAAAGCTTTCATGAAGGACGGCATCCGATACATATGCGAAAACTTCAAAAAGCGTTCGCCCGGCTCGGAAAGTGAACGGAACACCCAGGCATATTTCAAAACCGAACTTGAAAAATATGCCGATGAAGTTCAGATGGAGGACTTCAAGCTTCATCCCCATGCATTCATGGGCTTCATCATCATTGCGGTCACGTTCTGCCTTGCTTCAATTGCGCTTTACTGGCTCTTCCCGTCAGTCATTTATCCGGGAAGCAGCAAGGCCGAATTTATCCTTGCCGCTCTTCCTCCGGTGCTCATGCTTCTGAGTATACTCATGTTCCTTTTTGAATTCCTCTTTTATGGAAAGTTTGTTGATTTTCTCTTTCCAAAAAAGGTTTCGAGGAACGTTTTTGCAAAAAGAAAGCCGACCGGTGAGGTCAAAAGAAGAATCATTTTTTCCGGCCACGCCGATGCGGCGTATGAGTGGACGTACTCCCTCCACGGCCGGCTCAAGACACTCCTTCCGGTAATGGGCGGTTCAATAATCGGAATGTTCTTCATTTTTGCCGTTACTCTTGCAAGGCTGATTTCCTCTTTCTCTCTCGGCTTTGTTCCCGAAATTGAAACCGGACTTTGGAAGCCGCTCGGAATCGTGATGTTCGTTTTCGTTCCGTTCCTTATAGCGATGTATTTCTTCATAAATTGGCGCGTTGTTGTTGACGGAGCGAACGATAACCTTTCCGCCTGCTACGTTGCAATGGGCGTTCTCAAGGAAATGGCTGATAACGATTTCCGCTTCAAAAACACCGAGGTCTGCTGCCTTATCACCGGCAGCGAGGAAGCCGGACTTCGCGGTGCACTCGCTTTTGCAAAGGCGCATCAGGATGAGCTTAAAAAGACCGAAACCGTTGCAATTACGCTTGACACCATGCGCGAAATCGAACAGCTTCAAATCTACACAAAGGGCTGCACCGGAACGGTCAAAGACAGCGAAGCTGTCGGAGACCTGCTCTTTGAAGCCGGACAGAACAACGGAGTTGAAATGAAACGTGCCGGTCTATATCCCGGAGCAGTCGATGCCGAAGGCTTTTCAAAGTATGGCATTCGCGCCTGCGGTTTCTGCGGCGTGAACCATGACCCTAAGACCTATTACCATACCCGTGAGGATACATGGACGAACATCGACGAAAACTGCATCAACCTTTCGCTTGACATCTGCCTTGAGGCTGCAAGGCTTTACGATGAAAAGGGCGGAATCAGGGAATACGAAAAAAAGCGCGCAAAAAAGTGAGGTAGGTATAATGACAGACGAAAAACGAATTTACACAATAGCAACGGCACATCTTGACACGGTCTGGAACTGGGATTTTGAATATGTGCTTGAAACGTGCCTGCCGAAAACTCTCGACGATAACTTTGCCCTTTTTGAAAAGTATCCGCATTATCGCTTCAACTTTGAGGGTGCTTACCGCTATGAGCTTATGGAGGAGTATTATCCCGAAAAATTTGAAAAGCTCAAGGAATATATTAAAGACAAGCGTTGGAACGTGACCGGAAGCTGCTATGAAAACGGCGACGTAAACGTTCCTTCGCCGGAGCTCCTTTTCAGAAATGTGCTTTACGGCAACGGATATTTTGAGCGCAAGTTCGGTGTCCGCAGCAACGATATTTTCCTTCCGGACTGCTTCGGCTTCGGCTGGGCACTTCCGGCTGTTGCGGAGCACGCGAACCTCAAGGGCTTTTCAACTCAAAAGCTCTCATGGGGCAGTGCATACGGCGTTCCTTTTGACATTGGCGTTTGGACGGGATCAAACGGAAAGTCGATTTTTGCGTCCCTTGACGCAAAGTCATATTGCACGACCTTCAAAAAAATCAGAACGAACGACAGGCTTTTGAAAAAACTCAATAAAAACATCAAGAACTATGATTTCGGCTGGACATTCGGCTATCACGGTGTGGGCGATGTCGGCGGAGCACCGAAGGAGCAGTCCGTCAAAACAGTTGAAGCCGAGATCGGAGAAAACGATTCTTCCGAAATCAAGGTTCTTTCCTCCTCGCCGACAGAGTTCTTTAATGATCTTTCTTCTCTCGATCTTTCTGCACGCAGCAGACTTCCGGTTTGGAACAACGAGCTTGTAATGACCAACCACGGCGTCGGCTCATATACCTCGCGTTCATTTTCAAAGCGCTGCAACAGAAAAAGCGAAGAGCTTGCCGATATGGCAGAGCGCACTTCAGTAATTGCCGCGAATGTCTGCGGAGCAAAGTACCCTTCAACGGAGCTTGAAAAGGCGTGGAAGCGCGTTATTGCCCATACCTTCCACGATGACATAACCGGAACCTCGGTTGAACGTGTATATAAGCGCTCATGGAATGATTATATTGCTTCGCTCAATCAGTTTTCAAATGCATTTGAGGGCTCCGGCGCGGAAATTATCAAGAACATGGATACCTCATGGACAAAGGGCATTGCCGTTGTTGTTTCAAACTGCCTTGAACAGCCGCGCATGGCTCCCGTTGATATCACCATTCCGTCGGTCGGCTTCAAGTATATCCGCGTGTTTGACAAGTCCGGCCGCGAGTTCCCGACTCAGGTGAACTATGCCGACAAGAGCATCATCAAGGCTACCGTTTGCGTCAATGTTCCGGCGCTCGGCTTCAAGGTTCTCGATGTTCTTTACAGCTATGAGCCCTGCGCAATGAACACAGGTGTTCGTGTGAGCGGAAACATGCTTGAAAACCATAAATATATTGTCACCATCAACAAAAACGGCGACATTTCTTCAATAATCGACAAGACCCTTGATTCGGCCGAACTTCTTGAAAAGCCGATTAGATTCGAGCTTAACAGATATAACGGCGACCGCATTTATCCCGCGTGGGAGCTGACCTATGACGAGGTCATGCGCTATCCGTGGGAGTTTGCTGAAAAAGGCATTTGTGAAATTGTTGAATCCGGTCCTGCGAGAGCAACGATCAAAGTCACCCAGTTTGTCGGAAATTCAAAATTCACCTATTACGTTTCGCTTTCTGCGGGCGGAAAAACCGTCAACGTTTTCAATGAGATCGAATGGCGCGAGTTCAGGCGTGTTCTTCATAACGGTTTCCACCTGACGGTTAAAAACGAGACAGCGACCTTTGACCTCGGTCTCGGCACGATTTCAAGAAAGCGCGCAACCAAAAAGCTTTACAGTGTGCCTGCTCAGAAGTGGGCCGATATCAGCGACCCGACCAAGAATATCGGCGTTTCGATTCTCAGCGACTCAAAGTACGGCTGGATTATGAAGGATAACAAAACGCTGCGCCTGACTGTCATTCACTCACCGAAGAACTATTACCGCAACGACAGTGTTCAGGGCATGATGGACTTTGGTCTGAACCGCTACGGCTATGCAATCTATTCCCATAAGGGAGATTTCACCGAGGGCACACAGTTTGAAGCGCGCTGCTTCAATCAGCCGATGGCGGTGTTCACCTCAGATAAGCACATCGGTGCACTCGGCAGTGAGTATTCATTCGGCGCAATCAGCAATCCGAATGTGATAGTTCGCGCCCTCAAAAAGAGCGAGGAGACCAACGAGGTCATCATCAGAGTCAACGAAGCGTCCGGCCAAAAGGCTGATAAGGTTGAAGTTTTCCTCGGAAAGGGTATCCTCAGTGCACGTGAGGTTTACGCAACAGAGGAGGAGATCGGCGAAGCTTCCGTTGCCGGCGGAAGGCTCATTTTTGACCTTGCTCCTTACGAGGTCAAGACCTTTGCGCTGACGCTGCTTTCCTGCAATGTTTCTTCAAGAGAGGAGCAGGCGGTCGTTACGCTCCCGTATAACATCAAAGCGACATCCTTCAATTCAGACAGAAGCGAAGGCTCAATTCCGACAATCGGCGTCTCAATTCCTGCGGAAATCTTCCCGAAGGTTATTGACTGCTGCGGCGTCCGCTTTGAAACAGGCAGCGTTCACGATGAATTCAACGCCCTTGTCTGCAACGGCCAAAAAATCAGAACCGACGGAAAGAAGCTCTATTTCATCGCTGCGAGCCTTTACGGCGACAAGGCCTATGATTTCGGCCTCGGTGACACCGCAAGAGCTTCAATTAAGGTCAACGCCATCAATGAACGAATCGGCGGCTGGGATCTTTACAACCTTGCCGAAACCGCGTTTATCAAACCCGGAAAGCTTGCCTGGGAGTGCACTCATACACATTCAAAGAGCGCCGATAACGCCGGAGCACGTCTCTATTTCTTCATGTATGAGATAAACACCGAAAGGTTTGACGAAATTACTCTTCCGAGTGACAACGGACTGGTTATTCTTGCCGCGTCTCAAAGCTTTGACGAACACCTTGTCCGTTTGAACACGGCACTTTATGACCGCGTTGAAAACAGAACCTTTAACTATAAACTCAAGGGCAGAGAAAAGAGATTTCACAAGAGACACATGAAATTGAGTTGGAGAAGAACCAACCGTACCATTTAAAAAACTGACAGCCGCAACGGAAAATGCCCGATTGCGGCTGAATGCTCTTATAAGGCATAGGTGAAAAGTGTGATAAATTCAGACTGTCATATACATACATCTTACTGCGACGGAAAAAACACACCGCTTGAAATGGCAGAGGAAGCTGTGAAAAAAGGCTTTGAAAGCTTCGGCTTTTCCTTCCATTCGCCCTTGCCTTTTCCCGAAAACTATGCTGTTCCGGAAAACAGAGTAGTCGAGTACATCGGTCAAATTGAAGACCTGAAAAAAGAATTTTCCGAAAGAATGGAGATACTGAACGGCGTTGAGCTTGACCGCGACAGCGAAGGCTTTGATTTTTCAAAGCTCGATTATGTAATCTGCTCGGTGCACCAGCTTCATTTTGATGAGAGAATGTATAGTGTTGACTATAAGCCTGAGGTTTTGCTTGACTGCGCCAAAAGGGAGTTCGGCGGTTCGTTTTTGAAGCTTGCGGAAAAGTATTACAGCGACCTTTCCTCGTTTTTCTGCAAAACAAAGGGCAACATTGTCGGCCATTTTGACCTCATTGAAAAGTTCAATGAAAGTGCTGCCGTTTTTGACGATACCTCGCGTGAATATAAGCTTCTCGCGTTGGAACACGTTGACCGAATTTGCGATGAATGCCCACTCGCGGTTTTTGAAGTCAACACCGGGGCGATGTTCCGCTGCGGCCGCAGTGAGCCGTATCCCTCGCGCTTTATTCTTGAACACCTCAAAAAAAGGAATATGCGCTTGACTTTAACCTCGGACGCTCATTGCGCAAAAGCTGTCGGCTTTGCCTTCGGTGAGGTATCAGAGCTTCTTCGCTCATGCGGTTTCAGGAGTGCGTATATTATTACAAAAAACGGCTTTGAGGAAAGACCGTTCTGAATATATTAAAAGCGGGCCTTGCAGAGGGTGTCTCAGCAAGGCCCGCTTTTTGTTTTATTTATTCTCCGCTTTCAAGCTTTTCAAGCTCTTCGGTCAGCTCCTGCCATTCAAGCATAAGCTGTTCCTGCTTTTCCGTTGTTTCGTGGAGCTTATCTGTGAGTGTAAGAATTTTTTCGTAATCAGCCGCATTTTCGGGAGCAGAGATTTCTCCCTGAATTTTTTCAAGCTCGCCGTCAAGAAAATCAATTTGCTCTTCAAGGCGGGAGATTTTTCCCCTTGTTCTGCGCTTGAGACTTTCAAGCTCCTTTTGCTTTTTATAGGTGTTTTCCTTCAAAGCAGCCTTTTCTCTTTCCGGCTTGACTGTTCTGTCGATTTGGTGCTCAGCAAAGCTGTCGTAGTTGCCGGGATAGCTGTCAACGCCGTTTTTGTGCAGCCTGAGAATTCTTGTTGAAAGGCGGTTGATGAAGTATCTGTCGTGCGAAACAACGAGCATTGTTCCGTCAAAAGTATCGAACGAGCTTTCAAGTGCTTCGCGGCTTTTGATATCAAGGTGGTTCGTAGGTTCGTCAAGAACAAGGAAGTTTGCTCCGGAAAGCATCAGCTTCAAAAGCGCAAGCCTTGCTTTCTCTCCTCCGGAAAGCGAAGAGGTGATTTTGTAAACATCGTCGCCTTTGAAGAGAAAAGCGGCAAGCGCGTTTCTGACCTGCGTTTCCGGCATTGCGCGGTAATCGTCCCAGACCTCGTCAAGGACGGTTTTGTTTGTTGAAATTTCGGCAAGCGTCTGGTCAAAATAGCCGATTTTGACGTTCGCGCCGAGCGTAATTTTTCCGCTGTCGCGTCTGAGCCTGCCGAGAATCATTTTCAAAAGGGTAGATTTTCCGCAGCCGTTTTCTCCGGTGATAAAGACTCTTTCGCCGCGTTCGATGAGCATTGAGACGTTTTCAAAAAGCTCACGGTTTTCAAAGGCTTTTGAAAGGTTTTCGCAAAGGAGAACTTCGTTTCCGCTGACAAGATTCGTCTTGAAGCTGAAGCGGATTGAATCAAGCTCCCTTTCGGGCTTTTCAAGTCCGTCAAGCAGACGGTCAATGCTTTTCTGCTTTGAAGCGATCGTGATGTAATTGCGCTCCTGGCTGAAGGTTTTCTGCTGTTCGATTATGCCCTGAATCCGCTTGACCTCCTTTATCGTGTTGTCATAGACACGTTCGGCGTTCTTTCTGCGTTCGGCTTTCAACTCATGAAAACGCGAGTAGTTGCCGTTTGCACAGAAGATTTTTCCGTTTTCAAGCTCAAAGGTTCGGTTTGTAACCTTGTCAAGGAAATATCTGTCATGTGAAATGACGATGAAGGTTCCGCTATATTCCGAAAGCCAGCCTTCGAGCCAGTCAATGCTTTCAATGTCAAGGTGGTTTGTCGGCTCGTCAAGGAGCAGAAGGTCTGCTTTTGAAAGCAGAAGCTTTGCAAGGCTGACCTTTGAACGCTGGCCGCCGCTGAGAAGCGAGCAGGAAAGCGAAAAGTCCTTTTCCTCAAAGCCGAGACCTATGAGGGCCGAACGTGTGCGGCTTTTATAGGTCAGGCCGCCGCGCCTTTCAAAAAGCTCAAGGAGATATTGCTGCCGTGCAATCAGCTCTGCGTCACCCGAAAACTCTCCGTTCAGCTTTTCCGCAATTTCATCAAGCTCCTTTTCGGCCGAGATCACGTCGTCAAAAACGGTCAGAAGCTCGTCAAAAAGTGTTCTGTCGCTGCCGGAGCAGGCGTGCTGCTCCATATAGCCGAGCGTTGCATCGCGGCTGATGAAAACGTCGCCGCCGTCGGGCTCAAGCTGCCTTGTGAAAAGCTTGAAAAGCGTTGTTTTTCCGGCTCCGTTCACGCCGATGAATCCGATTTTGTCTTTTTTGTATACATCGAACGAGACGTCTGAAAAAATGACTCTGTCCGAAAACGAAAGAGAAACTGAGTGCGCTGAAATCAAAGCCATCGGTTTCACCCCTCTTTTTGTGGAATTTAAAGGCAAATGCAACGAATATTTTACATTAAAACCGAAGAGGTTGCAAGGAAAACGGACTCTTTTTTTCAAATTAGTGCCACTTTAAGAGATTTTTATTAAAAAATTCTATTGTAAAAGTGAAAAGATGATGTTATAATGAATCATAAATATTTAGGGGGATTTCTCTATGATTTGTAAGTTTTGCGGAAATGAAATTGATAACAATTCAGATTTTTGCTTTATCTGCGGACAAAAGGTAGAGCCTCAGCAGCCGACCTATGCTGCCGAACCCGCGGCTAATGTTTATTCTCAGCCCGAAGCTGCTCCCGCCGCTCCCGAGGCTCCCGTTTATTCGGCACCCGAGGCTGTTCAGGCCGCTGCTCCGGTTTATGCCGCACCCGAGGCTCCCGTTGCTCCGTCTGCGGAACCCGTTGCCGCTCCTGCCGCTCCTGCTGTTCCGCAGCTCAAGAGCAGAAAAGAACTCAAGAAAGAAAAAAAGCTCGCCAAAAAAGCTGCCGCAGCCGCCTGCCCGGTCAGTAAGGCTCAAAAGTTTTTTTCCTTCCTCTTTGCTCTTGTCGGTCTGATTCTTTATTCAAAGGCCAAAAAGGCCAATGAAACCGAAAAGGCTGTCATCATCCTCAACACTATGATGACAGGTCTTTGCGTCAAGATGGGCATTGCAATCATTATCATGATCAAAAAATTCATGCTCAGCTGACAAAGCGACTGTATAAAATTGCTCGTTTTACCGAGAATATTTTAAAAACGAGAGGAACTTTACCATGAAAGAAATTACAAAAGATATGCTTATCGGTGACATCCTTGACGCCGACAGAGGAACCGCAATGTTTTTCTTTGAAATGGGTATGCATTGCCTCGGCTGCCCCTCGGCAAGAGGTGAATCCGTTGAGGAGGCCTGCGCTGTTCACGGTGTTGACGCCGACGAGCTCGTTTCAAGAATCAACAGCTACCTCGCTTCCGAGCACTGATTGAAAGCGTAGCTGACATCAAAAATTCAGGACTGCCGCAGTGCGGCTGACCGAAAAGCAAAACCGAAACAAAAAGCTATAATTCACAATTGGCGGTAAAATGAACGCTTTTTGTGTCTTATAGCTTTTGCTTTTTGTCTGCCGCCGCAAATCGGCCAAGGGTTGTTTTTGCTGCGCGTTCCTTTTAAGGAGTTTTAATTTTGCAGACCGTTAAACTTGATCCCCGCCTTTTGTCGGTTGCCGCGCTTGTTCGCCAAGGTTCGCGCGTTGCGGATATCGGAACCGACCATGCATATTTGCCCGTTTTCCTTTTGCAAACAGGTGTTTCGCCCTCTGCGGTTGCAGCTGATTTGCGCAAAATGCCGCTTGAAAACGCAAAAAAGACCGTTGAAACATATTCACTCGGGGGAAAAATCACAACCGTTCTGTCTGACGGGCTTGACAGCATTGATCCGGAAAGCTGTGATGATATTGTAATTGCCGGCATGGGCGGTCTGCTCATAACCGGGCTGATTTCAAGAACGCTATGGCTCAAAGACAGCCGCTTTCGCCTTGTGCTTCAGCCGATGAGCCATGCAGAAGATTTGCGCCGCTTTCTTTTTGAAAACGGCTTTGAAATTGTTGAAGAATGCTGTTCGCAGGACGGACGTCACAGCTATTGTGCAATGGCGGCCGAATATAAAGGGGAAGCCTTCGCTTTTTCTCCCGCTTTGCCGTATATCGGAAAGCTCACGGAAAACAGGGATGAGATCACCGCAATTTATCTTAAAAAGCAGCTTTTGCGGCTCGAGAAGCGCTGCACTGCGCTTAAAAATGCTGCGGCCGATAACAGCGTTGAGGTCGAACGGCTTTCGGAAATAATTGAAGATTTTAAAAGACTGACGGAGGAAAAAGATGATAACCGTTAAAATGATATCGGAGCGTATTGACCGCATTGCTCCGTATTCAACAAAATGCGACTGGGATAACTGCGGCCTGCTCGTCGGAAATCAGGAGAGCGAGGTCAAAAAAATCGGCTTCTGCCTTGACTTGACGAGCGAAACACTTTCTGAAGCGAAGAAAAACAAGGTGAATCTCATCGTGACCCACCACCCGATAATTTTCAGGGCGCAAAAGAACTTCCTTTCGGGCAACATGGCGTATGAACTTGCAAAAAGCGAAATCAACGCAATCTCCGCCCACACCTGCTTTGACTGCGC
>CAKSYX010000022.1 GCA_934525065.1 uncultured Eubacteriales bacterium
TTTTGATTTTTTAATTCCTTTCTAATTCAACAATTATCCCTGTAATTTAACGAATGCCTCTGTGATTTAACGATTACCTCGGTTGTTTAACGATTACAACGACATAGAAGTCCACGAACCCTATAAAACTCACAAAACCCCGCCACAGAATTGCTCTGCAGCGGGGTTCGCTTATGTGCTGAAATAGCTGAAATGCCTGATTTCAAGCGTTTTCCGGGCATAGAAAAATGCCACCGTAATTCTATCAAAATTACGGTGGTATTATGGCGGAGAGTTAGGGATTCGAACCCTAGGTACTTTACGTACACAGCATTTCGAGTGCTGCACCTTCGACCACTCGGACAACTCTCCATGTATGTTAACTCGGAAAACCGGGATTAACGCAAATATTCGGTTGTATTAGAATTCCTGTTAGAACTCACGATGTGCCTGCGACGGGCAAATGCCCGAAACCCGCACGGTTAAAGGCTTTTCGGAAGATGGGCTTCCGTTAGCCGAAGGAGATTTCGAGTGCAGCTCGTTACAACCACTTCGATACGCTTCCGTGTATAAATATTCACTTTTTGGGACTAATCACATGATTTCGAGTGTCGCACCTTCGACATCTCGGACATTTTTCCAAATATGCACAGTTGTAACTGCGTCTCTGTTACCGATAGATTTTACCAAATATGCGCTCGTTTGTCAAGACAAAATACAATTGTCGATAAAATTTTTTGTAGGGTCGTCAATTATGGGTAACACATTTACTCAAAAAATATGATGCCAAAAATTATTGCCTTCCGAGCCCGAGAAACATTTCTTAACAGACAGTAGCCGCCGCTAAAAGCGGCTTGACCTTGATAAAGATGTTCCATCGGATGATGCTGCGGTCTATGGGATCTATCTATCAGACTTTTCCAATTCCCATCATGCTTTGCTTTCCACTCATATATCGCATTTCTGCTTATTCTAAACCTGTTTGAGGCTTTTGTTGCTCCATTCTTCTCAGAATATCGAATTACCGGTTGAAGAAACCGCGCATTTGATATTACACTTGTTACAGAAAATTCAACTCCTTTTTGTATGTGTTCTTGTGGTTGTTAACATCATATCATATTGAGTTGATTTTTCTTTTTTAATTTGTCACCTATCAAGTGTACCATAACAAAATTCATTTTTTTGCCGAAGCTTCAAAGACTTTTTGTTTTTCGGCTTGTTTCACTTTCACCGTCCACGTCAAAGCCTGCCTGAACAACGGCTTTTTTCAAAAGCATATTCGTTGTCGCATAAGATTCAAAGCGAAGCTTTTGACCCGTTTTCGGGTGCGTAAAGCCTACCGCACAGGAAAACAGAGCAATCTCCCTTTCAACGTCACGCGCACCGTATTTCACGTCACCGAAAAGCGGCATTTTCCTCGATGCAAACTGAACACGGATTTGATGTGTCCTTCCCGTCTGAAGCCTTACTTTGACCAGTGTATACTCCTCGCCTGCCGGCGTTTTTCCGCTAAGGAGCACTTCAAAGCGGCAGACTGCTTTTTTAACTCCCTTGCGTTCGCGTTTTACAACAAAGACTTTGTTTTTGCGGCTGTCCTTAAAAAGAAGGTCTTCAAGCACGGCGGTTTTTTCCTCCGGTCTGCCGTGGATAAGCGCAAGGTATTCCTTTTCAATTCCGCGCTTTGAAACCTGCATTGAAAGCGCGGCAGCAGCTGCTTTTGTTTTTGCATAAACCATTACACCGCCAACACCGCGGTCAAGACGATGGATAGGATAAATTTCGCCTTTTGTGTGCTCCTTGAGCTTCGTTATCAGGCAGCTCTCCCCTTCTCCTTGAGAAAGCAGTCCGACGGGTTTTACGCAAACTATTACACTTTCATCCTCAAAAATCAGTTTCATATATTTCTCCGCAATCAAAAGTAAAGGGAGGACTTTTGCCCTCCCTTTGCGCTTATTTTGCATAGTCAACAACACGGGTCTCACGAATCATGTTGATTTTGATCTGACCCGGATATTCAAGCTCATCCTCAATCTTCTTGACAATTTCATGGGCAACCAGAGCCATCTGATCGTCCGTTATCTTATCAGGCTTAACGATTATTCTGACCTCGCGGCCCGCCTGAATTGCAAAAGCTTTTTCAATGCCTTTAAAGCTTTCCGCAATACCCTCAAGCTGTTCAAGACGCTTGATATAGTTCTGAAGGTTTTCTCTTCTTGCACCGGGACGCGCCGCCGAAATTGCGTCAGCTGCCTGAACAAGGCAAGCTATGATGCTTTTAGGTTCAACGTCTCCGTGGTGCGCCTGAATCGCATTGACAACGATGTCGTTTTCTTTGTACTTCTTTGCATACTCAACGCCAAGCTCAATATGGGAGCCTTCCTGCTCATGGTCAACGGCCTTGCCGATATCATGGAGCAAGCCGGCACGCTTCGCAAGCTTGATGTCGGCTCCAAGCTCTGCAGCCATAAGACCTGCGATATAGGAAACCTCGAGTGAATGGTTGAGTACATTCTGTCCGTAACTGGTGCGGTATTTCAAGCGGCCGAGAAGCTTGATAAGCTCAATATGAACGCCGTTTACGCCGGCGTCAACAACAGCCCTCTCGCCTGCCTGACGAATTGTTTGTTCAACCTCACGCTTTGATTTTTCATAAATCTTTTCGATGAGTGCAGGATGGATTCTTCCGTCCGTAATAAGCTTTTCAAGTGTGATTCTTGCAATTTCTCTTCTGACCGGGTCAAAAGAGGAAAGGGTAATGGCTTCCGGTGTGTCATCAATGATGAGGTCAACACCGGTGATGGTCTCAAGGGTTCTGATGTTGCGTCCCTCGCGACCGATGATTCTGCCCTTCATTTCATCGTTCGGAAGGGCAACAACGGAAACCGTAGCCTCAGAGGCGTGGTCTGCGGCGCAGCGCTGAATTGCCGTTGTAATGATTTCACGGGCAAGCGCATCCGATTCGTCATGAAGCTTTTGTTCATACTCCATGATTTTGACCGCTTTTTCTCTTGTGAGCGTTTCTTCCAATGTCTGAAGTAAATATACCTTGGCCTGTTCTTTTGTATAGCCGGATATCTTTTCAAGCATTTCTAACTGACTTCTTTTGATGCTTTCTGCTTCGGCAAGTTGGCTTTCGGACTGCTTAATTTTTTTATTCAGCAGTTCCTCTTTTTTGTCGAGGGAATCGATCTTTTTGTCAAGATTCTCTTCCTTCTGGATAATTCTTCTTTCCTGTCTCTGAACCTCATTTCTTCTGTCCCGAAGTTCCCTTTCGGTTTCGGTACGGAATTTATGAATTTCATCTTTTGCTTCAAGAACAGCTTCTTTTTTCTTTGTCTCAGCTTCGGTCACAGCCTGATTTATAATACGCGTAGCCTCTTCATTAGCCGAGCCGAGAAGACCTTCGGCGGTCTTTTTTCTGTGAATACCGCCGAGTACGAAGCCTATAATCCCAAAAACGACCGCGCAGACAACTGCAACGATCAGGGGCACAATCCAATCTCCCAAAGTAGCAGCACCTCCTTCTTTTCAAAATCTCCACTAAAAATCATCAAAAGAATTACAGTAATGTTACCCGAATGACAACATAAAAAAGTAAAGCCAACTGCTTTACTTTCACCACAGTTATCCTGAATATTTTAAACCATTTGTTCAAAATTGTCAAGGGTGGCGGAACAAACTTCTGTAAGTTTTGAACAAAAGCTTTTTCCTCTGAGAATGCACAAAAAACAGCCGCCGCAGTCACAAAACGTACCGCGGCGGCCTTTAATTTAATAATTTTTAATGTTATACAATCCCTTAATCTTCGGTCTTTTTAGATTTGTTTTCGTAATTTTCGCTTTTTTCAGAGGTCTTTTTGCGCTTGGTCCAAATATATCCGCCGAAACCGCCAAGGGCAAGAATCCCCGTTGGAGCTGCGGCAATTTCCGGATTTTCTTTGAGCGTTGCAACGGTTTTCTGAACAAGCGTTTGGTTCGCCTTGGGCTGAGCGGCCGATGAATCAAAAGCAGCAACCGCCTTTGAGGCCTCTTCATCGCTGAGATATGTTTCATTCATCAGCTTTTCAAGATAATCGAAGTCGATTCCGCCCGAGCTTTTTGCGGGACTGCCTTTGTAGCCGTTGTTATACTCCGCTGAAGCTGCGCTGTCATCGCTTTTGGCGTTATCAGCTTTTTCGCCCGAAGCGTAGGTTGTGAGTGAATTTCGGTCAACCTGCGTCGGAACCTGAGCAAGAGCATCGTCAAAATTCTGAGCGATTGTATCAACAATTGTGCTGACCTTTTCATTATCGGCAGGAACTACTTTGTCGATTGCATTCTGAACATCGGCAACAATGCTGTTTTGCTTGTCGCTGCCTGCGGTTGAAGGCGCCTGACGTTTGACGTTGAAGAGGTAGGTTGAACTTTCCGGCTTTGATGAACCGTCGTCATACTCAACCTTCAGGACGATTGTGTCATTCCTTCCGGAAATTTCACAACCGACAGTTTTTCCGGCTTCAATCTCTTTTCCGTTGAGGAAAACTTTTACATATTCATCGTTTCCGCCAATCTGACCGGCAAGGGCAAACGGCGTGAACCAAATCTTTTTGCTGCCCTCTTCGGCATAGAGATCGTAAAGGAAAATGTCGCTGTAAAATTCTTCGTCAAGATTGAACCATCCTGCTTCGCAGGCGTCCTTGAAAAGCTCTTCGTTTGTTGCATCGGCAGCGTAATCGACGCCAGACTGAGTGAGCATTGACTGAAGGAGCAGCTTTGGAACAGCCGTCTTTCCGGCGGTTTTGTCTGCAATTGCAAGGCGCACGGGATTGACATTTACACCGTAGACCGTTTTAAAAATCGAAGCAAAATAAGCGTAATCAACGTATTCCTTCTGAGCGGTAGTGGCCTCATCATACGCAGTAAGCGGAACCTGATAATCATTCGACGCTGCGGTAAGCACCTTTGCCCAGTGAAAAATTTCGCTCTCATCTGCGTTTGCGCTGACCGGAAGCATATCGAACTGACTTACGTAATTCCTCATGCAGCTCACGGCAAAGCCTGTGATGCTGTCAACACCGGAGGGAAGGCTCGTTTCCATCAGCTCGGCAAGAATTATGCAAATTGCACTGTCAAGAGTAATACCCTTCGGAAGTGAAACCTTCTTGCTGTATATCGTATATATTGCGTCATATTTAAGCGCAGAATACAAAACGGCAACCTTAATCTCATCTTCGGCGCTCATCTTGTCCGGCAAAGTGATGTTCTGACTTTTGACATACTTTTTCATGGTCTTGCTGTCGGACGTCATACCGAGCGCGGCAACCATATAATAAAGAACATTGACGATTTCGTCATAAGCTGCACCGACTGTATCCTCATTGAGAAGCTCAAGAACCGAGTACGCATCAACGTCACGGAAAAACTCGTCAAAGGTATGGCTGTAAGGATACTCGGGAGTCGGAACCAAACGAGCCGTCGTAATGGCAGAAGCACTGTCTCTGATTATGAGCTTATCAAGCCATGCTTTGCTGTACTCGGGATCAGCAGTGCGCGTGTTGCCGGGAATCAGCTTGACCGCTCCGCTTTTATCGGTAACAATTGAAGAAGCGAGCGCAGGTGTGCAAACAAAGCTCACCGCAACAAGCAGAGCAAGCAGAAAAGCAAGAGGCTTTTTAAATTTCAAGAGCATTACCTTCTTTCCGAAGCGTACCACAACGGGGTCGGCTTTTTGATATTTCAGACGCGGCATATAGAATTCTAAAAACCGCGAACACAGTTATCTACTATGAATCATGTTATATAATACAACCTTTTTCGCACAAAGTCAACAAATGGAGATAAATTAAAAAATTTTTACAGCTTGTTCAAATCACAAAGAAGTGTGTAATTGCGAAAAAGCCGGGCAGCCACTCGGCTGTCCGGCTCAAAATAAAACTCAATAGTTTTCCTTGAGTCCTTCTTCGTCATAAAGGAAGAGAGACTGAAGGCAGATATCAAGACCCTTCTCAACGGTCTTGGGAACAAGATTGTCGGCTGTGTCGCCTCTTGTGTGGTAATATCTCGGCGGGCCGGGGTTCATCGCCGCAAGGGTCGCGGCAGGTACTCCGAGCTTTGAAACAGCAGCGGCGTCAGAGGCTCCGAGATATACGGAAGCATACGGAAGGTCAAGGCCGGCAAGCTCGGCACCCTTCTTCATGAGAGCGCAGACTCTGGGGTCGGTTTTGACGGTTCCCGTCATGTCGCGGCTGTAAATTGCCATATCTTCATAGTCACGAAGGGTATCCATTCCGAAATAAACGGTTTCAACCTCAGTAAGCTCCTTAATGTGGCGCTTTGTGTAAGCTCTTGCTCCGCGCAGTCCGGCTTCCTCAGAACCGGCGGTCATTGCAACAACCTCGGTGTTTTCAAAGTGGATATCGTTATCCTCAAGGTATTTGAGAACGGCGATTGCAGTAGTGCAGCCCGTGAGGTTATCGTTTGCACCGTCAACGGGAAGCTTAAAGTTTGTGAAGAAAATTACAGCGATAAAACCGGGAATGAACGCAAGCTGAACATATTTAAGCACATTAACAAAACCGTCAAGTTCAGCGTGGAAAGCTCCGCCTTTTACAATCGAAAGAATTGATACGGCCAGAACAAAGAACATTCCGACAACAGCATAAATTCCGACGGTGAAAAGCAACGCCTTTCCGCCGAGGTGGGTGTAAGTCCATTCATACGAGGAGTCAACGTGGCCGGCAAAAATTATGCGGCGCTTGACCTCTCCGGTAGGTTTCCTTTTGCCGATGACATTGGTGGAAATCGCCTTCGGAAAAAGCGGATCCAAAAATTCCCAATACATCAAAAATTCGGCGAACATACAAACAATTGCAATCACTGTAAGAACGAGCGAAACAACCGGCATTTTAAGGAATGAGAAAAGAAGAGCAAGAAGAAGCGAAACACCGTCGATCACGACCCATGACATGAACGCATACTTGTGCATTTCAAATTCTTCAAGCTGAACATCGTCGGCGCAGGTCTTCATTTCTTCTTTAAAATGCTCCTGAGCCTTCCTTTCGTTTTCCGTTCCGGAAGCACGCGGTCCGACTTCCTTGCAAACTTTTTTGACTTCCCTGACAGCGTAATTCGTATACATTCTCAGAGAAGACGGATAGTTCTTTACACTTTCGGCAGCTTTCAAAGCCACACCCCTTTTCTATGATATTTCGACCCACGTAAGGGCTCCACGGTCAAGAACAGGCAACGGCTCCCTCCGGTTTGGACAAAGTTGCCTGAAACTAACAGCTAATAAGTATTTTATCAAACAACGCCGAAAAAGTCGATAGCTTTAAACAAAGTTAAAAAATTGTTAAGATTTCACAGATTTGTTGCAGAATATTGCGCGACAAAGCAAATGAAAGTGTAAAAAAGCGACCGAAAACGCCGCACCCGTGACCAAAAAAGCGGAAGGAATTGAGCCGCCGCTCACCGGTTTTCTTTTTCATCAAACTTTTCGCAAAAAAAGACCGCCGCAAAAGCGACGGTCTTTGCAAAAATCAATTATTCGTTGATCTTGGTAACAACGCCTGAACCAACGGTGCGTCCGCCTTCACGGATAGCGAAACGAAGACCTTCTTCGATAGCGATCTCGGTGATAAGCTCAACGTCCATTTCAACGTTGTCGCCCGGCATGCACATCTCGGTGCCTTCCGGAAGAGTGATAACGCCGGTAACGTCAGTAGTTCTGAAATAGAACTGCGGACGATAGTTGTTGAAGAACGGAGTGTGACGTCCGCCTTCGTCCTTGGTCAAAACATAAACCTGACCGCGGAACTTGGTGTGCGGATGAATTGAACCGGGCTTTGAAAGAACCTGTCCGCGTTCAATTTCGTTTCTCTGGATACCGCGAAGGAGGCAGCCGATGTTGTCGCCGGCCTCAGCATAGTCGAGGATCTTGCGGAACATTTCGATACCGGTGCAAACGGTCTTTCTCTTTTCGTCGCTAAGGCCAACGATTTCAACTTCTTCGCCGGTCTTGAGCTGTCCACGCTCAACTCTGCCGGTAGCAACGGTACCACGACCGGTGATCGTGAATACGTCTTCAACAGGCATAAGGAACGGAAGGTCAGCCTTACGGTCGGGAGTCGGGATGTAGTTATCAACTGCGTCCATGAGTTCCCAGATGCACTTGAGCTCCGGAGCGTTGATGTCGCCGCCGTTATATTCAAGAGCCTTAAGAGCCGAACCCTTGATGATCGGGCAGTTCTCATCGAATTCATACTCAGCAAGAGTCTCGCGGATTTCCATCTCAACGAGTTCAAGGAGTTCTTCGTCGTCAACCTGGTCAACCTTGTTCATGAAAACAACGATTGCAGGAACGCCAACCTGACGTGCAAGAAGAAGGTGCTCTTTGGTCTGAGCCATCGGGCCGTCGGTAGCAGCGATAACGATGATAGCGCCGTCCATCTGAGCAGCACCGGTGATCATGTTCTTAATATAGTCGGCGTGGCCCGGGCAGTCAACGTGAGCATAGTGACGCTTGTCGGTCTCATACTCAACGTGAGCGGTGTTGATGGTGATACCACGTTCTCTCTCTTCGGGAGCCTTATCGATCATGTCGTAAGCTTCGAACTGAGCGTAGCCCTTCATAGCAAGGGTCTTGGTGATAGCAGCGGTAAGAGTGGTCTTACCATGGTCAACGTGACCGATGGTGCCGATGTTAACGTGGGGTTTGGTTCTTTCGAACTTTTGCTTTGCCATTGGAATTTCCTCCTTATAATTAGCAAGTTTATTTCTTGGCTCTTATTCTACCAATAATAGTGAAAAAAAGCAAGTAGATTTTAAGAAAAAATCAGTCTCTCTTTGCTCTTTCGGTAACGATGCCTTCAGCAATCGACTTCGGTACTTCCTTGTAGCCGTCCGGCTCCATGACGTACTGTCCGCGGCCCTGAGTCTTTGAACGAAGGTCGGTAGCATAGCCGAACATCTCGGCAAGAGGAACTCTCGCGTTGATCTGCTTAACGCCAGAACGGTCTTCAAAGCCCTGAATTTCGCCGCGCCTTGAGTTAAGGTCGCCGATAACGTCGCCCATGTATTCCTCGGGCATGATGACAGCAACCTTCATGATCGGCTCAAGAAGAACAGGGTTAGCCTTCCTTGCAGCGTCTTTAAACGCCATTGAACCGGCGATCTTGAACGCCATTTCGGAGGAGTCAACCTCGTGATATGAACCGTCGTAAAGAGTTACCTTAACGTCAACCATGCTGTAGCCGGCAATTACGCCTGACTTCATTGCGCCCTGGATACCCTGGTCAACAGGTCCGATATACTCCTTCGGAATTGCACCGCCAACGATGTTGTTGACGAACTCGTAACCCTTGCCCGGGTTGGGTTCAATGTTGATCTTAACGTGACCGTACTGACCCTTACCGCCTGACTGACGGGCATACTTTGTATCCGAAGAAGCGGCTGAACGGATGGTTTCTCTGAAAGCAACCTGCGGCTTACCGACGTTAGCTTCAACTTTGAATTCACGAAGGAGTCTGTCAACGATAATTTCAAGGTGAAGCTCGCCCATACCTGCAATGATGGTCTGGCCGGTTTCCTCGTCGGTGTAGCAGCGGAAGGTGGGATCCTCTTCTGCAAGCTTTGCAAGAGCAATGCCCATCTTTTCCTGGCCTGCCTTCGTCTTGGGTTCAATTGCAACGCGGATAACAGGATCCGGGAAGTGCATCGACTCAAGAACGATCGGGTGCTTTTCGTCGCAAAGAGTGTCACCGGTGGTGGTATTTTTGAGACCTACGGCAGCAGCAATGTCGCCGGCATAAACAGTCTCGATATCCTCACGGTGGTTTGCGTGCATCTGAAGAATACGGCCCATTCTCTCTCTGTCATCCTTAACGGAGTTATAGACAGTGGTGCCTGCGTTAACGGTACCGGAGTACACGCGGAAATAGCAAAGCTTTCCTACGAACGGGTCGGTTGCAATCTTGAATGCAAGCGCGGCAAACGGCTCTGTGTCGGAAGAATGTCTGTATTCTTCTTCGTCCGTTTCCGGATTGACGCCCTTGATTGATTCAACGTCCGTCGGAGCGGGCATGAAGTCAACGATTGCGTCAAGAAGGGGCTGCACGCCCTTATTGCGGTAAGCGGTTCCGCAGCAAACGGGAACAATCTCGTTTGAAATTGTGCCCTTGCGGATGACCTTCTTAAGCTCGTCAACAGAGGGTTCTTCACCTTCGAGGTATTTCATCATGAGCTCTTCATCAAGCTCAACGACGTTTTCAACCATTTCCGAATGATATTTTTCGGCAAGCTCCTTGAGCTCTTCGGGAATAGCTTCGCGGTGGAAGTTTGTTCCGTCGCCGGTGCCGTAAATAATGGCATCCATCTCAAGCAGGTCGATTATACCTCTGAATTCGCTTTCAGCGCCGATGGGGAGCTGAATCGGAACAGCGGTGCAGTGGAAGCGTTCCTTGATCATGTCAAGGACGCGGAAAAAGTCGGCACCCATAATGTCCATCTTGTTGACAAAAATCATTCTGGGAACCTTGTACTCATCGGCCTGACGCCAAACGGTCTCAGACTGAGGCTCAACGCCGCCCTTTGCGCAAAGGACTGTTACGGAGCCGTCGAGAACACGCAGCGAACGCTGAACCTCAACGGTGAAGTCAACGTGGCCCGGAGTGTCAATGATGTTAATTCTGTGTTCCTTCCAGAAACAGGTGGTAGCAGCCGAAGTGATGGTAATACCTCTCTCCTGCTCCTGAGCCATCCAGTCCATGGTTGCGGAACCGTCATGAGTCTCACCGATTTTGTGGTTAACGCCGGTGTAATAGAGAATTCTCTCGGTCGTGGTCGTTTTACCTGCGTCGATGTGAGCCATGATGCCTATATTTCTTGTTTTTTCAAGAGAAACTTTTCTCGGCATTTTGACCTCCAAATTGGTTAAACATAAATCCGGCAGTCATTACTGCCATAAATAAACACACACGCCGCCAAGCGGCATTTGCCGTTTCAAAGAACAAAACGGACTTGTTACCATCTGAAGTGGGCGAAAGCCTTGTTGGCTTCTGCCATCTTGTGAGTGTCCTCACGCTTTTTGTACGCTGAACCGGTTTCGTTAACAGCGTCCATGATTTCGTTGGCAAGTCTTTCCTTCATCGTTCTTTCTGAACGCTGACGTGAATAGAGCGTGATCCAACGAAGGCCGAGCGTCTGACGTCTCTCTGCACGAACTTCAATGGGTACCTGGTAAGTTGAACCGCCGACACGGCGAGCCTTAACTTCCAGAACAGGCATAACGTTTTCCATCGCAGCCTCGAAAACTTCGAGGGGATCCTTGCCTGTCTTTTCTCTGATGATGTCAAAAGCGTCGTACACAATCTTCTGAGCAACACCTTTTTTACCGTCATACATAACACTGTTGACGAGACGTGTTACAAGCTTTGAATTGTAAAGCGGATCGGGCAAAACTTCACGTTTTGCAATCTGGCCTCTTCTTGGCACTGCGCTTCCCTCCTTCATAGTAATGATATCATAGGTACTCGAGTGACAAATTCCCGTCGGCACCAATGCAGAGGCATATATAAGTATATACACACTCTCGCACCGTGAGCTTTCGCTCAGCCTGCAAGAAGATTTGTCAATTCAATAATTCCGCCTGACTCGCGGAAAACTTCTGATTTAAAGCTCAGAATTACTTTTTGGCAGCCTTCGGGCGCTTTGCGCCGTACTTTGAACGGGCCTGCATTCTTCCGTTAACGCCCTGAGTATCGAGCGTACCGCGGACGATGTGGTAACGCACACCGGGAAGGTCCTTAACACGGCCGCCGCGGATGAGAACAACCGAGTGCTCCTGAAGGTTGTGGCCAACACCGGGAATGTAAGCTGAAACTTCGATTCCGTTTGTCAGACGAACTCTGGCGATCTTACGAAGAGCTGAGTTCGGCTTCTTCGGGGTAGCGGTTTTAACTGCCGTGCAAACGCCGCGCTTCTGCGGTGAGTTATGATCGGTCATAACGTTCTTCTTTGAGTTGAGACCCTTGAGAAGAGCAGGAGCCTTCGGCTTTTTGACGAGAGTTTCTCTGCCGTTGCGAACTAACTGATTAAAGGTAGGCAAGTGGTAGCATCTCCTTTCCTGAAAATTATGTCTGAGCACAGCAGGGCATGAACCCAGCCATACAGCATACCTACATATATTACACCAAAGATCTGCCTTTGTCAACAACCGTTTTCGCGGAAATCCGAGAAAAATGCGATTTTGTGAACTTGCTCATTTTGGGCGCGGACATACTCCCCTTTTGTGGGTATTTTTGCCAAAATGCGGGATGTTTAAACAAAGTAAAGACAAGCCAAAAATAGACAAAGCTCTTATATAAGCAGCCAAAAGCAAAACACCGCCCGGCATTTTGAAGCCGGACGGTGCTTTTCATAATTCATCAGAATGTCATCTTTTCGTTCATTGCTCTGACAACATCTTCGTCAAGCTTGACGATTTCGCGGTCATAGGTGAGCATTCCGTTGACCTCAAATTCAACGTCGGAAACCTGAGTGTAAACCGTTGCGGAAAGTCCCTTCTTCATTGCCGGAATGACCTGCTTTTCATGCAGCTTTCTGTAAGCTTCGGTCATGCTCTCCTTGCTTTTATACATCTGATAGCCGAAGGACTTGCTCTTGTTCCAAACGTGGCCGTCAAGAATCTGGCTGTATCCGCCGTATTCACTGAGAACAAACGGTCTGCCGTCATACTTTGGAGCGGTAACAGGAAGGATATAGCGGTGGATGCTGCGAAGGTCGCAGCCCTTCTGATCGTACCAGCCGCTTGCGTGGTCAACGATTCTGGTCGGATCCTTTTTCTTGACTGCGTCGCCGATGCGCTTTGCGTCAAACTGTCCCCAGCCCTCGTTGAACGGTACCCAGCAGCCGATCGAGGTATGGTTATAAAGAGCGTCCATCATTTCAAACAGCTCTTCTTCAAACTGGGTTCTCCATTCAATTCTGTCGCGGTGGAAGATTTTATACTTGTTGTCCCTCAGGCTTGAATAAATGACCGGATTGATAAAGCCCTGAATGTTGGGAAGAACACCTGCGTGGAAAACGTCAAGTGCTTTTCCGCCGCTGACCATATCCTGCCAAACGATCATTCCGAGCCTGTCGCAGTGGTAATACCAACGGTCGGACTCAACCTTGATGTGCTTTCTGAGCATATTGAAGCCGAGACGCTTCATTGTTTCAATGTCGTATACTATTGCCTCATCGCAGGGAGGAGTAAGGCCGCCGTCGCTCCAATAGCCCTGGTCGAGAAGTCCCTTCTGGAAGTAAGGCTTGTTGTTGAGGAACAGCCTTGCGTAGCCCTCATGCGGGCCGATGCTGAACTTTCTCATGCCGAAGTAGCCCTTGACCGTATCAACCGAATCTCCGTTTTTAAAGGTGAGAACAAAGTCATAAAGGAACGGATCCTCCGGCGACCAAAGCTTTGCGTCTTTAATTTCAACGCTGTCTTTTGCCAAAAGTGCCTTTTCGGCAACAACGCTTTTGCCGTCGAGCACCTTGAGCGAAAGCTCACCTTCGCCGACAAGCTCGGTTTCAATATTCAGAACGCCTGCATCGATATCCGGGGTGAGCTTATAACCCTTGACATAGTTTTCCGGAACAGCTTCAAGCCAAACAGTCTGCCAAATTCCGGAGGTTGAGGTGTACCAAAAGCCGTGAGACTCGCTCGCCTGCTTTCCGCGGTTCTGCCAGCCTTCGTCTGTCGGGTCATATACACGGACAACAAGCTCATTTTCACCTTCAACAAGCAAATCGGTGATATCGGCCGAGAACGGACAGTAGCCGCCGATATGAGAAGCGGCAAGCTTTTTGTTCACATATACCCTGCACTCCCAGTCTACCGCGCCGAAGTGGAGAAGCGTTCTTTTTCCCTTGAACGTTTCGGGAAGAGTAAAGCTCTTTCTGTACCACAGACGCTGAGCCTTGTTTATCCTCTTGCAGACACCGGAAAGGCAGCTTTCAATCGCAAACGGAACACGAATTTCTCCGTCGGCCTTGCCGATCCATTCGGCCGAAGCATCCGTAACGGCGTATTCAAACATGCCGTTAAGGTTGAGCCATTCGTCTCTCACCATCTGAGGACGCGGGTATTCCTGATGCGGCTTTTCGCACATTGCCTCTTCCGTCCAGCGCGTTTTCAATGTTATCATTTTTCTTCTCCTTGCCTGTTTTATAATTTATGTTCAATATTTGATATACTGTGCCGATACCCAGCCGGAAACACCGTGGGTAAGATCGGTAACATAGACCCAGCCGGGATTTTTGCTGTCGGTTCCCGTAACCTTAAGCGGGTAGCCGTAGCCTATCATGCGGATAACGTCATATGACGCACCCGGACCCTTCCTGAGTCTGAGACCCTGAGAGGTAGCAACCGTTGCACTCTTTGCTGATGAATACCTTTTATCCGGAGCAACAACACCGGAGACCTTTGACTCGCTTTCGGCAATCGGTCTGCTCTTTGCAAGATACTGCTTCTGAACCCAGCCGTAAACGCCGTAGCGCGGGCTGTATATGTAATAAAAGCCGTTTTCTTCGCCGTAGACCTTTACATCGTTGCCGATTGAAAGGTAAAGAATTCTTGAAGCAGAGGACGACGCAGCCCTGCGAAGCGAGATTCCGTTCACCGAAACATACCTTGTGAGCGGCGATGAATAATACTTAGACGGTTTTGAAACCGGAGCCGTTGTTGAAGGCGTTTTTGTTGTTGAGGGAGTTCTCGTTGTTGAGGGTGTTCTTGTTGTCGAAGGCGTCCTCGTTGTTGAAGGTACTGCGGTCGTTGACTGAGCTCTTGTGGTTGAGGAAGCCTTTGTTGTTGAAGGAGCGGTGGTCTTTTCCTTTGTGGTTTCTTCCTTTTTGGTGGTCTCCTTCTCGGTTTCTCTTTCTGTTCCTTTTGTTTCTTTTTCGGTCGTTTCCTTTGTTTCGGTTTCCTTGGTTTGCTTTTCGGTCGTTTCGGCGTTCTGCTCTTTTGTTGTTTCGGAAGAACCGGAAGCCGAGCTTTCCGAAGGCTTGTCTATTGCAGGAAACTTTCCGCCGTCCTTCACTACCTTGACACCGACTGCGATTACCGCAACGAGTGCCACAGCAAGCAGAGCGATTGCAGCGCTGCCCTTTTTGCTCTTCTTCGGCTTCAGGTACATATCATCGCCATCGTCATCGAAAGCGGTTGACGGGTGAGATTCATTTTCTTCATGCAGTGCATCAAACGGATCATCAATGTCGTCTGCACGGCTCGTCCTTGTTTCAAGGTCATCTGCATTATTTGAAGGAACATACTCCGGAGCGGAAAGATTCTCGTCAATAGGCTGCGCGTCTGCCGGCTCCTCAGGCGCAACCTCGTTTGAATAAACGTCGCTCCTGTCCGGTTCATACTTTTGTTCATCGCTGACCGCCGCGTTTTCCTGCGGAGCCTCGTCAACGCTCATCATTGTTCCGCAATGCGGGCAAAAGCCGGAGCCCGGTTCAAGTTCTTTTCCGCAAAAGCTACACTTCATATTCTTCAACTCCCTTTGATTTTTCCTGCTGCCGGCAGCGTTAAGCTCTGCCAACGGCAAAATATCTGTTTCTTTGTTTAAAATCCCATTTTATCTAATACATTCTACCATATAGTCCCGCTCTTTTCAAGTAGGAAATCTGACGTTAAGTATGAATATTTAATAAAGCGTCAGTTTGACAAATAGCGGCGAGAGAACAAAGGAAGCAAAATCCGCCGCAAGGCCGGCGTAAAGCGTATGGCGCGTTCTTTTGATTCCTATCGCCGAATAATAGACCGTAACGGCGTAAAGCGTTGTGTCCGTTGAGCCCATCAGAACGGAGGCCACCTGACCCAGAAACGAATCCGGCCCGTCGCTTTTGAGAACAGATTCAAAAAGGCTCAGTGAACCGCCGCCGGAAACAGGGCTCAGCAAAGCCATCGGAACCGTCTCCTGCGGAACGCCGAGAAGCGACGCAACGGGCGAAAATGCCTTCGCAATAAGTTCCATTCCGCCGCTCGCCTTGAGCATTGTTACCGCAACAACAAGTCCTGTTATGGTCGGCAAAAGGTCATAGACCGTCATCAGCCCCTTTTTGGCTCCGCTCATGAAAAGGTCAAAAACCTTGACTTTTTTGAAAAGTCCGAAAGCAACAATGAGCACCACCATAACGGGCAGTACCCAGATTCCGATAATATCCATCATAGTCTTTTCTTCCTCAATCGGTTTCCGAGCTTTGCACAGGTGATGGCAACAGTGAGCGCGCAAAACGAGGTCAGTATTGAAGCCGGCATGATTGCCATCGGGCTTTGCGAGCCGTACTGACCTCTGAGCGTTGCAACCGTTGTCGGAACGATATGCATTGCGGCGGTATTCATCACAACAAAAACAACCATTTCATCGCTCGCCGTGAGCGGATCGGCATTTATCTCCTGAAGGCGGCGCATTGCTTCAAGGCCGAGCGGCGTTGCGGCGTTGCCGAGGCCGAGCACATTGGCCGTAATGTTCATCGAGACAGCTTCAAGCGCATAGTCCTCCTTTTTAAGGCGCGGAAAAATGAGCTTCAGCACCGGCGAAAGAATACGGCTGAACGCTCTTGTGATCCCCGCACTTTCTGCAATCTCCATTATTCCTCCCCAAAGGCAGAGCATTGCAACAAGCCGAAGAAGAAGGCTCACCGCGTCCTGCCCTCCCTGAATAACGGCCGCGGAAAGCCCGCTCATGCTGCCGGTGACGATAGCCGAAACAAAGGCGAACAAAATCATCACCGGCCAGACGTAATTCATCATAAAAAATCACCGTCCTTTTTTCAATAACTATGAAAAAAGAACGGTGTTTATGTTTAGCAGTCGATATAATAAACGTCGTTGCCGTAATGCTTTATGAATTTAAGAAGGTCACTGAAGGTGAGCCAGACAAATGACGTGCAGTCATTCGGGTGAAAGCCGACATAGCCGTCAACCTTTTTAAGGTCGCTGTCAAAAACAAGGTTGACCTCGTGGGCTTCATCGTTGATGATTCCAAACGGAGAGACCGCGCCGGGCTTCAGTCCGAGGTGCTTCATCAGCCTTTCGTCTGAGCCGAAGGAAAGCCTTGAACAGCCGAGCTGAGCACGAACAGTATTCTGAATGTCGGGGTGCTTGTCCTTGAGCATTGAAACAACGTAATGGGTTTTTCCGTTGGCGTTGCGCAAAAAGAGATTTTTGCAGACCTCGCCGTCCGTGAACACTCCGAGGGCATCCATTTCTTCAATCGTGCGCACCTCCGGGTGGTCAATGACCTTATACTCTATGCCAAGCCCGGAAAGCGCGGCATATACCTTTTCCTTCTCGGTCATCAGCTAACCCTCCTGTATGTTGAGGTTTCTGCACTGTCAACGTTTTTAAGTGTCAGGGTATCTCCTGCAACGGAAAACTCAAAGGTATCCGAAATCGCTCTGCCGTAAATCGAAAGGCTCACGGTCAGCTTTCCACCGGAGACAGAGTAGGTTCCGGAATAGGTTCCGTCAATTTTTGTATTCACTACCGGTACAGTAAAGTTGACATAAGTCACGTCCACCGTTCCGTCGCTTTTGAAGTTATAGCCGCTCATGTCAGCTGAGTCGCTCCATTTTCCGACAAGCTCAGAGCCGGTTCCTGTGGAGCTGCTTCCCGTTCCGCCGCGAACAAGCAGAGTTGTCTCTCCGCTTTTTTCCGTAAGGCTTATGGTGTTGCCGGAAATCTGATAGGTGAACTCCTGAGTTACCTTTGTTTCATTCATCATGAACTGAACGGTCAGCTTGTTTTCGTTCGTCATGTAGATTCCCTTGTAGGTTCCGTTGAGTTCATTAGAGGAAACGGAGTTCATTTTACCCTTGTTGAAGCTGATCTCCACCGAAGAATCGCCGTTAAAGGCATACTTGATGCTCCCGTCGGTATTCGACCAAACGCCGGTAATTCCGCTTTCGGCCTGAACGGAAGAAGAAGTGCTCTCCGTGGTGCTGCTCTTCACGAACGAGTAAGTTGAAACCTTTCCGTCCTCCTTGTTCTTGAGCGTCAGCTCGGTTTCGGGAATTACCGAAGCCTCATAAATTCTTTCGATCGTCTTTGTGTAAATCGAAAACTTGATGTCAACGGTGTTGTCCGTAACGGTATAGGTTCCCTTGACGGTTCCGTTGACAACGGAAATGTTGACGTAGGTGACGTTCACCGTTCCGTCGGAAAGGAACTCAAAGCCGCTCATGTTTGCGCTGTCCATCCATTTTCCGAGCAGCAGCTGCTCCAAGGTCGGTGCGGCGGTCGTGCTTTCCGCCGTTGTGCTCTGCGCGTCTTCGCCGGATGTCGGCGTCTGACCGTCATTGCCTTTGTTTTTTGCAATGCTGACGCCGGCAACGACAGCAACACAGAGCACGAGCGTTGCAGCAATCACCGAAATCAGAATTTTTGTGCTTTTCTTCATAATTACCATAGCCTTTCCGGCCACAAAAACAATTCCGACAGCCTTGCTGTAGCCGGGCAAGGCTTGATAATAATTCTGAGCTTTAGTTCAAAAAGCGGCCGTGAACACAAAATCAATTCATTTGGAACACAGCCGCTTTTATTAAGTTTTTCTTTTCAGTCTATGCTGTTACGCGGCAGTTGTGCTTTCAGCAGCCGGGGCACTTGAGGTTGTCTTGGCGGTGTCTGCCTTAACAAAAGTATAGCTTTTGTCGCTGTCAACAGCCTTGAGAGTGAGAACATCGCTTGTAACCTCGGAGATGATGTACTCAAGCTTAACGGCGATGACGATGTTGATGTTGATAACAAGGTGATACTGTTTGTTTTCATCCTTTGAAACGGCGTATGTTCCTTCGGTGTCAACACTGAGAGCCGAAAGAGCCGGAGAAATTGCCGAAGCGTTACCGCTGAACTTGACAACGCCGCCTTCCTTGAATTCGATTCCGAGAACACCCGATGAGTCCTTCCATGAGCCGATAATCTTTTTGTCCGGAGTGAAAGCGCAGCCTGCAAAGCAGCAGAGGGCAACAGTCAGGACCAGAGCAACAGCAGTGATTTTTTTAAGCATAAATATAACCTCCGTATTTGACCGAATAGATTTTGACCGGCCATAATCAGTTGACGAGGGCAGTGTGACTTGCTGTTCCCTCGCCATCATTATACAGTATATTTCCAAGCTTGTAAAGAGAACAAAAGTGTAACCTTTGCAAAAAATGTCACTTTTTGTTCTTTTTGGTAATCTTGAGCCGTGAAAAGTCTTCTCTTTCCTTTTCCTCAAGAGCATCCGTGATATATTTGACCGTCTGTTCAAAGCGCGGAATCATAATATTTGAAAGCGCATTTGACCTTTTCTGCGTTTTTTTGACAGCGTCCGCAAGGCGGCATACCGAGTTTTCAATTTCGGCAAGCTCGGCGGTCAGCCTTTTCACTTCGCCAAAAAGAACGCACGCTTCGTCAAAAGCCGAGTTCGTCTGCTCAAAGCCGAAGCAGGTCACGTCGTTTTTTTCTTCGTTTATTCTGACGGTCGGAATTTCAACGCCCATAACGCTGCGGTAATCAATTTCAAGGTCGTCGCTGACGGGAATCGCACCCGCAAAACGCGAACAGTCACCGAGCGAAAGGCTCGCCTGCCTCAGCGCGGCATAGGCCTTTTCATAGACCTTGCCGATGTTTTCCTGAACGGACTTCGCTTTGTCAATAAGGCTCAGCATTTCGCGGACAAGGATGTTTCTCTTTCTGTCCATCAAGTCGTATCCGAGCTTTGCCAGCTGAAGCGACTTTTTGGTATTCATCAGGTTAGCCTTAGTCGGAAAGACCTGCTGACTCATTTCTTATCACTCCTTTTTGTCCGCATCACGCCTGAGATACTTTTTAAGCAGTGACTCGTCAACACGGTCAAGCTCACTGTCCGGAAGCATTGAAAGCAGCTTCCAGCCGAGGTCAAGGGTCTGTTCGATTGTTCTGTTTTCGTTTTCGCCCTGATTGATGAAAACTTTTTCAAATTCCTTGCCGAAGCTCATAATCAGCTTATCGGTTTCGGAAAGTTCGTCCTCACCGATAACCGAGGCCAAAGCCTTGGCATCCTGAACCTTTGCGTAAGAAGCGAAAAGCTGGTTGGCAAGGGCCTGATGGTCCTCTCTCGTGTAGCCTGCGCCTATGCCGTCCTTCATCAAACGCGAAAGTGACGGCAAAACGTTGACCGGCGGATAAACGCCCTTCGTGTCAAGGCCTCTGTCAAGAACGATCTGACCCTCCGTTATATATCCGGTAAGGTCGGGAATCGGGTGAGTGATATCATCGTTCGGCATCGTGAGAATCGGAATCTGAGTGACCGAGCCCGGAGAATCCTTGATTATTCCGGCGCGCTCATAGAGCGTTGCAAGGTCGGAATAAAGATAGCCGGGATAGCCCTTTCTTCCGGGAATCTCTCCCTTTGAGGAGCTGAACTCACGCAGGGCTTCGCAATAAGAAGTCATATCCGTAAGGATAACAAGAATGTGCTTTCCGAGTTCATACGCAAGATATTCCGCGGCAGTCAGGGCACAGCGCGGTGTGATGATTCTTTCAATGATCGGATCGTTTGAGAGGTTCAGGAACATTACAACTCTGTCCATTACGTTCGCCTTTTCAAACGAGGAGCGGAAGTACTGCGCAACGTCGTTCTTAACACCCATCGCAGCGAAAACAATTGCAAAATCGTTGTTATCGGCAATTGAAGCCTGGCGGACGATCTGAACGGCAAGCTCGTTGTGGCTCATACCCGAGCCGCTGAAAATCGGCAGCTTTTGTCCTCTGATGAGGGTTGTCAGGCAGTCGATTGAAGAAATTCCGGTCCTGATATAGTTTTTCGGATAGACACGCGAAACGGGATTTATCGGCTTCCCGTTGATGTTCATGCATTTTTTCGGAAAAACCTCTCCCAAACCGTCAATGGGCCTGCCCAGACCGTCAAAAACGCGGCCGAGAATCTCCGGCGAAAGCTTCATTTCCATCGGCTTTCCCGTCAGAACGGTCGTTGTGTTGACCATCGAAATTCCGCGCGTGCCTTCAAAGACCTGAACTGCGGCCTTGTCGCCTTCAATTGCAACAATTCTTCCGGTGCGCGTTGTTTTGTCGTCAAGCTGAATTTCAACAAGCTCCTCGTTCATCGGCTTTTTAACGCCTTCAAGGATAACAAGCGAGCCGTTGATTTCGGCAAGTCCCCTATGCTCAATTTTCATTGCTATCCCTCCTTACCTGTTGAGATACGAAGCGAGCGTTTTGTCGATCTCGCCGATATAATCGTCAAGCATATAAAGCTTGTCGTTCGGAACATCATATTTCATTTTGACAAGCTTATCGAAAAGTCCGGTTGAAATGAGCTTTGACATCGGAACCTGAAGCGCAATAATCTGGCGGCACTTATGGTAAAGATGCAAAATTACGTGCATCATTTTAAGCTGCTTTTCAAGCGAAACAAAGGTATCGTCCTTATGAAATGCATTTTGCTGAAGGAAGCCTACGCGGATAACGCGAGCAATTTCAATCGTCAGCTTCTGGTCGTCCGGGAGAACGTCTGCACCGATGAGCTTAACAATTTCCATCAGGCTGCTTTCTTCATAAAGAATCGAGCAAAGCTCTTCGCGGTATTTTATAAAGTCTGCTCCGACGTTATCGTGATACCACTCTTCAAGCTCCGGAACATATTCGCTGTAGCTGTCGTTCCAGTTGATTGCCGGGTAATGTCTTGCATAGGCAAGAGCCTTATCGAGCGCCCAGAAGCAGCGTGTGAAGCGTTTGGTGTTCTGGGTAACGGGTTCTGAAAAGTCAGAGCCCTGCGGTGAAACTGCGCCGATAATCGTGACCGAACCTTCGCCGCCGGAAAGAACACTCATATAGCCCGCTCTTTCGTAAAACTCGGAAAGCCTTGACGGCAGATACGCCGGGAAGCCTTCATCGGCGGGCATTTCTTCAAGTCGGCCGGAAATCTCGCGCAAAGCCTCCGCCCAACGTGAGGTCGAGTCGGCCATGATAGCGGTATGATAGCCCATGTCACGGTAATACTCCGCGAGGGTGATGCCCGTGTAAATCGAAGCTTCACGGGCGGCAACGGGCATATTTGAAGTGTTGGCAATAAGTACGGTTCTGTCTGTCAGCGGTCTTCCGTTCTTCGGGTCAATAAGCTCGGAGAATTCGGAGAGTGCCTGAGTCATCTCATTTCCTCGCTCGCCGCAGCCAACGTATATGATAATGTCAGCGTCACACCATTTTGCAAGCTGATGCTGCGTCATGGTCTTGCCGGTTCCGAAACCGCCGGGAATTGCCGCAGCACCGCCTTTTGCAACCGGGAAAAGCGTGTCAATAACGCGCTGACCGGTAACAAGCGGACGCGTTGCAGGGAGTCTGTTTTTGACCGGACGCGGAATCCTTATCGGCCACTTTTGGCAAAGGGTCAGCTCGTGCTTTTCTCCGTCATTGTCCTCAAGGACCGCAACAACGTCATTGACGCGGTAAAGGCCGTTTTCCTTAACGGAGATAACCCTTCCTTCAAGCAGCGGAGAAAGCATTATTTTATGCTTAATTACCGGTGTTTCCTGCGTTTCGGCGTAAACCTCACCGCCGTGCAGGTAATCGCCCTCATTGACGGTCATATGAACGTCCCACTGCTTTTCTTCGTCAAGAACCGCGGTGGAAATGCCCTTTGAAATGAAGCAGCCGCTCATTTTTTCAAGAGCCGGAAGCGGACGTTCGATTCCGTCAAAAATATTGCTGAGGATTCCGGGGCCGAGGGTCACGCACATCTGCGAACCGGTTGAATAAACCTTTTCACCCGGGCAAAGTCCGTCCGTTTCCTCATAAACCTGAATCGTTGTTTTGTCGCTCTCGATTCCGATTACTTCGCCCGCAAGGTGAGCGTTGCCGACATAGACCATCTCCATCATGGAAAGGTCGGTTTTCCCTTTGACGGTGACAACGGGACCGTTGATTCCGTATATCAGATTTTCACTTGCCATCAGTCATTCACCTCGCCCGTGTCGATTGCAAGGTCAGCCTTTTGTTTAAAGGCCTCCTTCTGCTCTTCAAGCCGGCTTTCAAGCGTGTCAACGGCAAAAACCGTTCCTGAGCTGTTTGAAGCCATCGCTCCGCCGAGCCTTATTTTTGAGCTTTCCTCAAATCTGCCGACACCTCTCACAGAAAGGGCGCGGCATTTTTCAAGGTCAGATTTTCTGACGTAAACAACAGCTCCCTCTCCGACTTCTTCAACAAGGGCTTCAACGCTCTTTTTGAGGAATTGCGGATAAGCATCGCTTTTTGCAAAAGCCGAAAGCTTTTCCTCAACCTTTTTGAAAACGCAGGCGGTGATTTCCTCGCGCTTTGCGGCAAGGTTCTTCCTGCTTTCGGAAACGAGCGAGGAAATTTTGCTGCCCTTCTGGGTCGTGATTCTCTGAGCTTCATATTCAAGGCGGCCTTCAAGCTCGGTCTTCGCCTTTGTTTCAAGCTCCTTGAGCTGCTCTTTTCTGAACTTTTCGGTTTGCTTTTCAATTTTTTTACATTGTGCGAGCGCATTCTTATTGATTATCTCAGAGAAGCGCTCAATCTTATCGTTTTGATTAAGCATTCAAGCTTTCCCTCTTTTCTTTGAAGGATCATTCGCCGGAAATCAAACCTGAATTCCGACCGCATCGCGGACATAACTCGTTATCGAGTCAATTCCGGCACCCGGACTTTTCATGTCCGGAATTTCGGTGATGAGAAGCTTTGCGCCCTTCTTTTTTTCAAGAATCATCTTGCTGTAGGTTGCCGAAAGTGTGCGCGTAACGAGCACTATTCCGACCGATTTATCCTTTTCAAGCGTTCCGAAAGCCTCCTGAAGCTCTTCTTCGCTTTGAACAAGCCCGCCCTCAACTCCTGCGAGACGGAAACCGGTCAAAGTGTCCTCATCGCTGCTCAAAAGATACATTCTCATTTTTACTCAGACCTTGTTGAGGATAAGGATTGAAATAACAACGCCGTAAAGAGCGATGGATTCACCGAGGGCAACGAAGATAAGGCTCTTACCGAAGGACTTCGGGTCTTCGCTCGTTGCTGCGATTGCGGCAGGCGCACCGGCTGCAACGGCGATACCGCCGCCGATACCTGCAAGACCTGTTACAAGGCCGGCCGCAAGAAGGCCGAGGCCGTTTGAAGAGCTTGCTGAAGCAGTTTCTGCGTCCTCGCTCGTTGCTACCGGAGTTGCGGCAGCGTCCGGTGCGGCTGCGGTTTCGTTTTCAGCCGAAGCGGCAAAAGCAAACACACTGACCATTACGATGAGAACAAGGAAGGTTGCAATATTAACTCTCATAGCCTTTTTGATCGACTTGCCTTCCATTCTCTTTTTGAAGGTGTAAAACGCCGAGAACATAAGGCCTGCTGCGGGAACGATTGCGATGAGTGCATAAAGAAGAGTATCCATTTTTGTTTCCTCCTGAAATTGAAATTAAGTTGAAGTTGATATATTAAAGCTATAATGCTTATCTGATCTTTGCGGCTTCAAAGGGACGTCCTTCGCCCTCATAGAAGCGGCTGAACATTTCATAGAACTCAAGGCGCAGGCCCTGAATTCCCGTCAGAAGTCCTTCAAGTGCAATGACAACAATGTTGCCGAGAACAACAACTATCATTCCCTTGACCGTTGAAGTATCTCCGGCGAGGGTGAACACAACCATCATCATACTTGCGTGAACGATGACAAACGCGCCGACACGCAGGAATGAGACTGTGTTGCTGAAATACGAAAGAATGTATTCAATGCATTCAAAAAGGTTCTGAAGGATAAAGTCTCCTATACTTTCCGGCTTTTTGAATTTTCCTTCGTCAAGAATCGGCGCAAGCAGCTCCTTGCAGAAGAGGATTACAACGCCGACGAGCAGCATAACCGTACTGATACCTGTCGGGAAGATGCCCTCTTTCGCCATGAAGGAATAGGCAAGGTTTGCGCCGCCGATATAGACGACCAGACCGGCAAGACCGTTTTCCGAGAACAGAGCCGTTCCAAGCTTCCTTTTCTTCACGTTTGTTATGATACTGATGATTATTGCAACGGCAACAAGCGCAACACCGATTGCAATTGCAAAAAGCAAAACGGTGTTGATGGAATCCATGACCGAAAGCGGCTTGGACGCAAGACCGATCGCATGATAGACCGGGTCAAGCAGCTCCTCAAATCCGAACACCGAGCCGAACATGAAGCCGAAGAACATTGAAGAAACTCCGCAGGGAACAAGGATTTTTCCGAGCTCGATTTTTTTGAGCTTCCACGCGAGCAGACCGCCGAGGGCAAGAACAAAGCCCTGACCGACGTCTCCGAACATTATGCCGAACAAAAGCGTGTAGGTTACGGCAACAAAAGCCGTGATGTCAATGTCTCCGTAGGACGGAAGTCCGTACATCTTAACAAAATATGTGTACGGCCGCGAAAGCAGGAAGTTTTTGAGCCTGACCGGCGGAGAGGAGTTCTTCTCCGGGTCTTCAATTTCCGTAACAAATTCCGGATACTTTTCAAGTCTTTTTCTGAACTTTTTTTCTGCCGATGCAGGAATCCAGCCGACAAAGAAGCAGCTTTTTTCATGGTGCACCGCATATTTGCGAAGCTCAAAAACTGCGTTCAGCTCCATGAGCTTGAGGTAGAGAGATTTAATCTTTTCGCCCTCACGCTCCCAGATGGCCTTGATCTTTTCGTCAAGCTCCGCCTGCTGCTGCCGGATAAGCTCAATGTTTTCCTCGAGGCTCTTTATAATGTCATCCGTTGTTCCGACAGCGGAAGGAATGTGAAGCCTTTCAAAATGCAGCGCAGCGAAAATTCCGTCGATCTCGTCCTCGCGCTCCTTCGGCGCGAAATAGGCGCCCCAGTAGCCGGCATCATTAGATGAGCAGGGGCAAAACAGAATGTACGGGTTTTCCGCATAACCGCGGTTGAGCTTCAGATAGCCATCCTTCGGAAGGAAGCCGAAGCGCGGGCAAATGAACCTGCAGGCAAAAATTTCGTCAAGACCGACATCAAGACCCGTGAAGTGGGAATATTTTTCAATTCCGTCACGACACTCCTCAAGCTGTTCCGTGAGGTTCTTCCTCTCTTCGCCGAGAGTGTTGATTGTTTCGCCGACTGAGCTTATATACTCCTTTGCCCGTTCGTCAACAACGGTACCCCTGATTTTTTTCGCATCCTCAAGACTGACGCCCAAAGAAGAGGCAAGCTCCCTGATATTTGCGAAAAGCTGGGAATACGGGTTCTCTTCATTCAACGCGGCATAGCCCATCGACTGCGAAATGAAATTACCGGCGTATTCCGGGTGAAAATTGCCGTCAAGGCAGCAGGCCGTTATGAGCTTGTTCAGCTGTGACGCGGGCCCGTTGATCCTGACGAACTTCATTTTTTCAATAGCCAATTACAACAAACCTCCTTCATCATCTGTACCTATACCGATGAGGTTTTTTCTGATCTCCTGTGCAGGAACGCCGTATTTGCAGCCTTCGATTATTCTGACAAGATTCGTGCTCTCGTCAAGAGAAAGCAAAAGGTAGCAAAGCATAACGACCGGCGGATAGGAGGAAAAGCGAATCTTTTTTCGGCAGTAGGCGTGAAGCGAACCTTCAAGCGACTTTTCAAATTCGCCGCCGTTTCCTGCCCAGTCTCCGTACGGAGTTTTTTGAAGAAAGCTCAAAAGCTCCTGAGTTGTTCTGCACAAAGCAAGCTTTTTCTTTTGCGGCTCGGTGAAAAGCGTTACACCCACCGAGGAACGCAGAAAGCCCGAAAGGGCTTCAAGGCTTTGCGGATAATACTTCAATGCGCGGTAGCACGCCGCAAGCAGTTTGCAGTCGCGGCTGCGGGCCGCAACCTCAAAAACCGCCTCACGCTCCTTTTTTGAACGGAACTTTGAAATAAGCTTTTGAAGCTTCGCGTCAAAAAGTCCGCTGAACGCCATTTCAAAAGAAAGATAGCTTTTGAACGGGTCGGAAAGGAGCTTTTTATAAAGCTTTCCGTATTCCGTTTTTTCAAGACACGCGGCAATCTCTTCAAGCGAATTTGCGCGTCCGAGCGCAAAAAGGTCAATACTCAGGTGCTTGTCAACGAACGGATGCACCTGAAGAAGATAGGTCTCAGTCTTTTTTGAAAACATGAGAAGAGTGCAGCGCAAAATCTGCTCAATCTCTGTTTTGATAATAAAGTATTTATAAAAATCATCGCCGATTGCCAGCTCGTAACGGCAAAGCGCACTGAACCTTGAGAAGCGCAGCTTTTGAACAAGGTCTTCAAGAACACGCGGCGGAAAATCGCTGAGCTTTGAGCTTTCAATCTCCCCGGCGTATTCGGTGTTGGCCTTCAGGTACGACGCAATCTCGTTTGAATTACGGCAGGCAAGCAGCGCGTCATACTGACTTGCTGAAATACTCTTTCCGTAAAACGACCTTGAAAGGGCAAGAACGGCGTTTGAAGCTTTCGACACAGTCGTCACCTCTTTTTTTCAAAAAATCAGCCGCCGGTAATTCCCTCAACAGCCTCGTTCACCCATTGCTCGCAGCACTCTTCAAAAACCTTTGTGAGCCTTTCGGCAACGGCCTTTTCTTTTTCTGCAATCGCCTTTTCGGCCTTTTCAAGCTCCAAAGCGGCGTCACTTTTCATTTTTTCGGCCTTTTCGGCAAATTCGTGCTCATTTTCTCTTTGCAGCTGCTGCTTTTTTTCGTCAAGCTCCCTGACGGCGTCAACGCGGCTCTGAGCGGCGTTTTCAACGCTTTTTCTCGCGGTTTTGTCAACCTCAATAAGCTTTTTTATGAGCTCATCCATCTCAACGCCTCCTTTTACATGATGTCTAATTATAACACTATTTTTAATTTAATCAAGATTTAAAACAAAAATCTCAAGGTTAAATCAGACAAACATTTTGATGAAAAATCAAAATGTTAGAGCAAAGAAAACATATTTTCTTTCTGCCCTCATGTTTCTTGAAAAGTTTATATAACCGTGATATCATATTGCAATGGGGTGGTCGAATGCTTGAAAAAATAAAAGACAGAGAGCTCTGGTCTTTTTTAAAGGAAGAAACGCTGCCGGTTGTTCTTTACGGAATGGGCAACGGCGCGGACATGATTATTGAGGAGCTTGAAAAGCGCGGCGTTTCCTTTGCCGACACCTTTGCAAGCGACGGCTTTGTCAGAGGTCAGCTCTTCCACGGAAAAAGAGTCCTGACACTGAGCGAAGCGGAGGAAAAATACGGCGATTTTATCATCCTTATGACCTTTGCCGTCCATGACAAAAAAACGCTCTTTTTCATAAATGAGCTTTCAAAAAAACATCGGCTTTACGCGCCCACCGTGCCCGTTGCCGGAAACGGCCTTTTCGACCTTGAATATCTTTCGGAAAATGAAGATAAGTTCGACCGCGCGTTTTCGCTTCTTGCGGACGAAAAATCGCGTCAGGTCTTTCTCAATGTTCTGAAGTTTAAAATCAGCGGAAAGCCCGGATATCTTTTTGACTGTCAGAGCAAAAAGAATGAAGTATATGAAAGCATTCTGCGGCTTTCAAAAGACGAAAGCATAGCCGACCTCGGTGCTTATGACGGAGACACAATCAGGGAATTTCTTTCGTTCACAGGCGGAGAATACGGCCGCATTTTTGCCTTTGAGCCGGACGCAAAAAATTTCAAAAAACTTTGCGCAAAAACCGAGGGCCTTGAAAGGCTCAAACGCTTCAATTTCGGCGCGTGGGACAAAAAGGAAACGCGGCTTTTTGAAAAAAGGGCCGGACGCAACTCCCATGAGGGTAAAATCGGCGTTCCCGTCCTTTTTGACAGCGTTGACAATGTTATAACCGACCGCCTCAGCTTTATAAAAATGGACATTGAGGGCGCGGAAAAGCGTGCGCTTGAGGGCGCAAGAAAAACGATTGAAAAATATAAGCCGAAGCTTTACGTCTGCGCATACCACAGAAACGAAGACTTTTTTGCCCTGCCCGAAGAGATTCTTTCAATCAGAAGCGATTACAAAATCTATTTGAGACACCACCCGTATATTCCGGCGTGGGAAACAAATTTCTACTGTGTGTGAGTCGAGTCAAATGCGGCTTTGCAATGGTATAGTCCCCCTTGAGCAGCACTTGAAGCAGCAATAATTTCGAGGCTGACTCTAAGGGGGATTTTTGTGCCGAAGAAAGCGCAAAAAAGCAAAATAAAAAGCAGCCGAAAAAATCCGAGATTCGTATAATGCGAGTCCCGGATTTTTTGCTTTCAAGTGTCCTTTTTGGTGAATTTCTTTCCGTCTAGGGAATCAAAGCGGCCGTTGAAAAGGCTGTTTTTGCAACAAAAAAGACAATTAGAATCGGCGTTAACGAATATGGAATAAGCTTTGAGTGTCTGCTGTGCGGCCGAGAGCTTTCTGCCGTATATTGACACGGGATTTCATCTATGATAAAATAAAATTGCACAAAGCTGCAAATAACCGCTGATTTATTAAGAGTGCAAAGGCTCCGGAAAAATTTTCTGTCAGCTCGCTGCTACAAGGCCGGAACGGGTGTGCGCTTGAGCGAAAATCAAGCCGTCAGGATTTTTGCTTTTTTGGTTGACCTGCGGTTACATAAAATTATAAGGAGATGATGTTACGTGTTAAAACCCTTTATCAAAGCTTTGATAGTTTTTCTTTCGCTTTTTTCGCTTTCGTTCCCGCAGAATCTCGGTCTTGCAAGGAAGGTCAGCGACAAAGAAATCGACATGAGCAAGTTTGACCTCGTCTGGAGCGACGAATTTGATGCAGACAGCCTTGACAGTGAAAAATGGGGATACAGCTGGTGGATTACCGAGCGCAAGGGCGGCTATTGGCACGAGGACATGGTCTCGGTCAGAGACGGCAACCTTGTAATCAGTGCCGAATACAAAAGCGAGCCGCTTGAAAACCGCTATTACGACGAATTTCACGAAACCGTTGACTTCAAGCCCTATAAAAAAGGCTGGTACAGCGGAAAAGTCACGACTCTCGGAAAGTACGAGCAGAAGTACGGATATATGGAGGCGTGCTGCATTCTTCCGGCCTCTTCCGGAATGTGGTCTGCTTTCTGGCTGATGAACGATGGTGTATTCAACATTGACTCAAGCGGAAAGGACGGAACGGAAATTGACGTTTTTGAGTCTATGAGCTATGATACGCACCGTTTCGGTCTTGACAAGGTTGCGGTAAATCTTCACTTTGACGGCTACGAAAAGGATCACCGGACCGAACACGTTGGAAGCTTTTTCATTGAAAACAATCCGTATAAGGAATACAACACCTATGGCGTTGAATGGAATGAAAATGAGTATATCTTCTATATCAACGGAAAAGAGGCCGCAAGGACCTCCTTCGGCGGTGTTTCTCAAAACCCGGAATATCTTCTTCTTTCGCTTGAAATTGCCGGCAATGACGGCGTCTCCTTTGAAGATCCGAAAGGAAAGGGAAAAATGAAGTACAGCGAAAAAGGGCCTATTGAGTTCAAGGTCGATTATGTCAGATGCTATCAGTATAAAGACCTGATCGGCTGAGAATTTTTCTCGTCAGAACACATATTTTATCCGGGAATATTTTTAATACAGCAATAAGGTCAGTTCCGACTTTGGACACCTGCTGCGTGGCTGAATTGTTTTCAGCCAGAGCAAAATCTATGATGTCCACGGTCGTCCGCACCGAAAATCAACACCGGAATAAAGCACGGCAGCCGCGGCAGGAAAAAACCGAGCCGCGGCAGTTTTTTTGAATAGAGGGGCTATCATTCGGGAATTGAAGCCTGCCACATACAGGTCAACATCGAAGTCGGATAGTCAATCCTATGCCGAGGTTTACTGCCGTGGTGGTTTTCCCCACGCCGCCTTTTTGGTTGCATATCGCTATGGTTTTACAGTTTGGCATTTCGCTTTTCCTCCTTCTTGTTAGATTTGGATCGCTCGATCCACCAAAACACAGGAATCGAGTCCTGTGCTTTGGTGGTCGCATTTAACTCGATCTCATCCCCCAAATGCGTAAAAGGAAATCAACAGGCGTTCGGCTGCTGACCGAACTCATAGGAATCTCACCTCTGCCGGGTACTCCGCCAGCCCCATAGGGAAGTATCATTGTCCCTGAATCGTTTCATCGCCTTATCCGTAGCAAGCGGACATTTCAGAATGGTTCGGAATCGCTACCCACCTTACTTTCCGTAATAACCCATAAGGGCAGATGGTTCTTGGCGCACCTTCATTCGGCTGAGCTTTCTACTTCGTTCAGGAATGTACTTGTTGAATGTGTATTCAATTGTCAAGGTGCTTGGACAAACTGAACATTTCAACTTGCCCTCAAGGGGCAGCCGGCAAGAAAGGCAAAGAGTCCGTCTCTTTTTGAAAATTTATAATAATAAAAATCCCATTCGTTCAGAATGGGATAAAAATAAAAAAAGGCTCTAACCCCTACGATTTGTAAGGATTAGAGCAAAAAAACGCCCACATTACCTTTCGATAATGTGGGCGAATGCTATTTACTTGTTGCGATTTTCACTAACTTCTGATTAGTGCTTTTCGTTAATAGCTGCCTGTGCAGAAAGGCAAAAACAATGGGGTTTTTAATGAGATGTGCATTGTCCTCATTCTCTTTCCTATGTAGCGAGGAAATCTTTTCAATTTCCTCTAATTTGATTATACAGCTTTTCTTTCTACCCTCTGCGGTGAAGGTCGCCTTTACATCAGCCGTTCCGTTCAAATTAACATACCAATCAAAAGTGGTATCCGAAGTCGGCGTTACCATATAAACAAATTGATTAATAACATCGTGGCTAATCGTACTGCCGCTGAAATCAATAAGGCTGTTTAGCGTAGAACGGATACCCTCTAAATCCAGACCTCTCGGACAACATTTATTTGTCGGCGTATCTTCAAGAGCTTTTTGGAGTTCTTTAATCTCTTTATCAATAGGGCTTCTCATAGATTGATATTCGTCCTTTGAAATTTCTCCGTCGGCTCTCATAGCAATTAAATTAGCAAGTCTGCTATTTGCCTTATCAATCCTTGCCTGTATAGATGCAGCATCAGATTTATTATCCAAAGTCCTTTCTTCCTTATAATAGTGCCTTATAAGGTCTAACGCAATAAGCACAGACTCTTTTCGTTCCTGCCACAAATGCTCTAATAATGCTTTCGCCATAAAATCGAGCTTCCAATCGGTTATCATTCTGCTGTCGCAGTATCCCTCCGTGTCTAAGCCAATCTCAGCTCGTTTACGCCTAATACCATTATTGAGTTGATTAT
>CAKSYX010000023.1 GCA_934525065.1 uncultured Eubacteriales bacterium
CTCTATGATATAATAAGTGACGAGGAAAAGAAAAGCCTTATTACTTATCTTATAAAAGAAATTCAGATATATCCAAACGGAGAGTCGGAGAAGCCTTTGAAGTCGATAGAGTTTAACTTCCCAATATATCGGGACGGTCAAGAGGTAAGGCGGCTTTTGTGGGAAAAAGGTAATACCGTTGAGACGGTGGTTCTGTTGATAAAAAACAACAGGAGCTGATTATACGGCTGTTTCATTTTCTGCAAAAAGCTACATAAATTTGACATATTTCCCAAAAATTTCTTTACTATTGCTCTAATTTATGCTATAATCAACAAACACAAGTAATCAAAAATATTGCATAAGGTGATGGCATGAGATACGTTTATTTGGTTCTGCTTGCAATTGTGAGCGTAATACACTTGGTTCGCAGATATAACGATGACACTGTGAAGGGCGCGAGGACAAAGGGATTCCTCCTTCCGCTGATTCTTCTTTATTACCTTGCATCGGTTGAAAGTTATTCGTGGCTGCTGGTTTTTGCGCTCATTACGAGCTGGCTCGGTGATGTTTTGCTTATCCCGAAGGGCAACAAGTGGTTTGCCGCCGGCGGAATCAGCTTTTTGATTTCTCATGTTCTCTTCATTTTTTGCTACGCCGAACGCATTGAATTTAAAAATGTGCTCTGGTATATCGTTGTTCCCGTGGCTGCGGTTTATTTCACCGTTGCGGCTCTTGTCATAAAGAGCATCATTGCCGGCATACCAAAGATAATGAAAATTCCGATGTTCGGCTATCTCATCGGCAACAGCCTGATGAATATTTTTGCTTTGATGCAGTTGATCTCAAACCCCTGCGCCGGAAGTGCCGTTGCTTATATAGGCGCTGTTCTGTTCTTTGTTTCGGACTGCTCTTTGTTCCTTGTGAAGTATCATAAAAACAGAGATCTCATTTTCAAAAGGCATTTCACCGTAATGCTTACATATATTTTAGGTGAACTGCTCATAACCCAAGGCATTATTATGCTGACAAACATTTAAGCTGAGGAGAATCGAACACAATGCGGTTTTTAAAGGAGGAGAAAAAGTGAAATACTTTTTTGTTGTAAATCCCAAGGCAGGAGAAGGCAAAAGTGAGAGCATAATCAGAGCGGCTATCGCCGAGCTTCCGCAAAAGGACGACTGCGAAGTTTATGTTACAAAGAGCGTGAACGATGCGACCCGTTTTGTTCGCGAGTGCTGCGAAAGAAATGAGGGCGAACGGCTCAGGTTTATCGCCTGCGGCGGCGACGGAACCATAAACGAGGTGTTCAACGGTGCTGCCGAATGCGCAAATGCTTCTGTTACCTGCTATCCATGCGGCAGCGGAAACGATTTTGTGAAGGCATTCGGCTCAGCAGAGGTCTTTTCGGACATCGGAAAGCTTTTGCAGGCCAAGGACAGAAAAATTGACCTGCTTAAGGTTGGAGACAGATATTCAAACAACGTCACAAACTTCGGCTTTGATACAACGGTTGCAATAACGATCAACAAGGAAAGAGAAAAAACCGGCCACGGCAACAAGAATGCCTATACCAAGGGCGTGATTACCGCCCTTATCAAAAGCATGAAAAACACCTGCACGGTAATTGCGGACGGAGAGGTTTTGAACCCGGAGGGGAAATGCCTGCTTTGCACTCTCGCAAACGGTCAGTACGTCGGCGGATCCTTCAAATGTGCACCGAAATCAAAGGCGGATGACGGCCTTGTAGACGTCTGCCTTATTAAGCCCATTTCAAGGCTTCGCTTTGTGAAGCTTCTCGGCCCCTACACCGCAGGCGAACATCTTGACGACCCGAAGTTCAGCGATATCATAGTTTATCGCAGAGCGAAGAAGGTCGAGGTCAAGGCTCAGCCCGGTTTTGCTTATTCACTTGACGGAGAAATAATTTATTCCGATCATTTCACCGTTGAAATTGCACCGAACGCCGTGAGCTTCGCCGTGCCGGAATAAAGTTTTAAAAAAAATAAATGCTGCTTATGACAGGGCTGCAATGCGAATCATTTCAATGCTTCTCAAAAAAGCACCTGCGGTATAAGAAAAAATTTTAACGGCACTCCCGAAATTGCGGCAGTGCCGTTTTTCTTTGCTGCGGTATGCAAAGAGCGGAAAAGAAGCCGATACTTTCTTGACAGACATATAATTCCTTGATACAATGAATCAAAAAGGGGAAGGGGAAAGAAAAGTGGATATTTGGGAAAAGCTTTATGAAAAAGCGGCAAAGCAATATGCCCCGCAGGATGTGACACCGTTTGTTTATGCGCACCACGTTGTTTGCGCACTTGAAAGTGAAAGCGGAGAAGTTTTCACAGGCTTTTGCATCGAGGCTTGCGGCGGTGTGATGAATCTTTGCGCCGAGCGCGTTGCAGCGTTGAATATGTATGTAAACAGCGGTCAAACGAAAATCAAAAGGCTCATTGCTTTCAGAGACAGACCTCCGTTCGGCGGCGGCAGCGGTATGCCCTGCGGTGCCTGCCGTGAGTTTTTGCTTCAGCTCAATGAAGAGAACTTGAACACCGAAATTATGGTTGATTATGAAAAGCGCGAAACGGTCACACTGAAAAAGCTTATGCCAAATTGGTGGGGAACCGGAAGGTACGCCGGGCAGGGAAAATAAAGGTTGCCTTTTTTCTGTGCCTGTGATATCATGCTGTTGCCGATACATTCGGCGCAAATGAGGTGATTTTTTGGAAAAGGAAAGAATAAAAAGAGCTTTCAGGGCTTTCAGAATTATTTCAATAATTTCTGCCGTGAGCTCGGGACTGTTTCTCGCGCTGGCGCTCATGACCTTCGGGCCGATGATTTTCATTAAGCAGAACCTGACGGTTGAAGCCGGCGGGCTTATCGGCTTTTTCCTCGATGTGATCAAGGAGGGTGAAAATGCAGTAACCTCCGCCGACCTCGTCATGTCCGTCATGCCGCGCTTTGTTCAGCTTCTATTGTTCTTCATTTTTTCGCTGAGGGCTGCTTCTGCTCTCAAAAAGGGCGAAAGAGCCGGAACGCTCGGCTTTCCCGGCGCAAAGCGGGCGTTTACCTCGCTTTCGGTGCTGTCGTTTTTGACTGCGCTGCTTTCAAGCGTACTGACGCGCGTTGCGCAAAACAGCGTTTCAAAGGACTTTTTCAATATTACCGAAACGAGCCATGCCGGTTGGGTTGTGCTCGGACTGGTTTTGCTCTTTGTTTCGCTCACCGTTCAGGAAAATGAAATTCATACCGGAAACACCGCCGGAGAAAGGCAGGAGGAAGAATGAAGGCTATCGTTTATACCTCAAACGCAGGTTCAACAAAGCAGTACGCCGAAATGCTTTCGGCAAAAACGGGAATTCCCGTCTATGAGCTCTCGTCCGCAGAAGCTTTGGAAAACGCCGAAGTGATTTATTTCGGCTGGGTCATGGGCGGAGATCTTCAGGGACTTTCAAAGGCGCGCGAAGCATTCGGAACGCTCAAGGCGGTCGTTGCCGTCGGAATGATGGTCAGCGAAAAAACAAAGGCCGAGGTTGGCGAAAAAAACCGCATCACAGAGCCGTTCTTTTATCTCCCCGGCGAGTTCAACATCAAAAAGCTCAAGGGAATGTATAAAATGATGATGAGTATGATGCTGCGCATGATGAAGGGCAAGGTCAAAGAAAGCGACGACCCGGCCGACAAGCGCGCGCTTGAGCTTTTTGAAAACGGTTTCAACGGCGTTAAGGAGGAAAACCTCGCGCCTGTTATTGAACTGCTTGAACAGTAAGTAACAAAAGACGATGTATAAGCACTTCGGCTCAGGCCGAGGTGCTTTTTCTTTTGAAGAGGGGAGACAAAAAAAGAGCCATTTGTGCTCACAGCACAACAAAAAGTCTTGAATTTATACTGCCGGATTATTGTATGAACATGGCACACTGCATATAATATAGCCGTAAAAAGAAAGAGGTCACGAAGGACGTGACCACAGGAGATGATTCCAATGTGTAAGGTAATCGGAGAAAAGCTCCGGAAATAAACTTACAGCCGGGTTGCGGCAGCCAGCAGACTGAATTCCGCCGCAAAACAAAATTGATTTTTTTGGAGGCTTTTATATGTTTGAACTTAGACCTTATTCACGTAAAAACAATTCCCTTTATAATCCGTTCCGTGAGATGGATGAACTTGAAAAACAGTTCTTCGGCAGTCCGTTTGAATTCTTTGACAACGGCGCTATGGATGCGTTCAAGACCGATATCAAAGATGAGGGCGACCATTATGAGCTTGAGGCAGACCTGCCGGGCTTTGACAAGAAGGACATTAAGCTTGACGTAAACGGCGACGTTTTGACCGTCAGTGCCGAGCGTCATTCCGAACACGAGGAAAAGGACAAGAAAGGCAAATATGTTCGCTGTGAGCGTTCCTATGGCTCATACAGCCGTCAGTTTGATCTGTCGGGCGTCAAGGCCGACGAAATCAAAGCCAAGTATGAGAACGGTGTTTTAAAGCTGACAATGCCCAAGAAGACCGAAACACTCCCGAAGGCTCATCACCTTGAGATTGAATAACGAATAAGCGTGGCTGTGCCGCAGATACGAAATGTATCCGCGGCACTTTTTTTGTGTTATGTAGTAAAGCTATATGCTGACAAGGCAAAAGGACGGAGGCTGTCAGAAAGGGCATCCGCCGTCCTTTGTGTTAAATTAAAGCAGGCAAAGTGCCGCTTCGTTACCGATTAAATGACAGCACTGCAACCTGCTGTTCACCGACTTCGGCAACAGCGTTTTCAGCCGGAATCTGAGCATTCTTTTTTTCAACGTTAGTGCCGACAACGAAGGCGGCAAGCATGAGAAATACGAGGGCAACAGCTGCAATTACGGCAATGAACTTTTTGTTATTGGTGTTCTTTCTGTGAATTTTTGTGATGATCATAAGTTTTGCTCCTCCTTGAATTAAGTTAAAGATTAGATGTTGTTGAGCAATCGAACTGCCGTCATGCGGTTCACAATTTATTCACAAACCTTATCTTTTTGACAATGTCATTGTATACCTCTTTTTTCGTTTTGTCAAGCTACTTTTAATAATTTGTGAACTATTTCTTGTTTAAGGCGTATTTTGCGGGTGTTTTAACGGCAATTTGTGCAATTTTAACTGTTTTTAGTGTGAAATCAGCATAAAAGCACGGTTTTGCCGATTAAAAAGTGAACGTTCACTCATTCAAAAATTTTTGCTTGTTTTAATACCAAAATATTACTTTCAGAGATGACTGCCTGTAATTGACAGGGGGATAGATGTTTACTCAACACAAAATTAAAAGCCACATCTCGGATTTTTTTGATGTTTTTTTACAGCTCCTTCCGGTGCGAATGTTCATAAGGTATTTGGTAAAATGCAGTTTTACCGATGACCGAACATCGGAAACTGCTAACAAATAAATAATTTGTATATGGAAAAAAGGCACAGCTTGCGGAGAAAATTTCCGTAGGCTGTGCCTTAACTTTATTTAAATATATCAATCCATTTATCGTTGCCTTTCCGCTGTATGTACTCTTGAATATTATCATCGCAAAACACATCAATCATTTTATCAAAACTTACGGCAAGATTCATAGCTTTTAATGTTTCGAGTTTTGTCCAAAACACTTTTCCCTCGTTGGATGATTTAAGGGTTCCGGAATATTCATCGGTTTTAAAAAGTAAAACCACATATCGTTTATTGCTTTTTACTTCCCACCATTTGATGCCGCATAATTTAGGATTTTTAATGATAAGACCCGTTTCTTCTTTAACTTCTCTGATGACAGAATCAACAAAAGATTCTTGTTTTTCAATATGACCGCCGGGAAAAGTAATGCCGCCCCAAGATTTGTTAATTTTATCTTGAACCACAACATTACCGTTCTTGTCATAAATCATACACATATTAGTTAATTCGATTTTTTCATATTTACTCATAACAATACCTTAATTTATTAGTAATATTTTTAATTGTATCATAAGTGTCAAAAGAAATCTATGTGCTTTGTTATAAGGCATAAACGCTTTTGTGTTCGATTTAATTGCTGCAGGATGAAAAAGTGTGCAAAATGGGCGCAACACTTTGCTCAGCAAAGCTTAGTAAACTGCTGAAATCCTTGCAAATATTGCGTTTGATGGCATTTTTAAAATAAAACAACAAAAGCAGGTTAAAAAACCTGCTTTTTGGTGCGAGAGACGGGACTTGAACCCGTACGAGTCACCCCACACGCCCCTCAAACGTGCGCGTCTGCCGATTCCGCCACTCTCGCATCTTTTCTGTTGTCAGCACTCTCGCAAGTGCTTGTATAATATACCACCGTTGCAATCAAAAGTCAAGGCTTTTTTCAAAAAACTTTTCGGTTTTTTGAAGTTTTTTGTGCCTTTGGCTGCAGGAATCGACACGCTTTCTCTTGAAAAAATTTCCGCTGTCATGTAAAATAAAACAAACAGGCCGCTCGGCGGCAAAAAATAGTATTTTTGGAGGTAACAGCGTGAAAGTTCTGCTTGTCAATTCAAGTCCGCATGAAAACGGCTCGGTCTATACCGCGCTTTGCGAGATGATTTCTGTTTTTGAAGAAGAGGGAATTGAAACAAAGCTGCTTAATATCGGCAAAAAGGATGTGCGCGGCTGCATTGCCTGCCTTTCCTGCCGAAAGACGGGAAAGTGTGTTTTTGACGACGTTGTCAATGAAGCGGCGAAGGACTTTGCCGAATGCGACGGCTTTGTGATCGGTGCGCCTGTGTACTACGCTTCGGCCAACGCAACGGCCGGTGCTTTTTGCGACAGACTGTTTTATTCAACGCCGTTTGATAAGTCAATGAAGGTCGGCGCGGCTGTTGTTTCGGCCAGAAGAGGCGGCTGCACCGCTTCTTTCGATCAGCTCAACAAGTATTTTGCAATTTCCTCAATGCCGATTGCAACAAGCCAATACTGGAACCAGATCCACGGCGGCTGTGCCGAGGACGCAAGGCAGGACGCAGAAGGCCTTCAGACGATGCGTACCCTTGCGCGCAATATGGCTTTCCTCATGCGCTCAATTGAGCTCGGAAAGGAAAAATTCGGCCTGCCGAAAAAGGAAGAACCGCAGCGAACAAACTTCATCCGCTGAGAAAAACCAGCAAAAACTAAAAATCGGCCGTTATTTATACGGCTGAAAAAGGAGACTGACAAATGATTGCTTTCAGAAGAATAATTGCCACCTTCCTTGCCTTTTTTAACCTTTTGTTTTCGTTTGCTTCACCCGGCAAGCCGGAGAAGGGAGACGGCTTTCGTGTGACCTCATATGTTGTTGCAAGCAGCGTTCAAAGCCCGGAAAGGCTGCACACGGAGGACTTTGATATCATCACCGATGTGATTCTTTTCGGCTGTGCACGCTTTGATTCAAAAGGCGCGGTCAATACCGACAGGGAGATACTTGAAACCGCACTTTCAAATCTCCGCGCTGTTATCGGAGAGCGTGATGTAAAGATTCACATCAACCTTCTCGGCCCCGGTGCGCTTGAAAGCCATGAAAAATATGAAGATATGATGAACGATCAGGGCAAACAGCATACTCTTGCTTTCAAAAGCGGTGTTCTTGAAGGCAACATCGCTGCACTTCTTGACGAATATGATTTTGACGGCGTATACTTTGACTATGAATATCCGCTGAATTACATCAACTGGACGCCGCTCAACCGGTTCCTCGTTCGCCTTGACAGCAAAATCGGCAGCAGGATCCTCGGCCTTGCCGTTACGGAGTGGGACGTCAAGCTTTCTGCCGGGTCATACATGGCAGTTGACCGTTTTGAGGTAATGCTCTATGATGTTTATGATGCAGACGGCCGCCATTCAACGGTTGAGACGGTCAAAGAGCTTTCAAAAAAGCTGAAGCTTTACTCAATACTGAAGGAAAAACTTGACCTCGGCCTTCCGTTTTACGCAAGACCCACAGACAGAAGCGAATACTGGTATGATTACGCAAGATATTGCGACTCCATTGACGAAAACGGATATTATTATGACAGCGCAATTGACAAAACCTTCTGGTTCAACCGCCCGGACGATATTGCAGAAAAAACCCGTTTTACGCTTGACGAAGGCTTCGGCGGCGTAATGATCTGGCATTACAGCTGCGACCTGCCGTCAAGCGACACTCGCTCGCTTTTGCGTGCTGTCGGAAGCGCAGTCAACGGATGAACTGTAAGCTTTCACCGCATCACTCTTTTTTATTAGATGCAATGTGACAGAGAGAGTATGTAGGTATAAGTTAAATCATTTTCCGATATACTTCTGGAGTTGACGAAATAAATCCGGATTCTTCAATTCTTCCCAATTTGCCGAAAAGATTGCTTCTGAATAGCAATCTTTTTTGCTTGTAAGCCAAACGCCTTCCTTGGAAGCAATTAAGGAATATTTTGATCCAAGTTGCCTTGCATAGCTTCTTGCCTGCTTAATCGCTTCATTTAATTGCTTTTTACTGTTTATGCTGAACTTTGCTTCAATAATTGCGAATGCAGAGTAGTATCCGTTTGTGTAATTTGGAAGAAGAATAAAGTCTGGTATAAGTGTATGACTGCGGTTGCCAATCTCAATATGGAGTTGCTGAAGATAATCATTTTCAGAGTATCGGAGCTTCTTAATAAGTGGCTTTATAAGAATGTTTTCAACTGACCGCTCATTTACAAATTCATCATTAACCGATGATGAAAGAAACTCCAATTTCTGAACATTTGCTTTAGAAATATCAACAAGGTGATTATACTCAGACGGCTTGAGTTCAACTCCGTTTATTCCCTGCATATTCTTTTTAACAATCGGAATGTTTTTAAAAATCTCATCCCTTTGCAGCTCTTTCTGCGTTATCCTTTTTGTTGCAGTCGGATGGGCAATGTATGTACATCTGTAGTAATAAAACAACGGATCATTGAATCCAACAGAAACGCTCCTCCAAATTGAATCAACAGCGCTGACGGGTGTTCTTAAATACATGACCACCATATCTCCGGCAACTGTATCAACATTACATTGCCAAGGAGTAATAGTATCAAGCTCTCCGCTCAAATAAGCATCCTTTGCATCGCCGCCGATAAAATAGGCAGCTTTTGGTTCAGGCAATTCATCAATAATGTAGCTTTTTATTCTTCCGATATAATTTGGTGCATAGTCATAAAGAAAAGCTAAGAATTCATATTCCGTCATATTATGCTCGATGCGGAAGCTATAAAAAGCCTCACAAAGCTTACCGTAATAGAAGAAGCGTCCTTCGTAATCCTTTTTAATTGGCATTTCAGGAAGTGTTATTCCGAATTCCAACGCAATTTTTTCAAGAACATTAAAGTTTCGCTGATAGTAGTACGGCACAAAAATTTCATGAAGCTCAAGCGCTAACATGGTAGTAAAATACTCTATTCCACCTGAAAAGCAGTTAAACACTCTTTGAGCGGAAAGGTCATCATCTCCCTTGATCCATTCGTATAAGCACTGCATGGCACTTTCAATACTGTAGCTTCCATCTTCAAGAATTCCGCTGCTGTTTTTGACATCCTCAAGCACATATGCCAACTCGCCCTTGGTATCTTTGCAAATAGCTTTACTCGGGCAATACACACTTCTGAATTTTGCAACATTGTCTATGTATTCTTCAGAAAAGCTTTCTTCAATATTTTTTCTAAACATTTCAACAACAGCTTTTCCGCCTGCATTTAAATACGTTTGCCAAACATAATCATTAAACATCCTAACACCTCATATAGTTTTATTTTATATTTCGATTATATGCTGTTCAAAAATACTTGTCAATAGCAGAAAAAAACCGTCAATCCAAAAAATTGGACTGACGGCAATGATTATATAGCTAAATGTTGATTACTCGGCATCCGGAGCGTAGAGAGCCTCAAGTCTCTTGAGGTGCTTATACCTTTCAACCGACTTTTCTTCCGCTTCTGCAAAAAGAACCTTTGCTCTTTCGGGGAAGGAGCGGGTGAGGGCGGAATAACGAGCCTCGTTGAGGAGGAACTTCTGATAGTCCTCGGTTACGCCGGGCTTGCTGTCGATCGTGAACGGGTTCTTACCCTGAGCCTTGAGAGCCGGGTTGTAGCGGAACATATTCCAGTAGCCGCATTCAACAGCCTTCTTCATTTCGTTCTGGCAGTTGACCATGCCGCCCTTGATCGAGTGCATTTCGCACGGAGCGTAAGCGATAACGATTGACGGGCCGTGGTATGCTTCAGCCTCGGTGAGAGCCTTGATGGTCTGGTTCATGTTTGCGCCCATAGCGATCTGAGCAACATAAACATAGCCGTAGCTCATTGCGATTTCTGCAAGGCTCTTTTTGGCAATGCTCTTGCCGGCTGCCGCAAACTGCGCAACCTGGCCGATCTGCGAAGCCTTTGAAGCCTGTCCGCCGGTGTTTGAGTAAACTTCGGTATCGAATACCATGATGTTTACGTCTTCGCCGGAAGCAAGAACGTGGTCAACACCGCCAAAGCCGATGTCGTATGCCCAGCCGTCGCCGCCGAAGATCCATACTGACTTCTTTGAAAGGTATTCTTTTTCTCTGAGAATTGAAGCGCAGTGCTCGCAGTCACCTGCAACCTTTTCAAGCTCCGCAACAAGGGCGGCAGTTGCAGCGGTGTTCTTTTCTCCGTCGTTTACGGTGTCAAGATACTCCTTGGCTGCGGCCTTGAGAGCTTCGGGAGCCTGCTCGGCGGTGAGGATTCCCTCAACCTTTGCGATGAGAGCGTTGCGGATAGCATTCTGGCCGAGGAGCATTCCGAAGCCGTGCTCTGCGTTATCTTCAAACAGGGAGTTAGCCCATGCCGGACCGTGACCCTTGCTGTTAACAGTATACGGTGAAGTTGCTGCCGGGCCGCCCCAGATTGAGGAGCATCCGGTTGCGTTGGAGATATACATTCTGTCGCCGAAGAGCTGAGTGATAAGACGTGCATATGAGGTTTCGGCGCAGCCTGCGCAGGAGCCGGAGAACTCAAGCAGAGGAGTTTTATACTGGCTGCCCATAACGGTGTTGTCGGCAACGTCCTCCTTGACGGAAACGTTCTTGACCATATAGTCAAATACCGGCTGAAGGTTATCCTGGCTTTCACGGGAAACCATCTTGAGAGAATTGGTCTTGCAGACGCCGATGCAGACGCCGCAGCCCATGCAGTCAAGCGGAGAAACAGCGAGGGTGTATTTATAAACGCCTTTGCCCTTACCGGCCTTTTTGTCAACAAGCTTTGCGTTTGCCGGTGCGTTTGCTGCTTCCTCTTCGGTCAGGCAGAAGGGTCTGATCGTTGCGTGCGGGCAGACATAGGCGCACTGGTTGCACTGTGCGCAGGTTGTTGCGTCCCACTCCGGAACCATAACGGCAACGCCGCGCTTTTCATAAGCGGAAGCACCCTGTTCAAAGGTACCGTCTGCATGGTCTTCAAAAGCAGAAACGGGGAGTGAATCGCCGTCCATGCGGCCAACGGGCTTCATGATATCGTCAACCATCTTGACGAGCTTTGCTGCACCTTCGCTCTTTGCTTCTGCCTGTGCGTCGGCAGCATTTGCCCACTCGGCGGGAACGTTGATTTTGACGTAAGCGGTTGCGCCGGCGTCAATTGCTTTCTCGTTCATTTCAACGATTTCTTTGCCCTTCTTCATGAACTTCTGGGCCTTTTCCTTCATATAGCCGATAGCTTCCTCTTCCGGAAGAACCTTTGAAAGTGAGAAGAAAGCGGACTGAAGAACGGTGTTGGTGCGCTTGCCGAGGCCGATTTTTGCGGCGAGGTCAATAGCGTTAACGGTATAAAGCTGAATGTTGTTCTTTGCGATGTATCTCTTTGCGTCGGCGTGAAGCTTTTCGGAAAGCTCCTTCTCATCCCACTGGCAGTTGATGAGGAATACGCCGCCGGGCTTTACATCATTGACCATCTTGAAGCCTTTTTCAATGTATGACGGGTTGTGGCAGGCAACGAAGTCAGCCTTATTGATGTAATACGGTGACTTGATGGGCTTGTCGCCGAAGCGAAGGTGAGAAATTGTTACACCTCCGGTCTTTTTCGAGTCATACTGGAAGTATGCCTGAACAAACTTGTCGGTATGGTCGCCGATGATTTTGATTGAGTCTTTGTTTGCGCCAACGGTTCCGTCGCCGCCGAGACCCCAGAACTTGCACTCGATCGTGCCTTCTGCTGCGGTGTTCGGAGCTTCCTTTTCCGTAAGTGAAAGATAGGTGACGTCATCGTTGATTCCGATTGTGAAGTGACGCTTCATGTCATCCTTTGCAAGCTCGTCATAAACGGCGAATACGCTTGCCGGTGGGGTGTCCTTTGAACCGAGGCCGTATCTGCCGCCGATTACCTGAATGCCTGTTCTGCCGACTTCGTTGAGAGCGGCAACAACGTCAAGGAAGAGCGGCTCACCGAGAGCGCCCGGCTCCTTGGTTCTGTCAAGAACAGCAATCTTCTTTACGGTAGCGGGGATAGCGTCTGCAAGGTGTTTTGCGGAGAACGGTCTGTAAAGGCGAACCTTGACAAGGCCGACCTTTTCACCCTTTGCGGTGAGGTAGTCGATAACCTCCTCGGCAACGTCGCAGATGGAGCCCATTGCAACGATAACCTTTTCTGCGTCGGGAGCACCGTAGTAATTGAAGAGGTGATAGTTTGTTGAGAGCTTTTCGTTGACCTTACCCATGTAATCTTCAACGATTTCGGGCATAGCATCGTAATACTTGTTGCAGGCTTCTCTGTGCTGGAAGAAGATGTCTCCGTTTTCGTGGGAGCCGCGCATTACGGGGCGCTCGGGGTTGAGGGCGCGCTTACGGAACGCTTCAACAGCGTCCATGTCGCACATTTCTTTAAGATCCTCATAGTCCCAGATCTTAATTTTCTGAATTTCGTGAGAGGTGCGGAAACCGTCAAAGAAGTTGATGAACGGAACTCTGCCCTTGATTGCTGCAAGGTGAGCAACAGCACCGAGGTCCATAACCTCCTGCGGATTGGTTTCGGCAAGCATTGCGAAACCGGTTTGACGGCAGGCATAAACGTCTGAATGGTCGCCAAAGATGTTAAGAGCGTGGGAAGCAACGCAGCGGGCCGAAACGTGGAAAACAGAGGGAAGAAGCTCACCGGCGATCTTATACATATTCGGGATCATGAGAAGAAGACCCTGAGAAGCGGTATAGGTCGTGGTGAGAGCACCTGCTGCGAGTGAGCCGTGAACGGTACCTGCAGCGCCGGCTTCGGACTGCATTTCGGCAACCTTAACGGTTGTTCCGAAGATGTTTTTCATTCCCTGTGCCGACCACTGGTCAACATAGTCTGCCATGGGGCTTGACGGGGTGATCGGATAAATTCCGGCAACCTCGGTGAACGCGTAGGAAACATATGCGGCAGCATTGTTTCCGTCCATGGTCTTTGATTTTCTTGCCATTGGCTTTGTCCTCCTTAAAATGGAAATTCCTTTTTCCGAACAGCCAAAAGGGGTTCGACTCCCTTTGACCGTTATAAAAAATTGATATAAACCAACATCAAACATTTTAACACCAAACGGTGTATAAGTAAATATACAAACAGTTAAAATATTAAAATATTTCAAAAAAAATCTTGGTAAAATTATTGAAGATTTTTTCGAAAGCCGAAAAGTGTGCGGTACGTCTCATGAAGGTGCCGATTTTAACCTTGCTGCTGCACCGCGTAAAACGTAAAAAACGGTCTTGGCTTTATACGGGCGGGGCATGAACCGCCTATGGAACGTTGCCAGTTGCACATACCCAACCGAAAAACCGCAACGTATAGATATCTGCCGTGCAGCGGCAATCTAACGTCTGACTTTTGCAATGGCACTTTCAAGCGCGGAAAGGTTGCGCTCCATTAAAGACAAATAGCTTTCTCCGTTTTTGAAGTCCCCGGCAGAAATAACGTGGCAGGAATAAAGCGTCATGACCTTCGCGCCCGTGCTTTCCGCAATAGAATTTGCAACGTTGCCCGTGCTCAAATCGACCTTAAAAACAACCGGAAGCTGTTCCGCTTTGACCTTTTCGGTCAGGAAGGCTATCGTTGCCGGGTTGGCATCGCTTTGCGCCGAACAACCGGGGAAGGCGGCGTAAAATTCAAGCGAGTATTCATCCGCAAGATATTTGAACGGAAAGCGGTCGCCGACAACAAAGTGTTTGCCGGCGGCTTTTTTTGAAAGCGCACGGAACTCTCCGTCAAGGCAGTCAAGCTTTTTGAGGTATTCGGCCATTCTGCTTTCATAGTTTTCCCTGTGCTCGCTGTCGCGGCTGCAAAGTGCCGATGAAATTGCGGAAACGATTTTCTTTGCGTTTATGGGCGAGGTCCAGACGTGTTCGTCATATTCCCTGTCCTCTTCATGGTCATGAGTCTCATCCTCCTGCTCCATGCCTTCAAGCGTTTCTTCTTTAAGCTTTTCCGTCACATCCATCATGCGGACAACGGAAATTTTTTCTGTGTCGATTGAAGAAAGCATGGAATTGACCCATTCGTCGGATTCTCCGCCGCCGTAAATAAAAACGTCGCATTGACGCATTTTCATGATGTCCGCCGCTGTCGGTTCAAAGGTGTGGCTCTCTTCGCCGGGGGAGAGGAGCATCGTCACCTCGGCGTCGTCGCCGGCAATTTGTCTTGCAAAATCATAGGGTGCAAAGCCTGTTGCAACAACGCTCGTTTTCTCTTTTTGATATACCCTCACGGAGCCGGTGAGCGGTACGGCGAAAATACAAATCGCCGAGAGAACGGCAACCGCGCCGCAAAGGAGCTTCTTTGATTTTTTGATTCGCGAGGAATTATAAATTCGCTTTATCAGCGAGAATACCGCCAGAGCAAAAATGTTTACGCAGACAACGCTTGCTCCGGTCGGGGCTTCAAAGCGGATTGAAACAAGAAGTCCGGAGAAAAAGCAGACCACCGAAACCGCCGCACTCGAAAGAATAACGCTTTTATAACTTTTGCAAAGGCGCATTGAGGTGATTGCGGGAAAAATGATGAGACTTGAAATGAGCAAAGCACCCATCATTCGCATTCCGATAACAATTGTTACCGCAGTCAGCGCCGCAATGAGCATATTGTATGCGCCGGCATGGGTTCCCGTTGCCTTTGAAAAGCTTTCATCAAAAGTGACGGCAAAAATCTCGTTATAGAAAACGATATAGAGCGCAAGCACTGCGATGCTCAGAACAACGCTCAGCGCAACGTCTGCGCCGCTCATTGTGAGAATACTGCCGAACATATAGTTATAAATGTCAACGTTCATTCCCGTTGTCAGCGAAGTGACCATAACGCCGACCGCAAGCGCACCGGTTGAAATGAGTGCAATTGCGGCGTCGCCTTTGATTTTTCCGCTTTCGTTCATTCGCAGCAGCAAAAACGCCGCAATGACAACAATCGGCAGCGAAAAATACAGCGGAGCGATGTTCGCGGCGCAGGCGATTGCAAGCGCACCGAAGCCGACATGGGAAAGTCCGTCTCCGATCATTGAAAACCGCTTGAGAACAAGGCTGACGCCGAGCAACGCCGCGCAAAGCGAGATGAGCACGCCGGCAACCAGAGCACGCTGCAAAAACGGCTGAGAAAGAATCAGGCTTATCGCTTCAGGCATTTTTCTCACCTCCCGAAAAAGACTTGTAGATGTCGCTTTCAAGGTATTCGCCGACCGTGCCGAAAAAGGTACCGTTTTTTCTCATATGAAGAATGTGGGTGGCGTAGCGAATGGAGGAATAAAGGTCGTGGGAGACCATGATTATCGTTATGCCGAACTCGCGGTTGATTTTTTCAATTATGCGGTAAAAATCCGCAGTCACGACAGGGTCAAGTCCCGTTACGGGTTCGTCAAGCAGCAAGAGCTTTTTTGTTGCGCAAAGCGCACGTGCAAGGAGAACTCTCTGCTGTTGACCGCCGGAAAGTTCACGGTAGCACTTTTTGCGAAGGGGAAGAATGTCAAGCTTTTTCATGTTTTCTTCGACAAGCATTTTTTGTTCCTTTGAAAAAAAGACTCCCTTTTTTGAAGCAAGACAGCCGGAGAGAACAACCTCCCAAACACTCGCCGGAAAATCCTTTTGCGCCGTTGTCTGCTGAGGAAGATAGCCGACCTCGCGCTTTTTCAGCCCGTCTCCCATGTGGAGGTGGCCGCTTTCGGTTTCAAGCAGGCCGAGCACTGCCTTGACAAGGGTGCTTTTTCCGCTTCCGTTTTCGCCGACTATGCAAAGGTAGTCACCTTTGTTCACGGTGAAGTTTAAATTGCTCGCAACAACGTTGCCGTCATAGCCGAGCGCAACGTCTTTGCAGTCTATGAGTGCCATTATTTATCACCTTTCTTTTCCATGCAGTCCCCGCATTTTCCGACAAGGACAGTCAGCTCGTTGTCAACGCAAAAGCCGTGCTCTTTGAGCAGATGCTCGTTGGCCTCTTTCATGAAATCGCAGCCGAGATGGATGAATTTTCCGCATTCGCTGCACCTGAGATGTATATGCTTTGAGCATTCACTGCTGTTTTCAACAAACTGAAAGGTTGCGCTTTTTTTGCCTTCTCGGGAAAAACGGCGCACTTCTCCGAGTTCTGTCAGTGAATCAAGATAGCGGTATACAGTCGTTCTTCCGACCGGAGAACCGCTTTTTTCAAGCAGCAAGGTAAGCTCGTCAACGGTCAGGCTTTTTTCCCTGTTTTCGCGCAGGCAGGCGAGGATTTGAGAGCGCTGTTGAGTTTTATATTCCGTTTTTTTCATAATATACTCCAATCTGAAAATGAAATTCAATTTCGTATTATACACCGTTTTGTCCTTTTGTCAAGGAGAAAGGGCAAAGAAAGCGGCTTTTTGTTCAAAACCGTCTCTGAGAAAAAACAGTTGACTTGAAGCGGAATTTAATGGTAAACTAAGGCGAGGTGAAAATTCATGAAAAAAACATTATCTGTAATTCTTGCACTGTTCATGGCTCTTTCCGTTTTTGCCTTTGCTGTTTCTGCCGAAGGTGCGGCAATCAACGGCGCAAACTGGATGAGCACAATTAAAGGTTCGGTTCCTGTCACGGCAATCAATATGCCCGGCACGCACGACAGTATGACGCAGTATGTTCCGGCGAGCATCATTGCACGTACGCAGACGATGTCCGTTTCAGAGCAGCTTTACAGCGGTGTCAGATATTTTGATATGCGGACAAAGACCAAAAACGGCGAACTGATCGGCGTTCACGGAGTGACCGAGTGCAAAGAAAGCTACGGCCTTTTTTCAAAGACTCTCATTTTGAAGGACGTTGTTGAAATTTGCAAGAGCTTCCTTTCGGAAAACAGCAAAGAGACGATTCTCTTCCTTCTCAGGTCGGAAGGAGAGGACGGCACTGCACTGTTTTCAAAGTTTTACGACGACTGCATAGCTCCTTCGCCGGAAAGCTGGTTCATTGAAAACCGCATTCCGACCCTCTCGGAAGTCAGGGGAAAAATTGTTCTTCTGCGTTCTGCCAAAGCTGACAGGGAGCGATTTGACAACACAAACAGCGGAATCAATTTTGAAAGGTATCCGTATGTCGGCTCAACGGACGCAGGTGATTTCAGAACCTGCGCAATCAGCGATATTTCCGGCTATCCGTATGCTTATATGCACATTCAGGATTCATACAAGCTTGAGGGAGACAAGAAAATTAAAACGATTAAGAACTTCCTTGAAAGCGACCTTGATATGTATGATTTCAACATCTGCTGCACCAATGCCATCGGCGGCAAACCTGCGCAGATGAACGCGCAGAAGGTCAACGCCTTCCTCATGTCGTATGACTTCACCGCAGGCAAGACCTACGGGATTATTGCCATGGACTTTGCAACGGCGGAGCTTTGCAAAAAGGTTTATATGACGAATTCACCGCTCATGACCGAAGAACCGGCGCAGACAAACATTCCGTCCTTCCCGGAAAAATACGGTTTCATGGGCAGGGTTCTTGAAGCTTTCAGAGATGCGCTTTTGAAAATTCTTCTGATGTTTATGTAACAGATCTAATATAAGCCAACCTGTTTTTATCCGGCCTCCCTTCGGCGTATGACCAAAAGTCGTGCGCCGATTTTCTTTAAATTTTTTCAGGTTGTTGTGGAATTTCTTCTTTATATGTGTTATTATAATATGACTTGTTTTAAGCTCTACTTATGTACTTACGATATCATTTGCGATATAAAGGAGGAAACCGACATGAAAACTCAAAAAACATTGAAAACCGCTCTTTGCCTTGCGCTCTGCTTTTTGTTTATGTTCTCTTTTGCCGCCTGCAAAAAGAGCGAGACCGCCTCTGCGGAAAACAGCTCGGGCAATCCCGTGAACATGGACGAGACCGTCAGCGTTGAAATGCCGCTGGAGCTTGTTGACGAGGAATACCGCAGCGATCTTGACGGCTTTTGCAAAAAATACGGCTACGAAAGCGCCTCGCTCAGCTCCGACGGGAAATCGGTCAACGTTGTTGTCAATGAGTTCAACTATAAACTCAAAATGACGAACAGGGGAATGGACGCAATCAAGGGAATCTATTCCGTGACCGAGGACAGCAAGGCCTACCCCTATGTTACTGACATAGAAAGCTATGACGACAAGGATTTTAAAGAGGTTGTTCTTCTTGTCAACAAAAAGAAGTATGAAGCCGATGCTTCAAAGGATCTTGCTGCCTACACGATAGGCCAGAGCTGTCTGCGCTATCAGGCTTATTCAACCTCAAACGACTATGAATGCAAGGTGACGGTCAAGGACAGCAAGACCAAAAAGGTTCTTGATACCAAAACATACAACGAACTTGTTTTTTAAGAAAGAGGGCTTGGAAAAATGCAAATGACTTTCCGCTGGTTCGGTGACGAAAAGGACACAGTTTCGCTTGAGCAGATTCGGCAGATACCCGGAGTTACGGGCGTTGTTCCCGCACTCCATACTCTCCCTTGCGGAGAAGCATGGCCGTTTGACATGATAAAGGCCATGAAAGACGAAATTGAAAAAGCCGGCCTGACGATGGAGTGCATCGAGTCCGTCAACGTTCACGAGGACATCAAGCTCGGCCTGCCTTCAAGAGAAAAATATATCGAAAACTATATCGAAAGCATCCGCAACCTTTCAAGGTGCGGCGTAAAGGTCATCTGCTATAACTTTATGCCGGTTTTTGACTGGACAAGAACCGACCTTGCAATGGACATGGGCAACGGCGCAACCTGCCTTTGCTACAACGGAGAACAGATTGAGGGCAAAACCCCCGAGGATATGTTCCGTGAAATTGACGAAAACTCAAACGGCTATGCAATGCCCGGCTGGGAAACGGAACGCATGGGCGAAATTAAGGAGCTTTTTGAAAAATACAAGGGCATCACCGCCGATGACCTTTGGAGGAACCTTGAGTATTTCCTGAAAGCCATTATTCCCGTCTGCGAGGAATGCGATGTAAAAATGGCGATTCATCCCGATGATCCGCCATGGGATATTTTCGGCCTTCCGAGAATTATTCGTGACATTGATTCGATCAAACGCCTTTTGAAGCTTGTTGATTCGCCCTGTAACGGCCTTACGTTCTGCACGGGTTCGCTCGGTGCAAGCGCAAAAAATGACCTTCCTGCAATGATCAGAGAAGTCGGAGGCAGAATCTATTTTGCCCACATCAGGAACGTCAAAAGAATCGGCAACCACTTCCACGAAACGGCTCACCTTTCAAGCGAGGGCAGCCTTGATATCTGTGAAATCGTCAAAGCTCTTCAGGATGTCGGCTTTGACGGCTATATCCGTCCCGACCACGGAAGAATGATCTGGGGTGAAAAGGCGAGACCCGGCTACGGACTTTTTGACCGTGCGCTCGGCGCGGCATATATCAACGGAGTTTGGGAAGCGGTTCAAAAAAGCCGCTGAAAACGGCACGGCAGAAAAAAATTGGAGTGTGAACAATGGCAAAGCTTTATTTTCGATACGGTGCAATGGGCTCAAGCAAAACCGCCAACGCACTGATGGTCAAATATAACTATGAGGAACGCGGACAGAAGGTCATCATTTCAAAGCCCGCGATCGACACAAGAAACGGCGAACACAGAATCTATTCGCGCTGCGGACTTGAATGCGACTGCGTACTCTTTCATGAGCTTCGCGAAGAGGAGATCAAAAAGGTCGATTGCCTGATTGTTGACGAGGCGCAGTTCCTTTCAAAAGAAGAATGCGAATTTTTGGTTCACGTCGTTGACGATCTCGGCGTTCCGGTAATCTGCTACGGACTGCGCGCCGACTTCAAAGGCGACCTTTTTCCCGGAAGCCACTGGCTGCTCGCGTGGGCAGACACGATTGAAGAGGTCAAAACAATCTGTTGGTGCGGAAAAAAGGCCACCTGCAACGCACGCTTTGACGAAAACGGAATCATCAAGCACGGAAAACAGGTCGTTCTCGGCGCGAACGAAAAATATACAAGCCTTTGCCGAAAGCATTGGCGCGAAGGAAAACTTGGAGAAGAAAAATGAGTTTTATCGAATTTGAATCCGTATATAAAAGATATCAGACGGGCGAAATCGTCATCACCGCGGCGGACGGCGTCAGCTTCAAAATTGAAAAGGGCGAATTCTGCCTTATCGTCGGTGCCAGCGGCGCAGGTAAATCAACAGTTCTGAACCTCCTTGGCGGAATGGATACCTGCGATGACGGAAAAATCCGCATCGCAGGCAAGCTCATCAACACCTTCACGCCCGAGGAGCTGATTGAATACCGCAGGCTTGACGTCGGTTTTGTTTTTCAGTTTTATAATCTTATTCCGAACCTAACCGCGCTTGAAAACGTTGAGCTTGCAAGTCAGATTGCAAAAAAGCCGCTTTCGCCCGAAAAGGTTCTTGAAAAAGTCGGCCTTGCGGAGAGAATGGACAACTTTCCCTCCCAGCTTTCCGGCGGCGAGCAGCAGCGCGTTTCAATTGCGAGAGCACTTGCAAAGAATCCGAAAATGCTGCTTTGCGATGAGCCTACCGGCGCACTCGATTACAAAACCGGAAAGCAGATTCTAAAGCTTCTGCACCGCACCTGCCGCGAAACCGGAACGACCGTTGTCGTCATCACCCATAACCAGGCACTTGCGGATATGGCAGACAGGATAATCACAATGAGAAGCGGGCGGGTCATTCAAATTGCGGTCAACGACCGCCCCGTTCCGGTCGATCTTCTTGAATGGTAATTTTTTCAAAGGCCGCTTTTAAAGCGGAGGTGAACGATAAATGACTAAGGCTTTATTCAAAGACACTCTGCGGACGATTGAACGCACACGCTCAAGGTTTTTTTCAATTGTTGCAATCGTTGCGCTCGGAATCAGCTTTTTTGCCGGAATCAACGCAACTGCGCCGGATATGCTTGACACGGCCGAGGAATACCTCAGAGACACGAATGCCATGGATATCGGCATTACCTCAACCGTCGGACTTTCCGGGGATGACCTCAAGGTGCTTTCAACAATCAACGGCGTTCAGAGCGTTACGGGCGAGAAATTCTATGACGGCAACCTCAAAATCAACGGAGAAAACGCAACCGACCTTGACGGCTCTCAACTCACCGTCCGTGCGCTTTCCCTTGACCTTAACAAGGTCTATGCCGCCGCGCAGGGAGAAAACGACCCTTCATTTATGAACCGTCCTCAGCTGATTGAGGGCACATGGCCGGCGAGCGCAAACCAATGCGTTGTTGACGACAGTATGCTTTCCACACCGGATGGTTTTGAAATCGGCAACACCGTTTCAATCACGGGAGAAAGCTCGGACGCTTCCTCCTCGCTTCAAAACACCGAGTTTGTCATCACCGGAATTATCCGCACGCCGCGCTATATCTCCTATGACCGCGGAAGAACAAATATCGGAACCGGAAAGCTCGGAACCTTCATCTACATTTCTTCAGAAAACTTCCTTTCGGATTATTACAATACCTTTTCGGTAAAACTCACCGGCTCGGAAAACTTCAAGTCATATTCCGACAGCTACAAATCCTTCGTCAAGCCGTATGCGGACTACCTTTCCTCAATTGCACAGGAGAGAGTTGACATCCGCGTCAAGGCCGTGAAGGAAAAATACTCTGGCGAGGTTGAAGAGCAGGAAAAAGCCTTTGCCGAAGCAAAGGCGGACGCAGAAACAAAGCTCGCCGAAGGCGAAGCCAAGGTCAGGGAAATTCTTGATATGGCGGAAAACGGCGACGCAAAGCTTGCCGAATACAAGGCCGAATACAACAAAAAAGTTACCGAGGCCGGAGAAAAAATTGACGCAAGCAAGCTTGAACATTCCACCCAGTATAAAAAGTGGGAGGAAAAACGCGATAAGTATAACGATGCAAAAGCACTTGTCGATAAATACGCGGGCGCAGAAACCGACCTGAAAAACGCTCAAACCCAGTATAACGTTGCGAACACTCAGGTCAGCGGACTTCTTTCAACGGTTTCATACCTTGAAAACCTTGTTGCAACAACAAGGAGCGCAATGACCCATTTCAATGATACTCAGGACAACGGCATTCAGGGAATGCTCGACCGCTTCAAGGAATCCGGCCTTGTCGGCGTTGAGGTTGACCGGCTCATGCAGACCATCAGAAACATCACCGCCGTCGGTACTGCCGAGGAAATGGCTGCTTATATGGAGCCGCAGCTTCAGGAGCTTGAAGCGAAGCTTGCCGCTTCAAAAAAAGACCTCAGCGACGCAAAAACGACCCTTGCCTCAAAAAAAGCAGAGCTTGAAAAGGCTCAAAAGCTTGTTGCCGCCCTCAAGGACGTTGAAAGTCAGCTGGACACCGCCGAAGCAGAGCTCAAAGAGGCGGAAAAAGAGCTGACCAACGCGAACTATGATATTCAGCTCGGCGAGCTTGAGGTTCTCAATCAGCTCTCCGACGCAAAAAATCAGATCACAAACTATGAGACAAACCTTCAGCTTGCAAAGGAAAAGGCGAAGACCGTTGAAGCTGAGTTTGAAGCGCAGAAAACCGAAGCTAACGACAAGCTTGAAGCAGCGAAGGCAAAGCTTGACGAAGCAAAGAACTTCCTTTTGAACCTTGAAAGCGGAAAATGGTATGTTCAGGAGCGCGATGAAGCTCTCACCGGTTATGATGAATTTGAACAAAGCACGGCGAGAATCGCCGCAATTTCAAAGCTGTTTCCGTGGGTGTTCTTCCTCATTGCCGCTCTCGTCTGTCTCAACACGATGACAAGAATGGTTGAGGACGACCGTGTTCAGCTCGGAACGCTCAAGGCACTTGGCTTTAAAAACAAGGAGATAGTCGGAAAATACCTTTTCTATTCCTTCGTTGCGTCCTCGATAGGAGCATTTGCCGGAACGCTTTTAGGCTTTGCGGTTTTCCCGTTCACAATTTCAAAGGCATTTTCAATTCTCTTTGCCCTGCCTTCGCTCGATATCAAATATCGCTGGGGCTATGCAATCCCATCGATACTCATTTCAATCGCTTCAACCGTCGGTGCATCGTATATCGCAATCTACCGTGCACTCAGAACCAGTGCTTCGTCGCTCATGCGTCCGAAGGCACCCAAGGGCGGAAAGCGCATCTTCCTTGAAAGATACCCGGCGATTTGGAAAAAGCTCGGCTTCAATGCGAAGGTTACGCTGCGCAACGTTTTCAGAAACAAAAAACGCTTTTTCATGGCAGTTCTCGGCGTAACCGGCTGTACGGCTCTTATGGTTGCCGGCTTTGGACTTCAGAATTCAATTCAGACTGCGCTGAACGGTCAGTTCTTTGACGATGACAGCGTTTCCGCCTACGATATGCAGGTGGTTTTGAACGGAACCTATGATGCAACTGTTGAAACTCCGCAGGCGCTTAACACCTTGGCTTCACGCCCGGAAATAGCTTCAAGTATGCTCAATTATATGAAGGTTCTTCACACCTTGAGCACCGATTCCACCGCAAAGCCGGAAACCTATCTCATGGTTCCGGAAAACGCGCAGGCGCTTTCAAGCTATGTTCGCCTTTTTGACGCAAAAACGGGTGAAGTCCTTTCTCTTCCGGCAGGCGGTGCTGTGATTACGCAAAAGCTTGCCGAAGAGTTGAACCTCTCTGTCGGCGAATATATTCAGGTTGAGGTTGCGGAAGGATATGTTGTTCCCGTTCCCGTTGCCGGAATTGCAAAGAATTACATTTTCCACTATGTTTTCATGAGCAAGGATACCTACACCTCGCTTTTCAAGAGCAATCCGAGATATAACTATATCATGGCGAACTTCAGCTCCGAGCTCACCGGAGTTCAGAAGGAGGAGCTTTCAAAGGCTCTCATGGATGAATATGACATTACGGCTGTTTCATACGTCACCGAAGCGCAGGAGACGTTCAAAAACGTTCTCGGCGCGCTCAATTATGTTGTCATTATCCTCGTTATTTCGGCCGGTTTGCTTTCGTTCATAGTTCTTTATAACCTCTCTTCAATCAATATTCACGAACGCATGAAGGAAATTGCAACAATCAAGGTTCTCGGCTTCAGGAAAAAGGAAGTCACCTCATATATTTTCAGAGAAAACTTCCTGCTGAGCATCTTCGGAACCTTCTTCGGCCTGATTTGCGGAATTCTTCTTCACAGGATGGTCGTTTCCGTCGGAGAGGTTGACATTATGATGTTCGGCAGAACGGCGGGCTTTATGAGCTTTGTTTATGCGGCTGTGCTTTCACTCGTGTTCTCGCTCTTTGTCAATGTTGCGCTCAGACGTAATCTTGAACACGTCAGCATGGTCGATTCGCTCAAATCAATTGAATAAGAAGGTTTACCTATGGAGTTTTTAAGTGAAGCCGGCTATGACCTGCTTGCGCTCGGCGAGGTCATGCTGAGACTTGACCCCGGTGAGGGCAGAGTGAAAAATACGCGCTCCTTTACAGTTTGGGAAGGCGGCGGCGAATATAACGTTGCAAGGGCGTTGTCAAAGGCTTTCGGAAAGAAAACCGCAGTTGCAACCGCACTTTGCAAAAACGATGTCGGTCTGCTGATTGAAGATCTCATCATGCAGGGCGGCGTTGACACATCGCTTATCAGATGGAGCGATTTTGATAAAATCGGAAAAAGCAGCCGCAACGGACTGAATTTTGTTGAGCGCGGCTTCGGCCTGCGCGGCGCGAGAAGTACCTCAGACAGAGGTCACACGGCTGTTTCTCAGCTTAAAAAAGGAGACTTTGACTGGGACAGAATTTTTTCAAAGGGCGTCCGCGTTTTTCACACGGGCGGAATCTTCTGTGCCCTTTCCGGAAGTACCTCTGCGCTTGCACTTGAGGGCTCAAAAAAAGCGAAGGAATACGGTGCTGCTGTTTCCTTTGATTTTAACTTTCGTCCATCGCTGTGGGCCTGCCTTGAAAACGAAGAAGAGGTCAAGGAAAACATTCGCGAGATTCTAAGCTTTGCAGACATCGTTTTCGGCAATGAGTTTGACTTTGTGAAGGTGCTCGGCTTTGAAGGCGAAAAGGGCGCCGACCTTGACGTTCATGATGACGAAAGATATCTCAGGTTCATGAACCGCGTCAAAGAGACTTACCCGAACATCAGGCTCATTGCGTCCACTGTCAGAACGGTTCACTCCGCCTCTGTCAACAGTCTTCGCGCTGTCTGTGCCGAGGGCGGAAGCCTAATTAAAACCGAGACATTTGAAAACCTCAGTGTGCTTGACAGAATCGGAAGCGGAGACAGCTTTGCCTCCGGTCTGCTTTATGCCTTGCTTTCCGGAAGGAATACGCAGTATGCGCTTTCCTTTGCGCTTGCCCACGCAGCCTTTACTATGACCACTCCCGGAGATACATCAATGGCAACAGCAGAGGACATAGAAAATATAGTAAGCAAAAAATCTGCAAAGGTTGTGAGATAGATGTTAGTTAATATGAAAGACCTGCTTGCCGACGCGCAAAAGCGCAATTACGCCGTCGGTTCGTTCAGCGTTGCGAACATGGAAATGGTGCTCGGCATAATTAAAGCCGCCGAAGAGACCTCTTCGCCGATCATTCTTCAAATTGCCGAGGTCAGGCTCAATCATTCTCCGCTTGCGCTCATCGGGCCTCTCATGGTTGCCGCCGCGGAGGAGGCTGCTGTTCCGGTTGCGGTTCACCTTGACCACGGAAAAACTCCCTGCTGCATTGAGCAGGCACTTGAAATCGGCTTCACGTCCGTAATGTTCGACGGCTCCCACCTTCCGGTTGACGACAACATAGAGATCACAAAAGGCATCGTCGAAATAGCGAAGGAATACGGCGCGGCCGTTGAAGCGGAAATCGGCTGTGTCGGCGGCAGTGAGGACGGCAGTGAGGACATTGCAATCAACTGCACCTCTCCAGAACAGGCAAAGCGTTTTGCCGAGGAGACAAAGGTTGACGCGCTTGCAATCGCCATAGGCAACGCCCACGGAAACTACAAGGAAACGCCGCACCTGCGCTTTGATATACTTGAAAAGGTTCATTCGCTCGTTTCCGTTCCTCTCGTTCTTCACGGCGGAACGGGAATCAGCCCGGAGGATTTTGTTCGCTGCCATCAGAACGGAATCAAAAAAATCAACATTGCAACGGCAACCTTTGACGCGGTTGAACGCTCTGTTCGCGAAAGCTATGAGAGCGGAAGGATCGGCGGCTATTATGATTTGCACCAAGCGGAAATTGAGGGTGCATATCAGAACGCCAAAAAGCACATGAAAATTTTTTACTCGGTCGGCAAGGCTGAGGATATTGAAATATTTTAAAGGAGAGATTCATAATGAAATACGTTGAATTTGACCAAAGCCGTCCTCTGGATGTAATACCCATAGGCAGAGTTGCAATTGACTTTAACCCCACAGACATGAACCGCCCGCTTTCGGAAAGCTGCAACTTCAACAAGTATGTCGGCGGCTCACCGGCCAACATCGCCGTAGGTCTTGCAAGGCTCGGCAAAAAGGTCGGCTTCATCGGAAAAGTCTCCGATGATCAGCACGGCGACTATGTTGTCAACTACTTTAAAAAGGACGGAATCGACACCTCGAACATCGTTCGCGCAAAGAACGGCGAAAAGATCGGACTGACTTTTACCGAAATCAAAAGCCCGACCGAAAGCAGCATCCTTATGTATCGCGACGGCGTTGCAGACCTTATGCTTGAGCCGTGCGAAGTCAGTGAGGAATACATAAAAAGCGCAAAGGCGATTGTAATTTCAGGCACGGCTCTCTCTCAGTCACCTTCGAGAGAAGCAGTTCTCAAGGCTATGATGCTTGCAAAAAAGAACGGCACGGTCGTCATTTTTGATATTGACTACCGTCCGTATACATGGAAAAACGCCGATGAAATTGCGGTCTATTATTCAACCGTTGCCCAGAACAGCGATATTATTCTCGGCTCGCGTGAGGAATATGACCTGACCGAGGTCATTATGGGCGTTTGCAAGACCGACGAGGAAAGCGCAAAACGCTGGCATTCCTACGGTGCAAAAATCGTCATCATCAAGCACGGCAAGGACGGTTCAACCGCTTATACCAACGACGGGAAGAGCTATTCCATCAAACCCTTCCCCGTCAAGGCGATGAAGGGCTTCGGCGGCGGTGACGGCTACGCTTCCGCGTTCATTCGCTGCCTGCTTGAAGGCTGGGAGATGATCGACGCGCTTGAATTCGGAACAGCCTCCGCTTCAATGCTCATTTCGGCTCACAGCTGCTCGGCGGCAATGCCCACGGTTGAAGCTGTTGAAAAATTCATCAAGGAAGAAAAGGAGCTCTACGGCGAAATGGTCGCAAGAGTATAAAACACCACAGGAAAGGCCGGAACAGCTGTCTTTCTCTTTGGCTTGAAATCACGTTGACAGGAACATCAAAAAATGTTAGAATATTCCCGACATCGGAAAAGTTTTCCGAGATTTGCAAAGAGGAAAGAGGTGTGCCACGTGGACGGATTTTCAGAAAAGCTTACCGGTATTTTTGACTTTGTTTCAGAAATTCTTGGCTATATCTGGGACTTTTTCAAAAAGCTTCAGGAGAACCTTCAGAAATAAGCTGAACAAATAAAAATGAACGGCTGTCGCAAAAAAAATGCGGCGGCCGTTTTTCGTGCAATATAAAAGGACTGCCGAAGCAGTCCCTTTTTGTCATACTATTTCATCTTACTTTTTACTTCCCAAAAGGAGAGTAGCCCTGACTCGGCTGAGCATAAACCTTTTCGCTCGTGTCCGGCTGAGCGTCCGGGAACTGCTTTGCGGCTCTTTTCCTTGCGCGCTTTGCGTTTTCCGAAAGGCGCATATCAAGAAGCTGCTGAAGAATTTTGATCGCTTCGCCGACTCCGCGGAAAAGGAGAGAGAACAAAAGTCCGGCAGCAACGGAAACCGAAAGATAAACAAAGCCGAGCGACTGAGAAAAAACATAGAGCACAAAGCCGACGATTATTCCGAGAGCAATGATGATAACGGAGACGATGTTCAGCATATTGGCAACAGGGTTGCGGCTGGTTCTTCCGGCGGCTGTTGCGGCGTCAATGAGGGCTTCATATTCTTCATCTGTGACGATGAGCGGAACGGTCTTTTTGCCTTTGCCGCTTTTTCCGGAAAGACCCCATGAAAGAAGGTCGGCGTCCTTTTTTCTGTAGTATTCTTCCTTCTGTTCACTTGAAAATTCTTTGATTTTGTTTTCAACCTGTTCAAGCATTGATATCTTCCTTTCGGGGCAAAACGCCCGACTGTTATTTAAGTAGACACTTTACCTTATCATATTTTTCTTTGCCTTGCAAGAGAGAAATTAAAAAATTAACAACAGCGTCATGAAAAAGTGCCTTTGAGGACACCTCGGGTCAATATATGTTAATTTTCAGCTCCTCAATTTTCTCCCTCAAGCGCTGAAAGTCCGAGAGTGCTTCCTTTTTCTTTGCTTCGTCGCGAAGCAGTGCCGCCGGGTGGAAGGTGCCCATCATGTATGTGCTGCCCTTTTGAAAAAATTCGCCGTGCTGCCTTGTTACCCTAAAGTCCGGCGAAATCAGCCTTTGGGCGGCTATTCTGCCGAGGCAGACTATGATCTGCGGCCGCAGAAGCTTTACCTGCGCGCGCAGATACGGCAGACACATTTCCGCTTCCTCCGGCTTTGGGTCGCGGTTGTGCGGCGGACGGCATTTGACCATGTTTGCAATGTATATGTTTTTGTTTCGGTCAAGGTCAATCAGCGAGGCATAAAGGTCAAAGAGCTGACCGCTTTTTCCGACGAATGGGAGACCTTGAAGATCCTCCTGCTCGCCCGGGCCTTCGCCGACAAACATAATTTTTGCGTTCTCGCAGCCGGTTCCGAAAACAAGATTGGTTCGCGTTTTTCCGAGCGGACACTTCAGGCAGCTTTCGCAGACCTGCTTGAGCTCTTCAAGAGTTCCGGCCATTTTTTCACCTCCCGTTTTCATCGGTACGGCCGGAAAGCCGTAATCTGAAAATGATTATAAACACAGCCATTATAACACAAACAAAGGTTTTTTGATATATTTTTTTCAAATGATTGAAATTTGAGCTTTATTGTTGTAAAATGTACTCAGAAAAATTCAGGAGGATGAAACTATGAATAAACCCGTTTTGATTGAAACATCTGCCCGCCACGTTCACGTTTCGCGCCGTGTTCTCGATATTCTTTTTGGCGAGGGCTATGAGCTCACCGTTAAGAAGAACCTTTCTCAGCCCGGTCAGTTCGCTTGCGAAGAGCGCGTTCAGGTCATCGGCCCGAAGAGCAGCTTTCCCGCTGTTTCAATTCTCGGCCCTGTCAGACCGGAAACTCAGGTTGAGCTTTCTGCCGGTGATGCGCGTTCAATCGGCGTAAAGGCTCCGATCCGCGAATCGGGTGACCTTGAAGGCAGTGCAGGCTGCAGGCTTGTCGGCCCCAAGGGCGAGGTTGAGATCAAGGACGGCGTAATTATTGCAAAGCGCCATATTCACATGACCCCGGAGGATGCCGAAAAATACGGCCTTGAGGACAAGCAGGTCGTTTCGGTCAAGGTTGACACCGCAGAGCGTTCACTCATTTTCGGTGACGTTGTTGTCAGAGTCAGCCCGAAGTATGCGCTCGCAATGCACATCGACACCGATGAATCCAATGCAGCAGGCTGCACTTCCGGCCTTATGGGCGACATCCTCGCGTAAATTTTGCAATAAAAGCTGCAGTCCGCGCCGTTTTGTGAACAGTACGGACTGTTTTTTTATATCTTCTTGAGCCGAAAGATTTTACGAAAGCAAAGGGAGATTATTACTAAATAATGAATTGTTCATAATTTTGTAACAAGTATGTTGACATAACATGATAAAGTGTAACTGAACAGTGAAACAGGAGGCGTATTCTATGAAAAAACTTTTGTGTGTTCTGCTTTCTTTTGTTTTGATTTTCGGCATGACGGTTCCTTCGCTTGCCGCGATCAATATGTTTGAAACAAGAAGTCAGATTCCCGTTGTTTTCATCTCGGGCGACGGCAACACAATTTATGACAAGGACGAAAAGCCGCTTTCAAAGCTTTCAAACTTTTTCGGCAACAACGGCGGCACGACCGAGGGCGAGGACGAAGGAGACAACAACGAAAAGCTCAAAAACGTTCTTTCGTCCGTTATGAACGTATATAAAGAATACCTTTTTGAAGGTATGCTGAACGACAACTGGGAGCCGTTCTATGCCGCGCTCCAGAAAGAGGTTTCCGAGGCTTTCGGAGACATTCTTCTTGACGACAACGGCGAAGCGACAAACGGAACGCACATCAGTCAGTGGCACCAGAATCAGGTCAAGTATTCAATGACACATGACCGCAAGGGGGACAAGGGCTTTTACGACCGCGGAGATTATTTCTTTTGGTATGACTGGCGGCTTGACCCGATGGAAAACGCCAAGGGGCTGAATGAGTTCATCAAGGCTGTCAAGAATGTTACCGGAAGCGAAAAGGTCTCGGTAATCTGCCGCTGTCTTGGCACAAACGTTTTCTGTGCATATCTTGAACAGTTCGGCTCGGACGACCTTTACGGAGTGGGATTTGACGGCGCGGTCTGCATGGGAGCTGAGTCTATCAGCGAAGCACTCAGCGGAAAATTCAAGGTTGACGCTGTTGCAATCGAGCGTGCGCTGAAGGACGGAAACTATTACGGAGTTTTTGACATTGACCCGTTTGTAATTTCCTGCATTGACCTTGCGCAGAAGAGTGGAATCATTGACGGCTATGTCGGCTTTAAGAAAGCCACGGTTTATGCAAAGCTCGTTGAAGGTGTAACGAGTGCGCTCGCTCTTGCAAGCATCTCTTACCCCTGCTACTGGGCGTGCGTGAAGCCCTCTGATTTTGATACCGCCGTCAAGTACGTTTTCGGTGAAGAGGGCAGCGAAAAATATGTGAAGTATGCCGGTCTTATCGAAAAAATCACGACCTACAACGAGAGGGTCAAAAAGAACATTCCGCAGCTCATAAAGTCTCTTCCGGAGAACGGCGTAAAAGTCGGTGTAATTGCAAAATACGGCACACAGATGATTCCGACCTGCGAATCTGCAACTCAGGTTGCTGACTCATATGTTTCGCTGACAAGTTCTTCCTTCGGAGCAACGACCGGAACCGTTTATAAGCCCCTTTCTCAGGAATACATTGACGCACAGCAGGAAAAGGGCCTTGGAAAATATATTTCCCCGGACAAACAGGTTGACGCTTCAACTTGCCTTCTGCCGGATAACACCTGGTTCGTCAAGGGCGTGAAGCATTCGGACTGGACATATGCCGAAGATATGCTGCTTATGACAGTCGTCACAAGCGACAGGCAGCTCACCGTTGACGATTTTGCGGAAAGTCAGTTCATGGTCAAGCACCCGACTGATTGGTGGGCAATGACGGCCATGACGGAGGATAATTGCAAAACCGAAGCTTGGGAGACGGACGAAAAAATGGGTAACCCCGACTCCGGAGCAGGAAAGCTGTTCGCGTTCCTGCGTTCGCTGTTTGACTGGTTCAAAGAGCTTGTCAGGGTACTTAAAAACAAATTCAATCCCGGAGAATGATTCTCTGCGCGATTCGGGGGCTGTCGCATTTAGATGCAGAAAGCGTTTTCATGGCTGAAGATAGTCCGGCTCAATATGGTTTTTTAAGGCAAATTTCCGCCGAT
>CAKSYX010000024.1 GCA_934525065.1 uncultured Eubacteriales bacterium
CTGGTGTAGCTCAGTTGGTAGAGCAGCTGATTTGTAATCAGCAGGTCGGGGGTTCGAGTCCGTCCACCAGCTCCAAAATTTTATATGGGTAGGTTCCCGAGTGGCCAAAGGGAGCAGACTGTAAATCTGCCGTCAACGACTTCGATGGTTCGAATCCATCCCTGCCCACCAACTTAAGACCGTTGAAATGCTTCAGTTTCAGCGGTTTTTTGTTTTTGTGACTAATTTCCGCCCTACTTTCAAGTTCATGGCGGATTTTTTTACCTGCCTTCAAAATTTTCCATTGCCGTCTGCAACATTTTTCCTCATTCGGCGGAACTATTATTGAAAGGAGGAAAACCTTTGGGCGTTCAAAGCTTTGAGAAAAAACCTTTTTAGTCCTATCTCGCACGGCTGCAGCGAGGCATGGCATGATTCACTCTTAATATTTTGCAGCCGGAAAGGTCAGGCGGAGAAGAAATATACCAAACACGGGCTTTCTTCTGCCCATGGTAATTACTATGAACGAACGATTGCTGCGCACAGACAATCACATTGATGAAATCATATCGGAATACTCCGATATCGTATACAGAATAGCCTATGCAAATGTTCAGGTTAAAGCAGACGCCGATGACGTTTTTCAGGAGGTATTTCTCCTGTATTGCCGGAAAGCTCCGGAATTTGAAAATGAAACGCACCGGCGCAACTGGCTGATAAACGTTACATTGAAGTGCTGCAAAAAGGCAACGTTTTCATCGTGGCGCAAACACACAGCACCTCTTGACGATTTTCCCGGGCTTAAAACCGAGATGCCGCTTAATGAGTATGAGCTATACTCCGCTGTGCGGTCCTTGCCGGAAAAGTATCGTCAGGTAATATACCTGTACTATTACGAGGGCTTTTCTGCCGGCGAAATCAGTGAAATTCTCAACAGAAACGCTTCCACGGTCCGCAGCCATCTGCGAAGAGGAAGAGAAAAACTGAAATCATTGTTATAAGGAGGAACGGTTATGACCGATAAATCAAACGAAAAAATCAAAACTGTAATAAAGCCCGACAAGGAGCTTGTCGAAAAGACAAAAGCCGCCATGTATGAAAACGAAAGGCCTTTGAAGAAAAGCAGGCTCGTTGTCCTGCGCAGGTGTGCAATTGCTGCCGCAGTTTACGCCGTTGCTTGCTTTGCGGCATTCGGCGCAGTAAAGAACCGACCTTTTACCGACAGACCGCAGGCTTCGCAGACACAGGGCACAAGCCTAACTGCTGAAGGCACAACAGGTTCGGCAGTTAACGCCGCAGATGAAATTACAAAAGCAGTTTCGGCAAAGCAAAGCGGAACCGTCAAATGCAACACGAACATGCTGGACATCATGAAGCCGATTCGCACGGACGAGGAGAAATTCAACAGACCCGATGTTTCCGTTATTCACGGAATCGTTACAAAATCTCACTACGTTCTTGAACAAGAGGACAGCGTTACCGTTGTTACAAAATCGGAAGTGAAGGTGCTCAAATGCTATAAGGGCAGCATCAAAGAAGGGACGACCGTAACAGTCAGGGAAATGGGCGGTTTCATTCCGTCCGACATATACGAAAACGCAATCCACCGCGAAAAATACGGAACGGATGCGGCCAAGGCCGAAGAAGTTACGATTCTTGATATCCGCTCTTTGAACTACAAGGTTCTTGAGGAGGGCGAAGACGTCATTCTCTTTCTGATTCCGTATAACTACGAACGTGCAGAAGAATTCAAAGGCGAATGCTACGGAATGGTCGGATTTTGGCAGGGAAAGCTCCTTTTCAACGAAAAAGCAGGCGCATATATTCCATTCGTTCCGGAAGATATGCTTTCGGATGTGGACGCCAAAGCATATACACTTGAGGAATTTGAAGCCTTTGCGGCAGAGCAGACAAAAGGGCAAAAGCAGTCTGCCGAATAACAAGCCGAGAAGCCGCGGCAAACAAAACGAGCCGGGCAGGTCAAAAAAACCTGCCCGGCTGTTATTATCGGTTGTTTTAAAGATACGCCTTGACGTTTTTTTCATAGTGACCGGTATCCTGGAAGCTGTTTTCCGTGCGCAGGACACTGCCCCACTTGCGGGCAATTTCCTCATATGAGTCTTCGCTAACGTTTGCGCGCTCAAAGCCGTCCTTCATGCCTCTCAGGCACCAGTCCGAATTCCACATACCGTGATTTGCAGCCTTGTATGTCCAAAGGAACCAGCTGAAATTGAGGTTGTTCATCGTCTTGAAGCAGTTGGCCCAGGTCGTCTTTTTGTGAGGATAGAATTCACCCATCATCATCGGAACGCCGAGATGATAGATCTTCGTCAGATAGCAGAACAGAGTAAAGATGAAGTCCGAGTTCTGATAGAAGTGTACCTGATAAACAACGTTCTTCCAGCCCTTGACCCATGCGTGGGGAAGAGCAGCCGCCGTCCAAATGCATTCAACGGTGATTATGTGGTCGGCATCAACAGCGCGGACGGTATCATAAAGGCGTGTATAAATGAACTCGTTGTTGACCCTTCTTTTGACCTCGGTGCAGTTTACGTCGCACATAGGCTCGTTGAGCAGGTCATACATTGCAACAGCGGGATTGCCGTTGAAGCGTGTTGCAATCGCTGTCCAAAGCTCGTCGGTCAGCTCACGGTATCTTTCGCCCTGCTCGGTCTTGTCATAAAGGCCGCAGCCGCCGATTTTTCCGTTATGAGGAGCATCGCTCTGGAAGCCGACAGCACCGTGCATATCAAGAACAACATAGAGTCCTCTCTTTGAGCATTCCTCAACGACCCAGTCAAGACGCGAAAAATCCCAGTTTCCGTCCTTATCAAGGATCCTGGTGCCGTTGTCATCATAATAGAAGTTGCGGAACCAGAACGGAACGCGAACAGCGTTAAAACCGAGTGACTTGATTTCGTCAAGGTCGTATTCGGTGATCCAGTTGTCCATATAGGTGTTCAAAAGCTCATAGGCCTTTTCAACGCCGAAGCGCTCGGTGAGTTTGTCCATAACCTGCATATGGTCGGTCTGACCCTTTTCGTTCTTCGCTTCAACTCCGTCATAGGGAGAAAGCCAATCCTCCCAAATGAGCCATGAACCGAGGTTCACGCCCTTGAGAAGCACCTCTTCGCCTCTGCGGTTATAAAGCTTCATGCCCTTTGCGGTGAGAAAATCCTCATCGGTAAAGGCCGCACTTGTTGCTTCCGCCGGCTCGGTTTCGGCAAAAGCAAAGGCCGTGACGGAAAAGACCGTCAGAACGGCAAGCACAAGAGAAAGAGTCCGCTTAAAAAACTTTTTCATTTTTCATATATCTCCTTTGCGCTGCAACCATGGGTCACAGATTTTTACGCTTACAGTATAATCAAAGAGGGAGAAAAAGTCAATTACTAATTACTCAACCGTCTTTGAAAAGGCGAATTGCCGTTTGAAAAGACTTCTAAACGCAGTCCGGTCTATGAAATATAATCAAAAATTCCGGCAGCGCGTTCTTCAAGCTCGCTTTTCTCTTCGTAAAGGATGCACAAAAGGCTGTTGAGCCTTTTGATTTCCTTAAAATTCGATTTTTTCCTTGCAGAGGCAAGCTGCATCAGATAGCGCTCAATTACGCTCTTTTGAACCGCAATTGAATTTCCGTATTCTTCATAAAGCTCTTCAAAGGTTCTCATGCTCTGCCCTCCCCTTCAGGAAAAAGAAACGGCCGGCTCACCGGTTTCTTCGTTGCGCAAAACACGTTCGCTGCCAAAGATGATGTAATCACTGCTGACACGAAAAAACGAAGCAAGCTTTTTCAGCTCAAGCATCGTAATTTCCTTTCCCCTTTTTTCAATTATGTCGAGCCTTCTCAGCGGAATCGCCGTGTAATTGCTTACCTCTTCTTTTGAAAGGCATTGCTCTTCCCTCAGGCGCAAAATGCGGCCACCGATACTTTCAAGGCCTCCGATCTTGGCCTTTGAGGAAACGTCTCGCTTGATGAGCAGCATTGCATTTGAAGAAAACTCATCCCCGTAGCGGTACTCAAGAGCATATTTGAGCTTTTCATAAATTATGCTGTTGATTTTTTCAAAGCGGCGAAACACCGTTGAGCGGTCAAGACCGGTCAGCTCGGCAATTTCCTGTTTGCTTTTGCCTTTGTACCAATGGAGAGAAACGAGCAGCTGATCTTTTTGTGAAAGCTCGTTTTTGATAACTTTTTTAACAAGATTCCGAAGCTCGCGCATTCTGTCGTGCATGACGTAATCATCAATATCCGCGCACCTTGACACGTTCCACGCGGAAAACGCATTTTTTGCCTTGTTGTAATCAAGCGAGGTGAAGCTGTTTTTTTCCATGACATCGTCCTTTCTTCTTTGTGTTTTAAAAAATTTTGTTTTTTGTGGTACTGGCGACGTTTCCTTAAATTCATCGGCTGTGCCGCTGCCGGTTACGAAATGATTGACGGCGAAATTCCTTTTTAACGAACATTTGTTCGCTTATATTTATAATTTTAAACACAAAAAATGAAGATGTCAACCCCTTTTTGAAAAAAGGCGATATATAGTTTTTAAAATCAATGTCAAAGTCCATGTATTCGTACTGAGTATTATTTTTGATCAAAGTTTTTATGGGGCGCTTGAGACCACCGTATCTAGATGCTAGATGCTAGACACTAGATACTGTGGCCTCAGGCGACCCCCTACGATGCCGAGACTTATTTTTATGCAGTGCAAACAAAATCCGCACAGCGGGCACTCAGGCCTACCGTGCGGTAATTTTTCAGTTGTTGCCTGCTTTCTTAATAAACCGAATCAATACTGAATGTCGTAAACATCCATGTCGTTGGTAAGTCTTGCGCTTCCTTTAATCTGCGAAAAACCGACCTTTACGTCTGCGTTGATGTCAACGTTGATGTGATGAATAATTGAGGTAACGTGGTCATTGGTCGGGTCATATGTGACCTGGAAGGTGCTGTCGCAATATGTCAGCTCGAAGCCGTTGACCGCAACGCCGGGAAGCTTGCTTACAACCTTGTCAACCTCGGTGTTGATGTCCTTCATACTGGCCGGCATCATAACAGCTCCGTGATATGAAACGGGAACAGCGGTATCTGCCGGCGTCGGTTCGGGATTGATTTCATCGTTGAGCTCAAACTTGAGGGTTCTTGTTCCGTCGGCGTTGTCGATGCACTCTGCTGATTTGACGCAGCTGTAATCGGTGAGAACGCAGCCCTTGTCAGTGTTGCAGATTGGAAGCTCGTGATTGATTCGGGGCATTGTTGTTCCGTCATCGGCGGTATAAACCTCGCCCTTCGTTGCGGAAACAATTGCCTTTTCGCTGTCCTCTTTGGTCATGTATGCTTCACCGAACTGGAGGAACTTATTGATAAGGCTCGAAAAGTTCCTGTATTCCTCGGGAAGAGCCTGATACTCCTTTTTGGTATATGCGGGCTGATCCTGCTTCATCTTGTTGAGAAGCTCGCTGTATTTTTTGACAATTTCCTCGTTGGTCTGCGGCTTGCCGTCAGAAGCGGCAGGCTGAGCGGACTTGTCCTCGGCGGGTTTTGAATCGGTTTTGGCGTCTGCGGCCGGAGCTTTTGTTTCTGCGGCAGGCTGAGCGGTCTGAACCGGAGCGGCAACCTGAACGGCAGCCTGAGTAGCCTGTGAGCCTGCGTTTTCATATTCAATGTTTGCATTGACGTCAACGGTGAAGTTGACGAGCTTGTATGCACCGAAAACGGCAAGCAGAATCACAACAACGGCCGCAAAAATCGGAAGATTCTTTTTGTTGCGCTCACGGCGGCGAATTTTTTTCTGTTCCTTTAAAAGCTTTTTTTCCTCCGGTGTCCTTTTCATAAAATTGTACTCTCCTTTTCCATGTTTTTCCAACATTTGTATACTATCACTTTTTTTGCGCGCGGTCAAGGTTCAACTTCGTTTTTTGATAGAAAAAGCATTTAAGGCTTATATTCCGCTTGCATTTTGGCAAAACTTGTTATATAATTCCAGTGTTTCCGGTACCCGGAACGGACAGATACTAAATATATCCCGCAAAGGAGTAATAAGAATGAAAAAGAGCAAGCTTATTCTCGGCGCACTCGGTGCTGCGGCAGCGGCAAACGCAGTTCACGCCGCAGTCTTTAAGCCGAAGGCCGGAGTTGTTGCCGCCCTTTCAAAGGAGGAGGTCAACGTTGACCGTTACCGCGAACACCTTTCCGCCGCAATTCGCTTCAAAACAATTTCAAGCAGAGATGCTTCTCTCGTTGACTGGAATGAATTTGATGCATTCCATAAATATCTTGATGAGGCTTACCCGCTCATCACGAAGAACCTTGAAAAAGAAATCATTCCCCCGGCGAACCTCATCTATCGTTGGAAAGGAAAAAGGAGCGACCTTGACCCGGTTGCCCTCCTTGCTCACCAGGATGTTGTTCCCGTTTCAGAAGGCACGGAGGACGACTGGACCCACCCGGCGTTTGACGGCGTTGACGACGGTGAGTTCATCTGGGGACGCGGCGCTCTTGACATGAAAAACCACCTCATCTGCGTCATGGAGGCTGTTGAAGCCCTCCTTGAGGACGGCTTTACACCTGAAAGAGACGTCTATCTCCTCTTCGGTGACAACGAAGAGGTTGTTGCCAACAAGGAAAACGGTGCAATGGACATCATGAACACCCTCAAAGCAAGAGGAGTTCACCTTGACGCTGTTCTTGACGAAGGCGGAGCAATGCTTCCGGTCAACATTCCCGGCGTAATCAACAACAAATACCTTGCCGGCATCGGCCTTGCGGAAAAGGGCTATGCCGACATCGAAATTGTTGTGAACGCAAAGGGCGGACATTCCTCGCAGCCGCCGAAGCACACTGCTCTCGGAAAAATGGCCGATGTAATCAAGGACCTTGAAAACAACCAGTTCAAGGCTGCTTTTTCAGAGAACATGAAATTCCTCTTTGAATCCATCGCAAGAAACTGCACTTATCCCGTTCGCCTTATCACCTGCAACATCAAGGTGCTCTATCCCCTTCTGCTTCAGGTTTGCAAGCTCATTCCCCCGGCGGCCTGCATGACGAGAACCACGACCGGAATCACTATGGCCGAAGGCAGCCCGGCGGCGAACGTTCTTCCGCAGAGAGCGGCAATTACCGTCAACTTCAGAGCAATGCCCGGAACGAGCACCCGGGACATCGTTGACCACATCAAAAAGGTTGTCCGCAACAAGGACATTGAGGTCAACGTTCTCAACAGCAAGGAGGCCTCCAAGTTCTCCCCGATGGATTCGCGTTCATATAAGATCATCGAACGTCTCTGCAAGTCCATTGAGCCGAACTCAATCGTCTCGCCGTTCATGGTCATGGGCGGAACCGACGCCTATCACTATGAAGCCATCTGCGAAAACATCTACCGCTATGCTCCGTTCAAGGTTGACACCTCTCTTTTGCTTTGCACCCACGGAACAAACGAGAGAATTCCCATCAGCGCAATGAGCGATGCACTCGTATTCTTCAAAAACTATATCCGCGACGTCAGCGCAGAATAAAAACCGAAACAAAGCACCGAAGCCGGAGGCAGTGAACAGCCGCGCTTCGGTGCTTTTTTGTTTTGCCTCGGTTCAGCCGACGTCAAGAATCGGTTGAAGCTGCCTTTCTTCAAGCGCAGCTTCGGCCGATTCGGCTGTGCGTTCAAACTCGCAGACGACCGAAAGCGGCTTTTTGAATGGCGAATCCTGCCTCATGGGAATGAAATATATGTGCTTTCTTGCAAGCAGGACTCCGATATTCCTTGAAGAAGCACCGAGAGAATCGTTTGAAGAAACACCGATGAGCACCGGACGTTCGTTGCGCAAATGAGACTTAACGGCGAGCGTTACGGGCGTATCAAAAATTCCGTTTGCAAGCTTTCCGAGCGTGTTGCCCGTGCATGGCGAAACTATGAGAAGGTCAAGGAGCTTTTTGGGGCCGATCGGTTCGGCGTCGGCAATGGTTGATATGATTTTGTTGTGGCAGAGTTCTTCAATTCTTTCGCGAAACTCCTCTGCCGTGCCGAAGCGCGTATCGGTTGAAAAGGCATTGAAGGACATTATCGGAACAATGTTTACGCCGCTTTTGCAAAGCTCCTCCATCGCCGAAAGCGACTGCTTGAAGGTACAGAATGAACCGGTGAGCGCGTAGCCGAAGGTGAGTTTTTTCAAGGTCTTCACCTCTTTTAAATGTATTTTGAAATTCGGCCGAAAACGGCCTCGGCGCATGAGCGCGGACAGAATCTTCCCGGCAGGGCACTGCCGGAAACAAAGCGCGCCTTGCTTTTTTCAAAGTCGCCGCGTTCCGCGCCGTAGGGACTGCTTGCAAGCTCAAAGTAAACCGCGCCGCTCTTCATGAGTGAAACACATTCTGACGAAAAAATCCGCTCGGGAACAGTGTTGAAAACAAAATCAAAAAGATAAACCGTGCTTTCGATTTCTGCCGTGTCGAGTGCTTTATATCCGAGGGCAGAAGCTTCCGCAAGCGTCTGACTCCTTCGTGCGGCAACATAGACGTCAAGGCCGAGCGAAGAAAGCATTTTTGCAAGTGCGCGGCCTATTCTGCCGAAGCCCGCAACAAGAACGCGCTTTGAAACGAGGTATTCCCGAGTGTTTTCAAGAAGCAGTCTCACCGCGCCCTGCGCCGTCAGGAAGGCATTATATATGGTAAAGCTTTCGTCCTTGAAATAGTCAAGAACATCAGCACCGCGTTTTGAAAGCTCTTCGCAAAACGTCTGCGGCATATTTCCGCCGATGGCGAGCGCGCCCGCTCTCACGCTTTCGGCAACAAGCGAAAGCGGAAGAGAAAACCCGTTTTCATCGCTGAAAAGCATTTTTCCGTCCTTTGTGCACGGCAGCGGAAGAATCAACGTTCCGTACTGAGAAAGCTGCCCGAGGGCGGAAAGCTCTTTTTGAGTAAACGCGGAATCGTTTTGAATCTTGTTTTCGTCCAGAATTTCTTTAAGTATCCGCTGTCTGTTGTCTCCGCCGAGAATTACTGTCTTTGTCATAATAAAGCAGCCCCTTCCGCTAACATTCTATGAAAAAGAAAAACTATTGTTAATGCCCTACGGGCAGCTCAGCCTCATATTCCGCTGTTCTCTCTGCATATTATATAACCTAAGGGGGGCGGTATTTTGGTTGTCAGGCTAAACAAGCTTCATGCTTTGGTTTTGGTTTTTTGTTTTCTTTGCGTTTCCTTTTTTTTCGCTGTGAGGGCAGAAAGAAAGGCAACCCACGCGGCGGAAACGCCCGGACGGAACCTGCCCGTGGTCATGTATCACCACATCACCGAAAAACCGGGCCGCGCCGGAAAGTACGTTATAACCGCAAACGAGCTGAGGCGCGACCTTGAAAAAATTCAGCAAAGCGGCTATGTGACCGTCACAGTCAGAGATCTTATCGACTACGTTGACGGAAAAAAGCAGCTGCCGGAGAAAATAATCATGCTGACCTTTGACGACGGCTTTGAAAGTGTGCGCGAGCTTGCGTGGCCGCTTTTGAAGGAGAAGCAGATGTGTGCCGAAATCTTCGCCGTCGGCAGCATTACGGAAACCTATTCTCAAAACCGCGACCGCAATGTGAACTACGCCTATCTCAACTGGGACGACCTTCGCGAGCTTGACGAAAGCGAAGAGTTTGAGGTTCACAACCACACCTATGATATGCACAGCACAAACAACAAGGGGCGCAAAGGGCTTTCAAGAAAACGCGGAGAAAGTCCCATTGACTATGAGGAAACGCTCAAAGATGACCTTTTGCATATGCAGGAGCTTCTCAAAAGCTGCTCCGGCGTTGAATCGCTTGCAATCGCCTATCCCTTCGGCAGCTATTCAAACGAAACACTCGGCATTGTCCGTTCCTTAGGCTTCAAGTCATCCTTTGTTTGCGAAGAGAGGATCAACCGTATAGTTCCCGGAGACAGCAGCTGCCTGTTCGACCTTGGAAGATATAACCGACCGTCCGGCGTCTCCACGGACAGCTTTTTTGAAAGGCTTATGAAATAAAAAACGGTCTGCCGTTCATCTTGCGGCAGACCGTTTTTTATAGATTCTTTAAATATAGCTTGATTCTGCGGTAATCACAGCATAGTAGTTTTTGTTCTTTTCATGAATCTTTTCCGTCAGTATTTCCTTGACCTGCTTTTCGGAATACCTGAAGCAAAACGGAACAACAATGTCAAAAATCAGGTTTGTATGCGTAGGTCCGTCAACAACACGGAAGTCGTGAATATGAAGCGCAGGGTCAAGCTCACGGCAGCAGGAAAGCACCATGCCGCGCAGCTCGTCAACGCGCTCATTGTTGACAACAAGCGGATCAAGGTGAATAACCAGCTCAATTCCGAATTTTTTTTGAACCTCGCGCTCAATCAGATCGATCGTGTCGTGCGCCTTGAGGATGTCAACCGTTGAAGGTACCTCAGCGTGGACGGAAGCAAACGTTCTTGAAGCACCGTATGAGTGGATCATAAGGTCATGGATTCCGATTATATCATCATGGTCGAGGATGAACTCAATGAGCTCATCAACAAGCTCCTTTGAAGGCGGCTTTCCGAGAATGATGCTTATCGTTTCCCTGAGAATACCGAAGCCCGAATACATGATGAACAGCGCAACAACAATTCCGAAAACGCCGTCCACCGGGAACGAAGTGAACTGAGAAAGAACGAGCGAAAAGAGTGTCGCCGCCGTTGCCGCTGTGTCGCTGATGCTGTCCGCAACAGCGGCAGTCATTGCAGGCGAGTCAATTTGTTTTCCGAGATAACGGTTGAAGAAAGCGAGGAACAGCTTTCCGCCGATTGAAAGCAAGAGAACGATTACCGCCGCGGCGGAAAAGACCGACTCTTCCGGTTTGCGGATTCTTTCAACCGAAGTCTTAATGAGCTCAACACCCATAAGCTCAACGATAAAGCCCATGATCAGAGCAGCAATGTATTCGATTCTGCCGTGGCCGAAGGGGTGTTCTTTATCCGGCTTTGCGTTCGCCATTTTGAAGCCGACGAGCGTAACCACGCAGGAGCCGGCGTCCGAAAGGTTGTTAAGCGCATCACCGGTGATTGCAATACTGTGGCTCACCGAGCCGACAAACAGCTTTGCCGCGGCAAGAATCACGTTCACAAAAATTCCGACAGAGCCGCCGAGCACACCGTATTTTTCACGCACAACGGGACTTTTTGTGTTTTCGCTGTCTCTGATAAAAAGGCCGACAAGTTTTTTGAACATAGCCGAAGCCTCCGTTTTTTATTTTTATTTTCCTACAGTTATTGTATAACTCAATCCTTCACAATGTGAACGTCAAGCTGCTCAAAGGGAATGTTCACGCCTTTTTTGTCAAAGGCAAGCTTAACGTTTTCCTGCATGGCGTAATAGACGCTCCAATAGTCTGCGCTTTTACACCAAAGCTTTGCCGAAAGCTCAACCGCGCTCGCGCCCTGCGCACTGACAAAGACCTCGGGTACCGGTTCGTGAAGAACCTGCTCAAGGCTCATTGCAGTTTCAAGCACAATCTGCTTTGCCTTCGCAATGTCATCTCCATAGCCGATTGAGAAGGTCAGATCAACGCGGCGATTCTCCTCGGCGGAGTAGTTGATAATTTTGTTTTTGGTGAGGTCTGAGTTCGGAATCACAATGCGCTTGTTGTCCGCGGTCGTGATTATTGTGTTCATGAAGCGGATTTCCGCAACAAAGCCGGAAAGGCCGTTAACCTCAACAAAGTCTCCGTTTTTGAACGGGTGACTCATCAAAATTTGAACTCCGCTTGCAATCTGGGCAACGCTGTCCTGAAGGCCGAGACCGATTGCAACACCCACGGCACTGAACGCGGCGAGAATAGACGTTATTTTGATGAACATTGAAAGAGCGGAAAGAACGAACGTCAGCTTTATGACGGCCGAAATTACCCTTGAAATGAAATTATAGACCGTTGCATCAACGCCCTTCGCTTTCATCGCCTTGACAGCAAGTCTTGAAATCAGACGTGAAAGCCAAATTCCGATTATGATAATTACCACGGCAATAATAAGCGTCGGCAGCTTTTCAAAGAATTTTCCGACCAAGTCCCACTGCTTCCAGAGAGTGCTGAAATTCCGAACGGCCTCTTCGGGCTTAACGAACCGGCCGCTCTCGTCAAGCAACGGATTTGTTGTTGAAGCTGCGGTTTCAATTTCAATTTCCAAAAGTTGAAAAAGTTTCATATCGTTCCTCCGTTTTAACTTTATTCTTTGATAATATCATAATAACAATAACGACGAAAAGCAATAGCTTTCGGGAATTTTACGGTAGATTCGGCCGTTTTCTTGACAACGCTTTACCAGGATACTATAATAAAGTATCAAACTACTCAAGCAGGTGAAAATGATGTTCAAAATGCCGAAATATACCGCACCGGATTTTTCAAAGGAGCCGTTCACGTCCTTTCCAAACGTAAAAACAGAAAAAGCCGCAAACGGCTGGATTCCGGAAAACTTTTACGCAACAACTATCTTCCCCGAATATTTCAAAATCGGCGGTGAATGGAAAATGCTCACAAAAAGCCGCATGGACTGCTCCGTTGTGATTCATGACGGTCAGCCGTACGCGGTCGAAATGCGCAACATAAAGGAGGGCGATGAGGTCGTTGTCGGCCGAACGGACAACGGAACAAACGGCGTTTTTGTTCACTCCGATGGCTTTTCTGAAGAAAACGAAGCGGCAAAAAGCAGCCAGAGCTTTGCCTTCCGTCAGGGTCAGTCAAGAGAGACGTCATACTCAAAAGACTATGACCGCCTTTATGAAATTCTCCGCCACGACAGAGATTACGGAAAAATTGTTTGGGTTCTCGGCCCCGCCTGCGCGTTCGACAAGGACTCGCGCAAAGCAATGGCCGACCTCATTGACAACGGATACTGCCACGCGCTTTTTGCCGGCAACGCCCTTGCAACGCACGACATGGAGGCCGACCGCTTTCATACCGCTCTCGGTCAGGACATTTATTCAAAGGAAGTCACCTTCAACGGTCACTACAACCACCTGCACCTCATCAATCTCGTCAGAGAAGCGGGCGGTGTAAAGAAATACATTGAAAAGAACAACGTCAAAAGCGGAATAATGAGTGCCCTCGTCAGGAACAACGTTCCCTTCGTTCTTGCAGGTTCGATTCGCGACGACGGTCCGTTGCCGGACGTTATCGGAAACGTCTATGAAGCGCAGGACGCAATGCGCGCTCACACAAAAGAGGCAACGACCGTTATTGCCCTTGCGACACAGCTGCACACAATTGCAACGGGCAACATGACACCCTCCTATCAGGTTGTTGACGGCGTTGTACGCCCGGTATATTTTTATGTTGTTGACGTTTCCGAATTTGCCGTGAACAAGCTCAAGGACAGAGGCAGTCTCAGCGTCACCGGCGTTGTGACGAACGTTCAGGATTTTGTTGTCAACATCAGCAAAAACCTTGTTGCTCAGAATTCATGTAAGTAAATCGTCATATGTTGATTTATCTGTTTCGGCTTTTAAATTTTTGTTGCATAGTGCTAAATTAAATTCTTTGACATAATTTTATTTTTTCTGACAAGTTTCGCCTTTGCCCTTGTTATTCTCACTCCAAAACAGTACAATTGAAATGTATGCGGCGGTGCCTTCGCGGTTCCGCTTTTCAAAACGAGAGAGATTATATGGGGGTATTCAAAATGTCAGCTTTGTATACAAACTATGCGCCGAGCGTTCCCCAGGGACGCCTTGGAATCATTGCGATGAAGGGCAGCGAGGCTTTTGCCCAAAAGGTCAACGATTATATTGTTGACTGCCGCAGGAACAGAGCCTACAAGGGTATTGAAGAAGAGGATTCACTTCATTTTGACGGTTACAAAAAGGACTCATATCTTATTGATGTTTCGCTTCCGCGTTTTTCAACGGGCGAAGGCAAAGGCGTTGTTTGCGAAACTATCAGAGGATATGACCTTTTTATTGTTGCAGACTGCTTCAACTACCATGAAACCTACCATATGTATGACCTCAAGGACGCCGACGGAAAGCCGCTTGAGGTTCCGATGAGCCCGGATGACCATTTTGCCGACCTCAAAAGGGTAATTTCCGCCTGCGCCGGCAAGGCAAGAAGAATCACCGTTATCATGCCGATGCTTTATGAAGGCAGACAGCACAAGCGCTCGGCGAGAGAATCGCTTGACTGCGCGGTCGCCCTCCAGGAGCTTGAAAGCATGGGCGTTTCCAACATCATCACCTTTGACGCCCACGACCCCCGCGTTCAAAATGCAATCAGAATCAGCTTTGAAAGCGTTTCACCCACATACCAGATGATCAAGGCCCTTGCAAAGAGCGTTGACAACAACATCAAATTCATCCCGGAGAAAACCATGATGATTTCTCCGGACGAAGGCGGAATGAGCCGCTGCGTTTATTATTCCCAGGTTCTCGGAATCGAGCTTGGAATGTTCTATAAGCGCCGCGACTATTCAAGAGTCATCAACGGCCGCAACCCGATCCTCGCCCACGAATTTCTCGGAGACAACGTTGAGGGCAAGGACGTTATCGTTGTTGACGACATGATTTCAAGCGGAGACAGTATTCTTGACGTCTGCCGCCAGCTCAAGGGTCTCAAGGCCAACCGTATTTTTGTTTTTTCAACCTTCGGCCTTTTCACCTCGGGACTTGAACGCTTTGACGAAGCCTATAAAGAAGGCCTTTTCAACAAAATCTTCACAACGAACCTTGTTTATTCCTCCGATGAGCTTCTTAAAAGAGAGTGGCACGGAACTGTCGATATGTCAAAATACTGCGCGTTCATCATTGACACTCTCAACCATGACGGTTCGGTCAGCGTTTTCCTTGACCCGGTTCAAAAAATCAACGACTACATGGAAAAATACGACCTCAAATAAGTCTTTTCACAAAGAATTTTTGCCGCTTCCGTTTTTGGGGGCGGCGTTTTTTTGTATTGCAATATACCGAAAGGATAAATTTACATTCTATAATTTTTTATTTTTCTGTTGCGGAGCAGAAAAGTATGTGCTATACTCTGATTCAAAAGGAAATCTCAAACGGAGGTCACTTCGATGATAAGAAAAATCATTCAGATAGACGAAGAAAAATGCAACGGCTGCGGCGCGTGCGCGGTGGCCTGCCACGAGGGCGCAATAGGAATGGTAAACGGAAAAGCAAAGCTTTTGCGCGACGATTATTGCGACGGCTTCGGCGACTGCCTTCCTTCCTGCCCGACGGGCGCAATCACTTTCACCGAACGCGAAGCGGCGGCATACGACGAAAAAGCAGTTCTTGAAAATATGAAAGCCAAGGCACAAAAAGAACCTGCTCACACCGGCTGCCCCGGAATGAGAATGAAAACTCTCAGTCCGAAGCCGCCTGTCGCCGAAACCAAGAGCGACGAAAGCCCGTCTCAGCTTGCTCAATGGCCGTGCCAAATCAAGCTTGTTCCGGTGAACGCCCCTTATTTTAACGGCGCAAAACTGCTTGTTGCCGCAGACTGCACCGCCTATGCTTATGCGAATATGCAAAGCAAATTCATGGCCGGAAGAATCACCCTCATCGGCTGCCCGAAGCTTGACGGCGTTGACTACAGCGAAAAGCTCACGGAAATTCTCAAAAATAACAGCATCAAAAGCGTAACCGTTGTCCGCATGGAAGTACCCTGCTGCGGCGGCCTTGAAGCGGCCGTGAAAAAGGCTCTTCAAAAAAGCGGAAAGCTGATACCGTGGCAGGTTGCCACCGTTTCGGTCGACGGAAGTCTGATTGAAGAATAATTCAAAAAAGCACCGACTGCTTATCAGTCGGTGCTTTTTTTACAGCAGCTTCAGCGCGTCCTTTTCTTCAAGCAAATCGGCCGGGCGAACGTCAAAAACGGTTTTGCAGCCGTATTCTCCTCTCTGCTGCATTTTAAAGCACGCCTTTGAAAACGCAAGCAGAACCGACGCGGTGAGAAACGGATTCGATGCGGCAGAGAGCGAAAATTCCAGCGTATCAACTCCATCTTCCCCCTTTCTGCACGCAATAACGTGACCCGCGTGCGCCATGCTTTTATGTTCGCGCAAAAAGTCTTCAAGAGTGATGAAATTGACCTCGGTTTTATAGCCCTTGAAATAGTTCGGCATTTCCTTGATTTCGCGTTCAAGCTTTTCCTTGTCTGCGCCGGGCTTTGCAACTATGTAGCAAACACGGCGGTGCAGCTTTTCCGTGTCCGTTTCAAAAAGGGAACCGCTTTTTGCCTGTTCAACCGCGGCGGCTACCGGAACGGTGTATTGCCGCGCAAAAAGAACGCCGTCAAGCGAACGCAGCGCATCGGTGTGCCCCTGGCTTACCCCCTGTCCCCAGAAAGTATACACCTTTCCGTTCGGCATCACCGCGTTCATGTATAGCCGTGCGAGCGAAAAAAGGCCGGGATCCCAGCCGATGGAAACAAGAGCGGTTTTCTTCGCTTTTTTTGCCGCTCTGTCAACCTCCTCAATGTGCTTTTGAGCCATGGCGTGAGTATCAAAAGAGTCAACGACGTTAAAAAGTGAGGCTATGTACGGCGTTGTCTCCGGCAGGTCATGAGCACTGCCCATACAGTTGAGAACAACGTCAGTTTTTTCTTTAAATTCTCCGAGCAGCGAAAACGGGTACACCGGAACATCGGTAACTCCGGTGTACTCTTTTTTTCGCCTTGAAAAGGCGCCGACAAGCTCAAGCTCTTTTTCTTTTTTTAGCGACCTCAGAACAGCCTTGCCAAGGTTGCCGAGACCCGCAACGGCAATTTTCATTTTGCAACTCATCTCCTTACAAAAGTGCTTACCACAAATCAACAGATTTTGAAAACTGTGTTCTTCCGCTTTTCGGACGAGGTACTGTAATATATTAAGCACTATTCATATATATTCGCAGCTCGCTTTTCTTATTCCGTCACTTGCAGAAAACGTGGTTGCCGATCGTTTTTACCACAGGACGGGAAAGCATGAAGGAGTTTGAGGTCTTTTTCGGGTTGTAATAATAAATTGCGCCGCCGCTCGGATCCCAGCCGTTGATGCAGTCCTGCGCGGCCTTGCGCGAGGTTTCGCTCGGCGCAACACTCCAGTTGCTGTCATTCACGGCGGAAAAGGCGCCCTTCTGATAGATCACGCCGGAAACCGTGTCCGGAAAGGACGAATGCTTCACCCTGTTGAGTACCACCGCACCGACCGCAACCTGCCCGGTATAGCTTTCTCCGCGTGCTTCGGCGGCAATCAGCTTTGCAAGCAGCGTCACATCGTTTGAGGAATATTTTCCGCTTGAGGCAGACGCCGAAGACGATGAACCGAGACCGAGATATTTGAGCGTTTTCGGCCCGGCAATTCCGTCGGCCGTGATTCCGCAGTTCCTTTGAAAGGCTGTGACGGCATTTTTGGTCTGCACACCGTAGATTCCGTCAACCGAGCCTTTGTAATAGCCGAGACTTTTGAGCTTTTGCTGAACAAGGCGCACCTCCTGGCCGCGTGAGCCAAGCTTTGAAAGCGTTTGAACGCTTTCGTCCGGTTTTTGAACAACTGTGAAATTGAGTGCCGCAAAAACGGCCAGAATTATTACCGTATTTCTGATGAAAAATGAAAGCTTTTTGTCTGACATGGCTTCTCCGCCTTCCGCTTGTTTTTTTGTTTAAAATTGAGAACAAAAATACAGTGTCAACATTTGTTCTCTTCGGTTATTCTTTCCAATACCGTTGGCAAATATGCACTTTACGAATAAGTGAGCGGCAATTCACCAAAAAGCGACTTTTGTCCCCAAACCTCCGGTGTTTACATTCCAACAAAACGGTATTTTTTGTTTGGAAACCGTCAGTGAGAAAAAAACAATTCACAAAATGTTTATATTCAGCTTCTAAAACAGTTGAAATTTCAGTCACTACCATGTATACTTTTATCAACACTGTGTCGGAATCAAAATACGTTGTGTGTTTTTTCCGCCGATTTAAAAAAGAGGAGAAATTGTTATGGCAAAAAAAATGAAAGCCCCACATCCCTTTATTGAGGTGCCCGATTTCAAAACAGCACGCGAGATGATCGAATACGGCCACATCAAGGCCGGCGATCAAAAGCAGTATGTATACCTTGAAACGCGCACCAAGGAACGCACAAAAACCTTCAACGAGGTCTGGTATGATACCGTAGGTCTCGGCCAGTACCTTTACAAGCACGGCCTTTCCGGCAAAAAGGTTGCCATTCTCAGCGACAACAGCTATTACTGGATCGTTTGCTTCTATTCGATACTCACCGGAAAATATACCGCCGTTCCCCTTGACGCAAAGCTCATGGATGACGATATCATCGAGATCATGAGAAGAAGCCACTGCGACGCAATCTATTATTCTGACGATTTTGCCGGAACGATTGAAAAGCTAAAAAAGGCAGACGGAGTTTGCCTGACCGAATACATAAAAATCAGCGATTTCTATGACCTCATTGAGGAGGGTCACGCAGATCTCAAGGCCGGAAACAAGAGCTACCTTGACGAGCCGCCGCTCCCCGAGGACATTGCAACGATCGTCTTTACCTCCGGCACAACCGGAAAGAGCAAGGGCGTTATGCTCAGCCATAAAAACATCATGACCTCGGCCGTTTCCTCCGCAAGACTTATTCAGGGTCACCATGCAATCGGATTTTTGCCGATGAACCACACGTTTGCCTGGGCAAGCGCACTGTTCCTTGTCAACGTTTTCAGCGGCTGGGGATATATCTGCCGCTCCCTCAAGGACATTCCGCAGGACATGAAAAAGTATCATCCGCAGAATATTGCCGGTGTTCCTCTTCTTATTGAAACGATTTACAAAACCGTTTGGCGCACCGCAGAAAAAACTGGCCGCGCCGACAAGCTCAAAAAGGGCATAAAGCTCAGCAACTTCCTTCGCGAAAAGCTTGGAATCGACATCAGAAGAAAGCTCTTCAAGCAGGTTATTGACGGTCTCGGCGGCGAGCTTGAATATATCGTTATCGGCGGTGCCTACCTTGACCCCGTATATGAAAAAGGTCTCAGCGACCTCGGAATTGAAGTTTTCAACGGCTACGGCACAACCGAATGCTCGCCGGGAATCACAATTTCAACCTATGAAAACTATAAGTTCGGATCCTGCGGAAAGCCCATGGGATGCGAAATCAAAATCAAGGACCCGGATGAGGACGGTGTCGGCGAAATCTGCGTCAAGGGCGACAACGTTATGGTAGGCTATTTTGAAGACCCGGAGGCCACCGCATCGGTCTTTGACGGCGACTGGTTTATGACCGGTGACTACGGCTATATTGACAAGGACGGATTCCTCTTCTATGTCGGACGCAAAAAGAACCTCATCGTTCTTTCAAACGGAAAGAACGTTTCTCCCGAAGAGCTTGAGGACCAGCTCACAAGGCTCGATTACGTCAAAGAAGTCGTCGTCTCGGAGGAGAACGGCTTCATCACCGCAGAGTTCTATCTTGACGAAGAGCTTTGCCCGGACGCAAAGGAAAAAATTAAAGAGGACGTCAGGAAATATAACGCCACTCTTCCCTCATACAAAAGGATTCTTCAAATCAAGACCAGAGACACCGAATTTCCGAAAACCACCAGTCTCAAAATCAAGAGAAAGTATAAGGATAACGTTAAAGCATGAATACAGAGATAAATACCGTCAGAGAGCTTGTTGATTATGCCGCAGCAAAATACGGCGAAAAAGATTTTTGCCGCTTCGTCAGAGATGACGAGGTTAAAACAAAAAGCTATTTCCGATTCAGAGAGGACTGCCTTTCCGTCTGCCGATACATCCGCTCGATTAAAAAGGAAAAAATCCATATTGCCTTCATCGGCAGCACCAGCTATGAATATGTTGCCTGCCTGACAGGCATGATCTTCAGCGGAAACGTTGTTGTTCCGTTTGCACCTGATATCAGCGTTGAAGAAGCCGCGATGCTTTTTGACGACGCCGACATCGAGCTGCTTTTCTGCGAGGATGCGTTTTTTGAAAAGGCCCTTGAGGTTCAAAAAAAATATCCCGGACTCAAAGAGATCGTTTCGCTCGGAAACGCCGAATGGTTCGACGGGATTTTTGAAAAGTACAAAACCGGCTCATTCTGGAACGGACTTTCAAAAATTAAGGAGTACCCGGACCATTGTTCTCTCATTGTTTATACATCGGGCACAACGGGAATCAGAAAAGGCGTCATGCTTTCAAACCGAAACCTTGCGGCCAATTCCTGCTACAACGAATATGCGCTTGAAAGCACAGATGTCAGCTTTTCCGTTCTGCCGATGCACCACGTTTTTTGCTACGCCTGCGATGTCCTTAAAACACTTTATGACGGCGGCACACTCTGCCTCAACGGCGAGATGAAAAATCTCTACAAAAACCTTCTTCGATTCGAGCCGACCATTATGAGAATTGTTCCGGCTCTTTGCAAATCAATACTCACGCGAATCAAAATCACTCAGAAGCAGAATCCTTCTCTGTCTTCAAGGGAGGCCGCCGAAAAGGTTGTCGGAAAGAACTTCCGACGGATGATTTCAGGCTCGGCCTTTCTCAGCCCGGCACTCGTTGACGGCTTTGAGGAATACGGCATAACAGTCCGTCAGGGCTACGGCATGAGCGAATGCAGCCCAAGGATTTCAACCTCGGATTTTACCGATGACGAAAGCAAATATTCAAACGGAAAGGTTCTTTCCGTTAATGAGGTAAGAGTTGTTGACGGAGAGATTCAAGTGAAGGGTCCTTCTGTCATGCTTGGCTATTACAAGCGGCAAAAGGAAACCGAGGAGGCCTTCACCGAGGATGGCTTTCTCCACACCGGTGACCTCGGCTATTTGAAGAACGGTCACATCTGGCTGACGGGAAGAAAAAAGAACCTCATCATTCTTTCAAACGGAGAAAACGTCTCTCCTGAAGAGCTTGAAAACCTCTTTGTTGACGACGGAATAATCAAAGAGGTTGTTGTTCTGGGTGAAAACGACCGCTTTATTGCTGAGATTTATCCCGACCTCACGTTTGCCGAGGCGAACGCCATAACCGACATTGAAGGAGAAATTCAGAAAATCGTTGACCGCGTGAACCTTGCCTCCCCTTCGGACAGGCAGATTTGTTCCTTCAGACTCAGGGAAAAACCGTTTGAACGTACCTCAACCGGCAAAATCAAAAGATCGGTATTCTATTATAAAGGCGAATAAAAATCTTTTCGGAAGGATGATAGTATGATTGAAAAAACATTGCCTGGCGGCGAAAAAGTCACTGCCTATCCGCTGACCACACCGCAGCAGTTCATGCTTTTCATGTCTATGCAGTACGGTGAAAACTACCCGGTGAACAACATCGGTTCCGGCTACTACTGGCAAGGCGAAATGGATTTTGACCTCATGAAAAAAGCGATTGAACAGGCAGTTGAACGCTGCGACACAATGCGGCTGCGCTTTGTTCCGGACGAGCAGTACAAGGTTCTTCAGTACATCACCGAAAAAAGCGAGATGAAAATTGAAACGCTCGATTACAGCGGTATGGCTCTTGAAGAAGCACACGAAAAGCTGCTTGCTTTCTCCCGCACACCAGTTCCGATGTTTCTTCAGGAAATACACACAATAAGGCTCATGAAGCTTGCCGAAGGCTACAACGGAATTTTTATGAAGCTCAACCACCTTGCAATGGATGCGTTTTCGGTCAAGGTCTTTCTGCGCGATATTATGGAAATTTATCTCCACTACCTCAAAGGCACACCGTATCCGAAGCCGATGCGTCCCTATGTTCCTGCGCTCATGGGTGAGCTTGCATACCTTAAAAGCGAACAGTACGCCGCAGACAAAAAGTACTGGGAAGAATCGCTTTCAAAAACGAGCGAACCGATTTTTACCGACTATATGCTTGAAAGCCGCCTGAAAGAGCAGCGAAAAGAGCATCCGACTCACCGCTTTGCGGACATTCACTCCGGCTCCCCGGCCGCAAAGGCAAAAATCTTTGACCTCACGAAGGAAGAAACCGATGCACTCTCAAAAATGTGCCGCGAAAATGACCTTTCGCTTTGTGCCGCACTTTCGATGGGTGTTCGCACCGCTCTTTCTGTTTTCAACGACAACGAAGAGGATGTCTCCTTCAAAATGATTGTTGACAGGCGCGGCTCACTTGCAGAAAAGAAATCCGGCGGAATCCGCATCAACTTCTTTCCGATGAGAAGCATCGTGAAACCGGAGGACACCTTTAAATCGGCTGTGCGCGAAATCATGAACGTTCAGAACGAGATTTACAGTCACTGTTCACTGAGCTTTGCCGAAATGCTTGTCGAACGCCACAAGTCGATGCCGGCGGACGCAAAGCCGGACTCAACCTATGACAGTATGGGCTTTTCATACCAGCCGCTCATGGTTGTTCCGAACATTGACGAAAAAACGGCAAGAAGCGCAAAGGGCGTTTGGTATAACAACGGAGCATCAATGATTCCGCTTTATCTCACGGCAAGACACAGAGCAAACGACGGCGGACTTGAATTCATTTTTGAATACCGTCTTTCTCCGAATCCGGAGCATGACCTTGACGTTTTCTTCCAAAAAATGCGTCTCGCTTTAAAGCTCGGTGCAGAAAATCCTGAAATCCAAGTCGGAGAAATGCTCAAAAAATGCGCTGTTGAAAGGTGAACATAACATGGAAAAGCTTATAAAAATTATTGAAGACTATGTTGAATTTGACGGGGAAATTACCCGAAGCCTTAGCTTTAAAAACGACCTCGGTCTTTCTTCGTTTGACACGGTCTGCATGATCGAGGAGCTAAAAAGCGAGTTCAAAAAGGACGTTACGCCGAACGATTTTATCAAATACAAAACTGTCGGAGAAATGTCCGATTATCTCTCCTGCTAATTCCTCTCCCCTCTTTTTCCGGTCTGCCGCAAAAAACGGCAGGCCGGTTTTTTCATATAATTGCCCTTTCGCTCTCGGCGTCAAAAAGGTGAAGCTTTTCCTTTTCAAACTGAAACGAAACAGTCTCCTCTGCCCTTGGCGCATCGTACGCCGGAGCTCTCACAGTGAGCTTAGTGCCCTCATAATCAACGTAGAGATAAACCTCGCTGCCCATCAGCTCACGGATATCAACGCGGCCGAAAAGCGCAGCTGTTTCTTTTTCAAAGCGCATTTTTTCGGTAACAACGTTTTCCGGTCTGACACCGAGCTTTACCGCAAGTCCGTCCGATATAGAAGCAAGCGATTCCCGTTCTGGGAGCCGGATCAGATCTGCCCCGACACAAACAAAAAAGTGACCGTCCTTCTTTTTGAACGTTCCGTCAATAAAATTCATCTGCGGAGAACCGATGAACCCGGCAACGAACATATTGCACGGATTTTCATAAAGCTCCTGAGGCGAAGCCACCTGCTGAACCACACCGTCGCGCATAACAACGATTTTGTCTCCCATTGTCATCGCTTCGGTCTGGTCGTGGGTAACATAAATAAAAGTTGCGTCAAGGTTCTTGTGCAGCTTTGCGATTTCCGCGCGCATATTCGTTCTCAGCTTTGCGTCAAGGTTTGAAAGCGGCTCATCAAAAAGGAAAACCGAAGGAGAACGGACAATTGCCCTGCCCAGTGCAACACGCTGACGCTGCCCGCCGGAAAGCGCACGCGGCTTTCTTTGAAGAAGGTGCTCGATGTCAAGAATCTTCGCCGCTTCGTTCACCCGGCGTTCAATCTCCTTTTTCGGCGTTTTTCTTCTTTCAAGGCCGAAGGCTATGTTTTTATAGACTGTTTTGTCCGGATAAAGCGCGTAGCTTTGAAAAACCATTGCAATGTCTCTGTCCTTCGGCGCAATGTTGTTCACGAGCCTTTCTCCGATGTAAAGCTCGCCGGAGCTGATTTCTTCAAGTCCGGCAATCATTCGCAGGGTTGTTGATTTTCCGCAGCCGGAGGGACCGACGAGCACAACAAACTCGCGGTCCTTAATTTCAAGGCTCAGGTCGTTGACCGCAGTGAAGCCGTCAGGATAAACTTTGAAGATGTTTTTCATTGTAATGCTTGCCATATTACCGTGCCTTTCTGCTGCCTGCGCCCCCGGGACGCCGCCGTGAGCCGGAAAGCGCAGACCGTCAATACCTGCGCCTTCGGCCACCGGCAGCTTATCCCTTGACTGCGCCCGCAACAACACCTTTGATTATATATTTTTGACAGAAAAGATAGAAAATTACAATCGGGATTATTGCAAGAACGAGCATTGCCATCATTGCTCCCATGTCTATTGAACCGTAGCCGCCTCGAAGATACTGAATCGCAATCGGAATCGTTTTGTAGTCCGTGCCGATAACAAGGTAAGGCAAAAGATAGTCGTTCCAGATCCACATCGTGTTGAGAATCGCAACGGTTATTGCAGTCGGCTTCATTATAGGCAGAACCACAAGGAAGAAGGTGCGCACCGGGCCGCAGCCGTCAATCATCGCCGCTTCTTCAATTTCGCGCGGAATGCCCTTGACAAAGCCGCTGAACATGAAAACGGAAAGTCCTGCGCCGAAGCCGAGATAAATGAGCGTGATTCCCAAAGGGTTGTCAAGCTTCATTGCGTTCGCGGTCTTGACCATGGTGAACATGACCATCTGAAACGGAACTATCATTGAAAAAACAAAAGCAAAGTATAAAAACTTTGTGAAGCGGTTTTTCACCCTCGTGATATACCACGCAGTCATGGACGTGAAGAGAACGATTGCCGCAACAGAAATAACAGTAATAAAAACCGACCGGCCGAATGCCGAAAGGAACGATGTTTTTTCAAGGCCGCCGGTGTAATTTTCAAGTCCGGCAAAGGTTTCGCTGTTCGGAAGAGCAAACGGTTCGCTCGTGATATAAAGCTTCGATTTGAACGAGTTATAGAAAACAATGAATATCGGCGCAAGAAATATGACTGAAATCAAAATGAGAACGATATAAACAATTGTGTGGGAAGCAGAGCCTTTTCTTTTTGTGTTTTCCTTCATCATGCCTCAACCTCCTTGCGCCGCGTGAGAACAAGCTGCAAAAGCGCAACGGCCGCAAGCAGAATGAAGAACACAACCGCCTTTGCCTGTCCGACGCCCTGCCAGCCTGTTCTGGCGTAAAACGTTTTGTAAATATCAAGCGCAAGCATTGTTGTTTCGCGCCCGGGTGCGCCGTCTGTCAAGGCGAGGTTCGCATCGAAAAGCTTGAACGAGTTTGTAATCGTCAGGAACAGGCAGATCGTAACGGAGGGCATGACCATCGGGATAATAACGTGGCGCAGTATTCCCCAGAAGGAGGCTCCGTCAACCTTCGCCGCGTCAATAAGGTCGCCGGGGATATTCTGGATTCCTGCAATATATATTATCATCATATAGCCGATGAGCTGCCAGTTCGTGAGGATAACAAGTCCCCAAAAGCCATAGCTTGCGTCATAGGTTATCGTTACGCCGAAAAACTGCAAAACACCGTTGATGAGCAGCAGCCAGATATAGCCGAGGACTATTCCGCCGATGAGGTTCGGCATGAAAAACACTGTTCTGAAAAGGTTTGTTCCTTTGATGGACCGGGTCAAAAGCAGTGCCAGCGCAAAGGCAAAGACATTGATTGTGACGACGGAAACCACAGTGAACTTTACCGTAAACCAAAGCGAATTCAAAAAATCCTCGTTTGAAAACGCCTTGATATAGTTATCTAGCCCTACCCAGGCTGCATTCGTTACCGTTGTGAACTTTGTGAAGGAAAGCACGATTCCGGCAAGGAACGGAAAAACGAAGGCAATGCAAAACGCGGCGAGGGTGGGCAGAACGAACAGAGGAAAGTATTTTTTCAAGCCTTTTTGCATTTTAGACCACCTTTTTCCTTCTTATGCCTGATACTCGTTTTTCCATGACTTTTTGACCGTTTCAACAACCTTCTCCCAGTCTGCCGAGCCCTGCACATACTGCAAAAGCGCGCTTGAAAAATCCTGCTTAAAGGTCTCGCTCGGGAAAGAGGTAAAAATCCACGGAACACTCACGGTGTCCTTCTTTTCCATCCAGTCGAGAATCTGGTTTGCAAGCGGATCCTCCGGCCTTTCGTCCTTGTCAAAGGTATTGAAGGGCGAAATAAAGCCCAGTTCATTCACAACGTAGCTTTTGCCCTCATCTGAGGAAAAGAGCCACTCAAGAAAATCTGCCGAGGCCTTCTGCTTTTCCTTTGAAACCTTGGAGTTGATTGCAAGGTAGTTTTCGGTACCGATACAAAGCCCCTGCTTTTCTTCTCCCTCTATGCCGGTATAAATCGGCAGCATTTTGATTTTGTCCCTTTTAACGGTGTTTCCGTCAACGCCGGCAATGTCCTTATACGCCCAGTTGCCGTTTTGAACCATTGCGGCCTTTCCGAGGGCAAGCTCGGCCATTGAGTCGTTGACGCTTTTGCTGCCGAGGAGGTTCTTCGGTGTGCAGGAATTGTTTATATAAAGGTCGAACGTATTTTTGAAGTTTTCGTTGTAGGTGAAGTCGATATCGCTCGCCCCGAGACCGGCGAGCGTCGGGTCGTCAAAGTCCTTGTTTTCGGAAAACTCATAGTAGAACGGAACATTTGCAAGGTGAGTATCCCAACGCCAGGAGTTGCCGCCGAGGAAGGATGTTGACGCAAAAACGCCTTCAATTCCAAGCTCGCTTTTTTTGCTTTGCATATCTTCAACAAGCGATTTTAGCTTTGAAAAGGAGTTGATTTCGTCCATCGAGGAAAATGAGGTGCTTTTGTCCTTGAGCGCAAAGTATTTATCGGTAATCTCCTCGTTGTATATTATTCCATAGCCCTCAACGACATAGGGAATTGCGTGAACCTCGTTGCCGTTTTTGATTGCAAGCGACTTATCGGAAAGGAAGGAGTAAAGCGCGGTATCACTGAGGTCTGCGCAATAATCAGCCCATGAGCGATATCCTACCGGGCCGTTCACCTGAAAAATTGTCGGCGGGTTGCTTTTTGCGATTTCGCTCGTCAGCGTTTGCTCATAGCTGTTTGAGGCGGCGGTGACGACCTTCACGGTCACGCCGGTTTTTTGCTTGTATTCCTTCGCGATTTTTTCATAGACGGAGGCGATCTCCGGCTTGAAGTTCAAAAAATAGATTTCCGTTGCCGCGGCAGGCTTGTTATTGTCTGCCGAGTTGCTTGTTGCATCGCTCGTGTCTTTTCCGCCGCAGGCGGCAAACGAGAAGAGCAGCAGCAGTGATAGAATGAGAGAGGTTAGCTTTTTCATTTTTGTTCCTCCTGTTTTCTGCTGAAAAGAAGTGTGTAATTGAGGATCCTTTGCGAGAGCCTTTCGGAAAGCTCGCTTTCTCTGACCCTGAACTCCCAGTTATTGTTGACCGTTCCGGGCGTGTTCATTCGTGACGCGCCCCCTTTTTTGAGCCAGTCCTGAATAGGAATTATTGCCGTTTTGCAGCAGCTTGAAAAAGCCGCACGGATAAAAGCGGAGCAAAGCTCTTCGGCCGAGGACGCGCCGAGGTAATCCATTGCGCGGCGCAGCACCTCATTTTTGGCTGTGCATTGCCATTGCCTTGTTGTTGGATTGTCATGTGTACCGGTGTAGACAACGGCGTTTTTGGCATGATTATGGGGAAGATATTCACTGTTCTCTTCGTCAAAAGCAAACTGCAGAACCTTCATCCCCGGAAAACCGCTTTTTTTGAAAAACCTTCTCGTCTCCTCAGTGAGAAAACCGAGATCCTCCGCAATAATTCCGAGCTTCGGAAAGTCTTTTTTAATTTCTTCAACAAATTTAAGTCCCGGGCCTTTTTTCCATTCGCCGATGACGGCGTTGTCCGCACCAGACGGAACACGGTAATACTCAAAAAAACCACGGAAATGATCAATTCTCACCACATCGAACATTTTCTGAGCCATTGAGAATCGCTTTTTCCACCAAAAGAAGTCATCTTGCTCCATTTTTTCCCAGTTATATATCGGATTTCCCCACAGCTGCCCCAGCGGCGAAAAGGCATCCGGCGGACAGCCGGCAACAAAATCGGGCTTTCCGTCCTCATCAGTGAGAAAGAGCGAGCGGTGAGCGAAAAAATCCGCGCTGTCGTGGGCAACATAAATTGGCAGATCTCCGATTATGTGAACGCCGCTTTTGTTAGCGTAAGCCTTGAGCGCGTCCCACTGCCTGAAAAAGAGGAATTGGAGCTTTTTGTGCGTAAGCGCGGCTCTTGCATCAAATTCAAGGTCCGTCCACTCTGAAAGCGCATTCATTGAGTTCTTTTCCCTTAGCGCCATGTACTCGCAGTAATCATCGAGCCAAAAGGCGTTTTCCGCTTCAAAATTTTTGAAGTCTCCGCTTTTTTCGTCGGTTCGTTCGGCCGCCTTTTTGAGTATACCGAGCCTTTCGGCGTTCATGAGAGAATAATCGACCCTTTTGCCCTCCGGAGCAAGGAGGGCTTCGGTCTCCTTTTCAGTAAGCAGTCCGTCGTTTTTCAAAGCCTGAGGGTCGATTAAGAACGGATTGCCCGCAAAAGCCGAGTGCGCCTGATACGGGCTGTTCCCATATCCCGGCGGATTGACGGGCAGAATCTGCCAGTAATACTGACCGCTTTTTGAAAGGAAGTCAACGAACCCGAACGCGCCTTCGCCGAGTGTACCGATTCCAAAGCGCGACGGGAGAGAGGTTATTGCAAGAAGAATTCCGCTGCTTCTCATTTCATTTTTCCGCCCTTCGTATAATGTCTCTTTAAAAGTTTTCCTCAAAATATAGGCTGTATTCTCAAAAAACGAAGAAAAAAATGCAACAATTAGGACACATAAATCCATTGTTGCACATATTATTGACATCACAAGCAAAATTCTGATATCATTAACAATATGAAAGATTTGGGGAGCTGATTATTTGAGAAAGGTTGTACTGCCGCTTGAGCTCGGAAAAAGCCAAAGAAAGCTTTTCACTGCTTTTATTGATCTGAGGAAAGAAAAGGCCACCGAAAAAATTATGGTTGTTGAACTCTGCGAAAAAGCAGGCGTAAACCGTTCAACGTTTTATCGCAGCTAGCAGCATTGAGGACTTCGTTAATTCCATTGACGAGGGCTTCATGAACGGCTTTTTGGAAATTGCTCAGGCAATCTATTTCCAAATGGGTAATGACCAGCTTGCTATCGGTGATTTACTGTCATATATAGACAGCAACCAGAGCTTTTTTAATCTCCTTGTTTCCGAGGACGCGGTTCGTGCTTTCAACGCAGGATTTCCGCATGAATTTTCGGGTGCAGTCTTTGAAATGATTGACAAAGATTACAACTGTCCTCTTTTTAACAGCAGAACGGCGCTTGACTTTGTTTGCAATGCGGCGTGGGGAATGCTTTTTGACCCGTTTTGTGAACAGGACCTTTCCTCCGCTCAGATTTTCAGAACTGCATACGATGTTTTTCTTTTGCTCTTCAAGAGAAGAGAAGAGTGCTGAAAAACCGCCGAAAAAGATACACAGAAAAAAGCACTGCGACGAATTTTCATCACAGTGCTTTAAATTTTTGGTGCCGGAAGCGGGGGTCGAACCCGCACGGTGTCGCCACCACTGGATTTTGAGTCCAGCACGTCTGCCAATTCCATCATTCCGGC
>CAKSYX010000025.1 GCA_934525065.1 uncultured Eubacteriales bacterium
CCTTTTGTACACATACCCGGGTGTGTTTGTGGAATTCACTTGTGCTGTACACTATATGTTGGGGTTGGATGGGGTTTTGTCTTTGGCTTAACTAAATCTGTCCATCAAAGAATCAGTGTAGTTTTGACGGTCAACAATCTTTCCAAGGTATTTTAAATCCTCTGAGCTCTTCGTCGAGTCCTTTCGAGGTATATGTATAAAGCTCGGCTTTTTCAATATTAAGAGTCTCTGCCGGTACCCACAAATACCGATTTCTTTCGAGTGATACCGCAAAAACAGGTCTTCGGCTGCCGGATAAATCATTGCGTCCGAGCATTATGAGAGTCAATTCTGCCGTTACCGCTTTTACGGCAATTTGCCGGTTATCAACGACAGAATATTCAAAAAGAAACGACTTTCCGCTGTTTTTTTTCAATTCGTGAATCGCCCGCGGTTCCCTTTCGGTGAGCTTGTCTTTAGAAAAAGTCAGGGTATGACCCTTAATTTCATCCGGCATTCCGGGCAAAACTCCTCCCCCATACACAAACTCACCGTTATACCCCTCAATTTCAATGAAGGATGCGCATTTGAAAGCGTTGCTTTCAAAACCAAAGTTTTTATCGGCATGCACTTCTTCTGCGTTCCGGCATCCAAGCAAAACGCAGAAAATCAATGTCAACACCAGAATCAACGCTGAAATGCCCTTCTTACTTTTATACATCGTCAATCTTCCCCTATCGGACTTTTTATACCTATTGCAAATTCAAAATCAGCTTAAATTATAGCCCGTATACGGGCTATTGTCAACGCTTTTTTGTTAACTTACAATTCTAATGAGGTGAAAGCGATGATAAAATTTGACAGGCTTTGGGCAACAATGAAGGAAAAGAATATATCTCAATATGCTTTGATTAAAAATTACGGCTTCAGCACCGGTCAGCTTGACAGACTGAGAAAAAACGAAAACGTTAATTCATTTACGCTTAACAGACTTTGCGAAATACTTGACTGCAATTTGGAGGATATAGCGGAATACTCAAAGGAATGATTCTGAATTGCTTTTTACAGCAACAGGCGCAGGACGTACTGAAATCGGTATGCCCTGCGCCTGATATTATCATTCGCCGCTTGACAAATTCATACTTTGATGTATACAATAACTTATAATAATAAAAAGAAGGTGTTTTTTTTGCAAGGAACACTGCCAGGCTCTCAAAGGCCGGCCAACGCGCTCAAAAGCACTAAGCGCATTGTCTGGATCGACCAGCTGCGCGGATTTGCATTTTTGCTTGTGATCATCGGACATTCGCTTTCAAAAGGTCCGCTCAAGAACTGGATCTATTCGTTTCATATGCCTCTGTTTTTCATAATAACCGGCCTGACTTTGAATATTGATAAGCTTTTGAAAATGGGATTTTTTGCATACCTTAAAAAGAATTTTTCCGAGTTGATCGTTCCGTATTTCTGGCTTTACTTTTTCCTGATTCCGCTTGAATGGCTCAGGGTCGAGTTTATATGCCAAAAGGCTTTCAATCCGCTTGATTATGTTCTCGGATTTCTTGCCGGAAACAACAATGTCGGAAAGCTTGTTTCAATACCGCTTTATTTTCTTCCGCTTTTGTTTCTTTCAAAGCTTGCCGTGTGGCTCGTTGTGCGGCTGACACGCGGAAACCGTATTCTTTCATCAATAATTTTCACCGTCCTTTTGTGTACCTGGCCGCTTTTCAAAGGCGTTGATACATTCTGGCACATATCGTGTATTCCGGCGGTCACATTCCTGATATATTCAGGCTCGCTCCTCATGGCTCTTTATAAAAAATATGAGGAAAAGCTGAAAGTCCTGAAGCCGCTTTTGCCGCTTCTGATTTCAGCCGTTCTTTTTGCCGCAGGTGCAGTCATAAACAAATTCAACGGCCGCGTGAGTCTGCACCACAGCTCATACGGAAAAAACCTGCTGTTTTTCCTCGTTGCGGCTTTTTCAACGTCGGTTGCGTTCGCTTTGATCATCACAAGGCTGCCGCCGCTTCATCTGTTCGGCTTTTTCGGAAAGTACTCTCTTTTCTGTCTCGGTATTCACTTCACCGTTATCAAGTATATGACTTCCGTTTTTCCGATTCTTGAAGAACCTCTTTGGGCCTTTCCTGTTAAAACGGCGGCGACTCTGCCGGTTTTGATTCCGCTTGCCTTGCTCTTTGACCGCATTGCTCCGTACCTTGCGGGAAAACGCACCGCTTCTTCGGCACACGCGGTCCGCTTCTTTAAGTATACCTCAATAATTTGGGTCAGTTTTACATTCTTTGTGTTTGCCATGCGGAACTTCAATCACACTTTGATTGTTGCTGCGGCGGCAACGGTTCTTTACCTTGGGCTTTGCGTTGTTTTCACAGCCGCGGCGAATAGGTTCTTCCCCGGCCTGTTTTTGCAAATAAAACCGCCAAAAAACTGAGCCTGCGGCACAGTGAAGCAAAACAAGCGGAAAGCACTGACAAAATATACAAAAGAAAAGCTATAATTCATCGGGCACACGCCTTGTGAATTATAGCTTTTTTGTTATGAAATTTACGCTAATTATTTAACCGTAATTGTGCAGCTTGCTGTGAAGTCTCCGTCTGCGGTAGTGACGGTTATAACAGCTTCGCCGACCGAAAGGCAGTCAATGTTTCCGTTTTCGTCAACGGCAACGATTTCCGGTGCGGAGCTTTCCCATGTCACGGTCTTGTCCGTAGCATCAAGCGGTTCGACCGTGCAGCCGAGAGTACCCTTGAAGCCGACAAGCATTTCAAGCGTTTCGTTTGAAAAACTTACACCTCTGACGGGCTGAATTATTTCAAGCTCAATTTGTGCGGTTTTCTGCGAAAGACTCGACTTTACGGTAATAACCGCAGTGCCGGCCTTAACAGCCGTTACGGTTCCGTCCTGTGAAACAATAACGCAATCGCTTGAGGTAAAGGTGAATGTTTCATCGTGCTCTTCGGGAGCAGCCTTAACGGTGAGCTTTGTCTCCTCGCCGACCTTCAGCGAGGTCTTTTCGCTTTCAAGCGAAACAGAATCAATTTCCGTGAGCACCTTAACGGCGCATACATCGGTAAAGCCGCCGTCGGCCGTTGTAACGGTGATCCGTGCCGTGCCGAAGCCGACGGCGGTAACAACACCGTTTTCGTCAACCATTGCAACATCTGTGTTATCCGAGTCCCATGTCACGGACTTGTCGGTAGCGTTTGAAGGAACGATAACTGCGGAAAGGCTCTTGGTTTCACCCTTTCTGAGTGTGGCTGTTTCGTCCGAAATTACAACGGAGGTGACGGGCTCAAGAACCGTTACGGTGCATTCGGCCCCGATGCTCTCATCAAGCTTTGAACAGGCAGTAATAACTGCTGTGCCCGAGGTTGCGCGAGCGGTGACAACACCGTTTTCAACCGTTGCAACAGCCTGATTGCTGCTCTTCCAGATTATATCGCCATCGGCCGCACCGACCGGCTCAACAACAGCTCTAAGCACCGCCTGCTCGCCCTTGTTAAGAATGAGCTTATCGTTTTCAAGCGTAATTTTTTCAATCGGCAGTCTGATTTCAACGGCGCAGAAGTCGGTGTATCCGCCCTCCTGCGTAGTGCCGAAGACAAAGGCTGTTCCCGCGCCGACAGGTGTAATAACACCGTTTTCGACAGTGACAACAGAATCATCGCTGGTCTGCCAAATAATATTTTTGTTCGTTGCGTCGCCGGGAAGCACTTCAAAGGAGAGAGCTTTCGCCTCGTCACCGAGATACATTGCAAGTGCCTCATCGGAAATATTGAAGCCGGTAACTTTTTTGCATACCTCAATTTCAATTTCGCCGAAGACTTCGCCGTTTGCCGTGCTTCTTGCGGTGACGGTGACAACGCCCTTCTGCTTTGCGGTGAGCAGACCGTCCTGAGTGATTTCAGCCGTATCGCCGTTTGAAACGCTCCATTCAAGTCCGCGAAGAGTTGTATACTCAGGCTCAAATGCAGCTGAAATTGAAAGCTGTTCGCCTTCATAAATTGCATTTTTCTCAGCCGAGAGAGTGATTTCAATCGGCTTCTGAATAACGGTAACCTTGCAGGAGGCGGCAACGCCTTCTTTTTCGGTTTTTGCTTCAATGACGGCTGTTCCGACCGAGTGTGTGGTAACAACGCCGTTTTCGTCAACCGTTGCAACCTCTTCGTTCTGAGAGCTCCAAAGGAGCTTTTTGAAGCTTGCATTTTCGGGAGCGACCTCGGGAGCAAGCGTTACGGATTCGCCGTTTTCAGCTGTGTATTCTTCCTTGTCAAAGCTTACGCTCTGAACACGGACGTGAACGCTTACGGTGCACCTTGCCTCAAAACCGGTATCCTTCGATTTTGCGGTGATAACGGCTGTACCCTTTGAAAGAGCTGTAACAACGCCGCTGTCGTCTACCGAAGCAACGTCTTTTGAATCACTACTCCATTCGACATCCTTTCGCGTAGTATCCGCCGGAAGGAAGGAGGGAACAAGAGTGAGTGTTTCGTCAAGCCAGAGGTCTGCGCTTTCGCTGTCAAGAGTAAGGCTTTCCGGAAGGACGTAAACCGTTACATGGCATTTTGCGGTAACGTCTTCGTTTGAGGAATACGCGGTGATATCCGCCGAACCGGCACCGACTGCCGTAACAAGACCGCCTTCGCCGACCGTCACAACGTTTGTGTCTGAGCTTTCCCATCTTACGGAAAGGTCTGTTGCGTCCGCCGGGGTGAGTGCGGCCGAAAGAGCAAATGTGCTGCCCTTTTCAAGGCTCAGTTCGGTTTCGCTAAGTTCGATATTTTCAACAATTCTTGTTACAACAACGGTGCAGACAGCGAAAATTTCCTCGTCGGAGCTTATCGCCTTGACCGTAGTTTCACCCTTGCTTACTGCGGTAACAAGTCCGCTGTCGCTGACAGCTGCAACCTCTTCGTTTTCGCTGATCCATTTTACCGAGCGGTCAAACGCATTTTCGGGGAGAACCGTTGCGGAAAGCTGCTTTGTTCCGTCCTCGCCGAGCGTGATGCGCTCACTGCTCAGGGTGATTGACTCAACCTGCTGCCTGACCGTGATTTTGAACACGGCAGAAGCGCTGCCGCAGCCGGAAGTAACCTTTATCTCACTTTCACCGGCCGAAATGGCAGTAACAACGCCGTCCTCGCTGACACTGGCAACGTTTTCGTTTAAGGAAACGAAGTTAACATTCCTTTGGGTTGCGTTTTCGGGCAATACAGCGGCTGAAAGAGTCACACTTTCGCCGACCCAAAGTATATCCTTCTCTGCCGAAACAGAAACAGTCTCGGCAGGGATGATAACTTCAACCGTGATTTCGGTCTTGGCCTGTCCGTCCTTTGAAGCGGCAGTGATTACTGCGCTGCCTTCAGAGACGGCAGTGACCTTTCCGTTTTCGTCAACCTTTGCAACGTTCTCGTTTGAAGATGACCAAAGAAGGGTCTTGTCGTCTGCGTTTTCCGGAAGAACCGAGCAGGCAAGCTCAACACTTTCGGGAACGGCGAGGAACAACTCCGTCTTGTCCGGAACTATCTCGCTGACACCGATGAGAACCGTGACGGTGCAGCTCTTTTCAAAGCCGCCGTCGTCGGTCTTGACGGTGATAACTGCTTCGCCCTTTGAAAGAGCGGAAACAACGCCGTTTTCATCAACCGAAGCAACTTCGGGTTGGTTCGACGACCAGATGAGCTTCTTGTTTGTTGCGCTCTCCGGCAAAACGGCAGCGGTAAGTGCCTTTTCACTGCCGGAATAGAGTGTCAGCTCGCTTTCTTCAAGCGTAACTCCGGTAACAGGCTCGGTAACGTTCAGAACGCAGACTGCCTTGACCTTTCCGCCTGCGGCGTAGGCCGTAATTTCGGCGGTTCCGGCCTTATAGGTGGTAACAAAGCCTTCGTCGTTGACGTTCGCAACCTCATTGTCAGAGCTTTCCCACGTCACGGTCTTGTCAACCGCATCTTCGGGAAGAACTGTTGCCGAAAGGCTCACCGTCTGTCCGGTGATTACCGTAACTTCATTTGTATTAAGTTCAATTTTCTTTGCAATTCTGAAAACGGTGATTTCTGCCGTTGCGGTAAAGCCGCCGTCAACGGTGGTCGCCGTAATTACAGCCGTTCCCGGTTCAACGCCGGTGACAACGCCGTTTTCGTCAACCGTTGCAACCTCAGGCGCATCTGTTGACCAAATGATGTTTTTGTTCGTTGCGTCCTCGGGAGCGATGATTGCTTCAAGCTGTGCGCTTTCTCCGTCTCCGATGCTAAGCTGCGCTTCGGCAAGAACAATGTCCATAACCGGAGTGTTGACCTTAACGAAGCAGGTGGCCTTCTTTCCGCCTTCAACGGTGGTCGCCGTAATTACGGCTTCGCCGAAGGCAAGGCCGGTTACGATTCCTTCCGGCGAAACGGAAGCGATCTCCGGTGCGGAGCTTGTCCACTTGACTCCCTTTTCAGAAGCGGTTTCGGGAAGAACGGTAGCTTTGAGCGTTTCGCTCCGGCCGATATTGATTTCAAACGAGCTCTTGTCAAGAGTTACCGACTTGGTGTGTCTCAGTACAGTCACGGTGCAGCGGGCAACTCTTGCGTTTTCGTTGGTCTTGACGGTAATTACCGCAGTGCCGACGGAAACAGCCTTGACAACGCCCTTTGAGGAGACTGTTGCAACCTTTGTGTTTGAAGAGCTCCACTTGACGCTCTTATCGTTTGAATTTGAGGGCAGAACGGTTGCCTTGAGCGTCTTTGACGTGCCCTCATAAATTGAAACGGCAGCTTCATTCAGCCTGACCGAATCCGGCGCCTGAATTACCGTAACAGTGCATTTTTTCGCAATTCCATTTGAGGTCTTTGCGGTGATGGTTACTTTTCCGCCCTTGAGACCGGTGACAACACCGTTCTTGTTGACCGAAGCCACAGCCTTATTGCTGCTGCTCCAGGTCAGAGCCTTATTAGTCGTATTCTTCGGAAGAACGGTATAGCCGAGCTTAACGGTCTGGCCGCTCTTGACGGTGGCCTTCGTGCTCTTGAGCGTCAGCTTTTCGGCAAGAATTTCAACACTGACCGAGCAGCTCGCCTTGAAGGAACCGTCCTTTGTTTTAACGGTTATGGTAGCCTTTCCGACCTTGAGGCCGGCAACTCTGCCGTTCTGGTCAACCGCGGCAACCTTCGGATTGCTCGACGACCAGAGAAGGGCCTTGTTCGTTGCGTTTGACGGAGTGACTGTTGCCTTGAGTCTGACAGCCGAATCACGCGCAACGGTGAGAGACTTTTTGTTGAGCTTTACGCCCGTGACGCTTCTGACCACCTTAACGGTACAGGTTGCAGTATAGCCGCCTTCAAGAGTTGTGACGGTAATTTTAGCCGTGCCCGTGCCCTTCGTTTTAACAACGCCCTTTGAGGAAACAGTGGCAACCTTTTTGTTGCTCGTTGACCATTTGACTTCGGCGTTAGTCGGCTTCGAGGGTTTGATTGTATGCCTGAGGGTGAAGCCTTCTCCGATTTCAAGCGTTTTTTTGGTGGTATTCAGGGAGACTCCCTTGACAAGCGTAATGACCCTGACGCGGCAGGTAGCCTTAAAGCCGCCGTCCTTTGTTTTTGCAGTAATAACCGCGTTGCCGGTCTTTTTGGCAGTGATTCTTCCCGAAGACGAAACGTCTGCAACGTCGTAGTTGCTCGAAGTCCAAGTTACTTTCTTGTTCGTTGCGTTACTGGGCTTAACCGTTGCTTCAACCGTTGTGGTTTTGCCTGTGCCGAGAGTGACGGAGCTTTTGCTCAATGTAATGCCCTTCGCCGGCATGGCAACCTTGACAGTGCAGGTGGCTTTGACCTTTCCGTCCTGCGTTTTGGCTGTAATAGTAACCTTGCCTGCGTTGATACCTTTGACAACGCCGCTTGAGCTGACTGTTGCAATTTTTTTGTTGCTTGAGGACCATTTATAGTTTGTCTCGGTTGCAGTCGAGGGGGTCGCCTTGCAAACGAGCGTAATTTTTGAACCTGCTTTGACGGTATAGGTGCTTGCGGAGAACTTCAGCTTTTTAACCTTCTGTGTAACATTGATGCGGCAGGTTGCCGAAGCATTTCCGTCACCGGAGGTTGCAGTGATAACAGCCGAGCCTGCACCGACAGCGGTCACAACACCCTTTGAGTTGACCGTGGCAACCTTTTTGTTTGAGGAGGTCCACTTGACGGTTTTGTCCGAAGCGGAAAGCGGTGTGATTGAAGCGGAAAGAGCCTTAGACTTTCCTGCCTCAAGAGTGACCGAGGAATAGTTGAGCGAAACGCCGGTTGCAAGCTGAACAACCTCAATAAGGCACATTGCCTTGTGCTTGCCCTGAACGGACGTTGCGGTGATAATTGCCGTGCCGACCTTTTTTGCGGTAACCTGTCCGGCGGCGTTGATTGTTGCAATGCTCTTGTCGCTGGTTGACCATTTGAATTCGCGGTTTTCTGCGTTTTTGGGAAGAACGGTTGCAGTAAGCAGAGCGGTCTTCCCTTTGGCGATCGTAATTTTCCTCTTGCTGATTTCTATTCCGGTTGCCGGAGTATAAACGGTGATGTTGCAGAAAGCGGTATAGCCGCCGTCATCGGTGGTGACGGTTATTGTTGTCGTTCCGGCGCTCTTTGCGGTAATAACGCCGTTTTCATTGACCGAAGCCACCGCCGGATTTGAGGATGTCCATTTAACGTCCTTGTTGCTTGAATCATCGGGCTTGACCGTTGCAACAAGAGCCTTTGAGTTTCCGACGGAGATCTTTTCGCTTGTGGAATTGAGAACAACGCCGGTAACACTTTGGGTAACAATGACGATACACTTGGCCTGAATGCCGCGGTCCTGAGTTGTTACGGTGATTACGGCAACGCCGTTGCCGACGCCTGTTACAACGCCGTTTTCGTCAACTGTTGCAACGCTCTTTGCGTTTGAGCTCCAGGTAACGCTCTTGTTGCTTGCGTCCGCAGGTGTAACGGTAACGTCAAGCGCATATGTCTTGCCCTTGTTGAGACGGATCTCGCTCGTGCTGAGCGTAACCTTTTCAACGTTGATTTTTTCAAGCACGGTAACAACACACTGAGCGGTGAAGCCACCGTCAACCGAGGTTGCGGTTATAACCGCGGTGCCGGGTCTGACAGCGGTAACGATTCCGCCGTCGCTGACAGTTGCTATTGTCTGCTCGCTGGTGGACCATTTAATCCTTCTGTCCGAAGCGGTCAGCGGAAGCACCGAGGCCTTGAGAGCCGCAGACTGAGTGCTGTAAAGCTGAACCGAGTTCTTTTCAAATGTGATTCCGGTTGCCTTTTGTGTAACGGTCAGCGTGCAGGAGGAGGAAAGGAAGGAGGAATTTGAAGTGCAGGTGATGACTGCCTTTCCGCCTGCAACGGCAGTGACAAGGCCGTTCTTGTCAACCGTTGCAACGTCCTCGTTGCTGCTCTTCCATGTGACTGATTTATCCGTTGCATCAGCCGGTGCTATGTTGCAGAGAAACCGCATCGTCTCCCCTGCCTCAAGAACGGCAACGTCTGGTGCAATGCTGACGGAGGTTACGGGAATAACGACCGAAACGGCGCAGGTTGCGGTAAATTTTCCGTCAGCCGTGGTGCAGGTGACGTTGGCCTTGCCGACTCCGACACCGGTGAGCGTTCCGTCTGAAGAAACGTTAACAATGTCTGTGTTCTCCGAGCGCCAGGTAACAGCCTTGTTGGTTGCATATTCCGGAGTAATAGTTGCTTTAATTTTGAGCGTTTTGCCAAGGTCAACCGTAACCTCGTTCGGAACCTCAAGCCCGGTAACGTCAGCAGTAACGGTAACTGTGCAAAGCTCATACCTTTCTGTTCCGTCAAGTGCCTCGGCCTTGATTGTGACAATGCCGGGGTAAACGCCCTTGACAACGCCGTTTTGGTCAACGGTTGCTTTCTTGGTGTCCGAGCTTGTCCACTTGACCTCATTGTAGGTATCGCCCTTGACGGTTCTGACGGTCGCCTTGAGCTGTTCCGTTCCGCCGACCTTTATGCCTGTTTTGGTTTTGTTGAGCGAAACCGAAGTCGCCATGTCCGCAACACGAACAAAAACACGGCTCTTGATTGCCGTTCCGTCAGTTGTCTCCGCGGTAATATAGCAATTTCCTACGCTTTTCGGCGTAAGAGTGCCCTTATAGTCAACGGAGCAGACAAGGTCATTGTCCGAGGACCAGTTGATGACCTGGTTTCCTGCGTCGGCAGGTAAGATTTTCGCCGTGAGTGTCCGGGTTTTGCCGGGGTTGAGAACAACGACCTGCGGAGAGACCGAAAGTGCAGAAATCTGCGGCTTGACCTCAACATAGAAGTATCCGCTCAAATCGCTTCCGTCGGTCGTGGAATAGGTTATCTTGGTTTTTCCGACTGCCTTTGCCGTAACAACGGCAGATGAAATCGAATCCGTGACGCCGCTTGATTCAACAACGGCAACGTCAGGGCTTGAGCTTGTCCATTTAAGCTCTTTAATGCTCGCCTCGGACGGAGTTACCTTGACCTTTGCGGTCTTTTTCTGGCCGACAACGGCAGTGACCGTTGAACCGTAATCGGCAGACTGAAGCGAAAGGCCGGTAATTGCGGTAAGGCGGCTGACCTTGACCGTGCACTCGGCAGTCTTTTCAACCGAGCCTGCTCTGACAACAACGGAAACGACCGCTGTGCCTGTGCCGTATGCTTCAACAATGCCGTCAGAGGTCACACCGACAATGCCCGGTGCGCTTGAACGCCATTCGACCGAGTCAACAGCTTCAGTAATTTTTGCATCTCTGTCCGCGCCGTAGGCTTTATATGAAAGAGCAAACGTCTGACCGGTATAGGAGGAAACGCTGTTTTGAGAAAGTGTAACGCTGTCGAGCGGATTTTTGAGCGTGAAGACGCAGGAGTCCGAATATCCGTTTGAAATTGCCGAAATAGTCACGCCGTCCGCGCTGTACTTTTTGAAGGTTACCGTTCCGTCGGAAGAAACTGACGCAATGTCATCATTGCCGGAAACCCACTTGACCTCATCGGCAGCATTTTCCGGAGAAAGAACGGCCTTGAGGGCGACCGTTGAGCCGACATTCGCCGTGTCTGTCTTTCGGCTCAGTTCAAGGCCTACCGTGTGGTACTTTACGGCAGAAAGAGCAGTACGCAGCATTTTTGCGGCAAGGTCAATATAACTTTGAGAAGGACCCTCCGGCGAATCGGCAAGACGCAAAACCTCGTTCGCATTGTCATAAGCCGACTTTAGGTCCGAGTAATCAATATAAATTCTGTCCCACTCAGACTCGTCCGGAATACTTTCAATAAGCTCCCTGAGAGCGCTCGTGTTCGCCGCAGACGCAACAATTGCGCTGCCGAGATCAAACGGAGCGGACGTAAGTACGCCGAAAAGCATCAGAAAGCAAAGCGAAAATGAAATGATTTTCTTCATGATAGTAAGGACTCCTTTTTCAAAGTAATATAGGATATCCGTTTTCAAAACGGGAACAAATCTCAAATGCGCCGATTTTCAGGCAGATAAAGGCACAAAAAGGGCACAATAAACAATTATAGGTAATAGTCATTATACAAAAATTGTCCGCTACTGTCAACAAAATAAAATGCGTTGTTGAAAAAGTTTACAAATTATACTATAATGCAGGCTGAAGAGCTTGATTGAATTTCACCAAGTCAGAACAAACAAAGGAGCATACCTTAATGAAAAAATTCATCTCATGGAACGTCAACGGAATCCGCGCCTGTGTTCAAAAAGGCTTTCTTGACTCCTTCCGCGCCCTTGACGCAGACATCTTCTGCCTTCAGGAAACCAAGCTCCAGCAAGGCCAGATTGAGCTGGAGCTTGAAGGATATCATCAGTATTGGAACTACGCCGAAAGAAAAGGATATTCCGGAACGGCGATTTTCACGAAAGAGGAGCCGATTGCCGTTTTCAACGGAATGGATATTGCCGAGCACGACACCGAGGGCAGACTGATTACGCTTGAATTTGAAGCATACTACTTCATTACATGTTATACCCCCAACGCCCAAGACGGACTTAAAAGAATTGATTACAGAATGAAGTGGGAGGATGACTTCAGGGAATACCTGCTCTCGCTGAACCGAACGAAGCCCGTTGTTTTTTGCGGCGACCTCAACGTTGCCCACAACGAAATCGACCTCAAAAACCCAAAGACGAACCGCGGCAACCCCGGCTTTTCGGACGAGGAAAGGGGCAAGTTTTCAAAACTTCTTGAAAGCGGCTTCACCGATTCCTTCCGTTTTCTTTATCCCGAAGCCAAGGACGCCTACTCCTGGTGGAGCTACCGCTTCAGGGCAAGAGAAAAGAATGTCGGCTGGAGAATTGACTATTTCGTTGTTTCAAACAGCCTGAACGACAAAATCATCGACGCAAAGATCCATCCGGAGGTTTTTGGCTCCGACCATTGCCCGGTTGAGCTTTTGATTGACCTCTGATTTAAAATTGCACCATTCACTTTCTTTTTGCGAACGAAAGCAAAAAAATCAAAAAAGTTTTGAAAAAGTCTTGACAAATGCACCCGAAGCGCATATAATAGCAATCACTGAAACGCAGTGCGAGCAACACGGCGCAGTCGGTGTCTTTAGCGATGAGGGTCCACCCGTTCCCATCCCGAACACGGCAGTTAAGCTCATCAGTGCTGAAAATACTTGGTTGGAAGCGACCCGGGAAGATAAGGCGATGCCGACATATTGAACTAAACCGCAGTGTTCTGCGGTTTGTTTTTTTATCAGCGCGATAAAAATTTGTTTACCGTCGCGGAAAACCGCCAAAAATGCCCTGTGAGGTGATGACCATGGACAGCAAAAACGGAAGAGTTGTCTTTATGCCGGATATCGAATACAAATCCTGGCTCAACAAAAACAAAGAGCTCCTTTCCGAGATAACCAAATCAGGTCAGGTTTCAACCGTATGGCTGAACCGCGGACAAAACAAAAAGTTCCTCGTTCGTTATTTTCACGAATGCGGCTACACGATCAACATTGAATAAGGACGGTGCGCAAAAATGAAAAAAATGACTTTTGCAAAAGCGTTTTCAAAAAAGCTGAAAAAATATCGCTTTGCCGTGAACCTTGCCGCTGCGGCTTTGGTTTTTGCCTTCACCCTCTATACCCTTTTGCCGAAGGACGAAAAATTTGACGAAGCCGAAGCGCAAAAAATTGCAGATGCCTTTGTTAAAAAAGCCGAAGAGGACGAAAAAGAAACCTCCTCTTCCATTTGAACAATAAATAAAATCAATGAGCTGTTCCGAAAGCTTTCGGGGCAGCTCATTTTTTTGCCAAAAACGGCCGTGACCGCAGAAATTGCAGGTCACAGCCGTTTTGCTTTTCTTTGAAAATTATTCGCCCTTCATGTCGAGGAGCTTGACGGTGCCGTTGTATGATGCAACGGAAACCTTGACCGAGTCAAAGATTGCGTCAACAATGTCATCCTCTGTTGCGCCGAGCTCTTTTGCATAGGCGTTGTTAATGAAGAGGTTGAGGTCCATGATATCGGGAAGGTCAAAGAGATCCATGCCGGAGTCGATTTTCCTCTTTTTGTAGTCAAGAGCAGGCTTGATCATGCCCATCTTCATCATCCACGGAGCAACGCTGACAATCTTTCTGTCCTTGCCCATTCCTCTTGCGTCATAAACGATTGAAAGGAACTCTTTCCACGTCTGGTTATACATTGCGATCGGAAGAGCCTCAAAGCCGGCCTTCTTCCTCTCGGCAGCACCGCAGATAACTTCGCCGACCTGACGGCAGGTAAGCATTGCGGTGCCTCCCTTCGGATACATGGTGAACGGCCACTTATCCATGAAGGCAATCTGCTCAATGAGAACTGTCCAAACGGGCTTTCTTCCCGGCTGAGTACCGAAGATATACGGAAGCTCAAGAACAGCACAGCTGAAGCTGTCGTCGCAGGCAGCTTCGCAGACCTCTTCCTGAATGATTCTTGACTTGAAGTAGGGATTGCTTTCGGGGAGTCTCATATCCGGGCGAAGCTTTGAAAGGTATGCAAAATAGGAACCGAGAACAACAGCTCTCTTAACGCCGGCTTTTTTGCAAAGCGGGAAGATTCTTTCGAGCGGAGCGATGTTGTACTTATAGTAATAGTCCATAACGGGAGCGGGGAACTCAACTCTTTCGTCAACGCCGGCGGCAAAGATGAAAACGTCATTGCCTTTAAGCATTTCAAGGATCTCATCGTCTGACTTTTTGTTGATGTCTCCGAAGATGATGTCCATTTCCTTGGGGATAGGTGCTCCTTCGGGAAGCGGCGGCAAAGCAACGGAAGTGACCTTATGGCCGTGCTTAATGAGTTGAATTGCGGCTTCGCAGCCGAGAAGGCCTGTTCCGCCAATCATAAATACGTTCATTGATATTCCTCCGATACATAAAAATTATGGTAATATTATAGCAGTTTCGGTATAACAAAGTCAATATCTGCAACATCTTTAACACTTTGTTAACTATTTATGAATTAGGGCAATGGAATTTTTTGAATATTTGTCATTCGTTGGCTATGTCTGACGGCGGAATGGTATCCGTTAGTGGGCAAAGTTCTCACTTCATCCGTAAGCGAGTATTATTCCAACGTTAGATAATAGATTCTTTGCATAACAATACCCCGCAGAACGATTCACATTCGGCAGGGTGTTGTCGCCTGATTATAATTTAATCTCGCCATCAGCTTCACTGAACGGAAGGAGCACGCTCTGCGCAACACCTTCAGAATCACAGAAGCTGAACAAAACGCCCTTTGCGCCAAGACACCAAGCGGAAGAGTATATCTGCTGGCCGAGATTTTCGGTATCCTGCGGAATTTCATATTCGCCTGTGGTTTCGTCCGGGCTGTGGTGGGCCTTGTAATAAATTTCATAAAGCTTTTGCTGAACAGCCTGATGCTCTTTACCGAGAAGGTCTGCCTTTTTGATCAGCTCGCCGCTTTTAATTTCAAGCGTATAGCTGTCAAAAGTTGTTGTCGGGAATGTGACTGCAGCTGCGGTTTTCGTTACAATGCCGGCCTGATACGCCTCGGTCGTCTGCTCTTCTGCCTTTGACTTCGGCATATACTCGTTCGTTTCCTCAAGCAAAGAGATGTATCCCTTTTTGTTGTAGGTAACTTTGGTGTGAATATAGGTATAAACCGGAAGGTCGCTGTCCTCGCAGCCGTTCTTTTTATAGCTTTTATAAAGCTTATCAGCCGAAGAAGACTTTTCTTTATACTTGAGAAGCTTATCGGCATAAAGTGCATTGAGGGTCGTTGCGGCCGATTTTGCCGCTTCATCATCCTCTGCACCGGTGAAGAACGGATACTCAATCACATAGTCTGCAAAATGAACGCCACCGCTCGTTTTTGCCTCATAGGTTTCCTTTTTGATTTCATAGGTGAGAGTGTTTTTACTCTTGCTTTGCTTTTTGGTTCCGTCCTCACCGAAAAGCGCAGTTTTTGAAAGCTCAAGAAGACTCCAGCTGCTCTTGTCATCCTGCTTTGAAAGCGCAACAAGGCAGTACACCGTCTGTGCCTTGCCCTTGGGAGAGGTCAGAGTGCACTGAACGTAATAGTTTCCGTCCTCGGTGCGCTTTGAAGAATCAACCTTGACGGTATATTTTGAGCTTGCCGATGCAGCCTTTGTTCCGGCCGCAAAGTAATAGTAACCGTCATAATAGTAAAATTTTTCGGTATTCGCGTAATCCGGAGCTTCAACACCAAGGCTCTTGCAAATGCTGCGAATCTCGTCTTTTTCAATTTTGCAATAGCTGCAGCTGCCGTCCCACTGCAAAAAACGTTTTGCCGGGTCGGCGCTTTCTGTGATAACCTTTGCGGGCTTATAGAATGCGGCATAAAGTCCGCTGCTCTTTTCGGGCTTCATAAGCGCCAGCAGGTCGGCCTGCGTGGTTTTTTGACTGCTATATCCTTTTGAAGCAAGAGCAAAGAAAAATGGCGCATAATCCTCAAACGAGCTGCGCTCACTCTGAGTGAAACCCGAAAGCGCAACGGTTTTGACCCGGTCGGAGGATTCCTTGAAGATATCCGTCTTTTTGCTGACAACTGTCAGCCCGGCCATGCAAACGGCGCAGACGAGAACAATGGCAAATACTGCGGTTCTCGCGCGCTTTTCTTTTTTTTCCCTTTTCGGGTCAGCCTTCGGCGCGGTACGGATGGCCGGAGGCTTTTGAGCTTCTTCGGGCTCCGGCTTCGGTTCCTCCGCCTCAACTTCGCTTTCCTGAGCTACCTGACCGCGCCGCTCTTCTTCGGCGTTTTGAGGAACATCAAGCTCCTCAATTTCACGAAGCAGCTCCTCCTGCGCCGTGTTCTTTGAAAATTGCTCAATTTCGTTTTCAACCTCCTTTTCCCTTTCGGGAAGAGAAGAGAAAACGTCGGCAATGTTTTCCTCGGGTATATTCACTCTGAATTTCTTTTTTGAAATGTCGAATTTACAAAAGGGGCAAATGGTTACATCGTCCGGTACTTGTGAAAAGCAGTTTGGGCAAAACATTATTTACTCTCCTTTCAGATATAATTCAAAACGTCTCTGATATCTTCAATTTCGGCAAAGACACCTTCTTTTCCGAGTCCCTTGCCTTTAAAATCACCATAGTTCATTCTGATAACGTTCATTCCGGCTCCGAGAGCACCCTGAACGTCATTGACCGGGTGGTCACCGACAAAAAGGCATTCGCTGTTCTGAACTCCGGCGCGCCTTGCGGCTTCGTCAAAGATACGCCTGTCCGGCTTATATATGCCGATATCACCGGAAACAACAACAACGTCAAAGAGCGAACGGATACCGGCCGTGTCAAGCTTCATGTTCTGGAGCGCGGAAACACCGTTTGTCACCGCACCGAGAATATAGCCGCGCCTTTTGACCTCCTTGAGCACATCGACCGCCCCGGGGAGCATATCAACGTGCTTTCCGTAATCATAGTTGAACGAATCAAAAAGCTCCTGAAGCGGCGGATGATCCTTCCACTGCCAAAGCTCAATAAGCTCGGGGAAATAGACCTCCCTTTCCTTGTAGCCGCCGTCAACGTGCTCCTCCATCTGAAAAAGCTTTTCTTCCCTCTCCTTTTTTGAAATGTTCGGAAAGTACTTGTCAAGAAAGCCCCCGCAATAAATTTTATATGCACCCTTGCGGCTTTGGAGCGTATCGTCAAAATCAAAAAAAACGGCCTTAACCTTAAGTTTATTCATTCGTTTTCAATTCCTTTTCCTTGTATATCTCAACTGCCCTTTCTCCGTCGCGTCTTATTGCGGCGGTGAGAGCTTCAAGCGAATCAAATTTTGTTTCGTCGCGCAAAAAGTCGAGCAGCAAAACCTCAATCTTCAGGCCGTAAAGGTCTCCGCTGAAGCCGAAAATGCAAGTTTCGCTGCGGAAGCTTTCTCCGTCCACGGTAGGCCTGACACCGATGTTTGTCACCGCAGGGTGCCACTCTCCGGAAACGCAGACCTTTGAGGCATAAACGCCGCGGCGCAGCCTCACAAAACCTTCCGGGAAAAACTGATTGATCGTCGGGAAGCCCAGAAGTCTCCCGCGTCTGTCTCCGCTGACGACCTCGAAGCAATAGGAAAACTCCCTTCCGAGCATGGCGTTGGCCATTCGTATTTCTCCGTTTTCAAGCAAAGCGCGAATCCTCGTTGAGCTTATCGCTTCGCCCTCATACTGCTGCTGAGGAGCAACAAAAAGAGCAATCCCAAGCTTTTCACATTCGGTTTTGAGCGTCTCGGTGTTTCCGAGGGCGTCTTTTCCGAAGTGATAGTTATATCCGCAGGAAATTGCACGCACGCCGAGCGTACAGTAAATTTTGAGCAAAAACTCTCTCGCCGTCATGTTGTGAAGCTCTGAAAACGAAGCTGTAACGAGCGTAAAGCCCATTTCACGCAGCATTTTCTTTTTTTCTTCCGGCGTCACAAGTTCCGGCGGTGCGGCTTTGCAAAGGAACTTTTTCGGGTGCTCGTCAAAAAGCAGCGCTATCGGAACCAGACGGCGTTTTTTCCCTTCGGCAAGTGCCTTTTCAAGAACAGCTCTGTGGCCGAGATGCAGACCGTCAAAAGTGCCGAGGGCAACGATACAGCCTCCGCTTATCTCTTTTTCAATACTGAACAAACCTGACCCCCCCTGCAAAAGAAATAGGTGTATGTAAAAAAGTTATGAGCTCTTACTCATGATTTTGCGCGGTGCAAGAATTTTGTTTTCCCCGTCCGCAAGTCCGACCCCGAGAAATTCACCCTTCGGGCTCATCACATTATACAGCAAGCCGTTTGAAAGCTTCCTCAGCCTTTCGAGCGAAAGCTCCCCACCGTTTGAAAAACGTATTGCCTGCTTTTCGGAAACAAAAAGCTTTTCAAAAGGGAGAAAATCTTCAATCGAAACAAGTGCCTCGGAAAGCCGGTTTTCTTCTCTGAGCCGCTCAAGCTCAAAGAGCGTTCTGCATTTTTCAATCGGGACGCCGTTCGCCTTTGTCCTTCTCAGCGCAGTCATCACCGCGCCGCAGGAAAGAGCCTGTCCGATGTCCGAAATGAGCGAGCGGATATAGGTTCCTGCCGAGCAGGCAGCGTAAAGCTCACCGCAAAAGCTCTCCTCGTCATAGGAAAGCAGCTCAAGCGAGGAAATTGTGACTTTCCTCTTTTCGCGCTCAATGCTTTCGCCCTTTCTTGCCAGTTCATAAAGGCGAACACCGTCCTTTTTCAGCGCGGAATACATCGGCGGAAGCTGCTCGGTTTCGCCGCGAAACAGCTCAAGGGTCTTCTGAACATCGGCCTTTTTCGCCGTAACCTGCATTTTTGAAATCACACTGCCCGTAATATCAAGCGTATCGGTCTCGGTACCGAGCAGGAAAGCGGCTTTATATGCCTTGTCCTTATCGGCAAGAAGCTCAATGAACCTTGTTGCGCCGGAGAGGGCAACAACCATTACGCCCGTTGCCATCGGGTCAAGAGTTCCGGTGTGACCGGACTTTTTTTCTTTGAAGATTCTTCTGACCTTCGCCGCAAGAAGAAAAGAGGAAACGCCCTGCGGCTTATCAACAAAAACAAATCCGTCCACACTTTTCTCCTCAGATATGTTTTTTCAGCTCTTCAAGGACCTGAGTCCTGGCTTCTTCAAACGTGCAGGTGAACTGACAGCCCGCCGCTCTGACATGGCCGCCGCCGCCGAAAGCGGAGCAGACCTGAGAAGCGTCAACGCCCTCATGGGTACGAAGCGAAACCTTGAGAGAGCCGTCCGCCTTTTCCTTGAACGTGACACCGACCAAAACGCCCTCAATCTGCCTTGAAAGCGCAACAAGCGCATCGCAGTCCTCGTCGCCGCAGGAGCATTCAAAAAGCATGGCGCGTGTGATTCTGAACACGCTGACCTTGCCGCCGAAATGCAGCTCCATTCCGGAAAGGCAAAGGCTCTGCAGCTTGAGAAAGCCGGGCTTTTTTGTTTCAAACATCCTCACGTTGACCTCGCTGTGCCGTGCGCCGTGCTCAATCAGCTCAGCGGCAATGCGATGGGTACGCGGTGTAACGTTTGAATAGCGAAAACACCCTGTATCGGTTGAACAGCCGGTGTAAAGCCTTGTTGCAATTGTCTCGCCGATTTTGGCTCCCAGCGCTTTCACAAGCAGGAACACGACCTCGCAGACCGAAGCCGAATCGCCTTCAAGATAGGTTTCCTTTGCAAAAAGGCGGTTCGTTGCGTGGTGGTCAATCGCAAGGTCAATCCTGTCTGCATATTTTTCGCGGACATCCGAAGACAAAAGCTGAATGTCCGCAACGTCAACGGAAACAACAAAGCCGTTTTCAATTTCATCGCCCGGGTATTCAAGAAAGCGGTATTTTTCCGGCAATGCTTCGCCGCAAACGACCTTTGCTTTTTTTCCGAGCGACCTGAGAGCCGCAAGCAGTGCAAAGCCGCCGCCAAGCGTGTCCCCGTCCGGGTTCGCATGGGTAAGAATGATAAAATCATCTTTTTCAGAAAGCAGCCGCACAGCGCGGTCAAAGTCAATCTTCATCTTCTTTACCTCTGCCGGACGATTTTTCAAGCTTTTCAAAAAGCTTAACTCCCTGTTCAACGGAATCGTCCGCAACAAATTTAATGTCCGGCGTTTTTCTCAGGCGCAGTCGGCTTCCGACCTCGCGCCTGATAAGTCCGGTTGCCGAGGTGAGCGCCTTGACGGCCTCCTTTGCGCCTTCAATGCCCGCAAGGTCGCTGACATATACTTTTGCAAAGGAAGCGTCCGAGCTTACCTCAACTCTCACAACGGTGAGCATTTTATCCTTCACGCGCGGATCCTTGAGTTCGCGAATCAACGCCGTGATTTCTCTTCTGATATCTTCGGACACACGGTCCTTTCTGAAACCAGCCATAGTTTTTTCCTTTCTTCCGCAGAAGGGCGGAAAATATACCGACAAAAGCTGTGCCTTGCAGTCAACCGGCAGCAACTCAGTCTCTGTATTCCTCCATCATGAAGGCTTCAAGAATGTCGCCCTCCTTGATGTCGTTGAATTTTGAAAGACCGATTCCGCATTCAAAGCCGCTGGCAACCTCTTTGACATCGTCCTTGAAACGGCGAAGCGAAGCGATTTCATCCTCGGCAACAACAATGCCGTCGCGGACAACGCGGATCTGTGCGTTTCTTGTAACTTTTCCGTCAAGAACATAGCTGCCGGCAATCTTTCCGGCTGAGGAAAGGTTCATAACCGTTCTGACCTCAACTCTGCCGAGATTTACCTCGCGGAACTTCGGTGCAAGCATACCCTTCATTGCGGCTTCAATTTCCTCAATGCAGTCATAAATGACTCTGTACATTCTCATTTCAACACCGTCGCGTTCCGCAGTAGCCTGAGCATTTGCATCCGGGCGGACGTTGAAGCCGACGATGATTGCGTTTGAAGCAGCGGCAAGCATAACATCGGAATCGTTGATTGCACCCACGCCGCCGTGAATCACGCGGACGCGGACCTCGTCGTTTGAAAGCTTTTCAAGGTTCTGGCGAACAGCTTCAACCGAGCCTTGAACGTCAGCCTTGACAACGATGTTGAGCTCCTTCATTTCGCCTTCCTTGAGTGAAGAGAAGAGGTTGTCGAGCGTAACCTTATGGAACGCCTTGAACTGCTCCTCCTTGGCCTTCTGCTTTCTCTGCTCAACAAGCTCTCTTGCAAGCTTTTCGTCTGTTACGGCGTCAAAGACATCACCGGCATTTGGAGTTTCCGCAAGGCCGGTGACTTCAACCGGAACGGAGGGACCTGCTTCCTTGAGCCTTCTTCCGTTTTCGTTGACCATTACGCGCACTCTTCCGACTGCGGTTCCGGCAACGATGATGTCTCCCGAACGGAGAGTACCGTTTTGAACAAGGAGCGTTGCAATCGGGCCGCGTCCCTTGTCAAGCCTTGCTTCAATAACAACGCCCTTTGCGGCTCTGTTCGGGTTTGCCTTGAGCTCGGCAACCTCGGCAACGAGAAGAATAGATTCAAGGAGCGTGTCAATACCCATCTGGGTCTTTGCCGAAACGGGAACACAAATCGTGTCGCCGCCCCATTCTTCGGGAACAAGGCTGTATTCGGTGAGCTGCTGCTTGATTCTTTCCGGGTTTGCACCCTCTTTATCCATTTTGTTGATTGCAACAATAATCTGAACTCCGGCAGCCTTTGCGTGGTTGATTGCTTCAACGGTCTGCGGCATGATTCCGTCGTCCGCCGCAACAACAAGAACGGCAATATCGGTTGCCATTGCGCCTCTGGCTCTCATTGAGGTGAAAGCCGCGTGCCCGGGAGTGTCAAGGAAGGTGATCATCTGACCGGAGCATTCAACTCTGTAAGCGCCGATATGCTGGGTAATTCCTCCGGCTTCCGTGGCGGTGACTGCGGTGTTGCGGATCGCGTCAAGAATCGAGGTTTTGCCGTGGTCAACGTGACCCATAACAACAACGACCGGGTCTCTGAGAACAAGGTCTTCTTCCTTGTCCTCGCTGTCGTCAATGATCTGCTCCTCAATTGAAACAACGACCTGCTTTTCAACCTTTGCGCCAAGCTCGGTTGCAACAATTTCAGCCGTGTCAAAGTCAATAACCTGGTTGACCGTTGCCATGACTCCGAGCGTGAAGAGCTTTTTGATTACTTCCGATGCAGTCATCTTGAGCATTGAAGCAAGCTCGCCGACCGTAATTTCATCGGGAACCTTGATGACAAGCTGCTTCTTTGCTCTTTCGGCCGCAATTCTCTTGAGCCTTTCGGCTTCGGTCTCTCTTTTTGAAGAGCGCATACCCTGCTTTCTGTATTGCTGGCTCTTCTGCTTGATCTTCTGCTTGTTCTGCGAAGAGCCCATGTCGCGCATCTTGTTTGCCGGAGCAATCTGCTCGTAGCGCTCGTTATATTTTTCAAGGTCAACATTGCTGCTTCTTGTGTCAACATGCTTCATCTCGCCCTTTGTGCGCGCCTGAAGGGGTTTGTTTTTGTCCTTTTCCTTCTTTTTCGGCTGTTGAGCGTTCTGCTTCGGCTGAGCCGGTGTCTGAGCCTTCGGCGCTCCCTTTTCCGCCGGTTTTGCCTTTTCTTCCTTCTTAGGCTGTTCTTTTTTGGTCTCCGGCTTTGCCGGTTCCTTCTTTTCCGTCGTCTTGGCTTTCTGCGGCTTTTCCTGGGCCTTTCCCGCCTTTTTTTCGCTCTTTTCTGCCTTTTCAGCCGGTGCTTTTTCTTCAGCGGGCTTTGCTTTTTCCTGAGGCTTTTCTTCTGCGCTTTCTTCCGAAGCCTTTTTGGTGCCCGTCTGCTTTGCTTCTCTCTCTTTTTCGCCGGCGGCAAAATATGCATCAAACGATTCAACCTGATTGGCCTGAGTAATAGTTTCAAAAATCAAATCAAGCTCGGCATCCTCAAGTGCGGCCATATGCTTTTTCGGCTCGGGTGAATTTCCGTCAAGTATTTTAAGAATTTCTTTGCTGTTTATGCCAAAGTCCTTTGCAACCTCGTGAACTCTGTATTTATCTCTCGGCATAGTATCATTCCTTTCCCTTGGTATTTGTTTCAAAAAGTGTCAGCAGCTTTTTTGCAAAGCCTTCATCGTTGACGGCCGCCACGGCAGCCTTTGTGCCGATTGCCGCCGAAAGCTCCTTCGCTTCAAAATCCGCCTTCACAACAGGTATGTTTTTGTTATCATATGAGCAGGCGTGCCTCATTTCTCTTTCGAGCCGCTTTGAAGCATCAAGGCAGAGGACGCAAAGCGCAGCCTTGTTTTTAACAATGCTTTCAATCGCCGCGTCATGTCCGGGGGCAAGTCTGCCTGCGCGGCGCGCAAGCCCCAGAAGAGAGAGAATTTTACTCTTCATTTTCTCTCATCTCCTTCTCAAGCTTGTCGTAAACCTCATCCGGTATACGGCAGGAAAGGGCGCGCTCAAGGCGCTTTGCTTTCCTCGCAAGAGAAAGGCAGCTGCTCTTTCTACACACATAGGCGCCGCGGCCGGCTTTTTTTCCGGTCAGGTCAAGGCTGATTTCAAAATCCTCTTCACCCTCGCCGGTTTTTGTTTTAACAACACGGACAAGCTCTTTTTTCGGCAGCATCTCTCCGCAGCCGAGGCATTTCCTCATCGGAAGCTTTTTTGTGTGCATAATATTAACTCCTCAAAATTATTCCTGTTCGCTCTGAGGCTTGATGTCAATTTTCCAACCGGTGAGTCTTGCCGCAAGGCGAACGTTCTGGCCCTTGTTGCCGATTGCAAGCGAAAGCTGATTATCCGGAACAACAACGTGGCAGCTCTTCTGCTGCTCCTCGTCAATAGAAACGGAAAGAACCTGAGCCGGAGCAAGCGCAGCGGCAATGTATTCTGCCGGATCCTCGCTGTAGCGCACAATGTCGATTTTTTCTCCGCAGAGGGTGTCGATAATGCTGTTGACGCGCTGTCCTCTCTGACCGATGCAGGCGCCGACGGCGTCAACGTTTTCATCCTTGCTGAAAACGGCAATTTTTGTTCTTGAGCCGGCTTCTCTTGAAACGGACATGATTTCAACCACGCCGTCATAAATTTCGGGAACTTCCATTTCAAAAAGTCTTTTAACAAGGCCGGGGTGTCTTCTTGAAATGCTGGCGTAGCTCGTTGTTCCTTCTTCCTTGATTGAAGCAACATAAACCTTGATGAGCTGGTCAACCTCAAAGTGGTCATTCGGGAGCTGGTCGGCCCTCGGGAAGAAGGCGGTTGCGCGGCCGATTTCTATGGTTGCGTCTCCGGTTTCCGGGTCAACCATTTTGACCTTCGCGGTAACGACCTCCTGGAACCTGTTCTGGAATTCTTTTGAGGCAAGTTCTCTTTCGGCTTCTCTGATTCCCTGGCGAATAACGCTCTTTGCGGTCTGGGCAACGATTCTGCCGAACTTTTTCGGGTCAAGCTCAATTTTGACGAATGAGCCTACCTGGGCATTCTTGTCATAATTTCTTGCCTGTTCAAGCGTCATTTCTGCCGCAGGCTCGGCAACCTCGTCAACAACGGCGATATTAACATAAACGTCCATCGTTTTCTTTTCCGGATCAATTTCGCAAACAACATTGTCACGGTTGCCGTATTGATTCTTCGTTGCAGAAACTATTGCCGCCTTGATTTTATCAAAGAGATAGTCGGCGGAGATTCCCTTTTCAGCCTCAAGAAGCCTGACAGCCTCAAAGAGACCGATTTCATCGTTCTTTTCCTTGTTCACTTTCTTGCTCATTTTTTATAATCGATCCTTTCCGGTATAATTTACATTTTTATTTCCGGCCTCTGAGCCGGGTCACGCATACACGCCGAAAAAGGCGCGAAGCGGTTTTGCTGTGGCTATTCAAAATCGTCAAGCTTGATCCATGCAGCTTCCTTTTTAAGAAGCGTGAGGCCGGAGCCATCCTCCGCGCGCAGGGTGACGGCACCGCTTTCATAGCTTTCAAGCACGCCGAAAAACTCCCTCCTTCCGTCAACGGGACGAATTGTTTTGAGCTTGATTTTTGCGCCGATAAACTTTTGAAAATGCTCGTCGCGAACAAGTTCCCTTTCAACGCCGGGAGAGCTGACCTCAAGGCAATATGCCTGTTCAATGGGGTCGCTTTCGTCAAGCGGGCCGTTAAGTGCGCGGCTCATTTCAACGCAGTCATCAATTCCGACGCCGCCCTCCTTGTCAATGAAAACCCGCAAAAACCAGCCCGAACCTTCCTTGAGAAAACGGATATCCCAAATTTCAAGTCCGAGTTCTTTTGCAATCGGCTCGGCAATTGCACGCACCGCTGCAACGGTTGAAGAATCCTTCGCCATTATGACACCTCCGAAAAATTGGAATTTGCATAAAAGAAGAGCGGACCCGAAGCCCACTCTGAACACTAAATCTACCTTGGATATAGTACCACACCGCAAGCAAAATATCAAGCCTTTTCCTTAAATATTTGCATCAGTCCGAATTTGACAAACAAAGAAAGAATATGCTATCCTGTCAGCGTACAAATATATTGAAAAATGAGGTTTGGAATATGTCCGGATTCAGTCACATTTTTTCGCGCCTTTGTCCCGTTTCAAAGTCAGACCTTGACTCCTGGGACAAGGGCAACAACGGCGCAGACCTTGACTCCACCGAGGTTCAAAGGCTGATTTCTGTCAGACCGAGTGAAATTCAGTTCGGTCTTCAGCAGCTTGAATATTACTCCTTCATCCATTTCGGAATGAATACCTTCACCGGCGTTGAATGGGGCAAGGGAGCGGAAAACCCGGCTTCCTTCTGCCCGAAGAGCATTGACACCGACCAATGGGCAAAAGTCCTCAAAAGCTCCGGCAGCCGCGGCGTGATTTTCACCGCAAAGCACCACGACGGTTTTTGTCTCTTTCCGAGCAAATATACCGAGCATTCAATCAGGAACAGTCCCTATAAAAACGGAAAGGGCGACATTGTCCGTGAGCTTTCGGAAAGCTGCAAAAAATACGGCCTTCTTTTCGGAATATACCTTTCCCCGTGGGACAGGCACGAAAAAACCTACGGCACATCGGCATATAATGATTACTTCGTGAATCAGCTTACCGAGCTTTGCGAAAATTACGGAGATATCTTCTGCTTTTGGTTTGACGGCGCAAAAGGAAAAGACGCGCCGGACTTCACCTATGACTTTGAGCGCTATTATAAAGTGATACGCACGCTTCAGCCGAAGGCGGCAATCTGCAACTGCGGCCCGGATCTGCGCTGGATAGGCAACGAAGGCGGAAAGGTTCGCAAAAGCGAGTGGAGCGTAATAACTCAAAACACCATCGCCGTTGAGGAGGTTATGAAAAACTCTCAGCAGGGTGCAGAGGAAGCTGCGGCAATGCAGACCTTTGACCGCTACGAAAGCGACCTCGGTTCAAGGCAGCTGCTTTCAAAGCACAAGAGCCTCATCTGGTCACAGGGCGAAGCAGACGTTTCAATTCACAGAGATTGGTTTTACAGTCCGAAGCCGCGTCCGCGCTCGGCGAAAGAGCTTGAAAAAATTTATTTCCGCACAGTCGGCGGCAATGCGCTTTTGCTTCTCAACGTTCCGCCCTCAAAAAACGGAATTATTGAGCCTTCGGATGTAAGGCTGCTTGAGGACTTCAAAAAGAGAGTTGAAAGGGCTTTTGAAACCGAGCTTTCCTTCGCTGCCGAAACAGAAAGCGGCCGGGCTTTAAACGAAAGCGAGCCGCTCAAAAAGGGCGACGGAGCAATTTCACTGAAGCTTCACTGCCCCGAAAAGGTCAAAACAATCGTGCTGAGCGAGGACACAAGGCAAAGTCAGCGCATTGAAGAGTTTGATGTCTATTTCAAAACCGCGCGCGGCCTTGTGAAGGTTTATTCCGGAACAACAATAGGCAGCAAGAAAATCATCCGCCTACCGTCGGTTCTTCAGGTAAAAACGGACGAAGTCATAATCAACGTTACGCAGTCAAGAAGCACCCCCGTTTTCGGAAAGCTTTCTCTTTATAAATAACGCAAAACATCAGAAACCGCTCCGTCAGGCGCAAAGCCCGCGAAGCGGTTTTTTGTGTTATGTAGTTTAATCCGCACCTTCAAGTGCTTCAAGCGCAAGTGCTTCCTTTTCAATTTGAGCACGCTTTTCCTTGAGCCGGCGCTCAACCTCTGCCATATGCTCGCGGTCGTCGTTGAGGAAGAGGATAGTGATGAGATAGAGCACGGAGCCGACAACGGGGCCGAGCATAAACTGATGCCAGCGGTATTTATAGAACGCTGTGTTTTTGCTTTGCATACGGATAAGCTTTGAGCCGTCAACAGCCTTTCCGTCCGAACCGGTTATGCTGACAAAGCCCATTTTTGAAAGCATAACGCCCTTGATGAAGTTCGTTGCCGCACTTGAAAGCTTTGAGATAAAGTTCTGCATTGAAAAAACGATACCTTCCGTTCTTTCACCGGTTTTGAGCTCAACCTCGTCAATCGAGTCGCTGATGAGCGAACGGTGAGCGATATCCTTCATGGAAACCGGAATGTTGCAAATTGCAAGCAACACCCAAATGAAGATGAGCGCGACCGGATTGAGGAAGCGGTCGTTCGCGCCGATTGCAAAAGCAGAAACGCGGCAGACAATCTGAAGAATTTCGGAAAGAACCAGAACGCGCTTCATTCCGCCGATCTTATGAGCAAACTTTGTTGCAAAGAACATTGCAAACGCGCCGGGGATTCCCGGAACAAGACCGTGAATGACCTGCATTGTTCCGCCGGAAAGCTCCATACCGAAGAGATTATAGGAAACTCCGTCCGTTTCAAAGAAGTATTCCCATGGAAGAGTGAGCGAAAGCGAACCGAGGAACCTTGCAAGGCAGATTATGAGAAGCTTTTTGTTGTGTCTGAGGCTCTTGAGGCTTTCAATGACGCTGACTTCTTTTTCGCCCTCATAGTGTACCTTTTCTCTCATTCTGTAAGCAAGCATTGCAATGAGCATTCCGCCGAAGCCGAAAACAATACCGCCGATTGCATAAGCGTTCTTTTCCGAAACAATGTTGTTGTCAACAAGCAGCGACCTTATCATCGGGAAAGCACCGCCGATCGTCGCGCCGAGACCTGCGCCGATAGTTACCCACTGCGAGACCCTTGCGCGTTCGTCCGAGCTTGGGCTGGAAAGCGGAAGCAGACCCCACATTGCAACGTCCTGGAAGGAATAGATCAAATCGAACAGCAAATAAAGAACAAGCATGAGAACGATGGTCGCCGTTGTGCTCAGGTTGTAATCAAAGAACATCAGCGCAATAAAAAGTCCTGCAAGCGGCGACGTCCAGATAACCAGCGGGCGCAGCTTGTTGCCCGGCTTGAACTTTCTTGCGTCAACGAGCGTTCCGACTATGGGATCGTTCACGGCGTCCCAAAGGGTGCTGATGCTGGTAATCAGACCCGTCTTTTTCGGGTCGATTCCCAAAACGGTGTTCATGAAAACGAACAGACGCGAGGAAATGAAGTTATAGCTGATATTCTGGCCTGCAAGACCGGCCGCGTATGAAACCAGGCGGCTGTTTGCAACCTTGGTTTCGCTCTCTTCATTCGAAAAGAAAAATTTGAACGGATTTTTCAATACTTATCTCTCCCTTTTCTCACCTAATAAAAGATTATATAGGTATATGCACAAAAATGCAAGGCAAAATACGAAAAATTTATGAAAACTGTTGAAACAACAAACCAAAAAAGGAGCTGTCGCATTTAACGCAGACCAAAGAGCAAAACAAAAAGAAAAAGACCATATTTCACGAGATCTATCAAAATCAGAGCTTCATATGAAATATAATCTTTGCTTCTTGATGATATTGAAAATAATTTTGCTCTTTTAAGCGTTTTTTTGCCCACTCGCGGTATCTACATACAGCTTCGGGGCAGGCTGAAGAAA
>CAKSYX010000026.1 GCA_934525065.1 uncultured Eubacteriales bacterium
GATAGAATCTAAAAATAATTTTGCTCTTTTAAGCGTTTTTTTGCCCACTCGCGGTATCTACATACAGCTTCGGGGCAGGCTGAAGAAAGTCCGACGCAATATGCCTGAGGGGCTTATTTTTCCTCACATTGCGGCACTTTTTGGTACGCTTACGTCGTCAGTATGGCTTCGACAAAGAAGCACCACACTGCACAAAAAAACAAGTCCTTCAGGTGCGAAGCAGTTTTTAAAGAGCAAATTTTTGTCGAGACAAGGCGAAAAGATGAGTAATGCTGACGCATTGCGAAGCTTTTTAACGCAGCATCGGCGAAAATTTGCCTTAAAAAACCATATTGAGCCGAACTATCTTCAGCCATGAAAACGCTTTCTGCATCTAAATGCGACAGCCCCTTTTTCGTGAAGTATTAACGGAAAAGATCAGATTAAAACCTGTTAAATTCCTTGCAGAGACACCCATGGACTTTTTTGTTATTTGCTTTCTCTTTCCCTGATAACGAATCTTACCGGCGTACCTTCAAGGCCGAAAACCTCACGAATCTGGTTTTCGATGTAGCGCTGATAGCTATAATGGAAAAGCTCGGCCTTGTTGACGAAGCAGACGAAGGTCGGCGGCCTTGTTGAAGCCTGGGTCATATAGAAAATTTTGAGCCTTTTGCCCTTGTCAGTGGGCGGCTGAACCCTTGCTGTTGCCGCCGCAAGAACATCGTTGAGCTTTCCGGTTGAAATTCTCATCGCGTTTTGCTCGTCAACAAATTTTATCAGTTCAAAGAGCCTGTCGAGACGCTGGCCGGTTTTTGCTGAAATAAAGATGATCGGGGCATAGGACATGAACGAAAAATCGTTCATCAGCTTTTTGCGGTAAGAATCCATTGTTTTTCCGTCTTTTTCAACGGCGTCCCATTTGTTCACGGCAATGATGCAGGCTTTGCCCATTTCGTGCGCAATTCCGGCAACCTTTGAGTCCTGCTCGGTGAAGCCTTCAACTGCGTCAATCATAATAACGCAGACATGAGCCATTTCAACGGCCATTCTGGCGCGGAGAATGCTGTATTTTTCAAGCTGGTCTTCAATTCTGCTTTTGCGCCTCATTCCGGCGGTGTCGATGAAAACAAAATCGCCGAATTCGTTTGAAATATGAGTGTCCGTTGCGTCTCTCGTTGTTCCTGCAATGTCTGAAACAATTGCGCGCTCCTCGCCGGAAATGGCGTTGACGAGAGAGGATTTTCCAACGTTCGGCTTACCGATAACGGCAACGCTGATGACATTTTCCTCTTCTTCCTCGCTGTAAGGCGGAAGGTATTCAATAACGGCATCGAGCAGATCTCCGGTTCCGTGGCCGTGGACGGCGGAAACTCCTATCGGATCGCCCAGACCGAGGTTATAGAACTCATAAAAATCCGCAGGCAGCTCGCCGATGTTGTCGCATTTGTTTACACAAAGCACAACAGGCTTTCCGCAGCGCTGGAGCATTGAGGCGACCTCAGCGTCCGTTGCAACAACGCCCGAGCGGACATCGCAGACAAGAATAATCACATTTGCGCTTTCAATCGCAAGCTGAGCCTGGCGGCGCATCTGTTTCAAAATCACATCGTTTGAATAAGGCTCGATACCGCCCGTGTCAACAAGAAGAAAATGCCTTGAAAGCCATTCGCAGTCGGCAAAGATTCTGTCTCTTGTAACGCCGGGGGTGTCGTCAACGATTGAAAGCCGCTGACCGACGAGCTTGTTGAAAAGGGTGCTCTTGCCCGTGTTGGGTCGGCCGACTATGGCAACAACAGGTCGTGACATAATTTTTCCTCCTTTTATTCTCCGAGTATATTGTAAAGAAGCTCAGCTCCGTCGCTTTGCGGCGTAACGGTGAGCGTAACATCAAGTGCTTTTTGAACGTCCTCTTTCGTCACGTTGTCGAGGAACATATCCTCCTCGCTTCTGAGCATGACGGAGGGAATGATGAGCCGTTTTGCGTAGTCTTTATTTTTGAGCTGAGCAATGAGATCCTGCCCGGTGACGAGGCCGGCAACAGTGATGCTGTGGCCGAAAAAGTCATTCAAAATTTCAAAGACATCCGCTTTTACGTTCGGAAACTTCTGCTCTGCGGCAGCGGCAAGCTTTTTGATGAGCGGATAGGCTGCAGTTCCCGTGATAAGGGAAACGCGGCTTTTTGTGTTCCTGTCCGCTTCGCAGCTTTCAAGCGCGTCAAAAAAGCTGACCTCAAGGTCCTTCCAAAGGCCTACGCCGTTTTCAATCTGCGGATAGTCTTCATAGTATTCCTCGTCCGGAATCGGTAAGGCGGCCTTGAGATAAAATTCATCGGCACAAAAGGCAAGACGTGTGCCGTATTTTTCAAGGCATTTTTTTCCGAACGCGTCAACTGTCGAGATGACAGCCTTCGCCTCCTCGGGCGTATACGGCCTGAGCTTTGCAAGGCCCTTGCGGAACTTCGTCAGACCCACAGGCACAGCAGCGATGCTCTGAATCGCCGGGCGGAGCTTTTCAAGCTCATTGAGACTGAATTCAAGCTCCTTTCCGTCGTTGAGGCCGGGGCAGAGGACGAGCTGAGTATTGAGCTGAATCCCGGCATCGGCAAGCCCTTTCAAAATTGAAAGGCATTCACCGGCGTGCTTGTTTTTCATCATCTCAACGCGCAGGGTCGGGTTCATAGTGTGAACCGAAACGTTCACGGGGCTTATGTGCATATCAATAAGTCTTTGAACGTCATGCTCCGTGAGATTCGTCAGCGTAACATAGTTGCCGAAAAGGAAGGAGAGACGGGAGTCATCGTCCTTGAAATAGAGTGTGTCGCGCATACCCTTCGGCAATTGGTCAATGAAGCAGAAAACGCACTTGTTTTTGCAGTGGTGCTGCCTGTCCATGAGGTAGGTTTCAAACTCAAGGCCGATATCATCGTATTCTTTTTTTCTTATCTTAACCTTTTTTGCCCTGCTTTCTGAAACGAGGGCAAGAACAAGTTTTTCTTCTTTAACATAAAAGCTGTAGTCAAGAACATCATTGATTTCGTGTCCGTTGACGGAAATGAGAACGTCACCGGCTCTGATGCCCTTTTTGTCGGCTATTGACTTTTTGGCAACGCCGTTTATCAGAACAGACATGACCTTCTCCTTTCTCAAAAAAACCTGTTATCAGTCAGAATATGAGAGACAGCAAACTCTTTTAAAACTCCGGCAAGCTTTCTCAATCTAAAGAAAAAGGCAGAGAAAGCAAAGCTGCTTCTCCACCTTTCAAAAGTTCAAAGGCTTAGTCCTCATCCTTAGCAACAACGAGCTTGCCATTATAATAACCGCAATTGCCGCATACTTTATGCGGTACAGCGTATTCGCCGCACTGTTTGCATCTGACAAGCGTGGGAGCTTCAAGCTTCCAAACGTTGGAACGTCTCTTGTCTCTTCTTGCCTTTGATACCCTTCTCTTTGGTACTGCCATGACCAGCACCTCCTTATAAAATAATTAAATAAACAACGTCATTCGTCGAGCAGCGAAAGCAGCGCTTCAAAACGCGGGTCAACCGCTTTTTTGCAACTGCATCGGGCTTTGTTCAAATTCGCACCGCAGGAGGGACAAACGCCCTTGCAGTCCTCTTTGCAAAGCAGCTTGCTCGGCAGGTAAAGGTAGATGTCCTCTAAAGTGAGCTGTTCGATGTCAAGCTCCATTGAGGGAACGACAATGTATTCATCGTTGTCCTCGTTGTTGAGCTCGTTGACCAGAATGTGACTGACCGGAACACGAAAGCTTTTTGAAAACGGTTCGGCGCAGCGGTCGCACACGGCATGAAGCTCAAACCCGGCGGCAGCTTCAAGAGAAACAATGCCGGCTTTGTTCGTAATTTCACCTTTGAGCGAGACAGGCGTTGTGAATGGAAACACACCGTCAAACTCTTCCTTTGAAAAATCGAACGAGCAGTCAAGCGAGAGCCTCTCAATTCCGCCGTTCATAAGGCTTTCAAGCGTGATAATCATAACTCACCTCATAATAACGAATAACATTATATAGATATCCCGGAGTTTTGTCAAGTGATTTTTAAATTTAAAAGGCAAAATCAGTTGACCTTGAAAACATTTGCCTCAAACGGAGTCAAATCGGCGTTTTTGTCTGAGTTGACGTTGGTTGCAACGAGGGTAAAATGCGACGTGTCAAGCTTTCTTTTTGCTCTCTTGGGAGTAAGGTTCAGCTCAACGTAAAACATTTCATCGCCCTCAAGTGTTCTGTAATATGTAAGAACATCCGAGAAACTCTCGTCAGCCAATCTGAAGGTTCCGTAAACCAAAGCCGGATGCTCATGGCGCAGGGCAATCATCTTTTTGAAGAAGTTCAAAACGGAGTTTGCGTTCTTCTCTTCGTCTGCCGCGTTGATTCTGGTGTGGTTCGGATTGACCTCAATCCACGGCGTTCCGGTTGTGAAGCCTGCGTTCTTTTCCGCGCTCCATTGCATCGGTGTTCTTGCGTGGTCGCGGCTGCCTGCCCAAACGATTTTATAGGCTTCGTGCGGAGTTTTGCCCTTTTCACGAAGGTCGTTGAAGCAGTTGATGCTTTCAATGTCGCGAAAATCGTCCATCATGCAAAATTCGCTGTTGGTCATGCCGAGCTCCTGACCCTGATAGACGAACGGAGTGCCCTTGAAGGTCATTTGCATGACGCAAAGCAGCTTGCTCAGCTCGTCACGGTAAAATCCGTCCGGGCAAACCTTTGAAGTCATGCGCGGCCAGTCGTGGTTTTCAAAGAAAACTACCGGCCAGCAGTGGTTTCCGTAGCCAAGCTGCCACTTGACAAGCTCTTTTGCCATCGGGCGAAGGTCATATCTGTAATCAAGGAAGCGTTTTTTGCCGGGGTTGTCCATGTGGTCGAAGGAGAAAACAACGCTCAGCTCCTTGCGGTAGTCACCGGTCATAAGCTTGCTCATTTCAATACCCGTACCCTGACATTCGCCGACTGTGAATGCGTCATATTTTGAAAAGGTGTTTTCGTTCATTTCATGCAGGAACTCATGAAGCCGCGGACCGTAAAAATAGTGCTCAACACCCTTGAAGCCCATGAGTGTACCGATGAGCTCGTGTCCGTCCGGAAGGCCGGGAGTTTTTGAAATGAAGCTGATTACGTCAAGGCGGAAGCCGTCGATGCCTTTTTCAAGCCACCAGTTTATCATGTCATAAAGCTCATGGCGGAGGTTTTCATTCTCCCAGTTGAGATCCATCTGCTTTTTGGTGAAGAGGTGCAGTGCCCACTGCTTTCTTTCGGGGTAATAATTCCACGCGCTGCCCCTGAAAATCGAGTCCCAGTTGTTCGGCGGAGTGTTTTCGTCTCCGTCTCTCCAGTAGTAGTAGTCCTTATACGGTGAGTTTTCGTCGTGGAGTGCGCTTTGGAACCATTTGTGCTCGTCCGAGCTGTGGTTGATAACAAGATCCATGATGAGTCTCATGCCGCGCTTGTGGATTTCGGAAAGGAGGGTGTCAAAGTCCTCCATCGTTCCGAATTCTTCCATTATTTTGCGGTAGTCGCGGATGTCGTAGCCGTTGTCATCGTTGGGCGAATCATAGATAGGGCTGCACCAGATGGCGTTGATGCCGAGATCCTTGAGGTAGTCAAGCTTGCCGATGATTCCCCGAAGGTCGCCGATTCCGTCTCCGTTTGAATCGCAGAAGGAGCGCGGATAAATTTGATAAAAGACCGCTTCCTTCCACCACTTCGGCTCAATAGGAGCGTCATCCTCAAGCGGCGCGTCCTTTTCGCTGTTCAGAATGGAGAGCAGCGAGTCGATAAAGGAATCGTCAATTTTTCCGAAGGTGAGCTTTTGAAGTGCCTCAAGCTTCAGCGAACCGAGCGGCGTTTTGGTGATGAGCGAAAGGTCAAATCCTGCCGCATAAAGTGCTTTGGCGATGATGTCGTGACCTGCCGGGGATTTCAGAATATCTCTGAGTTTTGTTTCTTTTGTAACTGTGAAGCTTTCCATCGTTTTCCTCCGTTCTGTGTTGAGAACAAAAATATACATTTCTATGATACACCATCAAAGAAAATTTTTCAAGGGCAAAGAGCCGCCGGTTTTTTTATTGCGATAGGTCTTGTTTAGTCAAAGCGTTTGTGATATAATCTATTGATACTAAAATGAGGTATTATGTCATGATCATATTGGGAATTGATCCGGGCTATGCTATCGTAGGCTTCGGGGTCATAGAATATAACAGCAACCGCTTCAAAATGCTTGAATACGGCGCGATAACAACTGAGGCCGGAGTGTCCTTCAACCGTCGCCTTGAGATCATCTATGACGAGCTGACTGCGCTCATTGAAAAGTACAGGCCGGCGGCAATGAGCGTTGAAAAGGTTTTTTATAACAGCAATGCAAAAACCGTTATTGATGTCAGCCAGGCGAGGGGAGTCATTATGCTCGCTGCGCAGAAAACGCGGACACGAGTTTTTGAATACACACCACTTCAGGTCAAACAGAGCGTTGTCGGCTACGGCAGAGCGGAAAAAAAGCAGGTTCAGGACATGACAAAAAGAATCCTTTCGCTCAAAGAGATTCCGAAGCCGGATGACGCCGCGGATGCGCTTGCAATGGCAATTTGCCACGCGCACGCCGGTTCATCGACTCTTGACCCGATTGCCGGAATGAGGATAAAGAAAGGAATATAAGCTGAAAGAAAGGAAACAGAAAATGTTTTATAGCTTAACGGGCGAGGTCGTTTTTTCCGACCTAAATTCGGTTGCCGTTTCCTGCGGCGGTGTTGCGTTCAGGTGCCAAAGCAGCGCAAACACTCTCAGAGAAATCAGAATCGGAGAAACGGTGACCTTGTATACATATCTCAATGTCCGCGAGGATGCACTCGATTTGTTTGGCTTTCTTCGCGAATATGAGCTTGAATGGTTCAGGCTCCTGATTGGCGTAACAGGTGTCGGTCCCAAGGCCGCGCTTGCGATTCTTTCGCAGCTTACGCCGGAAAAGCTTGCGCTGTGTGTTTCGACCGGCGATGTCAAGGCTATCACAAAGGCCAACGGGGTGGGCCCGAAGCTTGCACAAAGGGTTATTCTTGAGCTTAAAGACAAGGCAAAAAGTGCGGTTTCCTCTTTGCCTGAGGCAGGAATGCTTGAAAGCGCTGAAGCGGTCTGTGAAGCGGAAAACACGAGTGAGGCCGTTGCTGCGCTCACAATGCTCGGCTACGCAAAAAGCGAAGCCGCCGTTGCCGTTGGCAAGGTTGACCCGGAGCTCTCGGTTCAGGATATCATAAAGCAGGCGCTTAAAATTCTTTCAAGGAGGGCATGATAAATGGCTGACAACGATTTTGAAGAAAGATTTATAACGGCCGATTATACCCCTCTCGATAACGACATTGAGCTTTCGCTGCGACCGAGAACGATGGAGGATTATATCGGCCAGGAAAAGGTCAAGGAAAACCTTGAGGTTTATATTCAGGCGGCGCTCAAGCGCGGCGAAAGCCTTGACCATGTTCTTCTTTACGGCCCTCCGGGACTCGGAAAAACCACCCTTGCCGGAATTGTTGCAAACGAGATGGGCGTCAACCTGCGCGTGACCTCGGGCCCGGCGATTGAAAAGCAGGGTGACCTTGCCGCTCTTTTGACGAACCTTTCGGAGGGAGACGTTCTCTTTATTGACGAAATTCACCGTCTTAACCGCAGCGTTGAAGAGGTGCTCTACCCGGCAATGGAGGATAACGCCCTTGATATTATCATCGGCAAAGGCCCTTCGGCACGTTCAATTCGTCTCGATTTGCCGAAATTCACGCTTGTCGGTGCAACAACAAGAGCCGGCCAGCTTTCCGCACCGCTGCGCGACCGCTTCGGCGTTGTTCTGAGGCTTGAGCTTTATTCCCCGGAACAGCTCGCTCAGATAGTCAAGCGCAGTGCGGGCATACTTTCAATAGGCGTCGAAGAAAAGGGCGCGCTTGAAATTGCACGCCGCTCAAGGGGCACGCCGAGAATTGCCAACCGTCTTCTCAAGCGTGCGCGCGATTTCGCGGATGTCATGGGCAACGGCGTGATTGACGTTGAAACGGCGAACCTTGCGCTTTCAAAAATGGAGATTGACCGTCTCGGCCTTGACAGGATCGACCGACTGATACTTTCAACAATGATAAAAAATTACAACGGAGGCCCCGTCGGACTTGAAACGATCGCCGCCGCAATCGGCGAAGAGGCTGTCACAATTGAGGATGTCTACGAGCCGTATCTCATGCAGATAGGCTTTTTGAGCAGAACTCCGCGCGGAAGGACTGTCACCACGGCCGCGTATGAACACCTCGGCATAACTATGCCGGGGCAGCAGAAAATGTTTTGATTCGGAGGTTTTTTTATGGGCAGATTATTCGGTACTGACGGCGCAAGAGGTGTTGCAAACTCCGAAATTACCTGTGAACTTGCAATGCAAATAGGCAAAGCGGCGGCAATGGTGCTGACCGAAGGCACAAAAAGGCCGCGGGTTTTGATCGGAAAAGACACGCGCATTTCCGGCGATATGCTTGAAAATGCGATAGCCTGCGGCCTTTGCTCCGTGGGCGCGGACGTGATGACGCTCGGCGTTGTTCCGACCCCTGCGGTCGCTTACCTCGTTAAAAAATACGGATATGACGCGGCGGTCATGATTTCCGCTTCGCATAACCCCTGTGAATATAACGGAATCAAAATTTTCAAGGCAGACGGCTATAAGCTGCCGGACGCACTTGAAGATGAAATTGAAGCGATAATTCTTGATGAAACCGATATTCCTCCGGTAAAGCTCGGCGGAGATGTCGGAAGAATAACCGTTTGTGAAAACACGGTTCATGACTACATTGACCACCTCAAGCGTACCGTTGACTGCGATTTTGAAGGGATGAAAATTGCCCTTGACTGTGCCAACGGTTCGGCGAGCGTTTCGGCCGAAAAGCTTTTTTCCGACCTTAAAGCGGAGTGTACGGTGCTTTCGGCCTCTCCCAACGGGGTAAATATCAACGAAAACTGCGGCTCGACCCATATTGAAGCACTCAGAAAAGCTGTTACGGAAAACAGCCTGATGGCGGGCTTCGCCTTTGACGGCGATGCCGACAGAATGCTTGCCGTTGACGAAAACGGAGACGTTGTTGACGGAGATAAAATTATTGCAATCTGCGCTTCATACATGAAAAAAGAGGGCAAACTCAAAAAAGATACCGCCGTTGTGACGGTCATGACCAACATGGGCTTCGGAAAGTTCTGCGAAAGCGCAGGAATCAACTATACCGCAACAAAAGTCGGCGACAGATATGTTCTTGAAAATATGCTTCAAAACGGTTATTCTATCGGCGGCGAACAGTCGGGTCACGTTATTTTTCTTGACTACGCAACGACAGGAGACGGTCAGCTTACGGCACTTCAGGTTTTGAGAATCATGAAAAAGACCGGCAAAAAGCTTTCAGAGCTTGCCTGCTGCATGAGGACTTATCCGCAGACAATGATCAATATCCGCGTTTCAAAAATGGGCAAAGCGCGATTTAAGGATGACGGCGAAGTTGCAAACGCAATCGCTCAGGCCGAAAAGCAGCTCGGTTCCACCGGCAGGGTGCTTGTCCGCGTTTCCGGAACGGAGCCGCTTGTGAGGGTCATGCTTGAAGGCGAAGACGAAGCGCAAATCAAAATGCTGGCAAACGAAATTGCCCAGGTAATAAAACTGAGACTTATATAAAGGACGTCGCAATGAGAAATACTATTGACTGGAAAGATTATGAGCTGATCGACTGCTCCGACGGCGAAAGACTCGAACGCTGGGGCGACAAGGTTCTCATAAGACCGGACCCGCAGGTCATTTGGAAAACGCCGAAGAACAATCCGCTCTGGAAAACCGCCGATGCTTGCTACCACCGCTCAAAAACCGGCGGCGGCGCGTGGGGGGTCAGAACAAAGCTGCCTGCCTTTTGGAGCATCGGCTATAAAGACCTGACCTTCAACGTGAAAACAATGGGCTTCAAGCATACCGGAATTTTCCCCGAACAGGCGGTCAACTGGGATGAGCTTCGCCGAATGATCGAAAATGCCGGCCGCCCGGTCAAGGTGCTCAATCTTTTTGCCTATACCGGCGGTGCAACGGTAGCCTGCCTCAAGGCGGGCGCAAGCGTTGTTCACGTTGACGCATCAAAGGGCATGGTTTCCTGGGCGAAGGAAAACGCCGTTTCAAGCGGCGTTGCAGACAGAAGCGTCAGGTGGATCGTTGACGACTGCATCAAATTCGTTCAGCGCGAATACCGCCGCGGCAACCGCTATGACATCATAATCATGGATCCGCCGTCATATGGGCGCGGCCCCGGCGGCGAGGTCTGGAAGCTCGAAGATGAGGTCTATTCCTTCGTTGAGCTTTGCAGCAGACTTTTATACAGCGATTCGATTGCTGTTCTTATCAACTCATACACAACGGGGCTTTCTCCCTCGGTTATGCAGTATATTCTCGGTTCGGTCGTTGTTCCGCGCTTCGGCGGAAGCGTTTCCTCCTCGGAAATCGGACTGCCCGTGACCGAAAGCAAGATGATTCTTCCCTGCGGCGCATCCGCATTCTGGAAGAAATAAACGGAGTGACAAAATGTCGGCATATATCGAATTTAAAAATGTAACCTTCGGCTATCAGAATGAGGACGGGGTCGTTACCGAAAACGTAATTGAAAACTTTGACCTTTCGGTTGAAAAGGGGAGCTTTGTTGCCGTCCTCGGCCACAACGGCTGCGGAAAATCCACCCTTGCAAAGCTCTGCAACGGAATTGAAGTCCCTGTTTCCGGAAAAGTTATTGTTGATTCGCTTGATACCTCAGATGAGGAAAAGCTTCTTGATATCCGCCGCAGGGTCGGTATTGTTTTTCAGAATCCGGACAACCAGATCGTTGCAACCGTTGTTGAAGATGACGTTGCTTTCGGCCCTGAAAACCTCGGCGTTGACCCAAAGGAAATCAGAAGGCGCGTTGACGAAGCGCTCAAAAATGTCGGGATGTATGAATTTCGCCTTTTTGAGCCGCATAAGCTCTCGGGCGGACAGAAGCAGCGCGTTGCGATTGCCGGAATAATCGCGATGAAGCCGCAGTGCATTGTTCTTGATGAACCGACTGCGATGCTTGACCCAAGGGGCAGGCGCGAGGTTATGAAAACCGTTCGCCGCCTTAACAGGGATTTCGGAATAACGGTAATTTTCATCACGCATTACATGGATGAGGCTGCCAAGGCCGACCGCGTTGTTGTGATGGATGACGGAAAAATCATTCTTGACGGTGCGCCAAAAAAGGTCTTTTCAAACGTCAAAACGCTCAAAATGGCCGGGCTTGACGTTCCGCAGGCGACAGAACTTTCCCTTGCTCTTCGCGAGGAGGGAATAAATATACCCGAAGATGCGCTCGATATTGACGAGCTGTTTGAAAATATCAAGGCAGTTTTGGAGGATAAATGAGCAACATAGTTCTTGAAACCAAGGATCTCAGCTTCCTGTATTCAAAAGGAACAACAAGTCAGGTTGCTGCGATCAATGACATAAATGTTAAGATTGAAAGAGGGGAGCTTGTTGGCGTGATCGGTCACACAGGCTCGGGCAAAAGCACCCTCATTGAGCATTTTAACGCCATTTTGAAGCCCACAAGCGGCAGTGTTTTCCTTGACGGAAACGATATCTGGCAGGATAAAAAAAATATCCGTTCCGTGAGGTTCAAGGTCGGCGTCTGCTTTCAGTATCCCGAATATCAGCTTTTTGAAGAGACGGTTGAAAAAGATGTCGGCTTCGGCCCGAAGAATATGGGTCTGTCGGCTGAAGAGATTTCAAAGCGCGTTTGTTCCGCGCTCTCTTTTGTCGGTCTTGACGAAAGCTACCTTGAAAAGTCTCCCTTTGACCTTTCCGGCGGCGAAAAGCGCCGCGTTGCGATTGCCGGAGTGATGGCGATGGAGCCGGAGGTTCTGGTTCTTGATGAGCCTTGCGCCGGCCTTGACCCACGCGGCAGGGATACGGTGCTCTCGCTTATCAAGGAATACAAAGAAAAGACCGGCAGCACGGTTATTGTGGTCTCTCACAGCATGGAGGATGTTTCACGCCTTGCAACGAAAATTCTTGTGATGAACGAATCGCGCCTTGCGTATTATGATACGGTGAAAAACGTCTTTTCTCACGCGGACGAGCTTTATTCAATGGGACTTGATATTCCGCAGTATACGCGCCTTTTTCTGCTGCTCAAGGAAGCGGGCTATGACATAAACACCGATATTTATACCTTTGAAGAAGCAAAAAAAGAGCTTTTGCGGCTTTTTAATGGGAGGTGCAGGAATGCTCAGTGACATCACGATCGGCCAGTATTACAAGGAAAATTCCTTTGTTCACCGTCTTGACGCGCGGATGAAGCTCCTTTTGACAATGCTGTTCATCGTCATAATTTTCCTTTGCAAAAACTTTCTTGCGCTTTCTTTGATGCTTTTGCTGACGGTTGTTTCGGTCATTCTTTCAAAAGTTCCGTTCAAAATGTTTTTCAAAAGCATCAAGCCCCTCATTCCGATAATCATTTTCACGGTAATACTCAACATGATTTATATTAAGGGTGGAACGGTGCTTCTTTCCTGGTGGAAAATTGAAATTACAACAAAGGGTATTTTCACCGCTGTTTTCATGGCGTTCAGAATAATAACCCTCATTTTCTGTTCCTCGCTTCTGACCTATACAACTGCGCCGACAGAGCTTACGGATGCGGTTGAACGTCTGCTTTCTCCGCTGAAGGTTTTCCACGTTCCAGTTCATTCTCTCGCAATGATGATGACGCTTGCTCTGCGCTTTATTCCGACCCTGATTGAAGAAATTGAACGTATCATGAACGCGCAGAAGGCGAGGGGGGCCGACTTTGAAAGCGGAAAATTCATCAGCCGCGTCAAGGCGATGATTCCGGTTTTGATTCCGCTTTTCGTTTCTGCTTTCCGCCGCGCGTACGAGCTTTCATTTGCAATGACCTGCCGCTGTTACCACGGCGGTGATGGCAGAACAAGGATGAAGCAGATGAAATATCGCTTTGCGGATTTTGCAAGTCTCTTTGTTTTCGCCGCGGCACTTGCCGGCGTGATTGTTCTCAACACTTACTTCGGAAGGCTGATTTAAAATATGAGGAATATCAAGCTGACCCTTACCTATGACGGCTCGTTTTTCCATGGCTGGCAGCTTCAGCCCGGGCCGGTTACGGTTGAGGGCGAACTGAGAAAAGCACTTTTCCGTCTGCTCGGAGAAGATGCAAAGCCCGTCTCCTGCAGCCGCACCGATGCCGGTGTTCACGCAAACGAGTTTTGCTGCAATTTTAAAACGGAAAACGAAAGGGACTGCGAAAAGCTTTTGCGCGGTCTGAACGCCGTTTTGCCGCCTGCCGTTGCCGTAAAGAGATGTGAAGAGGCTCCGCTTTCCTTCCATTCGAGGTATGATTGCGTGGGAAAAGAATACATATATAAAATCTGGAACGGTAAAACGCGAAACCCCTTTTATGAATCGCGTGCGCTTTTTTATCCGTTTTTTCTTGACTGCGAGCTGCTTGACTCTCAAGCGAAGGATTTTATCGGCACCTATGATTTTTCAGCCCTTTGCGCCAGTGGCTCTTCGGTCAAAACAACAGAAAGAACAGTTTTTGACTGCGGCGTAAAAAGAGAGGGCGAGCTTGTTACGTTCTTTGTCAAGGGAAACGGCTTTCTTTATAACATGGTTCGCATAATGGTCGGAACGCTCCTCGGTGTTAACGAAGGAAAGATCGAACCCGGAACAATAAAGAAAATTATACTTTCAAAAAACAGAGGAAAGGCCGGCGTGACCGCCGAAGCCTGCGGACTGTATCTCAACCGCGTTTTTTATCGGGAGGAGGATTTGCTTGGACGGTAATAATGCTGAAAATAAAAAAGGAGTAATCAGGGCGATTGCCGCCACTGCTGTGATTGTCATCATCGTTGCCGCAGGTGCTTTCCTTGCGTTAAGGTATACTTCGGACACATCGGGTGATGAAACGGTCACGGCCGCAAATTCCGCAATCTCCTCAGTCAGTCAAAGCGACAGGGGCTTTCCTCTCTCGTTTTCAAGCAACGATATCGTAACGGTCGGCTCGGCCGGCTCATATGTATATGTTGTTTCAAATGAGGTGCTCTTCGGCGTTTCATCGTCAGGAAGGCAAAAGTTTTCCGAGGTTATCAACTACTCCGAGCCGGTCATCAAAACCGACGGAAACTATGCTCTGGTCTTTGACCGCAGAAGCGGAAAATTTGTGCTTTGCCACAAAGGAAAGGTGATATATAAAGGTCAAAGCCTTGACTCTCAGCAGATTTTTACAGCCGTTGTTGCTTCAAACGGAAATTTCGCCATTGCGAGCCGAAGCACCGAAGTGGCCTGCCTTTTGACCTATTACAGCAAAAAAGGTGAGGAGCTGTTTCGCTGGGAGTGCAGCCGGGATCATATAGTTTCGGTTGCCGTTTCTTCAAACGCAAAAAAACTCACCTGCACTGCACTTTCCGCCGAGGGCGGAGAAATTGTGACGAAGGTATATCTGCTCAATATTTACTCCGACGAAACCGAATGGGAGTACACCGTAAAGGGCTCAGCCGCAATCAGCATAAGTTTTGCTTCCGGCAGCAGGAAGCTGGACCTGCTTTGCACCGACAGACGCATCCTTCTTGACTCATCTTCAAATTCGGTCTCGGCCGAAAGCACATTTTCTTCCGCGCTTCTTGATTCACACAGCGACCAAAACGGCTATGCGGTTACGCTCACGCGCAAATTCGGCGCAATGAACTCTTATGAACTGACGAGTTATTCTCCGGATAATTCTGTTTGCTATATCTATGAGACTGACAAAAAGGTTACAGACATCTTCTGCGCCGGAAAAAAATCATATGTTCTGACACAGGATTCCATAATCTGTGTTTCCTCCTCCGGAAAAGAAAGCAAAACGCTCCACCTTTCTTCGGCAGGTCTCGGTCTTTGCGTCAGCGGCGGCAATGTTTATCACTATACGCTCAACGATCTTTATAAAAACTGACTCGGGCCGCTTTGAAAACAGGAAAGAACTTTAATTTTGCTGTTGTTAATTGCGTCTTTGTGTGTTATAATCAACAGAACGATAGATTTTTTGTCTTTCGGAGGTAAAATATGTCATATGTAATTGACCTGCTTTTGGTTGCAATTTTGGTGCTTACCGCCGTTTTTGCGGCTAAGCGCGGTTTTTTCGCAACGCTCTTTGACCTTGCAGGCTATGTTGTTTCCCTTGTTGCGGCGAAGGTTATTTCTTCCTCTGCCGCTCCGGGGATTTTTTCCGAATATTTTGAAGCTCCCGTCAGAGAGCGGCTTGTACTCTCTCTCGGCGATGTTGCCAAAACCGACTACGCATCGCAGATTGAAAGCGCGGTGTCCTCAATTCCGGAAAGTCTCACCGGTGTAATGCAGCTCATCGGCATTGACCGCGAAGAGCTCATACAAAAAGTTTCTTCTGAAAATTTCAAAGGCTCCGACCTTGTTGACGGAATTATGGAAACAATTGCCGTTCCGGTCGGAACAGCGGTTGTTCGCACAGTTTTGTTTGTTGCGCTCTGCGTTGTTCTTTCGTTTGTTTTGAAAATCGTTGTCAAACTTCTTGACAAGGTTATCAAAAAGCTCCCGGCAATTCGTCAGGTCAATTCCGGTCTCGGCTTTGTCCTCGGCGTTCTGAAGGGAATCATTGTGGTTGTTATCGTTTCGCTCCTTCTTGGTGTGGTTTGCGGCTTTATCGGCTATGAACCGCTTATAAAAGGCGCAGATGATTCAATAATAATAAACATTGTCAAAGGACTTATGAAATCGATCAGCGGTTACCGCTTGGCATAAAAAGCTTATGTAACGACGCTTGATTATGGAGGAGAAAATACTATGAAAGGTCTTTTTAAAGGCTGTCTGACAATTCCGAATCTTCTTTCGGTAATAAGAATCGCGCTCATTCCCGTTTTTGCCGTGATGTATCTTAATGGTCAGCCGATTGCCGCAATCGCGATTCTTGCCGTTTCGGGTCTCACCGACCTTTTTGACGGTAAAATTGCAAGGCGCTTCAATCAGGTCAGTGCCCTCGGCAAAATTCTTGACCCCGTTGCCGATAAGCTGACGCAAATTACAATTGCAATCATCCTTTTTATCTGCTTCAGAAGAGCGGAAAACACAACGATCAATGCCTTCGGCTGGGTCTTTCTCGTTTTTCTCATCAAGGAGGGTATAATGGTTGTCGGCGGACTTGTGATGCTTCTCATGAATATCCGTCCGGGCGCGGCAGAAATGCCGGGTAAGGTTGCAACCTTCACCTTCTACGGTGTGATGCTTCTCATCATTGCTTTCGGCCCCGAGGTCGGAGTTCTCACCTCAGTCTGGACACTTCCGGACGTTCTGACCGGTATTCTCGTTGTGATTGCCGCCTGCACCTGCGTTTTCGCTTTTGCAAGCTATATGCCGGAAACCTACAGGCAGTTCCGCGACCACTTCAGAGAAAAGAAGGCCGAAAAGAGCAAGGCTGCTCAGAAATAACACTATTGGTTTTGTATGCCGCCGAATTTTTCAAAAGTACTTTTGGGGGTATACCGAATTATCATCACGCCCTGTCCGGCTACGACGGGGACTTGACGTGAATTTGTATATCCTGTAGCCGGAAAGGCTATGATAATCCTTATGAAAAAAGTTATGTGTAGCAGATGTAAAAAGCGTCCTGCTGTAATCTTCATATCGAAAATCATCGACGGAAAAACTGTGCCGGAGGGTCTTTGCCTCAACTGCGCAATGGAAATGAACATCGGCCCTATCAAGCAGATGATGGACAGCATGGGCATCACCGAAGAGGACGTTGAAGCACTCTCTGAGCAGTTTGGCGAAATGTTCCCGGATTCCGACGAAGAAGGCGGCTTTGAAGCCGGCGGTTCGCCGACTATGCCCTTCATTCAGGGCCTTCTCGGCGACCTTCAGAATAACCTTCAGAACGGCCTTACGGTTCATCCGGGTGAAACGGAGAAATCAAGTGATTCCGCTTCTGCCGGTGCTCCTTCTCAGCCCAAAGAGAAAATGAGCCGCAAGCAGCGCAGAGCCTCCGAAAAAAAGCGCAAGTATCTCAATCTCTATTGCACCGACCTGACCGCAAGGGCGAGGGAGGGCAGAATTGATGATATCATCGGCAGAAACAAGGAGATTGCCCGCGTAATTCAGATCCTCTGCCGCCGTTCAAAAAACAATCCTTGCCTTATCGGTGAACCCGGCGTAGGCAAGACCGCAATTGCTGAGGGCCTTGCGCTCAAAATTGCGCGCGGCGAGGTTCCGGCAAAGCTCGCCGAAAAAGAAATCCATCTGCTCGACCTGACTGCGCTTGTTGCCGGAACACAGTTCAGAGGACAGTTTGAAAGCCGAATTAAAAACCTTATTGACGAGGTCAAGGCGAACGGTAATATCATTCTTTTCATTGACGAGGTTCATAATCTTGTCGGAACAGGCGATGCCGAAGGTTCAATGAACGCCGCGAATATCCTCAAGCCTGCGCTCTCACGCGGAGAGATTCAGGTCATCGGCGCAACGACTTTCACCGAGTACCGAAAAAACATTGAAAAGGACGCCGCGCTTGAAAGACGTTTTCAGCCCGTTAAGGTTGAAGAGCCTTCAATCGACGAAGCAACCGAGATTCTTCTCGGAATCAAGTCATACTATGAAAACTATCACCGTGTCCGCATTTCGGACGCACTTGTAAGACGCGCTGTTGTTCTTTCTGAAAGATATATCACCGACCGCTTCCTCCCGGATAAGGCCATCGACCTGCTTGACGAAGCCTGCACCTGCGCAAATCTTCGCAACAAGGCGATAAGTGACCTTGAACTCAACGAGCAGAAGCTGGCAGACCTCAAGCTTGACGAAGAGGATCTTCTTGCCGAGACGGAAAACGTTGACTATGAAGCAATCGCCAACGTCAAGTCGGAAATCGTGAAGTGCGAAAACGACCATGAGCTGCTTTGTGAAAAGGCGGCGGATAACGCCGTAAAGGAAGAGGATATAGCAAAGGTCATTGAGCTGTGGACGGGTGTTCCGGCGAGCAAGGTCATTGAAAGCGACCTCAGGCGCCTTGCCGGACTTGAAGAAACACTCAAGAAAAAAATCATCGGTCAGGATGAAGCGGTTGAAATCATTTCGGCCGCGATTCGCCGCAGCCGCGTTCAAATAAGCCCGAGACGCCGCCCGGCCTCGTTCATTTTTGTCGGCCCCACGGGCGTCGGCAAAACCGAGCTTGTCAAGCAAATTGCAGCCGAGCTTTTCAACACTCCCGAGACGCTTATAAGACTTGATATGTCCGAATTTATGGAAAAGCACAGCGTTTCGAGGATTATCGGGTCACCTCCGGGCTATGTCGGCTACGATGAAGCAGGTCAGCTGACCGAAAAGGTCAGAAGAAAGCCATATTCGGTCATTCTTTTTGATGAAATTGAAAAAGCTCATCCGGACGTTATGAACATTCTGCTTCAAATTCTCGATGAGGGCAGAATTACCGACGCTCAGGGTAGGACGGTCAATTTTGAAAACACCATCATTGTTATGACCTCGAACGCCGGCAGCGAACAGAAGAACGGTGCGCTCGGCTTCGGAAAAGATAAGACAGACGCAACAAAAGAGCGTATCATGAAAGCTCTTTCAGACTTCCTTCGCCCGGAATTTCTCGGAAGGGTTGACGAAATTGCCGTTTTCAATCCGCTCAATGAAGAAAGCTTTGAAAAAATTGCCGGACTTATGCTCACCGAGCTTAAAGACTCGCTCAAGGAAAAGGCAATTGAGCTTTCGTGGACTGACGATGTTCTCAAATATCTTGCGGAAAAGTCGGTCGGAGGAAAGCGCGGAGCGCGCGACCTTCGCAGCGTGATACGCAAGGAGATTGAAGACAAGATTGCAACAATAATCATCGACAATGCCGAAACGCCTGTCAGCGCAATAGCAATTACCGCCGCGGACGGAAAGGTTGAGCTTGACGTATTGTGAGACAAAAAGTGCCGCAATGTGCGGGAAAACAAGTTCTTCGGGCGCATTGTGTTCGACTCTCCTCAGCTTGAATATCTTTAAAAACGTTTGCCGCCGGAAAAACTTCTCATTCCGGCGGTATTATGCTATAAATCGGAGGTGAAAAAGTTGGCTCGGCGATATATCAAAAGGCTTTTTCTGAGGGACGAAGGCTCTGAATGGAACTTTTTTGTGTTTGGAGAAACAAGAACCTGCTTTTCCACGCAGTAACCGTTCGGCATTTTCCCGAGAAAAGAGCTTGAAATTGTTGATTTCGATCCGATAACCATTTTTTACGGAGGAAACGGTTCGGGAAAAAGCACGCTGCTGAATATTATTGCAGAGTTGGCGGGTGTCAAACGCAATTCGCCGTTTTCTTCAAGCTCGTTTTTTCCGCGCTACCTTGAAGAATGCAGACTGACGGGAGAAAAAATTCCGCAGGAAAGCGAAATTCTGACGAGCGATGATATTTCGGACTATCTGCTTGAGCTGCGCCGCCTTAACGGTGAGATCGACGACGGGCGTCAGGCACTTTTCGATGAATACCTTGAAAGAAAAGACGATGACCGAAACTTCATCTCAATGGAATACTATGACGATTGGAAAAGAACTTGTGAAGCAAAGTCGAAGTCAATGTCGCGCTTTGTCCGTAATCACCTTGCGCCGAATGTAAACCTGGCTTCAAACGGAGAGAGCGCCGTCCGTTTTTTCCAAAGGCATATCCGCGAAAATGCGCTCTATCTTCTCGACGAGCCGGAAAACAGCCTTTCAATAGCCTATCAGGAGCAGCTGCGCGACTTCCTTGTTGAATCAGCGCGACATTTCGGCTGTCAGTTTGTAATTTCAACCCATTCGCCGATTCTGCTCTCGATAAGACAAGCGCTGATTTATGACCTTGACAGTGTTCCCGTCAGAACAAAAAGGTGGACAGAGCTTGAAAACGTAAAGAAGTACTTTGACTTTTTTGAAGAACACCGCAATGAATTTTTGAAGGAGGAAAAACCGCAATGAACAGTAAAGTGACGATTAGAAAAATGACATCGGCGGATAAGGATATCTTCATCGAAATGAGCAGAGAGTTTTATCATTCTCCGGCGGTTCTGCATGATATTGACGAAAAGAATCATTTTGCCGCTTTTGACGAGCTTATGCGCAGCGATGTTTACCTTGAAGGCTATATTCTTGAGCTTTCCTCAGAGACGGCCGGATACGCACTCCTCAATAAAATGTATTCGCGCGAGGCCGGTGGAATGGTAGTTTGGATTGAGGAGCTTTATGTCAGGCCGAAGTTCCAAGGCTGCGGAGCCGGCTCTGCCTTTTTCGGCTACCTTGAAAAAAACGTTCCCGCCGCAAGATACAGACTTGAGGTTGAGTCCGACAATTTCAGAGCCAAGGCACTTTACGGCCGCATGGGTTATGACATACTGCCGTATGAGCAGATGTATAAAGTTATGAATTAAAAACAGAAAAATATCCCTGTCGGTGTTCAAAACCGGCAGGGCGTTTTATTATTCCTTCCAGAATTTCCTGTCAAGACTTCTGTATTGAACAGCTTCGGTTATATGCTCGGCCGTGATGTTTTCGCTTTCGTCAAGGTCGGCAATCGTTCGCGCAATGCGCAGAATTTTATCGTATGCTCTCGCCGAAAGGCCGAGAGCGTCAAAGCTCTTTTCAAGCAGCCGCTTTGACGGCTCATCAAGAACGCAGAACCTCCTTGTAAGAGCGGCGGTCATTTTGCTGTTGCAGCTTACGCCTGTTCCGGCAAGACGCTGCTGCTGAATTTTCCGTGCGGCGTCAACGCGCTTTTTGATTTCCCTTGAGCTTTCGGCGAGGGTATCGTCCGAAAGCTTTTTGAAGTCCACGGGTGGGACCTCAATGTGTATGTCCAGTCTGTCAAGCAGGGGGCCGCTGACCTTTGAAAGGTACTTTGCCGGCGTACCCTTAGGGCAGGTGCATTTTTTCGTAGGATGACCGTAAAAGCCGCAGGGGCAGGGATTCATTGCGCAGACGAGCATCACCTCACACGGATACGTCAGCGTTCCGGAAACGCGCGAGATTGTGATTTTTCCGTCCTCCATCGGCTGACGCAGAACCTCCATTGATGCGCGCGGAAACTCAGGAAGCTCGTCAAGAAAAAGAACGCCGTGGTGGGCGAGACTCAGCTCACCCGGCCTTGGAATTCTTCCTCCGCCGGAAAGGCCGGCTGCGGAAATCGTGTGGTGCGGAGCACGGAACGGACGCGATTTGATGAGCGAAATGTTGTCCGAAAGTGCGCCGGCTATTGAATAAATCTTGGTCGTTTCAAGGCTTTCTTCAAACGTCATGTCCGGAAGAATCGAGGGGATGCGCTTTGCGAGCATACTTTTGCCCGAGCCCGGAGGGCCGATCATCAGCGTGTTGTGGCCGCCGGCGGCAGCGATTTCAAGCGCTCTTTTAACCTGGTACTGACCCTTGACGTCTGCAAAGTCGAGCATATAATCCTGCGGATATTCATATTCACCGTAAAAGTTCTTGTCAATTTTTTTAATTTTGCTTTGACCTTTAAGGTGAGAAACAAGGCTTTTTATGTCCTTAACGGGATAGATATTGATTTTGTCAACAACAAAGCATTCGCTGGCGTTTTCAAGCGGAACAAAAAGCTCGGTGAAGCCGCTGTCCCGTGCTTCAATCGCCATCGGCAGTGCACCCTTGACCTTGCAGACCTTTCCGCCGAGCGAAAGCTCACCGAAAAACGCCGCCCTTGAAACGTCTGCGGAAAGCTGTCCGGTTGCAATCAGCAGCGCAATGAGAATCGGAACGTCATACATCGGGCCTTCCTTTTTCTTGTCGGCGGGGGAGAGGTTGACGGTGATTCTTCCGACGGGGAACTCCATCGAATTGTTTTTCATTGCGGCGCGTACTCTGTCGCGGGATTCCGAAACCGAAGCGTCCGGAAGGCCGACAACGTCGAACCTCGGAAGCCCCATCGGCTCAACCGAAGCCTCAACGCCGACCGGGTAGGAGCGCAGACCGAAAAGGCCGATGCTGTTGACTTTTGAAAACATAGAAAACCCCTCGCTTATTTTCAGATAAAACCATTATACACATATATTGTCAATTTGTGAATGACTTTGCCGAAAAAAGTTTGCCGCTATTGACAAAGCCTTCCAAACGGTGTAAAATCGCCTTGAAAATGAATGTGCACCTTTGCGGGGAAATACCGGGGAAGAAGCCGGAGCAACCGCCATTGCCGTAATCGGAGAAGCCCTCCGTCAGTCGGAATGCCCGCTTTGGCGCGTAAGTATTTCTGTTTCACTTTTGGGCAAGAGGAAAGGTGGACAACCGGCAGGATAGCTGCGCCCTTTTCGCCTGAAAGGGGTGTTTATTTTTTTGTGTTGAGAGGTGACGGTTTTGAAAAGAGCTGTTTCGTTTTTCCTTTGTGCAGTGCTCCTTATGAGTGCTCTGCTTGTTCCGTCATACGCTGTGAGCGAGGCGTTTTCCCGTGTAACAACAGCGAAAACTCCCGTCTCTTCATGCAGCCTGAAATTTTCAAAAAGGCTCGGCTCGGGTTTTAAAAACGCACCAACCGGCCCAATCGTTGCCGAAGGCGTGCTCATCGTTGCCGCAGGCTCGAAGCTTTACAAAATGGACGCGCAAACCGGAGAAACGCTTGCCATGGTTCGGCTTGAAGGCTCTCTCGGCTTTGCAACGGTCAGTCCGACGTATGCGGACGGAAAAATTTTTGTTCCCCTTGATTCCGGAAAAATTCAGGCGTTCGATTTCAAAACCTTCCGTTCAATCTGGGTTTATACCGACTCGCTCGGCGGACAGGCAATTTCGCCGATAACCTATGACAGCGGCTATGTTTACACCGGCTTTTGGAACGATGAAGAGGGGGACGGCAACTTCGTCTGCCTTTCGGTCAAGGACGAAAATCCGAAAAAGCAAACCGAAGCCAAAAAGGCAAGGTGGACGTATAAGCACAAGGGCGGCTTTTACTGGGCGGGCGCAGCCGTGACGGAAGGCTTTGTCATAGTCGGCGGTGATGACGGAAAAGAAGGAAGCTCTTCGGCTTCAAAAATATTTTCCTTGAATAAAAAAACCGGAAAGCTCGTTTCCTCTCTTGAAACCAAGGGTGATATCCGAAGCAGCGTGACATATGACGAAGAAAGCTCCTTCCTCTTTACGGCGAGCAAGGCCGGCTTTGTTTATCGCTTCAGCTTGAACAAAAAAAGCGGAAAGCTCTCTTCCCTCAAGGCCTTCAAGGCTGTCGGAGCCGTAACTTCAACGCCCGTTGCCGTAAATTCAAGGGTATACTTTGGCTGTGCAGACGGAGAAAATGGCAGATTTGTTGTTCTGAATGCTTCAACGATGAAGCAGATTTATTACGCCGAAATGAACGGCTATCCGCAGTCGACCGCACTCGTCAGTATACGCGAAAACAAAAAAGTATATGTCTATATGACCTACAACAGAAAGCCGGGCGGAATCACTGTTTTTGAAGACAGCCCCTCCCGGAAAAGCGCAAAAAAGAGCGAGCTTTTCACTCCTTCAGGCAGTATGAGCCAGTACTGCGTCTGCTCAGTGAACTGCGGTGAGGACGGAACGCTTTATTATAAAAACGATTCCGGCTTCATTTTTGCCGTAACTGCGGGCAGCACTTCATTCATTGTCCGTGTTATAAACATTATTCTTGCGTGGCTTTCAAAGCTCTTTGGGGGAACAAAACGTTGAAGGTAGGTCTTAAAGGAATCCATCCGGCCTCGGCCTTTGTGTTTTTTGCCGCCGTATTTACGCTGACGCTCATGACGGAAAACCCGATTGTCGGCGCAATCAGCTTTTTCTTTGCGGCCTTGCTTGATTTCAGGAACAGGAGAAGTCGGTCACTTAAAACGATTTTCGGTTTTCTTCTTCCGATTGTACTGTTCATCACGGTTTTCAATGTTTTCTTTGCTCATTACGGTGTAACCGTTTTGTTCACGCTCAAAAGCGGAAACAATGTTACCCTTGAGTCACTTGTCTGCGGCGCGGTCTACGGTCTTCGGACGGCGTGCCTGATTCTTTGGATTTTCTGCTTTAATGAGGTTGTTGACGAGGACAGGTTCATCTACCTTTTTTCGCGCTTTGCTCCGCGTCTTGCGCTTGTTATCTCAATGGTACTGCGCTTTATTCCGCTTTTTTCAAAGCGTACCGAAGAAATTGAAAAGGCCCGCCGCGCAATTGGTATTGACATAAAAAGCGGCTCATTCATAAACCGTTTGCGCTCAGCTGTTCACAACGTTTCAATTTTAATCAGCTGGTCGCTCGAACGCGCAATCGACACTGCAAACTCAATGACCGCGCGCGGATATGGATTAAAAAGAAGAAAAAACTGTGTTAGCTATCCGCTAAGAGTATTTGATTTTGCTTTGATTCTTCTGAGCGTTTTCAGCCTGACGCTGACTGTTGTGCTTCGTGAGAGTGTCTTTGCCGAGTATAACCCGGTGATATATGTTGAACCCTTTTCAGCGAAGGCACTGCTTGTTTTTTTCTCGTTTTTTGCTTTGTGCGCTTTGCCGCTGATTTTTGATTTTACGGAGGAAAAAAGATGGTCGATTTCAAATTGAACAACGTATCCTTCGCTTTTCCGGTCGGAAAAACCGTTTTGAAAAACATTGACCTTCAAATCAAAAGCGGAGAATTTGTTCTTCTTTGCGGAAAAAGCGGAAGCGGAAAAACAACTCTTCTGCGTCTGCTCAAACCGTCGCTGACCCCGGTCGGAAAAAAGAACGGTTCGCTTGAATTTTTCGGAAAGAGCAGTGAAGCGTTTTCGCCCATTGAAGCGGCGGAAAAAATCGGCTTTGTCATGCAGAACCCCGAAACGCAGGCTGTGACGTATAAAGTCCGCAGTGAGCTTTTGTTCGGACTTGAAAACCTCGGCCTGGATGCTGACGGGGCGGCACTTTGCGTTGCCGAGACTGCCGCGCTCTTTTCGCTTGAAAAAATACTTGACTGCAAAATATCTGAGCTTTCCGGCGGCCAAAAGCAGCTTGTGAACCTTGCCGCAGCCGTTGCAATGCGCCCTTCTGCGCTCATTCTGGACGAGCCCACGGCTCAGCTTGATCCCGTCTGTGCAAAAAGACTGCTTGACGCTGTTTTGACCCTCTGCCGTGAATACGGCGTTACGGTAGTTATTACCGAGCACAGGCTTGAAAAGCTTGTTGAATACGCCGACAGGCTGCTTATTCTTGAAAACGGCAGTCTTATTTATAACGGCTCACCGAGCAAAATCGGCAATGAGCTTTTCTCCGACGGCAGCTTTGTTTCCTTCGCAATGCCTCTTTATATGCGCCTTCATGCAGCTCTTGGCCTTTCGGGCGAGACGCCGGCGAATCTCTCTCAGGCGAGGCAGGAGCTTTCCTCGCTTTTCGGCGGAAATCCACGGTATAAAACAGCCGAAAGGCACTGCGCCGGGCTTTCAAAGGAAGCCGCCGTCAAAGTGAAAGATGTCTGGTATTCCTATGACGCAAGAAATTTTGTTTTGCGCGGACTTGACCTGAACGTTCCGAAGGGCTCATTTTTTGCTCTGCTCGGCGCGAACGGAGCAGGAAAAAGCACTTTGCTTGACCTTGTTGCGGGCCTGACGGAGTGCAAAAAAGGGAAAATAGAAATTTTTTCAAAAAATATAAAGAAATTTGCAAAAGGGGAGCTTTATAAAAACAACGTTGCTCTCCTGCCCCAAAAATGCGAGACACTTTTTGCCGGGCCGACGGTTTTTGAAGACCTTGAAAGCGTTTTGAAGACTGACGGGATTTCAAAAGCCGAACGCAAGGAGAAAATTTTGAAAATTGCGTCCTTTTGCGAAATTGAAAACCTGCTTTCTTCTCATCCATATGATGTCAGCGGCGGCGAGCTTCAGCGTTGCGCTCTCGCTGCGGTACTGCTCAAAGAGCCGCGGCTGCTTCTCCTTGACGAGCCGACCAAAGGTATGGACGCCGTGTTCAAAAAAAGCTTCGCCGAGAAGATCGGCGAGCTTTGCAAAAGCGGCGTGACGGTTATTATGGTCTCCCATGACACGGAGTTTTGTGCCGCCTACTGCGATGAATGTGCGCTCATTTTTGACGGCCGAACCGTTCTTTGCAAAGAAGCGAAGAGCTTTTTTGAAGGGAATTTCTATTACACGACGACAGCAAGCAGGCTGACTCGCGGCGTTTTTGAAAATTCGGTTACCGAAAGCGAGGTGCTTGAGCTTTGCAGAAAAAATCTTTCGCGCTGAAGTGTCTTCCGTTTTTCTTTTTCTGTGTTCTTGCTCCGGCTCTGGTCGTGCTCGGCTATAGATATCTCGATTCGCGTTACTACTATGTTTCCGCGCTCGGCCTTATTGTTCTTTCTCTCTCACTTTTCTTTTTTACTTTTGAAAAAAGAAAGCTTAAAACGACCGAGGTGGTCTGCATAGCGGTCATGGCTGCGCTTTGCGCCGCGAGCCGTGTTGCTTTCGGCTTTATTCCGCAGGTCAAACCGATGTGTGCTCTTGTAATAATCACGGCGATCTCATTCGGCGGGAGTGTCGGTTTTGTTGTGGGTGCGCTTTCGGTGTTCGTTTCAAATTTCACCTTTGGGCAGGGGATGTTCACCCCGTTTCAGATGCTTGGAATGGGCTTGACAGGCTTTTTTTGCGCACTGTTCTTTTTTGACAGGCCGAAAATGACTAACCGCGTTTCGGTCAGTGCCATAGGCGGTGTGCTGACCTTTGCGGTTTACGGCTTTATTGTTGATACCTGTTCGGTTTTCATGATGGCGAGTGATTACAGCTTCAAAAGCGTTCTGGCTGTGTATCTTTCGGGTGCGCCGTTCAACCTTGTTCACGCCGCAGCAACGGCTGTTGTGCTGTTTTTGTTCTTCAAGCCGATGAACGACAAGCTTTCGCGCCTGCACACGAAGTACGGAATTTTTTCGGAGGAAAACATATGAAAAAAAGGCTTGGCACTCTTCTTGTTTTGATTTTTGCGGTTTCTTTGCTCTGCTCCTGCGGTGCGTCTCGGCAGGCGGAAGAAAGCACTTCATATACTTTTAAAATAACTCAGACTACCGTGGTGACGGAAACGACCGCGACTGCTTCCGAAACATCGCCGCAGACGACGGCTTTGCAGACGACCGAAAGCACCGTTCCCGTAACCGAAAGTGTTTCGTCCTCAGCAGCGTCAACGACCGCAACGACCGCGGTAACCGCATCGGCGGCAGCGAGGACAACGACAACAACAACGGTAGACGCACCCAAAACCACAGCCGCAAAAACGACCGGTCAGAAGAAAAACATCTGTTTTCTGACCATAGACTGCCGCAATTTGCTCAAGAACGCGAACAACCTCAAAAAAAGCAAAAGGCAGTTTGTTCCGAAAAGCGGATATATTTTGAAAAAAGTATCCGTTGAGTTCAAAAAGGGGGAGACAGCCTTTGACATTCTGAAGCGCGGCTGCAAGGAAAATGTCTGCACCGATTCCTGCAAATACTGCCAAAAAGGCGGTGTTCAGCTTGAATTTTCCTTCACGCCTGCCTATCAGTCATATTACATTGAGGGAATACACCAGCTTTATGAAAAGGACTGCGGAACGCTCTCCGGCTGGATGTACAACGTCAACGGAAAATATCCCGATGTTTCCTCGAGCGCATACGAGGTGAAATCGGGCGATGTAATCACGTTTGCATATACCGCTTCAATGGGTGATGACCTTTAAAGCGGTACCGGCAATAAATATTTTCAGGAAAGGATTTGTTCAAAATGAAAAATCTCAGAAAACTCACAGCAGTAACTCTGGCAGTTCTCATGCTCCTCTCGTCCCTTTGCGCTTTTGCCTTTGCGGCCGATGGAAAAATCACCGTCAAGCTTCGCATTGAGGGCCTCAAGGAATGTATGTATTACTCAGACGTTACCGTAAACGAGGGCGCAACCGTTCTTGACGTACTCACAGAGGCAGACGCAAAAAGCGATGCTCTGACCGTTTCGTCAAAGGACAGCTATTACGGACCCTATGTATACAAAATCAACGACCTTGCCGAAAAGACCTTCAAGGGCTTTGACGGCTGGAACTACAACGTCAACGGCGTAATTCCCGATGTAGGCGTTTCAAAGTATACCGTTTCCGCTTCCGACAGCGTTGTTCTCTATTACGGCGATCCGTTCGGTGCAGGAATGCAGTATCCGGAAATTGACACAGGCAAGCTTTCCGAAGGTAAGATCTCCTTCACCAGCAAGGATACCGAATATGACGAAAACTGGAACCCTGTCACGAAGATCAACACAGTTAAGGGTTATACTCTTACCTGGGGCTACAACGGCAAAACCGTCACTCTCACCCCGGACGAAAACGGCGTTGTAACGATCGACAAGGAATACCTCACCGATGAAGCTCACAGCGTTCAGATTGAAAGATACGCAGCAAACGGCTGCCCCACCGTTTTGAGACTTGCTCCCGATTTCACAGTTGGAGAAAACAAGGGAATCAGCCTTTTCAGGAAGATCATCTCTTCAATCAGAGACTTCTTCAAAATGATTATTGATTTCATCAAAAATCTTTTCACAAAATAAGCTTTTGTTTTTCAAAGGGGGCTGTCGCATTTAGATGCAGAAAGCGTTTTCTTTGCCCCGAAGCTGTATGTAGATACCGCGAGTGGGCAAAA
>CAKSYX010000027.1 GCA_934525065.1 uncultured Eubacteriales bacterium
TATCGAGCGGAACTGTTCTCTAAGTGAAGCCCGACTGATACACATTTCTGTCCTCCTTGAAATGAAATATGCCGCAGAGTTTTATTTCTGTGGCTATGTAACAACTTAATTTGAGCAACAAAAAAAGACCAAAGATTTAAGCTGTACTCTTAAAAATTCGGTCTGAATTTATGTATGTATTTAATTGTTGTCGGTTCAAATCCCTGCTGTTCAGGAAAATGGGCAAATGCTTGTTCCTGAATTACACACTGATTTTTGCCCTTAAAAATGACGAAAACCCTTGATTTCTCAAGGGTTTTCACACAGGCTTGTTATATTGACCTGTAATCATGGCAGGGATGGCAGGACTCGAACCTACGAATGTCGCAGTCAAAGTGCGATGCCTTACCGCTTGGCTACACCCCTGTGTCAAACGAACCGCCCGCAATATAAACAGAAGGTTCTATATAAAACTTGACGTCCGCCTTATTAAACACAAAGCAGACGTTCAGCTCAAAAAATGGGGTGGATAATCGGATTCGAACCGATGGCCTCCAGGGCCACAACCTGGCGCTCTAACCAACTGAGCTATACCCACCACATGTTGGCGCGGTTTAAGGGACTCGAACCCCCGGCCTACTGCTTAGAAGGCAGTTGCTCTATCCAGCTGAGCTAAAACCGCAGATGGCAAAAAAATGGAGCGGGTGATGGGAATCGAACCCACACGACCAGCTTGGAAGGCTGGGATTCTACCATTGAACTACACCCGCATATACTTGATGTACAACGTTGATTATTATATTCAATCGCGCCGCAAAAGTCAATACCTTTTGACAAAAAAGTTTGAGACAATTCATTTGTTTCTAATTTGTAAGAACAGTTTTAAAATATATCTCCGGATTTGTTATTTAAGCCAAATTATATTAACATACTGTTCACAGTTAGCATCACCTTAGGTGTCTTTTTTGAATTTTCTACAATTTCAGTGAACTTTTTCAACAAAAATTAGCTATTTTTTTCTAATTTGCACACACATTTTTCAAAAAGGTGCTAAAATAGTGGCAATAAATCAATATAGATTGAAAGTCAGGTAAGATTTAAAATGCAGAGCATTCTGAAAGAGATTTGTTCAAAAAATTGGGAGGAATACGAACCGATAATCAGAAGAATCGCATTCACCCGCCTCTCCGGCCTCGAAGACGAAGTCGATGACGTTGTTTCGGAAACATTTACCGCTTTGTGCACAAAGTTTTCCGGTGGCAGTGCTCCGGATAATACAAGATCATGGCTGTACGGAACGCTCAACAACATTATCAACCAACACTTGCGCAAAATCTACATTGAGCGTGAAAACGTGGTGGCGGATTCTACTGATATGGTTGATTTGAAATTTGCCTATTCGGTTCCCGATTCCGCCTTCAAGAGCGTATCGATCAATGAGTTTTGCAAAATCGTTCGCTCCCTTCTGAGCGACGACGAATACAGTCTCATTGAAGCTTTGTATATCAACGGCACCAAGGTCTCGGAGGCTGCAAAACAACTCAACATGACGGAGGGTGCAGTCAGGCAGCGTAGCTATCGGATCTGCTCAAAGCTTAGGAAGACTCTTTCGGAATACTCGGATCTCTCGCAGCTGTTATAAAGCATTGCCGGATCTTTTTGTCACAGTAGCATGAAAATTGCCTTAAAAAAATCTTATTGAATTCAACCCTCCTCAGCTCGGTTTGAGGAGAATTAAATTAGCCAAACAGACTGTTTTTACTTTCTTTCAAAAAAGAAGCTTTTTGCGGCTACGGCCGCAGGGCCGATGTAGTTGTGCTTTTTGTCAAGCCGGGAAAGGCGAAAGCAGCCGTTTTTGAAGCCGGGGTAAAGTGCTCTGCATTCCGCCTCAAAAACTTTGAAGACCTCATCCGTGAACATATACCCGAAAGTTATCACAACATCGGGAGCGATTACCGCAGCAGCATTGGTCACTGCTTTTGAAAGCAGTTTCGTGCAACTTTCAATTTCTTCACGGATCGTCTGCTCCTTTGAAAAAGCAGAAAGAATATCCAATATTTCGGTTTTATTTCCATTTATATCTGACCGTTCCGAAAGGGCTGTCAGATTTTTTTTGCCGTATTTTCTTTCTACCCTTTCAACTATCGCGTCAGAGGAAATTACAGTTTCAAGGCAGCCCCTTCTCTTGCAGCGGCATTCTTCGCCGTCGGGAGCGGCAATATAATGCCCGATCTCCGAAGAATCACTGTCCGCTTTTCCGAGCACAGCCGAGCCGACAACGATTGCCGAGCCGACGCCGGGCCCCCATTTTACAAAGAGTATGCTCTCATCGGTATCCCTGCGGTCAAAAATAAGCGAAGCAATCGCAAAAGACTTGACATTGTTTTCAACCGCGACGGGCATTGTCAGCTCTTCCTCAAGAATTCGGCGAACGGGAACACCCGGCTTCCAGATTCCGTAATTTCCGGCAGTTACACCATTTTCACTGTCTGCACCGCCGACGATTCCAACGCCGGTTCCTATAATTTTTTCTTTCGAAATTTTGCTTTTTTCAATCAGTTCGCGGCACTTTTTTCCCGCGAAGCGAAGACATTCTTCCGGGGAGCAGTCATTTTCAAAAAAGAAACGCTCACCGATTTGCTCCTTGCCGTCAATTGTACACAGCGCGGCATAAAAACCCTTTTTGTCAATGTTCAAGGCAAGGACAAAAAGGCTTTTTGAATTAAGAGAAAGAATGATTTTTTTTCGGCCTGCACCGCCGCCTTCGCCCGAAATTCCGCATTCGGCTATTGCGCCTTCGGCTATCAGCTCGGCGCAAATTTTGCTCACGGCCGCAGGAGTCAGCCCGAGTTTTTCGGCAATATCCTTCCGGCTGAGCTGTTCGCCGCTGTTGAGCAGATACAGCACAGAGGAACGGTTTGCAGTTTTTATGCTGCTCATATTAAAGCCGGTATAATTCATTCCTTCACCTTCTTATTTTATAAACAGTAATGCGCCGGAAACTATCAGGAGAATATAGGTCGCTTTCATGAAAAGACTGCGGCTCATCTTTTTGCAAAGCCGGCCTCCAACGAACATTGCCGCAAAAAGCAGCAGGGCGGAAACCGCAAAAAGCAAAAGCATATCCGTATGCCAAAGACCGCTCCTGAAGTCATCAAGAAAAACAATCGAGTTGAGCACGATCCAGCAGGCGGAAAGAGTTGCACGAAATTCGTTTTTATCCTCCACCCTGCCGGTCATATATGAAACAAGAAGCGGACCGCCGCAAACAAACATTCCGTGAGTTACACCGGCAGAAGCCAGCAGTAAGAAAGAAACTGCTCTGCTCTGCTTTGCGTTGCTGCTCCCATTTTTTATAAAGCTTTTATATATTCCGGAAACGGCGGTCAAAATTATTATGACACCGAGAATAATATAAAGCAGCTTTGCTTCATTTTTAAGCAAAGAACGAAGGGCAATTCCGCCGATTATTCCAACAGACATAACGCAGATAATTTTCAAAAATTCCTTTTTGTTGACACTTTTTCGATTGAGCAGAACAATATAAATTCCGGAAAGCAGGCCGAGGGCGTTAAGAATTGGCTTTGCCGTGTCGAAACCGATAAGCATCACGCTGAATGGCATTGCAAGCATTGTTCCGGCAAAGCCGGTAATTCCCTGAACTACATTAGTCAGGAAAACCACGAGCAAAAACAGAAGATTCCTTACCATGTCAGTACTCGCAGACCTCAACCGAAAGCATCTCACCGAGTGCGCGAAGCGAAGCGGAAACGTCCTTATAAATCACGGCAAAATGTGGTTCCCAACCGTCGCGGACAGCGGTTTTGATGAGGTTTTTTGCGCCGCTTTCGGTTTTGACCACAACACTTGTTCCGTAAAACTGCTTTGGTTTGTCAAGTGCACTGCCCTTTGCGATGAAGAATCGAAAAGAGCCGTCGGGCTTTTTGCCGACGCGAAAAATTGTTACTTCGCTGCATTCACGGCAGCCGAATTCCATCGTCGGACCGATTTTTCGGTTGCAGTGAACTCCGACGCACGCGCCTGTATCCTCACGGGCAAGCGAGCAGGCTGCGGTTCCGCAGTGCCAGAAGGTAACTGTGTTTTCACCCTCATCGAGTGATACCGGGTCACCGAAAAAGACGCTCTTTCGGCTCAAAAGCATTCCGATATACATTGAAAGTGCGCCATAGGTATCGGCTTCACACGCGGCGGCAACGCCCAGATCATTGAGCATTGCAAGAACGGCGCAGACCGGCGTTCCGAAGGAGACGAAGAAATCCGGCCAGCAGCGCGAAGAAAGTGCTTTTACGCCTGAATTTTTGCAGTATTCATCATATGCCTTATAAAGACGGGCAAAATCAAGCGCGTTCTTTTTCGGGATATTTTCAAGGCCGTTCATTACTTTTGCAGACTTTGAAAGGTACGCTTCGGCTTCTTCATCGCTGTAAGCTTTCGCTTTTTCAATAAGCTCACGCGCTTCAACAGATTCAAGCGTTGCGCCGAAAACTTTGAGCATTTCGTTATCGAGCGCCCTTCCGAAGCCGAAGCCCTGCGGAGTATGGCCGACAGAAGCGATTTTAAGCCCGGACAGCTCTTTTTTAGCCTTGGCCGCCTCAATGTAGGCGGCTGTTTCTTTTCTTACCTCATCTTCGTCTGGTGAGCCAAAAACATAGCCGAATCTGCCGCTTCTGAAATAGCTGACTGTATTCGCGGCAGAAAACGCACCGGTAAGAGAGTTAAGTCGCAGCCTTCCGCCGTCTATCACGGGTTCGCGCAGTGTCCAGATAAGAAGCGGACAGTCAAAGCGCTTGAGCACCTGCGAAATATAAGCGGAATTTGCAAACGTCACATTTTGAAAAACAATCATATCAGGTTTGACCGAATCAAGAAACGCAGTCAGCCTTTCAATTGACAGGAGCATTTCTTCGGGAAAAACGCAGTTTTCACAGAGAGAAGCGAGCATTTTTTTTGATTTTTCAAATTGCTCGTTTGCGCTGACAAGTTCAAATGTCGGAACACCGACGGGAAGATATGCTAAAGTAAAGTTACTCATTTTTTATTCCTCAGTAAAACAATTCTTTGTTTTCGCCGATAACGCCGGGGAAAGCGCCTTGACTGATGAGTGCTTCGCGCTCCGGGTGGGCAATGACCCACTTGTTTTTCTGAAGCAGAAGCCGCGTTTCAGAATCGGCACAAAGCTCTCTTTTTTCAAGCGGAGTGTTCGTTCCGCGCGCAAGCACAACAACGGCGCGAAAGCCCTCATCACACGTTCTGCACGGTGAAAGGTGAAGCGTGGTCTGATAAATCTCAATCGCCCTTCCGCCGGGCACAAAGAAAACGCTTGCGTCTTTGACGTTATAGGTGTTTTCTTTTATATCCCAGACGTGACCCAAAACGAGCATGAAATCGGTCGCGGCGTAGTTTATCTCACTGCACTTGTGGTACTCAAAGCCGTTATAGGTCGTGTTTCGTCCGTTGCAGAAGCCGATTTGAATCGGCATGGAGCCGTACAGGCTTTTTTCAAGTTTTTCTTTAATTTCAAGCTCTTCAAGCCCCGGCACGCTCGGAACATAAACGTTTCCGTTTTCAGGTATTTCGGTCTCCTTTTCCATGTAGCTTTGAACAAGAGAAAAATCATAGCCGGAAAGGACGCGTCCGAAGCCTTTGAAGGCTTCGTCAAACACCGACAGAACCGGAACGTCATTTGCCTTGTTCAGCCTTTCGAGAGTCTCATTCACCGGCAACCACCTTGTATGTTGCGCGGAAGTCCTCTTTTCCGAGCCCTTTCTTCATTCCCTCGTCGTAAACACGTTTTGCGTTTTCCATTCCAGGCATGGGGAAGGCCGCCTCTTTTGAAAGACGTTCGCAAATTCCGAGGTCTTTGTGCATATTTTCAAGAGAAAACGCGGTTGACCAGTTCTCATTCTTGATATTCTGCGCCTGACCGTCAAGATAGAAGTTCTGACCGCCGCCGTAAGAGATTGCCAAAGAGAAATCATCAACGCTTATCCCCTCTTTTCTCGCAAGAGCAAGAGTTTCATTGACGCCGTTTTGAATTTGGGCAACGAGGGTGTTATGGCAAATTTTCATCACAAGCCCCATTCCGTTTTTGCCCATGCGGATGATATTGCTTCCCATATAGGACAGGACGGGTCGGATTTTTTCAAAGGTATCTTCATCCGAACCGACATAGATTCCGAGCGTTCCGCTTTCCGCCGCCGGACGGGATTTGACAACCGGGGCATCGGCAAAATCCGCGCCCGTTTTTTTGACGAGTTTTGAAATTTCAACCGAAACGTCCGGGTCGATGGTGCTCATGTCTATGCAGGTCTTTCCCTCTTTCAACGCGGGCAAAATCTCCTCATAGACGGCACGGGAATGCGCTGACTTCGGAACCATTGTGATTATTACATCTGCCTTTTCGGCAAGCTCAAGGCTGTTTTCGCAGGCAATTGCGCCCAAGGGAACAAGAGCTTCAACCTTTTCTTTGCACAGGTCAAAAAGATAGACTTTTCCGCTGTGCTTTTTAATGATATTTGAGCACATGGCCTCGCCCATGATTCCAAGGCCGATAAAACCGATATCCATTTTTTTCACCTCTTATTCGGTCACGGTATGATCCCACGCGTCAGTGAAGATTCCGAGACCCTGAACTGTATAGGCGTGCTTGATGCTTTCAAGATACACGTCAAGGCCGCAGGTGACGATATCCGCGCCGGCGGTTGCACAGTCAACAAACTGCTTCGGCGTTCTGATTGCTGCGCAGATAATTTCCGTTTTGCCGTAAAAGCCGTAGTTTTTATAAATCTTCACGATGTCTGAGATATACTGACGGCAGTCCTCACCGTTCGCTTCCTTCCAGCCGATGAAGGGAGAAACGAAAAGAGAGCCGTTCTTCGCCGCCCAAATTGACTGTGCCGGAGAGAAAACAAGAGTAAGGTTCGTTCTGACGCCTTCCTTTTCGAGCCGTCTTGCGGCGGTAACACCGGCTTCGGTGCACGGGATTTTGATTACAAAATTCGGAGACATTGCGGCAATTTTCTTCCCTTCTCTGACCATATCATCGGCATTGTCAAGGTGAGGATTGATTTCAACCGAGATCGGGAACTTTTCATAGCCTTCGATTTTTTCCTCTTTGACCCATTCGGCAAGCTCGGCGATGACCGTCAGAAACGGCTTGCCGCTGTTCATGATGTGCTTAGGGTTGGTCGTTACACCGTCAATTCCGAAAGTGTTATAGGCATATTTAATTTCATCAATCTTTGCACTGTCAAGAAAATATTTCATTTCAAAAACTCCTTTAAAAGTATTTTTTATTCTTCAATTGCACCTTTAGCCTCGTGCATTTCCTGAAGCTTTTTCTTTGTGAGCGGATAGAGAATACCGAGCGAAACCGCCATCACAAGGCACATGACCGCCGGAAGAACGGTTGAAAGGTTATAAAGCTTTTCCGTTGCCGCGGCGGTGACGTTCGTCGGGTCATATCCGGCAAAAACAAGAATTTTTGTTCCGAGTATTCCGGCAATCGTCTGGCCGAGCTTTCTTGTGAAGGAGAAGAACGCATATGACGTTCCTTCGTCGCGCTGACCTGAAAGAATCTCCTGATAGTCGATAACGTCGGTAACAAGCGCCCAGACCTCAAGAACAAAGAAGGTCATTCCGAGACCGGAAAGGAAGCAGAGCGCGAAAAAGACAGCAACGCTCTTTGTTCCGATCAGCCACAGAACAAGGTTTGCAGCGAACGAAAGAACCATGCCGGCCGCGCAGATCTCTTTTTTGCCGAAACGGCGGACGATTTTTTGAAGAACGGGAAGAAGCAGAGCCATCGGAAGATATGTGAAAACAGTCACAAGGGCATAAAGCTTCGGCTTCTGGAAGTAGTCAAGGAACAGGTAGTTATAGGCGGTCTGGGTGAACTGCTGGGTAGCAATCAGCAGCATTGAAGCAAGGCAGAGAGCAATGAACGGCCTGTTTTTGAAAAGTGACTTCACGGTCTTTCCGACATTGACCTTCTTTTCGGTTCCCGGAAGAGACTGAACTCTTTCGGTCGTCATTTTATAGCAAAGCTGATAAACAACAACACTCAGAACACCGAGAATAATTACACCGACCAGAAGCTTGTTGCCCTCAAGAACCTGAACTTTTTTGAGCTGCTGAGTTCCGTCAGGATTGGTGACGAGCTTTTCAACGGTCTTATAAACAAACAGCGGAAGAAGAATTTGGGCCGGAAGGCCGCCAAATCCTGCTCCGATTGAGCGGAACATTGAAAGAGCCGAACGCTCCTGCAGGTCGGTTGTGATTACGGAAGCCATTGAGCCGTAAGGTATGTTGACGATAGTATAAAGCATACCGTAACCGATGTAGGTTACATATGCAAAAATCAAATACTGCGTTTCCGAAAGACCGGGAATTTTGACAAACATCAAAACGCCGAAAAGCGCAAGCGGAAGAGAGAACCGGCGCAGATACGGGCGGAATTTTCCGTTCTTTCCGCCTCCGCGTTTATCTACTATTGCGCCCCAGATCGGGTCATTGACGGCGTCCCAAAGTCTTGCGGCAATGAACAGCGTCATGACCTTGTCCGGGTCTATAACAAGAACATTTGTATAAAACATCTGCAAAAACGAGCCGACAAGAGCGAAGGTCAAAAGTCCCGCTGCATCTCCGAGTGCATAGCCGACTTTATCTCTCAGGCCGATGCCGTAGGTTTTGCCGACAAGCGGCGATTGATTGTTTTTCTCCATGAATTATTCCTCCTTAATTTTTTTGAAAAGCTCTGAGTATTCGCTGTGTTTTCTGTAAAAAACAGGTATGGTTCCGAGCGGCGCGCATATTTCATGTTCTCCCGCGCCGTATTCTTTTCCGTCCCATACTCCGACCCATTCATCCTCGGGCAAATAAACTCCTCTCCCGTTTTTTTCCTCACGAAGAACCGGAGCCACCAAAAGGTCGCGTCCCAAAAGGTATTCGGTCGATTCGTTCCTTTCGCGCTCACCGCTGTAATAGAAGAAAAGCGGACGCATTACCGGAACAGAGGATGAAGCGTTGAGAGCGACGGCATCCTTCAGATACGGCCTCAGGAGCTTATGTATTCTTGAGTACCTCGCGTGGTGGGCAAGAACCTCATCGTTTGCATCAAACTGCGCGTTGAGGTCGGGATTTGAGCCTTCATGGGAGCGCATCAACGGGCTGAAGGCGTTCATCTCCGTCCAACGCATGAAAAGCTCCGGACTTCTGCGCATTTTTGCAAAGGTCGTGTAGCCGCCGATATCGCTGTGAGACAAGCCAAAGCCGCAAAGACCGAGCGAAAGGCAAGCCGGAATGACCGACGGGAAGCCGAAATCAAAAGTCCAGTCTGCGTGCTGGTCGCCTGCCCACATCATGGTCGAATATCTGACCGTTTCGGTGTAACCGGCGCGCGTAAAGAAGAAAATCTCGCCGATTTTTCCGCTTTCCTCGAGCGCTTCGCGGTTGACCTTTGCCCAACGTGCAGGCCATGAATTATGGATCTTTTCTGCGTCTTCGCCGCTATAAAGAACACAGTCCGTCGGAAGGTACTCACCGAAGTCCGCCATCCAGCCGTCAAGACCGAAAGCAATCATATTGGTTTTGATAATGCCCTTGATCCACTCATATGCCTTCGGATTGGTAAGATCCACCATTGCCGCCGGGAAGGTAGTGATTTTGACAAGGTAATCCTTTCCCTCTTTATCCTTCACGCAATAGTTTTTCTTTGCAGCTTCGGCATAAAGCGGCTTTTCAATCGCAAGGAAGGGATTTATATAGCCAAGAAAGCGAATGCCGTTTTCTTTGAGCTCCCAAATTTTCTTGTCAAGCTCCGGGTAGCGTTCCTTGTCCCACTCCCAGTTCCATTGAAGCTGTTTTCCGAACGCAGTGACACGTCTGCCTTCCCAGTCCTGACACCAGACGCCCGCAACGGCGGTATTGTATTTCTTAGCTTTTTCAAGCTTATCAAAAACTGTCTGAGTACCGCCCTGAATACCGAGTATCGCCCCGTCATAAGCCCAAGCCGGAAGTTCGGGCTGACGGCCGATAAGCAAGCCGAGTGTATTCATCAGCTCTTCAAAGTCGCCGCCAAAGCCAAAATATATCGGACAGATATCGTTGACCGAAATCTCATGATATGACTTGTTTTTAAAGTCAAAAGCGGCATAATCGGTCGTATCCAGATGGACAAAATATTTTTTTGACGAAATGAACGTCGGCTGAGCGTAATAAGTCTCATAGTTTTTATAAGGCTGTTTTCGGTCAACGGCCTTGATGTTCAAAGACGATTTGATGATCTTTCGAGCAATCTGTCCGGCATTGATATGCTCGGCGACCCAAACACGCTGCTTTTTTCCGCGCAGATTGAAGGCCGCAAAAGTTTCTCCGCCGCCATAGACAGCCTCATCCTTTTCGGCAGGAATTCTGAAGGTCAGCCGGTTAAATTCGCCGCCCGCCGTAAGCTTCGGTTCGGCTTTGAGAAGCTTGCCGTTCTCGAGAGTCAGCGCAACCTCCAAAGCGGGAGCACCGCCTTCATCGGAGAAATTCAAAAGGCACCCTTTTTCGGTCTTTGAAACCGAGGAAAGGAACAGCCGTTTTTCAAGAAGCTTTTTCTGCCGGATTTTGAAGCTGCCGCGGCTCATCCGATAGCTCGGTTTGACCCGGCCTATCGAAAGATAAAGATCTTTTGAGCTAAAAACGGAGTTTCCGCCTTCAGCAGGAACAAGAGAAAAAGAGTTCTTGCCGGTTTCAATTTTCATGCATACACTCCTTTCTGAAAATGCCGTCGGTGCAGCATAACACCGGAGGCGATGAATTAGTTAATCGAGTTAATCAATTCTGATAACATTGTACTCCCGTCAGCCTGTGTTGTCAATATAAAAATCAAAACGCTTTATAACTATGTGTTTCACCACACATAAAAAGCAGCCGCCCGATAAAGGCGACTGCACAACTTGGCAAACATATGAATTTGTTTTATTCTTCCTTTTCAAGCAGGCAAACCGCATGTGCGGCAATTCCTTCGCCCGAGCCGGTGAAGCCGAGCCCCTCCTCGGTCGTCGCCTTAACACCGACGGAGCCGATTTCAAGGCCGCAGGCTCCCGCAATGTTTTTGCGCATATCGTCGATATAGGGACGCAGCTTCGGCCTTTGGCAAAGCACCGTAGCGTCAATATTTTCGGCGTAAAAGCCGCTTTTGCGGACTTCCTCGTATACACGTTTCAGAAGAATCAGGCTGTCGGCGCCCTCATATTCCGGGTCGTTATCGGGAAACAGCTTTCCGATGTCACCGAGTGCGGCCGCACCGAGAAGTGCGTCAGAAATTGCGTGGAGCAGAACATCCGCATCGGAATGGCCAAGCAAGCCTTTTTCAAACGGAATTTCAACGCCGCCGAGAATCAGCTTTCTGTTTTCTGTCAGGCGGTGAACATCATATCCGTGACCTATTCTCATCCAAACAGCTCCTTTACCGTTTTTTCAAATTCATCGTAAGTTACAAACGTATTGAGTATTTTTATCATTGAAGAGGTTGACATTCTTTCGGGCAGAGAAAGCTTTCTTAGGAGAATTTTTCTCTTTTCCGCGCTCGAGTCACGGCCGGAAAGACCGGCTTCATAAAGGTCAAGACCGGTTATAAGCCGCCTTTCCCCTTTTGTGACCGAAGCGGTTACTCCCCCCTTTTTGAACGCTTCAAGCAAAAGCTCTTCGCGAATGCCTTCAACACCGAGCTTGCCCTCAGCAGAGGGGGTATCCTTGCGCTTTTCCTTTCCGAAAATATCCGGAATATAGACATGAGTAAGCTTTTCTTTCGGCACTATTCCGGAGATAAAGTTGCGAATAAGAAAGCCTGCGGAGTCGCTGTCTGTGAGTACAATAAGCCCCTTTTCTCCGGCAAGGCGGCGAAGGAGCCGCTGCTTTTCCTTATCCTTGAAAATTCCGAAACCGTCCGTTTTGATTATCAGGCCGTCAATAAGGTTAGACAGCTTGATCACATCATATTTACCCTCAACAATAACGGGTCTGTCAAGCTTTATCATACGCGCTCACCGTTTGCAATAAGAAGCAGCTTGACCATCAGCTGCTCAATAACAAGAGTATCTGAAACACCGAAGCCCTTGAGCTTCATGTCAGCCTTTGAAAGCTCGTCAAGGCAGCTGCGAAGGCGCGGCAGTTCGATTTTTGAAGCGTCCCTTGCCGCATAATTGAGCGCAAACTCCCTGCCCTTATAGTTGAAAAGCGGCGCAAGGCTTTTCACTCCGCCGACGCTTTGGGCTGCAACCTTTGCGCGGTACATATCAACGTATGTGCCGATTATCGAACCGAGGATATAGTTAGGCTCAATCCTCAGCGTTACAAGCGTATTGAGAACGTCATACGCTTTTTCAAAATTCCCGGCAATGAGCGCACGGGTGAGTGAGCTGACACGCGCGTCAACGGTTTTGACGGCAACGGCATCAATATCGGAATTTTTAATTTCTCCCGTTCCGACATAATTGCAGACCTTTGAAAGCTCATTGATCAAAACGTTGAAGTTGTCTCCGACTGAAGCGACAAGATACTGCGCCGCAGCAGAAGAAAGAGTGCAGCCCTGCTTTGAAGCCGAGGAAATGAGCGGCTTTATAAGCTCGCTCCCCTTCCTTTTGTCAAGCTTGCAGACGGCTCCGTATTTTCCGATCAAAGAAATGGCCTTCCTGCCGTTTTTATCGTTAAAATTATCGGTCGTTTGAAGAAAAATCACAACAGAAGTGTTGCCAAGCTTCGGTATGGAAGCTTCGAGAAGCTTTTCATCCTTTTGAGAAAGCCCCTCAAGCTTATAATCTTCAACAACGACCAGCCGCCTTGCACTGAGCATCGGAAGGATTGAAGCGCGGTCAAAAGCTGTTTGTAGGTCCGTTGTCTTTCCGTCAAAGCGGTCAAGGTTGAGGCTTTCAAAAGACTTTTCAACAATTGAGGAGGAAAGCAGTTCGGTATAATGAAGCTTCAGATAGTTTTCATCGCCGTAAATCAGATAGACCGGGTGAAAATCCTTTGTTTTGAGATGGCGTTTAAGCTCTGTCTCGTTGTACATGGCCATAAAAGCACCTCCCGGCCGAAATGATTGGCTCTTATTATACCGCTTTTTGCCTTTTATATCAAGCCGCACGGCGCAACAAAGCGCGTCCTTTTTTGAGCCTTCGCAGAAAGAAATACAGCAAAGTGAACAAAACGGCAACAAAGCAGAAAATCGGCCAAGCCAAGCCTTCTCTCACAGATATGTAGGAATACCTGAACGAGGACATAAGCTTTGCGGCAAAGACACAGTACCGCACCGCTGTTTGCGCAAGAAAAAGCAGTGCCTTCGACAAAAGCGGAACAAAATAGAACATTACATAAAGTCCGCTGCACAAAACAGCAGGCGAAAAAGCCGGGAGAAACAGCAGGTTCGTAATCACTCCGACGGACGAAAAGCCGCCAAAAGACCTCACCTGCAAAGGGAGCGTTGCAAGCTCAGCAAAAACACTGATGAAAACGCTGACCGTGACGGCACTCAAAAGCTTCGGCACTTTTTTCAAATGAAAACGGTTTTTGAGTTTTTGCAAGAATAACTCAGAAAACGGTATTGCAAACAAAATTATTGAGAACGTTGCCAAAAACGAAAGAAGAAAGCTCGGATTCACCGCCGAATACGGATTCAAACAAAGCACAAACATCGCCGAAAAGCCCAGCGAATTGAGAGAATCCGCTTTTCCAGAAAAAAGCTCTGAGCCGAGATAAAGGAGCATCATAAGCCCCGCACGCTTGACCGAGCCGCTGAAAGAAGCGAAAAACATGATCAGCAGCACAAAAAGCATCATAAAAACAACAACCGGCCTTGAAGCTGCGCCGCGTCTGCGGAGAATTTCAAGGATAAACATTATCCAGATTGAAAGGTGCAAGCCGGAAACGGCCATTGTGTGAGCCGTTCCTGACTTTGAAAACGAAGAATAAACCTCATCGGACACATACTCCTTGCTTCCCATGAGAACAGAAACAACAACGCCGGAAACGTCACTGTCAAAGGCGGAAAGAATCTGATTTTCCGCTTTTTTCCGCTCACGAAAAAGAAAGCTTTTGATTGTGCCGGTCTTTATCTTTTGAACGGTGACCCTGTCAAGCGGATACGCCGAAAGGCTGAAGCCGCAGCTTTTAAAATAGTTCCTGAAAAAGGAATTGCCTGATGCAATCGGATAAAGCTTTCCAACAAACGTGACCTCATCGCCGGGTTCGAGCTTTTTTGTTTCCTCCGGCAAAAGCGGAGTGTTCCTTTTCCACTCATGTGCGGGAAACGAAAGACGCACTTTTCCCTTTGCCGCTTTTCCGTTCACCGAAACAAGCTTTGAAAGAAAATACAGCCGTTTTTCGTTTGAGCTTTCGTGTGGATATTCCTCAACCGTGGCGGTAATTTCGACCCTGTCGCCGCAAAAGCCTTCTGCGGGGAGAAAAATAAAGCCCTCAAAGCACAAAAGAAGCAGACAGGCTGCCGCCGCCGAACCAAAAATGACCGGCAGAAAAACAGTCTGTCTGAGTTTTTTAAATATGAGCGAAACAAAGAGAGTGAGGAAGAACGTTGCGAAAAGAACAAGAGTCAGCGCAGTCCTTTGCAAAAAGCAAAGAACCGAAAGAACCGTAAGCATCGTGAAACCGACAACCGCAAGCGGCCTTTTCATTTCCCTCACCCTAACCGTTAAGCTTATTTAAAGAAAAGCGGAAGCTTTTCAAGGAAGATGATATCATCGCGGTCTGCGGCGTCACCCTCGGCAAGAATTGCAGCCTGGCCGACAACATTTGCATTAAACTTATCAAGAAGAGCATGAACGGCAAGGAGTGATTCGCCCGTGCTGATTACGTCATCAACGATGAGAACGCGCTTTCCGCGAAGAATCTCGCCTTCGTTTCCGTCAAGGAAAACGGTCTGCATTTTGTCCGTTGTAATTGAACGAACGTGAACCGAAACAGGATCCTTCATATAGAGCTTTGCGCCCTTGCGGCAAACGTAATATGGCTTTTTACTCTGTTTTGCCATCTCATAGGCAAGAGGAATACCTTTTGCTTCCGGAACAACGATATAATCGAATTCCGGGCACTTTTTGAGCAGCTCAGTCGCCGAAGCAACGGTAATCTCAACATCGCCGAATATGACGAACGCCGCGATATCAAGCTTGTCGTTGACCTTGCAGAGAGGCAGCTCCCTTTCAAGTCCTGCGATTTTCATTTTGTAGGTTGACATAAATTAACACTATCCTTTTTAAATAAATATTTTCTTTATCGTTCATCAGATAATAATATCCGAGCATTTTAGCCCGCAGGCCAGCCAAACTTCCTCCCGCCCATGAAGTGGAAGTGAAGGTGATGAACGGTCTGTCCGCCGTCCTCGCCGCAGTTGTTGACGATTCTGTATCCGCTTTCAAGCCCCATGTCCTTACCGAGCTTTGCGGCAACCTCAAAAATATGAGCAACAATGCCGCTGTTTGAAGAATTTAGCTCAGCAGCACTCGATATATGCTGCTTCGGGATGATGAGCACATGAACGGGCGCCTGAGGCGAAAGGTCGTTGAAGGCAATGACCGTGTCATCCTCATAGACTTTAGTGGTCGGTATTTCGCCGTTAGCGATCTTGCAAAAAATACAATCCATAATTACCATAGCCTTTCCGGCTACAAATCAATATTCACGTTCGTCCTTGCTGTAGCCGGGCAAGGCGTGAGGGTAAATCAGTCCGGCTCAGAATTTGTGCCGGTACTGATTCCGAATGAAAAATAATCAAAGGCAGCGCGACTTTTTCGCTATTTCTTTTATGATTCGGCCTTTTTGTTCTTTTTATTTTTTCTTTTTACAACCACAATAATCACCGCAACAAGGGCAATCACTCCAACAGGAACAAGCAGGAACCATACACTTGGCAGACTGTCCATAACGTTCTGCGCCGTGAGCACCTCTCCGTCCATTTTAAAAACGGAGATCATTTTTTCGGCAGACTTTTTGTCCTCATCATTCATAAATCTGCAATGAAACTGAATGATAAGGTCCTTGGTTGAAAAGAAATAGAATCCGAGCTTGGCTTCCGTTGGTTTGGAACCGTCATTTCTGTTCTGAATGCTCTTGCAGGTAATCTCAAAGCCCTTGATAAATTCAAATTCCTTTTCGCCGTAAGCGACGTCTGAAAAACTGACGGTGTATCCCTTTTCCTCGGCCTTTTTCGTTGAAGCTTCGGAAAGCCGAGACATAAAATCATCGGTAAAGCTCTTCTGTGCACTCTCATCTGCGCCGATATAATAGGTTCTTCCGCCGTTTTCTGAAAGCAGAATATCAACGGTTGAGCCTGTTTTTTCGTTTGTATAGAGTATTTCACCATTTTGGGTCAGCGTTTCCGTAAAGCCCTCCGGAACATAAACGTCATACATTTTTCCGTAGTTTCCGGCAAAGCACGGAAGCACACAAGCAAACGTCAAAACAAATGACAGCGTTAAAGTCAAAATCTTTTTCATTGGCAATCCTCCCTTTTAAATTGTAACAGCCTTATTTCAACATTCCCTCAACGATTGAAACAGCCTTTTTCAAGGCCGCGGGAAGCGCCGCAACGTCTTTGGCGCCTGCCATCGCGCTGTCGGGCTTTCCTCCGCCGGAACCACCTGCGAGCTTTGCTGTTTCGCGTGCAATATTGCCGGCGTGAGCGCCGAGCTCAACCGCGCGTTTTCCGCAGCAGACGCAGATGTTTCCGCTGCCCTTTTCCTTTTGAACGGCGGCAATTATTCCTACATAATCTTCGCCCTTGCTTCTGACAAGGTCACACATTCTGCGAAGCTCCGGAACCGGTGCGTCCTCAAGCAGCGCAGTTACAACTTTAAGCGAACCGACCTGCTTCACGTTTTCAAGGATCGACTGAGTCTTTGCGTTTGCAATAACGCCGGAAAGCTTTTCGATTTCCTTTTCTTTCTCTTTAAGCTCAGCCATTACGCCGCCGGCTCTTTGAAGAACGTCTTTGACGTTTGCAGTTTTGAGAACGGAAGCGACATCGGAAAGAAGCTTTGCGTTCTCGTTGAAAAGCGAAAGGCTGTTGAAGCCCGTTACGCCCTCGATTCTGCGCACGCCCGCAGCAACCGAGGATTCGGAAAGAATTTTGAAAAGGCCGAGGTTGCCTGTGTTTTCGGCGTGGGTTCCTCCGCAAAGCTCGATTGAATAATCGCCGATTTTTACAACGCGGACTGTGCTGCCGTATTTTTCCGAAAACAGAGCCATTGCGCCGAGCTTTTTCGCTTCGTCAATAGGCATTTCGCGCGTTTCAACCGGAAGAGCCGAAAGAATCACTTCATTGACCGCGTTTTCAACCGTTTTGATTTCTTCGCTCGTCATAGCCGAGAAATGAACAAAGTCAAAGCGAACAACGTTTTCGTCAACGTACTGACCGGCCTGTTCAACGTGAGTTCCGAGCGTTTTTCTCAAAGCGGCCTGAAGAAGATGGGCGGCGGTATGGTTGCGCTTAATTGCGCCGCGCTTTTCCTTGTTGACAGAAAGAACGGCTTTTTCGCCGACGGCAACATCTTCGCCTTCAATAATTCTGCCGTGGTGGAGAATTACTCCGTCAGCAGTTTTGGTTGTATTTATAACTTCAAAAACGGCGTTTTCGGTTTTAATGAGACCTTTGTCTCCAACCTGTCCGCCGCCTTCGCCATAGAAGGGGCTGACGTCAAAAACAAGAATACCTTCCTCTTCGCTTGTGAGGAAATCCTTCTTTTCTGCGCCGGAGATCGCGGCAATGACGCTGCCTTCGCTTTCAAGAGACGAATAGCCGGTGAATTCGGTTTTTGAAAGTCCCTTTGCAGCCGAGTCTGTTCCCTTCCATGCTTCTGCTCCTGCATCCTTTCGTGCGGCGCGGGTACGAATTCTGTTTTCTTCAACAAGCTTTCTGAAAGCTTCTTCGTCAACAGTAAAGCCCTTTTCGGCAAGCAGCTCCTTTGTCAAATCTATAGGGAAACCGAAGGTATCCTGAAGCTTGAAAGCGTCCTCGCCCGAAAGTATCTTTGTTTCGCTCTTTCCAATAATCGAACTCAGAAGCGAAAGGCCGTTATCAACCGTCTTTGCAAAGTTTTCTTCCTCTGCTTTTATGACCTTTACGATGAGGTCGTGCTTTTCCTCAAGGTTGGGATAGGCATTTTGGTTTTCTCTGATAACCGTTTCGCAAACCTCATAGAGAAACGGACGGTTGATTCCGAGCAGCTTTCCGTGGCGTGCGGCACGGCGAAGAAGACGGCGAAGAACATATCCGCGGCCTTCGTTCGAGGGCATTACACCGTCGCTTATCATGAAGGTCGTGCTTCTGATATGGTCGGTTATAACACGAAGGGAGATGTCGCTCTTTTCATCGGTATGATACTGAACGCCGGAAATATCAATAACGTGCTTCATAATATTGCGGACGGTATCGACTTCAAAGAGGTTATCTACGCCCTGCATGATGCAGGCAAGCCTTTCAAGGCCCATACCGGTATCGATATTGCAGCTTTTGAGGTGGGTGTAGTTGCCCTTTCCGTCGTTGTCAAACTGCGTGAAAACAAGGTTCCAGAATTCTGTATAACGGTCGCAGTCGCAGCCCGGAGCGCAATCCGGAGAGCCGCAGCCGTATTTTTCGCCGCGGTCAAAGTAGATTTCAGAACAAGGGCCGCAGGGGCCTGCTCCGTGTTCCCAGAAGTTATCCTCTTTTCCGAGCCTGACGATTCTCTTTGAGTCAACTCCGACCTCCTTTGTCCAAATATCAAAAGCTTCATTATCATCCTGATAAATCGTTACCCAAAGCTTGTCAACAGGCATTTTCATAACCTGAGTGCAGAATTCCCACGCCCAAGCGGTCGCTTCATGCTTGAAGTAATCGCCGAAGGAGAAGTTTCCGAGCATTTCAAAATAAGTGCCGTGCCTTGCGGTGATTCCGACACGCTCAATGTCCGGCGTTCTGATGCACTTCTGGCAGGTCGTCATGCGCTTTGACGGCGGAGTGACCTCTCCGGTGAAATATTTTTTCAGCGGAGCCATTCCTGCATTGATAAGAAGCAGGCTCTTGTCGTTTTGCGGAACAAGAGAAAAGCTATTTGCTCTCAGGTGTCCCTTGCTTTCAAAAAACGAGAGGAACTTCTCTCTGATTTCATTAAGACCCATCCATTCCATACTTATCAAATCCTTTCAACAAAAAAGATGCTATTTCACACTCTTCCGGGGTGAGCCACAGCCCACGGTACCACCCGGTTTGCGCAAAAAGCACCACTTACGCGGCAAAAGCCGCCGCCCGTAACGAGGGCAAACGTCCGTCCTTTCGGCGGAAGCTCAAAAGCAGCACACGTTTTTCCGTTCAATACAGGGTCTTTCAGCCGCGAACCCCACTCTCTGAAAAGAGGAAAAGCGCGTTTCTTTCTCATAGCTTTTAAAAAATATAACACGGAAATTTTACTATCATTGCTTCGATTTGTCAAGCCTTGAAGGCTGATTTTATTTCTTGCTTTCGGCAACCAAGCGGCACACCGACATTACAACCGCGTAAAGCACACCCGAAACCGCCCAAATTATCACGTTCTGTTCCATTCTTCGGTCAAAAAGCTTGCGGCAAGATATATCATGGTTAAAACGGCCGCAACAGAAAGGTTTTGGGGGCTTTTCAGTCCGACTCAACATTAAATTTGCAAATCCGCTTGTTCAGCCTCAAAAATACTTGGAAAACAAAAACGGCCGCAGCGCACCTTCAAAAGCGCGTAAGCGGCCGATTAAAATACAATCGTTTTTTTCAAATGTCCGCCTCGTTCGGAACAAAGGTCGGAAACATACTGAGCTTGAAAAGATTATTCTTGTGCATCGTGTCGATGCGTTCTTTTGTCTTTTCATCTTCGCAGACACCGGTTCTGATATATTTATCAAGCACCGCATAGGTAAAGCCGAGGTTATCCTCATCTGTTTTTCCGCAAAGGCCGTCAATCGGTACCTTGTGAATGAGATTTTCCGGCAGACCGAGAACCGTACCTATTGCCCTGACTTCCGCAACCGTCAGATGGGAAACCGGACCGAAATCCCCTGCGCCGTCGCCGTAGCGTGTGGCATAGCCGACCCAGTCCTCGGAAAGGTTGCAGGTGTTCGCAACACGGCCGTTATTTGACTGGCCGACAGCATATAGAGTCGCCATTCTGATTCTTGCCGGGAGGTTGTTCCTCGTCTGTTCTGTGGGCTCAAGCGACTCCGGAAGAGCGGAAAGCAGACCGTCAACCGCAGCTTTGATATTGATAATATAATGCTTGATTCCGAGATGCGCAACAAGCTGCTTTGCGCAGTCTATGTCACTCTGAACGCCGTTCGGCATAAGCACGCCGATTACCCGGTCCTTTCCGAGTGCTTCGGTGCAGAGAGCGGCAACAACAGAGCTGTCCTTTCCGCCGGAAATTCCGACGATTGCAGAGCAGTCCTTTCCGTTTTTTTCAAAAAAATCTCTGATCCAAAGAACACATTCGTCCTTCACCTTCTGAGCATTAAACATAAAAACACACCACCTTAAAATAACGGATCGGTTCCGTAAAATATATGAGTAAATTTTGAAAGAGATATCATTGAGCAATGGCCTGTTTTTGCAACGATAACATGGTCAAGCAGGTCAACCTTCATCGTTTTTAAAAAGCCGCACGCCTTTTCCGTCACTTCAACGTCATTTTTGGACGGGAGCGGAATCCCGTTCGGGTGACTATGAACCAGAATGACCGCAACAGCCTTCGTTTCAAGCACAGTGGAAGCCAGCTTACGCATATCGAGAGCTGTGCTGTTAACGTCACCTTCGGATAGCTTCCTTGCGGCAACGAGGCGGTGCTCCATGTCAAAGCAAAGAGCAAAGGCACGCTCGTTGTTCGTGTCGATAAACCTCGGACGCATAAATTCAACAACCTCTTCGGTTGACATCAGCATCGGCTTCTCGGCAGCAAGGTCGGCCGAATACCGCGCATAAAGCGGAAGTATCATATTGAGCAGGCAGGCAGCGTTTTCGGTCATGCCCTTGACGCTTTTCAGCTCGGCAACGCTCGCCTGAAAAACGGCGGAGAGCGAACCGAAGGTATCCATCAGTTCATGCGAAATCGGGTTTGTGTCCTTATACGGAATCCCGAAAAACAAGAGCAGCTCAAGAATGTTGTGATCCGCCATGCCCTCAAAGCCTGTTTGAATATAGCGGTTCTTGACCTTCTGCCTGTGACCCTTGTGAACATTCTTTTCCTTTTCGGCCATGCTAAGCCTCACTTTACGAAAAAATCAGATTGAAATTTCCATTGCCATCTTATACATATCAAGGTCAATTGAATTTTCCATTGAAAGTGCTTCAACGATATCATAGTCAACGATATCTTCTTTTTTGATTGCAACAACTCTGTTGCCGATTCCGTCCTTGAGGAGCTGAACGGCGTGGTAGCCCATGCGGCTGGCAAGAATCCTGTCGCGCGCCGTTGGTGAACCGCCGCGCTGAACGTGGCCGAGAACAGTTGCACGGGATTCAACGCCGGTTTCCTTCTGAATGCGCTTTGCCATTTCGGCAACGCCGCCGATAGCTTCGGAAACCATGATGACAAAGTGAACCTTTCCGCTTCTCTGGGTACGCATCATTCTTTGAATTACATCGCGCTCAAAGTCATAGGGAACTTCGGGAATAAGAATTGAGGTCGCGCCGCAGGCAATACCTGCGTTAAGAGCAAGATAACCTGCTCCCCTGCCCATGACCTCAACAACGGCACAGCGGTCGTGAGATTCGGTCGTATCTCTGATTCTGTCTACCATTTCCATAATGGTCTGCATTGCGGTATCATATCCGATGGTGCTGTCGCAGCAGCCGATGTCATTGTCGATAGTGCCCGGAAGCGCAACGCAGGGAATGCCCTTGAGAGAAAGGTCGCGTGCACCTCTGAACGAGCCGTCACCGCCGATTACAACGAGGCCGTCGATTCCCCTTTCACGGCAAACTCTGATTGCCGCCTGCATACCCTCATCGGTCTTAAAGCGGTCGCTTCTTGCAGAATAGAGAATTGTTCCGCCGCGGTTGATAATATCGGAAACGGAGCGGAGATTCATCTCGTACATATCATTTTCCATAAGGCCGTTATAGCCGCGTTTGATTCCGTATACCTTCATTCCAAGCTCACAGCCTGCTCTGACAACGGCTCTGATTGCGGCGTTCATGCCCGGAGCGTCGCCGCCGCTGGTTAATACACCTATGGTTTTCATCATGACAAAAACTCCTTTTATAAGCGAATTTATACTCCGCCTTATCTTAAAAATATTTAAGGTTATTATACACTAATGTCAAAAATTGTCAACCGAAACGACAAAAATCAGCGCCTGAGCGCAACATTTTCCTTTCCGAAAATGTGCTCAAGCTCAAAGAGCACAGGTTCGCTCATTTCAAGCGAGCCGCTGTGCACATATTTCCCGCTGCTTTCATAATAGCAGTAGACAGGAAAACTGCCCGTAAAGATTTTTTTGAGCGTTTCAAGCTTTTCAAGGCGAGCGTCACTGCCACTCTTAACGCGGATAAAAACGCCTGTCCTTTTTTTTGCGGCCGTTTTTTCTTCGGACTGAGCATTCGCCGCGTTTTCCGGACATTTTTCAATGCTTTCGCAGATAATTGACGGTTCTCTGTCCTCACGAAGGCTCAGCCTGCCGCGGACAACGATTACCCTTCCCGGCTGAAGCAACGCCGCCTTTTCGGCAAACAGCTTTGAAAACGCGATGCATTCAATTGTTCCGGTCAGGTCTTCGAGCCTGATGAAGCACATGGACGAATTGCTTTTCGTTGTCTTTCGCTGAAGAGACGAAACAGAGCCGAGAAGCATTACGCCGCAGTTATCACTATACCTTTCGGAAGGCTCCTCGCCCGAGCGCAAAAGCTCGGAAATTTTGTCGGCGCGAAGTCTTTGGGCAATGCTCTTATATTTTTCCATCGGATGCCCCGAAAGATACAGTCCCGTTACCTCTTTTTCATATTCAAGAAGCTTTTCATATTCAAGCTCCTCCATAGCGGGGGCTTTGAACTGTTTGGCCGGGGCAAAGGCCGAGTCATCGTCAAAAAAACCGATCTGTCCGGCAACGTTGCGCCGTTTGTCCTCCTCAAGATTTGCAATTATCAGCGGAAGCATATAGATCATCTGGCGGCGGTTGAGTCCGAGACCGTCCAGCGCGCCGCATTTGACCAGACTTTCCACCGCGCGGCGATTGAATTCCTTTCCGTAAACACGGCAGCAAAAATCATCAAAGCTCTTATACGGTGACATTTTACGCTTTTCGGTGATCGTTCTGATAAAGCTCCTGCCGAGATTTTTCACCGCCAGAAGTCCGAAGCGAATTGCTCCGTCCGAAACCGTAAAGCCCTCTTCGCTTTCATTGACATGGGGAGCAAGCACCTTTATCGAAAGGCGCGAGCATTCTTCAATATAAGCGGAAATCTTTGTGCTGCTGTCAAGCACACTTGTGAGCGTTGCGGCAAGAAGCTCGCAGGGATAGTGACACTTGAGGAACGCCGTCTGATAGGAAACAAAGGCATAGGCGGCGGCATGAGCCTTGTTGAAAGCGTACTTTGCAAAATTTGACATTTCGTCAAAAAGCTCATTAGCCGTTTTTTCGCTGATTCCGTTTGCAACCGCACCGCAGCACAGAACATTGCCGTTTTCATCCTTCAGGCCGTGAACAAAGTTTTCGCGCTCCTTTGCCATTACGTCAAGCTTTTTCTTTGACATTGCGCGGCGAACAAGGTCTGCGCGGCCGTAGGAATAGCCCGCAACCTTGCGGCAGATTTGCATAACCTGCTCTTGATATACCATGCAGCCATAGGTAACGGAGAGAATATCCCTGACCTCTTCGCATTTATATCGGGTCTGCTCCGGGTGGTGGCGGTTGTTTATATAGGTGTCGATTGAATCGGCAGGACCCGGACGGTAAAGCGAAATGACGGCAATCAAATCTTCAAGACTTTCCGGACGAAGGCGCGTCAAAACGCTGCGCATTCCGGCAGATTCAAACTGAAAAACACCGTCGGTTTTTCCGCCCGAAAGCATCTCAAAGGTTGCTTTGTCGTTTATATTGATATCTCCCTCGGTAAAGCCCGGATTTTCCTTTTGAATCATCCTTATTGTGTCGTCAATAACGGTCAGAGTGCGCAAACCGAGAAAGTCCATTTTCAAAAGTCCGAGACTTTCAAGCGCGGTCATCGTGTACTGGGTGACGACGCTTTCATCGTTTACGGCGAGCGGAACATAGCTTGAAACTTCGTCACGCGTGATAACAACGCCTGCCGCGTGTGTTGAAGCGTGGCGCGGCATTCCCTCAACGCGCCTTGCCATGTCAATAAGACGGCGCGTATCGTCGTTTGTTTCGTATGCCGCAGCAAGCTCCTTTGAGCTTTTCAGCGCCTTGTCGATTGTTATTTTCAGCTCGTTCGGAATCTGCTTTGCAACGGCGTCAACAACCGGATAGGCAAGACCCATTACACGGCCGACGTCGCGGATTGCGGCTCTTGCGGCGAGAGTTCCGAAGGTGACGATTTGCGCAACGTGGTCATAGCCGTATTTATTTATTACGTAATCTATGACTTCCTGACGGCGAACATAACAAAAGTCGATATCAAAATCGGGCATACTGACGCGCTCGGGATTGAGAAAGCGCTCAAAAAGCAGGTTATACTTCATCGGGTCAATACCGGTGATCCCGATGCAGTAAGCCGCAAGGCTGGCCGCGCCGGAGCCTCTTCCGGGACCTACGGGGATACCGCGGCTTTTTGCGTAGCGGATAAAGTCGTGAACAATCAGGTAGTAATCAACATAACCCATTTTGTTGATTACCGAAAGCTCATAGTTGAGCCTATCAACATATTCCTGCGGCGGATTTTCGCCCTTGAGCTGACAAAGGCCGAAAAAACACTGGCGTTTGAAGTATTCAAAGTGATCCATATTGTTGGGCACTTCAAAATGCGGCAGTTTTGTTTTGCCGAATTCAAACTCAAGAGAACACATATCGGCAATTTTCTGAGTGTTTTCAATTGCTTGAGGCACAGCGGAAAACAGCGAGCGCATTTCCTCTTCGGTTTTGAGATAGAACTCCTGAGTTTCAAACTCAAGGCCGGTTTCTTCGCCGAGTATATGGTTCGTCTGAATGCAAATGAGCACCTGCTGAACGGCGGCATCGTCCTTGTTGATATAGTGGGTGTCGTTCGTTGCAACAAGCGGAATTCCTGTTTCCTTTGAAAGGCGGATAAGCTCAGGCAGAATCAGCAGCTCTTCACGCAGAGAATGGTTTTGAATTTCAATGTAATAATTACCCCTGCCGAAAACCTCGTCATACCAGAGTGCAGTTTTTTTTGCGCCCTCAAAGTCGCCGCGTGAAAGCGCACGCGGAACCTCGCCGGCAAGGCAGGCGGAAAGCGCAATCAGCCCCTCATGGTGCTTTTCAAGCAGCTCACGGTCAATTCTCGGCTTGGTATAAAAGCCCTCGGTCCATGATTTGCTGACCATTGCAATCAGGTTTTTATAGCCGACTTCATTTTTGCAAAGCAGAATAAGGTGATAGCGTTCATTGTCAAGGCCGTGAACCTTGTCGTGCCTTGTTCTTGCGGCAACGTAGCACTCACAGCCGATGACGGGCTTTATTCCGGCCTCCTTTGCCGCCTTATAGAAATCTATTGCGCCGTACATCACACCGTGGTCAGTGATTGCGGCGGCGGTCTGCCCTCTCTCCTTGAGGGCGGAAATCAGCTCATCTATCCGGCAGGCACCGTCAAGCAGGCTGTATTCGGTATGAAGATGAAGGTGAGTAAAAGCCATTCGGCACCGCCTTTCTTATGAATGAACCTCACTTCACAAAAAGCTTTTGAAGGAGCTTTTTGTCCGGGTTTACGGTTATTGTGTAATACTCATGATATATGACCTTGCCGGGCTTTGCACCGACAGGCTTTTTGAGTGCTTTGACGCGCGTATAGTCAACCGGAACAAGGGAGGATTCACTTGCCTTGCTGTGGCAGGCGGCAATAACAGCCGCTTCTTCAATTGACCTGTCCGAAACCTCGCCGTTTTGGCTGACGATTATGACGTGTGAGCCGGGAAAGCTCTGGGTATGAAGCCAGACATCGCTTTTCGCCGCTGTTTTGAGCGAAAGGCGGTCGTTTTGAATATTATTTCGGCCGACAAGTATTCTATAACCGTCGCTTGAGCGGTACTCAACAGGAGCAAGTGCCTTTTGCGGACGGTTCTTTGCGCCGTTCTTCGTTTTGAGATAGCCGCCCTGAGAAAGCTCCTGACGTATCGCAGCCTGTTCAGAATCGCTGTCTGCCCTTGAAAGCTCGTCAAGCACCGATTCAAAATAGACAAGCTCGGCTTCACCCTGTTCAATGAGCTTTTTGAGCATGACCTCTGCCGTTTTTGATTTGCGGTATTCCTTATAGTATTTATTTGCGTTTTCCGTCGGAGTAAGCGCAGGGTCGCAGGGAATTCTGAGAGTTTTCATTGAATCGTAGTAATTTGCGACCTCATAGACATAAGAGCCTTTTTGAAGTGAATGGAGATTCGCCGTGATAAGCTCGCCGAAAAGGCGGAGTTTTTCCCTGTCTGCGCATTGCTTCAGCTCCTCACGCTGAAGGTTCAGCTTGCGCGCGGTACGCTCAAGAAGAGTGTTGAGAAGCTTGAAAAGCTCCTGTCCCCTGTGGGTAATTCGATTTATCCTGTCGCGCTCAAAAAAGAAATCGTCAAGAAGAAATGACGGGCTTTCATATTCTTTGACCGTCAGCGCACTGCCGTACTGTCCGACGTCAAGAAAGCACATATCCTTCGGCTTGTTTTCGTTTTCAAGGAGCATAAAGACCTTTTTGTCCTTATGAAGAGAAGCCTTAATTTCATCAATAACGGCGCAAAGCTTTTCCTTTTGAGCTTTTGTCAGAGAAGAGACAAAACTGTCCTCACCGGCGGCTTTATACGCAACCTCGCGCGCCGCAACGGGCGAAATGCCCTGAACAGATTCAAGCACAGCCGAAGAGAGATACTTGTTTTCAAGCAAAACAATTCTTTGAATGACCTCCTCGGACCGAACATTTTCAAGGCAGAGCTTGTCCTGCTTTGGCGGAAGCTTATATTCGATTCCGGGAAGAATTTGGCGCACGGAGGACGTTGAAAGGTCAACGCGCTTGATTGAATCAACGACCCTTCCCTCGCCGTTTATCAAAATAAGATTGCTATACTTTCCCATGATTTCGGTGCAAAGGGTAAGCTTCACCTTGTCGCCGATCTCATTCGTTGCATCAAAATCAATAAAAACAACGCGGTCAAGCTCACGCTGTCTGACCGCCGTAATTTTTGCGGCCGTCAGATATTTTCTCAAAAGCATACAGAACATCGGCGGAACGGCCGGGTTCTGAACTGAGTGTGACGTGAAGTGTATCCGCGGACTGTCTGCGCGAACGCAGATAAGAAGGCGGAAAACGCCGCTTTTTCCGCGAAGAACAAGAACAACTTCGTCCCGCCCGGGCTGCTGAACACGGTCAACGCGCAGTCCGACGGCGCTCTCGCGCAGTTCATCGCAGACTTTTGACAAGAATATTCCGTCAAGTGCCATTGGTAATCAATCCTTTATTCTACGAACCTGACCGGATTGCTTTGAGCAAGCAAAACCGTTTCAAGCCCCGAAAATTCATTTTCAATCATTTCTTTGAGCGCAGCCATTGAGTAATACTCGGTTTCAAAATGGCCGGCGGCAACGACCGTAAGCCCCTTTTCTTTTGCGTCAAGCATTTCATGGTGGCTGATGTCCCCGGTAACATAGCCCTGCGCTCCGGCGGCTATGACCTCGTTCATGAAGCTCATCCCGGCTCCGCCGCAAACGGCAAGGCGCGTGACCTTCTCTTTTCCTTCAACAAGCCTGACGGTCGTGTGAAGCTTTTGAGCAACAAAATGCGCCAGCTCATAAGGGGTAAGAGGTTCAATTACTCCGACTCTCGCCATCGGCCGCACACATTCCGCACTTTCGATTCCTTCGGGATTTTTAACGGAAAGCAGTGAACACAAAAAGTCGTTCACACCGCCTTCTGCGCAGTCAAAGCAG
>CAKSYX010000028.1 GCA_934525065.1 uncultured Eubacteriales bacterium
GCAGTAGGTCTGATACCAGAAGTCGATCCAATCCCCGAACGGCATATCCGCCTTGATTCTGTCGGAAGAGCGTCCGCACTGTTCTTTCAGCGCTTCGAGCTTATCATCGTGACACAACCCGTCCCGGGTTTGCGTATTTTCGGCTTGTACGGCGTGAATTCGACCGGGGCGGTATCTTTCCTTTCCTCGCGCTTTTCTGTCGGCATACTGGCGTCTGTACCACCGATTTTGCGGTCAATATGCACTGCCGCCTGCCTTTGCATAAGATAGGCACCTATCAACTGTCAGTTGATTCTTACCATATCCACTCACCACCTTTTAATATACTGCGGCGCACCGCAGAGCTGCTATAATACTATCACAGACGGAAAATCAAAATAATAGCGCAAAAGGAATTTTTAATTGGGATTGCTGTTTTCTTTTCCTCAAAGCTTTAAAGAGTAAAACAAAAAGCCTGCCGCAAAAGCGGCAGGCAAAGTGTTTATTTTGTTTACGCAACGGTTTCAGAGGTGAAGTCTGAATCGAAGCAGGAGCAGGAAACATAGTTTTCTCTGCTGTCAGCGTCTTTAGCGTTCTTCTTCTCGATGAGCTTTGTAACAGCGAGGTATGCGCCGTAAACAGCAGCAACAACAGAAGCGATGATTGCAAAAGCCTTGATGATTTTCTTAAAAGTATCCATATCAATAGTCCTCCGTTAATTTAATTTTGTCTATTATAACACGGGCAAAGTTACAAGTCAACCGAAAAGAGGATTAAAAAGTATAGAATTTTAATGCTTGATAATTTTTCCCAATTATAATATTATTCAAGCATGGCTCTGCAAAACGCAAGGCGGTTGCCCTCTGAAAAAACTGTTTTCTTTTCCGGAGGGAGGATTTTATTGTCACCCTCCGAGAACATTCAAAAAGAGCGGTGTTGCCAATGGAATACTTGGTAATACTTGTTCTGCTTCTTATTGTGGCCACAGGCTGCACAGAAGCAACAAGGAAATTAAAAAATAACCGTCCTCCAAAAACTGAGTAACCGCTTGTTACAGAGCCTCTTTGTATGTATAATTGCACTCGCCGGAGAAATATTTGTCAGGCACAGTTTTAGTAAAATTGAAAATAGCCAAGGGGTCGTCGCTTCTCGCTTTTACGATTTGCGGCAACCCCATTTTTCTGCATTATTCAGCCTTCTCGTCCGCGGCAGGGGCAGCTTCCTTGAAGCATACCTCGCCGTTTTCAAGAACGCATTCATATCTATGCTTTGCGGCAACAGAGCCTTCAAGAATCTGTTCGGAAAGCTTGTCTTCAACCTTGGTCTGGATTGCGCGGCGCAGAGGTCTTGCACCGTAGACCGGGTCAAAGCCTGCATCGGAAACCATTTTCACAACCTCCGGCGAAAAGCTCATTTCAATTTCCATCGTTCTGAGTCTTTCGCTCGTCTGCCTGAGCATACGGGCAGCGATTTCATGAATTTCGTCCTTCGTCAGCTGGTTGAAAACGATGATCTCGTCAACACGGTTGAGGAATTCCGGTCTGAACGCCTTTTTCAGCTCGGCCATGACAGCGTCATGAATTCTTGTGTCGTCAAGCGCACCGTTGTCCTCGCTTGCGTTTTTGAAACCTATTGTTCTGCCCTCACCGGCAATCAGCTTTGCGCCGATGTTCGAGGTCATGATGACGACCGTGTTTTTGAAGTCAACACGTCTGCCCTGAGAATCGGTGAGGATACCGTCGTCAAGAATCTGAAGCAGCATATTGAAAACATCCGGGTGAGCCTTTTCAATTTCATCAAAAAGGATGACACTGTAGGGCTTTCTTCTGACCTTCTCGGTCAGCTCGCCGCCTTCCTCATAGCCGACATATCCCGGAGGAGAACCGACAAGACGCGAGGTACTGTGCTTTTCCATGAACTCCGACATATCAAAACGAATGACGGCGTTTTCGTCGCCGAACATTGCCGCGCCGAGAGCCTTACAAAGCTCTGTTTTGCCGACGCCGGTCGGGCCGAGGAAGATGAACGAACCGAGCGGCCTTTTCGGATCTTTAAGTCCGCTCCTGCCGCGCCTGATTGCTCTTGCAACGGCGGAAACAGCCTTGTCCTGACCGACTATGCGCTCATGGAGAATTTTTTCCATTTCAAGCAGACGCTGGCTTTCCTCACGCGTCAGCTCAGTAACGGGGATTCCTGTCCAGCCGGCAACGATTTGAGCAACCTCTTCTGCGGTCACTTCGCCGCCGACGCGGGAGCTTTCCTCCTTCCAGTTGGTTCTTGAAGCGGTCAGCCGGGAACGCAGCTCCTTTTCCCTGTCGCGCAAAGCGGCGGCTCTTTCAAAGTCCTGAGAATTGACGGCGGCCGCTTTTTCTTCATTGACCTGCTTGATGTCGTCCTCAATCTTTTTTACCTCCGGCGGAGTTGTAAAGGCACGAAGCCTTACCCTTGAGCAGGCCTCGTCAACAAGGTCGATTGCCTTGTCCGGAAGATACCTGTCGGTGATATACCTTGAGGACATCTTGACGGCCGCAACGATTGCGTCGTCTGTGATCTTCACCTTGTGGTGAGCCTCATACTTGTTTCTAAGACCTCTGAGAATCTGAACGGCCTCGTCCTCTGTCGGTTCGCCAACCTTAACGGGCTGAAAACGTCTTTCGAGGGCGCTGTCTTTTTCAATATACTTGCGGTACTCCTCAAGCGTGGTTGCGCCGATCACCTGAAGCTCGCTTCTTGCAAGCGAAGGCTTAAGAATATTCGCCGCGTCAACTGCGCCTTCGGCAGAACCTGTGCCGATAAGATTATGAACCTCATCAATGAACAAAATGACGTCCTTCGCCTTGATTACCTCATCAATGCAGGTTTTGATTCTTTCTTCAAAGTCGCCGCGGTACTTTGTTCCGGCGACCATACCGGTCAGGTCGAGTGAAACAATCCGCTTGTCGCGAAGCAGCTCGGGAACCTCTCCCTGAGCAATTTTGAGGGCAAGCCCTTCGGCTATTGCGGTTTTGCCGACGCCCGGCTCACCGATAAGGCAGGGGTTGTTTTTGGTACGCCTTGAAAGAATCTGAATAACACGTTCAATCTCCTTTTCCCTGCCGATAACAGGGTCAATTTCGGAACGGCGCGCCTTTTCGGTCAAATCCTGACCGTACTTGTCAAGGTTCGGCGTTGAGCTCTTCTTTGAGCTCCTTGCGCCGCCCCTTCCGTTCTGCGGATAAGAGGAAGACGAACCTTGAGCGTTTGAAAGCTCATCAAGCAGAAGAGGAACCGAAACGCCGAGCTGAGAAAGGATGAAGGCTGCGCAGCCGTCGCCCTCTCTGAGCATTGCGGCAAGCAGGTGTTCCGTTCCGACATAGCCGGAATTTTCTCCCCTTGCAAGCGAAATTGCAAGCTCAATGATGTGTTTGCAGCGCGGAGTGAAATCATCCGGCGTCAGAACTGTCGGAATACCGACTCCGACGGTGCTCCTGATGAGCTCTTCAACTCTCTGAGCGGTTACGCCACGCGAAGAAAGGACGGTTGTTGCCGCTCCGTTGTCCTCGCGAACAAGACCCATGAGCAAGTGCTCGCTTCCGATATATGTGTGACCGAGATTTTCCGCAACCTCAATTGCCGAATTGAGGGCGCGGTTTGCTTTTTCGGTGAAACCCGTAAACTTATACATAAACTGTCAACTCCTTCTTAACTGCCGCGCAGGCTGAAAACGAAATGCTTCGTTTTTGCCGCCGGCAAAGGTTTTAATAAAAAGCCGCATTGCTGCGGCCTTTTTAGTGTCAGGCCGTGTTTGGCCTTTTATTCAAGCGCCGCTTTAACGCTCTGCGCTCTGAAAACGTCGCGCTCACGCGCTGTCATGTTCTTTTTGCAGTCTGCGCTGATTGTTGCGGGCTGCATTTCAATGAGCAGCGTTCCGAGCGTTTCAAGGTCTGCTTCAAGAATGCCCTCGGCAGCGCCGAAACGCACGAGCGAGAACAGCGAGATGAACTCTCTGAAGCTCATCATGTGCGCACTGGTGAGAATCCCCCAGGAACGCCAGATTTTATCAATAAAAGCATCGTCCTTGAGGAGAGCGGCACGCGCCTGCTTTTCCTGTTCGGCAATCTGGAGCGCAATTGCGTTGAGATTCTGAAGGGCGGCCTGTTCGGAAATCCCGAGCGTGACCTGATTGCTCAGCTGAAAGACGTCGCCGAGAGCCCGGCCGCCTTCGCCAAAGGCCGGGCGAAGGGTCATTCCGAGTCTTGCAACGGTTGACGCAAGCCGCGACACCGCCTTTCCGGAAAGTGCCGGAAGGTGGAGCAGAACGGAGGCTCTCATTCCCGTTCCGAGGTTAGTCGGGCACTGGGTAAGATAGCCGAGCCGTTTGTCAAAAGCAACGGCTGCGTTTTCTTCAAGCTGTTTATCAAAAACCGCGGCCTTCTGATACGCTTCTTCAAGCGCAAGACCGGGTAAAATTGTCTGAATCCTTGCGTGATCCTCTTCGCAGAGCATGATGCTGATATCCTCGTTTTCCGAGAGGATGAGCGCCCTTCCGTCGGGGTCATACGCAAATTCGGGGCTGATGAGGTGCTTTTCCGCAAGGGAAACGGCCTGCGGCTTTGAAAAAGACTTCATTTCAATATATTCAAGCTTTTCGCCGCAGGGAGCGGCAAGGAAAATGCTCTTCAAAAGCTCGTTGACCCTTTGCTTTTCGACGTTTTTGAGCCGCGCCGGGAACGGATACTCCTCGAGATTCCTTGCAAGCCTGACACGTGTGCTGAGCACAACATCAAAGTTCTTTCCCTTGTTTGAATACCACTTCATTTTACTTTTCCTCCTTGCCTCTCAGTGCCTTGATTTCGTCGCGCAATGCGGCGGCCTGCTCAAAATTCTGCGCGTCAACCGCTTTTTGCATCAGGTCTTCAAGCTCCTTGATTTTCTCCTCGGCCGAAAGCTCCTTTTTCTCTCCCTTTGCGGGTACATCGTCAACCTTTGTATATTCAATAGGCGTTCTGCCGACGTGTCCGGTTCTTCCGTGGATGCGCTGGATTGAAGGAAGGAGCCTGTCGTAAAAGTGCGAGTAGCAATCCGCGCAGCCAACCATGCCGCTTCTGATTATATCGTCAAAGCTGCTGCCGCATTTTTCGCAAAGCTCATTCTTTGCGCCGGCAAGAGCAAACGCGCTGTCCTTGAAGAAGGACGAGAAAATATTCGGAATGCTGAGCGAAAAGTCATCAAAAAATTCGTCAAAGCCAAGTTCCTTTGCACATTCCTCGCAAAGATGGCTCTCGGTTGCTTCGCCGTTTATAACTCTTTTAATATGGGTTGTGGCTTCCCTTTTCTGACAATTCTGACATAACATAATTCATACCTCCGTTCGCGGTCTGTGACCGTTTCATTCAAGATTGATTGCTGTAAGCAGCAGCTGCTTGAAAACAGCCGCCCTGACCTTGTCTCTCTGCTCGCTGTCAACACCCCTCAAAGAGGAATCGCTGACCGCAGCAAGGATAAGCTTTGCATCGCGCTTTGAAAGCAGCTCGCGGTAAACGAGATTTATAAGATGATTCCGGCAGGTCGTTTCGTCAATCGACTGACCGACCGAATTTACAACGTGCATCAAAAGAGTGTTCCCGTCATAATGCACACGAGCGATCCTTATAAAGCCGCCGCCGCCCCTTCTGCTTTCAACAATGTATCCGCGCTCCGGCGTAAAGCGGGAAGAAATGACGTAATTTATCTGGCTGGGTACGCAACCGAGCGTCTGAGCCATTGTGTTACGCTGAATTTCAACCTCGTCCTTTCCGTCAAGCATTTCGGAAATCATGTGAGCGATTGCATTTGAAAGATTCATTTGGTGAACGCCTCCTTTTCTTTTGACTTTGACTTTCTTTGACTTTCTGATGTTTATTATATGCAGCTTTGATTTTTATGCAAAGGTCAAAAAAGGTCAATATAGGTCAAAAACGATTGATTTTTGAATTTAGCTCTCGTTTTCTCCGTTTTTCTTATTTTTTAAAATTTTTATTTTTTTTTGGGATGGAGCCGAAAACCGGTTCCGGTGCGCCGCAGACCTTGACCTTTGAACGTCAAAGTCAAAAAAATCAGCCGAAAATTCGCTATGGGTGAAGTCTCCGCTTTCAAGCTGTCTGTTGGTTTTTTTCATTTTCCCTCCGCCTTTTCTGAAAGAAATTCAAGCATATTCTGCGCCTTTACTTTTTCTCTTATTCCAATTGACAGGTATATGTCTCAGAAAAAATAGCAGAAAAATTCAAAAACACTTTTGAGGAACACTTCAACCGGCAGGACGTATAATGAAAATGAAAGCGGGCGCAACGGAAAGCAAAACGCTTTTCGCGGCTCCTTTGAAAGGAGGTCAGACGATAGTATGTGTAACAACCTTTTTGGTGGCAACAGCTGCTCATGGATCATCCTTCTTTTGGTCCTCTCCTGCGTATTCGGCACTAACAACACCTCAGGCAACGGCTGCGGATGCGGCTGCGAAAGCAACTTTGCAAACAACAACTGCGGCTGCGGCTGCTGACGAAAAACGGGCATTGTTCTTTCCTCTTTAACTTTTCCTCCTTAACTCAAAAAAGAACCGTCGCGGCTGCGGCGGTTCTTTGCATAAAAAAAGGCTGCTGACGAAAACCGCAGCAGCCTTGCTTTTTAATATGAGCTTATTCAGCGTCGTCCCCGCCAAGCTTGAGCAGCTTTTTGATGAGCTTTGCAAGCTTCTGAAGAAGATAGGTGATATCCTGCCAATACATCATGATTGAAAAATCCATGGTTAATTCCTCCAATATATAATATCAATGGTTTTGCTTCTGATTGGATTATATAACACTTTGCAATTTCTGTCAACAAGATATTAAAAAAATGTAAACGGAAGCGGTGAACCATGCAACTTTAAGACATCAATAATACCTCATCAGGGCAACCACCTTGCCGAGGATGACGACCTCGTCAACGATGATGGGCTCAAAAATATCATTTTCCGGCTGAAGGCGGAAGTGACCGTTTTCTTTGTAAAAGGTCTTGACCGTTGCTTCATCGTCAATGAGTGCAACAACGATGTCGCCGTTGTTTGCAACCGGGGTCTGCTCGGCAATGATGATATCGCCGTCAAGAATACCGGCGTTGAGCATACTTTCGCCGCGGACGTGCAGGGCAAAAAGCGGCTTATCCTTTGAAACATAGCCGGAATATGGAAGGTAGCACTCAACCTGCTCAACAGCAAGAATAGGCATACCTGCGGTGACAACGCCGAGCAGCGGAACGTGGTGAACGTTTTCCGCCTGACCGACGATGCGGATTGAGCGTTTGAGCATCGGGTCGCGAATGATATATCCCTTTTCCTCAAGTGCGTCAAGATTCGCCTGAACCGAGGAGGTTGAGCGCAGGCCGACAGCCTGACAGATTTCCCTGACCGAGGGCGGCACACCGTCTCCGGCGCGCTCCTTGAGATATTCGAGAATGCGGTACTGATTGTCGCTGAGCGGCTTCATGGTCGCACCCCTTTCAATGTTATTTATATTGTTTTCAGGCGAACAAATGGTCACCTGATAAACAGATTATAACACAACAAATCATAAAATGCAAACATTTGTTTGCTTTTTTTAAGAACTTTTTTGAATTTTTTTGTTTTTTACCCTTTCTGCGGTATAATTTTCGGCGCACAGAAGCAGAATATTTTTGAACCAACACCGTTTTTCGGGCAAGGCTGACCTTTAAAGCCCGGACGGCGCGGTCGGAATTTTTTTGAAACGGCGGTCATACGAATGAAAAACAACAATAATTACACAAGCCCCTTCCTTTCCTCAAGAAAGACGTTTTACATCACGGTTGCGCTCGGCCTTGTTGCCGTCATTGTTGCGGCTGTTGCGGTCAAAATGACCTCCGGCCGCGTTAAGCGTGAGCTTTCGAGCATTGCAGACGAGAACAACTCTGCTTTGACAAGTGACGTTGGGACGCCGATTGACGATGAACCGGATACCCGCGATTTTTCCGATGACAACGATGAACCCGAAGACAGCACGAGTGTGGAAGCCAAAACAACGACCGAAAGAACAACTCAGGGCGAAAAAAAGACGGAGCCGAAAGAGCCTTCAACCGGGGCTGTGGCAAAAATCAGCAACTCGTCCTACCTTGCTCCCCTCAAGGGCAATGTGACCAAAGCATATTCTCCGCAGGTTCCGATTGAAAACAAAACCATGGGCGATTACCGCACCCACAGCGGAGCAGACTTTGAAGGCAGCGAAGGCGAAGACGTGCTCTCCGTCGGCAACGGAGTTGTGACGCGCGTTCTCGTTGACTCAATGTGGGGATACGTTATTGAAATTGACCACGGCGATTTCACGGCAAGGTATATCGGCCTCAGTCAGGAAGACGCTGTCTCAATCAACGATGAAGTGAAGCCCGGAGAAAAAATCGGCGTTCTCACTTCAATTCCTGCAGAACGCGAGGACGGCATTCACCTGCATTTTGAAGTTCTCAAGGACGGAAAAGCGATAAATCCCCTCGCGGCTCTTGGAATTGCCGGCTGAAAAACAAAAAACGCGTCCTCATGAACCGCTTAGGGACACAGCACAAAAAGAGAATCGGCCGTGTTTTGCCGATTCTCTTTTTCTTTTCGCATCATATACAAACATAAAATACGCTGCATAAAATTTTCAATCTAAGAATCTCAAATAAAATGTTCACAGAAAGTTTTAAATTTTATAAAAAACTCTTGTAATTTTGAACTTCATATGATATAATCAGCGTAGCGAATACCAAAATATTCAGGAAAGAAGGCATTTTATAATGGATCAGTTTGTAAAGGCTATTTATGACTTCATCGAAAAGTTCAAGGCTATGATCGAGAACCTCGTTAAGAACTTCCGTGATTGGAACGACAACAAGTAAACTCAAAGAAAAAGCAGTCCTTCGCTTCGGCGGAGGCTTTTTCTTTTTCTGCGGCTTTGAATTTGCGTTTTGGGCTTGATTTTAAAAGCACAGTATTGTATACTTTTTCCGGACTTATAACTAAATAATTGTAAAGGATGGTTTTTATGGCAAAGCTCAAAGAGATCGACAGTATGGCGGAACAAAAGGGCGCCGGGGTCAAAACATTCTGGCAGTTCGTCAAATTCATTTTCGTCAGCCTGCTTGCAATGATTGTTCAGTTTGCAACGCTCAACCTTTTGCTTCTGCTGCCGCAGATCAAGGCCATTGTGTCTCAGCCTTATGAATTCTGGGTCTTCGTTTCCGACGGGCTCAAGGAAAACGGACTTGGATATTTCATCGCTTTCAACATTGCGAATATCCTCGCTCAGATCGTCGCCTTCTTCGTCAACAGAGAAAAGACCTTCAATTCCGGCGCAAACGTTGCCGTAACACTTCCGATATACATTGTCTTCACCGTTGCACTGCTCTGCTTCTCAGCCTGGCTCTCTCCCACCCTTCAGGGCTTGTTCGTAAAAATGGGAATGGGTGCACAGGGCGCGGCCAATGTTTCAACAATGTGCTGCTCCGCAATTCAGTTCTTCCTCTACTTCCCGGTTGACAAGATTCTTTTCCACAAGAAAAAAGAGGATAAAGAGGAACCGAAAGAGGAAAAATAAAGCCAAGCCGAGGGGAGTCAAACCCGATGCAGTTTTTTAATCCGCTCTTCTCCCTGTCACGGAGGTAAAAATGTTCAAACTCATTCAATGCGCAGAAAACACCTACTGTCTCAAGTGCTTCGCCAACACGGGTGTTTATCACCTCGGAAACGGCGAAGTGATTCTCATTGACAGCTGCGACCACAAAAAAAGCTACACCGACCTTGACGCTCAGCTTGAAGAGCGCGGCTGGCGTGTAAAGCTCATCATCAACACCCACGCCCACGTTGACCACATTTTCGGCGACAGGTTTTTCAAGGAAAAATACGGCTGTGAGGTTTGCTCAAGCAGAATTGAGAGCCACATGACCGATATTTCGGATATCGAAGGCCGCATATACTTCAACGCCGTTCCGATAAACAGGAAAAATAACTACTTTTTTAAGCCCGTTTCAACCTTTTCAAAGCCGCTTTCCGATGTGACGCTGCCGGAAGGCTTTGAAATTCTTCCCCTGCCCGGTCACACCTTCGACATGATAGGCGTCAAGACGCCCGACGACGTCTGGTTCCTCGGCGATGCAGTTCTTTCAAAGGGTACCTTTGAAAGCTACAAGCTCCCCTTCTTTTTTGACGTGAACGAGAGCATCAAAACGCAGAAAATGCTGACAGGTCTTAAAGGAAAGCTCTTTGTTCCGTCGCACTCACCTGCCTGCGAAGACATCGCTCCCCTTGCGCTTTATAACGCCGACTGCCTTGAAAAGCTCAAGGACTACTTCCTTTCAATCAGCGGCGGCAGAACGGTTGAAGAAATTTTTGTCCTCTGCTGCAAGGAGCTTGATTTGAAGTTCGGCATGGATCAGTTCGGAAAGCTGATTTTCACCGTCAAGTGCTTTTTGCAGGCCCTCATTGAGGACGGAAAGCTCACCGCAGACATAAACGATTACCGGCTCGTATACCGGGTTATCAAGTAAAAGACAAAACACAACGCCGCACGGCTGCTGTTCATTCGCAGTGCCGTGCGGCTGTTTTATTTGATTTCATAAATTTCAGTTATTGCGTCTGATTTTACCTTTGAACCGGCGTCTGCCCAATTACCGGATTCACGTCTGCAGAACATTCTTCCTTCTTCAAGCTTTTCATCGATGAAGGTCAGCTCTGCATAGACGCCGACATCCTCATATCTTTCACTGCCGTGACCATCACTTGAATTCTTGAGTTTCAAGTCTTCGCTGTAAAACTTGACAGCATCCCTGATTTTTCCGTTTTCGCGGCGTCTGAGCTTTGAAAAAACTGTTCCGCTCTTTTCAAGAAGCTCCAAAACTTCACTTTCGCTGTCACCTGCTTTCAGTCCTTTGAAGTCAGGAATAAATTTAGCAACATAGTTTCCGGATACAGACGTCATATAACGGCTCATATAAAACTCATCCATCTTGTCAAAATCAGGGAACGGTGTGAGATCGCCGACAGCGCAAAATGCGGTCTTTCCGTGCTCTCCCTCCCTCATAAATATTATGCTCCGGCTAAGCTCAGGATTGCGGGAAAAAGCTATATCATCGTTGACCTCAAAATCACTGCGGTTCGGCAGCCACATATCCTGCGCGTAGTTTCCAAAGGTACTTTCGGCTGAATTTGTCAGCGCTTTCTTTTCGGTGCGGCCGAGCCTTTCCCTGTACTCATCGTATGGAAGATACCCGTCCCTTCTGAGAATCTCCACCGCAGCTTCATAGTCTTCCGCACGGATAGCCTTTTCATATGTTATTGCGCATTTTCCCTCGATTTCGTCAAATGTATCCGATGAATAAAGGCGGTAATAGTTGATTTCGGTCAGACGCTTTTCTGTATAACTGCTGAGGCAGACCGAGCCGGCCGCAAAAACAAGATATACCGAGCAAAACACGGTAATCAGCCTTTTGGGTGATTTGAATTTTCCGGCGGAACCGTTTTTGATTCTTCGTGCCGAGACAAAGCAATATATTGCGCAAAGCGGCATAAACACAAAGGCGGCGTAGCTATAAAGCTCCTCTAAAAGCGCCGGCGTTGAGCCATCAAACGAAAACGGTGTTGCCGCTTCAATCAGATATTCGGTATTTGTCCAAATTGAGTATACGCTCCACAGCGGAATTGCGCAGCCGAAAACCGCTATAACCGATGAAACAACGCCGACAGCGGTCAGTATTTTTCGATACTTTTTGCCTCGGGCATACAGTATTATAATCAGCAGAACGAACACAAGGCCGAAGCTTGCCGCCGCCTTGGCAATTTCGCTTTCAATGCTGATATATTCCGGCACAAGCATTCCAAAACCAAAGGTTGTAACAATCAGGAAAAGCTGCGTCAGGATTGAATCCAATCCGTCCTCCATGCCGAGCCCTGCAATTGCAGCAAAGCCGTTCAGAACTAATATCAGCACTCCGGCCGCGAACGCCCACCATGTTTTTTCCTTATACAGCTCTTCAAACTCGGCGCGGATATTCATTTTCGTTTCCTCGTCCTCGCCCATATCACGAAGAGCAAGGTCAACGCTTTCTTCCTTAGAATAGCCAATTTCGCGGTAATAGTCGGCTTTGTCAAGCAGATGAGCGGAAAGCTCCTGCACAAGTTCACGCTTTCGGTCTTCAGGGAGATTTTCCGGAACAAGAGCAGAAATATACTCTTTGATCTTTTGATTCATAAAGCTCTCCTTTTAAGTTTCTGCCGCAATGGCATTGCCGAAAATGACCTTTCCGACAGCATCGGAATATGCCGCCCACTCCTTCTTAGCGTCTGCAAGGGTTTTGAGCCCTTTTCCGGTGATTTTATAATACTTTCGCCTTCTGCCGGAAACCTCCGTCCAGTAGGATTTGAGGTAGCCGCCCTGTTCAAAATTATGCAGAATCGGATAGAGCGTGCCCTCCTTGAAATTAAACGTCATGTTGCTCTTTTCGGCAATACGTTTGATTATCATATAGCCATATAGATCCTCATTTTCAAGAACGGAAAGCACAAGCAGTGCACTGCTGCCCTTTGTCAGCTCTCTTTTAATATCCATACCGGTTCCTCCTTCAATCAACAGATTATAGAGATACTATGCATTGAATCTCTATGTATATATAATAGCATACATTGTTTTCTTTGTCAACAAAAAAACAGCCGTAAATCCTGCTTTGGAGCTTACGGCTGTTTCATATCCTGTTTTCGAATGAGTCAATCAGCTCTGAGCCTTCATAAATCAAAGAGCCCAATTGAGCTTGATTCCGAGTTTGAAAAGGATTTTTGCGATGACCTGCTTAATGCGGGCAATAAGCTCAACGAGCCAATCGGGAAGGTCATTCTTCCGGTTGCCGTCATCAACAGTATCAGTTGTGCCGGTAACATCATTTTCTGCAACAGCAAAAACGCCAACGCTCATAACCGAGAAGATCATGAGAGCAGCAAGAAGAACTGCCAAAAACTTTTTCATGTCAAGCACTCCTTTCGTAGTTTTCCCTTATTGTGCCAAAAACGGCAGAACATGGGATCAATATAATAATAATACACCCGCCACGACAAAGTCAATTAAAACAAATAAAGAAAACAACTCAGACCTGTTTCCTTTTTTAAGCAGGAAAACAGCCGCCCTGCGTTCAAAGGCGCAACGGCGGCTGTTTGTTCTTGTTCGGTTTTTTGGCGCGCCGGGCGCGGCCTTTCAAATCGGTTGTTCGTTCAGAACAAAATCTTCAGACCGAGCTTGAGCAAAATTTTGCTGAAAACGAAACCGAGATGGGGAATAAGTTCTGCAAGCCAAGACGGCATACGTATTCACTCCTTATAATTTTTTCAGAAGAGACGTTCACGCTCTCCCTAATTAGGATAGTACAACATCTGTCGCCCAAAGTCAAGCAAAAATGAACAAATTTTTAACAAATTTATTTGATTCCCAAAAGGGTGCGGATAATTTGAATGAATACTCCGAAGAAGGCAAGTATCTTCGCCGAAAATCCGGTTGGATTGGTGTCATCGTCCTTGGTAGTGTCCGGCCTTTTGACCGCCAAAAGCTTCCTCGTTGAGCTGTCAAACCGCAGGAACTGCGGATACTTTGAGCTGCTCGTTACGGTATACTGAGCTTTTGAAGCAAAAATCTGCATGATCAGCTTGTCAACCGCAGTGGGGAAAGTCTCGTGCGCAAGGTCCTTGACAAACCAGGTGTAGTCCGGGAAGGCACAGCTTGACGCGTCAACAATAAGGTCGGGCGAAAGGTATTTGTCCTTTCCCGAGTTTTCAAGATATGTGATATAGGCCGAGGAAAGTGTTTTTTCCATGTTGGCGCAGGTTGCACCCATCGAAGCGGTTTCAAGCTCAACCATGTTGTCTGCCTGTTTGAGACAGTTGACAAACAGCGGCGGCAGAGCCTTGTTATACTTGCTGATGTTGGCAATCTTGAGTCCCTGCTTCTGATACTTTTTCAAAATGGTCGGAAGTCTTTGGAAAACCTTTGTATGGTAGTTGTCAATTTTGGCGATGAGCTTTGCGTACTTTGCCGTGTTGTTTTTGAAAACAACCTGCTTTGCTTCTTCATAGCAGTCATCACGAACCATAGCCCAATAGCCTGGGCAGGTTCCGTAGGTTGCAAGAACAATGCGCGGATAGAGCGTTTTGGCAACATTCCTGTAAATTGACGAGACCGTCTGAGTGCCCATTTTGAAGGTACCTGTCAAGGTAACGAGTTTTATGACAAACTTCATAAGGTCTGAGAAATCGTCATCCATGTCCGTCTTTGCGTAACGTTCAATTGCGGTACTGTCGAATTCGATTTCACCGGTGAAGAAGCAGCTTATGGGAATTACGCCCTGAGAAGCGGCAGCGTAATAAAGGAGCGTGTCGATTTTTTCGCAGCCGTACTCATAAAGATAAGTCGAAACGATCGTTCCGCCCATGCAGCGGCCAACAAGCTGAACCTTTTTCTTTCCGGTTACGGAAAGAACCTTGTTGATGTATGAATTCAGCTTTTTCGCGTTGACGAGCGGGTCGATGCGGCTGTCATAATAGAAGTGATAGTCGGAAAGGGTGAAGCCGGATTTTTTCGCCTTCGGCGTTTTGTTTTTCATAACATAGGAGCCGTTTGAAATTTCTCCGTTTTCGTCAAGAGGAAAGTCCTTATACTTTTGAAGAACCAGCTTGTAAATCGCGTCGCTGTAAATTGACCAGTCGCCGTTGGCAAGGCTCAGAGCAAACGCCTTTGTAAGCATCTCCTTGTTGTTGTCAATCAGCTTATCAACGCCCACCGACGGATGAATTTTTTCTCCGTCCTTGTTGTATATTGTGCTGTTTTTGCCGATTACATAAACTATCGGCAGGTCATTCGCGGAGGCCGCCGAAAACGACGGAACGAAAACCGCGGTAATCATAACAAGGGCAAGCACAAGAGAAAGAACCCTTTTAAACGTGTTTTTCATAACTGACCTCCTGTTGCAAAATTTTTATGTTCTTCAAATTCATCGTACCACAAAAGCGGCCGTTTTTCAAGACAAGTGCAATTAAAAAGATAAAAGAGGGAACACCGCAGCCATAAGACTGCGGATCGTCCCCTCCCCGTTTCCGGCTATGAGCGCGTTTTACGCGTTCATATATTTTTCAATGAGTGCAATCGTATCACCGACAGTTTCAATTCCGAGAGCCTCACGGTCGGGAATTTCAACGCCGAACTCGTCTTCAATTGCAACCGCCATGTTGATAAGCTCAAGTGAATTGAGCCCAAGCTCGGTTCTGATGTTGGTTTCCTCCGTAATTTTTTCGGCGGGAATGTCTGCATACTCGCAAATTACTTTTCTAAGTCTTTCAAGCATTGAGGTTGTCTCCTTTAAAGTTATGATATGCTGTCGAGAAGGGTACCGATTTTGACCTGCGGATTTTCAATTCCGGCAAGAATAACCTTAACCGCGTTTTCATGAAGACGGTTGATGTCCTCCTCTGTTGCAAGCTTAACACGATACATATATTCAAATTTAATGCCCTGGGTTTCGGGGTCGGGGTGAGTAATTACGTAAAGCGGTGTGAAATAGCGTCCGAGGTTATAGCCGCGGAAGTCAAACTTGAACGGAACCAGCGGACCGATCGGAACAGGGATCCACGAGAACATCATGCAGGCCGGCCCCTGGAACATATTGTAGCCGTAAATCTCTCTTGAAAGGTTCAGCGCAAGGCCGTAGGGATACGCCGAATGGAAAAACAGCTTCGTTCTCGTTCCGGTGATCTCGCTCAGTGCCTGATCAAAGGTGTAGTCTTCGGGAATGATCGTTCTCAACTGAAGGGGCTGAGTAATGCAGCCGCCCATGTTCTTTTCCTTGTTGGTTGCGCGCTTGCTGCAAAGCGACTGAATGAAAACGTCCGGGGTTCTGTAATTGACCGCCGAGCAATAGGTTCTCATGCCGAGCTGAATAAGGCTTTCCGGTGCGATCTTTTTTGAAAGGCAATAGTCAAAAATCTTCTTCGCATCCTCTGCCGGAAGCCGCTTGACGATCATGCTGCACTTGTCATAAAGCGGATTGTACGCCGGGGGAACACGCAAATCGGGATTCTTTTTCTTCTTACGATATTTTTCAAGAAGCTCAGGGCCGTGGACGTTTGCGTGGAACGGTTCTCCGCCCTTGAGGAAATAGCGTGCATAGAATTCATGGTGTTTTGCCATTTTTTTCTTGTCAGAAAGTCTGGCAAACTCCTCAAGTATGTAGTCCTCATATTTATCGAGCGGCGCGGGCATCTCACTGCCTTCAATGAGAGCTCTGTACACCTTAAAGAGGTCGGCAAGGGTAATGACAATTCCCATTGCGTCGATAATCACATGGCTTGCAACAAAATAAATTCCGCTGCCGACACCCTCCGTCTTGAAGAAAATCACCCGGAAAATTTCGTCCTTCAAAAAGTAAACAGGCTTCTGGGCATCCTTTGAGAAGAATTCCTCCTGCTCTTCAATATTTTTGAAGTGCCTGACCTCGATATCGTCAAGGGCAAAGTTTTCAAGAAAATACTGCCTGATTTCCTTTCCTACCTTCACAAAGCGAAGGCGCAGGCAGTCGTTGCGCTTGATTTCGATATTGAACGCCCTTTTGAGAACATTAAAGTCTATATCCTTTTCAACCGAAAATGATATTGGAATCTGAACAAGCTGCTTGTGAAAGCTGTATTTGACCATCATATACATCGTCTGCTGGGACGGGACGAGGCCATAGAGTTTTTCCGGGAGCTGCTTTTTTCCGCTTTTCATTGACTCAACTTCTTTCCGAATAATACTGTTTGTAATATAATAGCACAGAGAAAAAATCAAGTCAACAAGCCAAACGGTTAAAAATTCTATCAGCGTGTAACAATTTTTGTCACGCTGTCACAAATCCAACTCCCTGTATACTTATGTCAAATCAGTCCTCAGCCGACCTCTGAAGCAAGCTGTTCATATCTGCTCATGAGGAAGGACGCAGTGTTCTTTCCGAGGGAAAGACTTTCCTGGTAGTGGTCAAAAGCAAGACCCATGCAGTAGTCGTTATCGGGAACAACATAACCGATTGCATCGTTCGCAAGGCCGAAAACGAGTGTATCCTCGCCAAAGAGCTCATAGACGGTTTTTCCGGTGAAGTCCTCTTTATTGATTGAACCCGCCTTTGTGAGCGAAGCGCCGCCGGCAATGAGATCCTGACTGATTTCGCCCGGCATCATAACGATTTTGTGGGAACCGAGCTGAGCGTAACCGATTTCGGTTGCAAGCTTATAATCTTTTCCGTTTTTGATGAGCGTATGGTTCGCAAGTCTGAGCTTTCCTGCAACAAGAATAATGTTGTTCGTGACCGGCGTGATGAGAGACTTGACCCTGACGTTGAGGAGCGGTTCAACCTTTTCTTCGGCAACCGGCTGCCAGTCCTCCTTATACCAGAGCGAATAGCCCTCGGAGTTCATCTGTTCCTCCGTGTCTCCGGTGACGGAAAGGAAGGGGTCGGCCTTGATTTCCTCCTCGGTCATGCTCATTGCAAGCAGCATTCTGCCGATCTCACGTCCGTAGCGAATTGAAATATCAACGCGGCGGGGAAGCTCAAGTCCGTCATTGGTCGGCGTTCTGCCGAGATAGATTCCGCAAATCGCGCCGTTGAAGAACATGAAGTTATAGCCGGCCTTGTTCAGCGTTTCGCCGATATAGTAGACATAGTCGCCGGAAAGAATCTGACCGTTTGCATCGTCACCCTTGACCGGGAGACCGACAACGTCCGGATGCGCCGCCATGTTAGCGATTATCGTTGGAGTTGAGCCGTCGTCGGGAGTGAAGGTGAACTTTGCAAGGTCGCTCAAAACGGCGGTGGCGGTGGTTCTGTTCTTGTTGTTGAAGTATTCCGCTCCGATGTCCTTTTCAGAAAATGTCATTTCTCCGGTCTTCATTGAAGAAACGGCTTCTTCAACAGAAGCGGCAACCCTTTCAAAAAGGAACTGCATATACTTTGCGTCCGTGCCCTTTTGAACCTCCCCGAGACCGAAATAAGCCGCAAGAAGGTTGCCCGGAATTTTTTTGAGCGTCTGTGTCCAAAGTCCCTGAGTATCAATGCAGGAATGGCAGTGGGTTGAAAAAATGTTGATTGAATTGATTCCCTTTTCTTTTGCAAATGAAGCGAGCTGTGCACGGATGGTGCGGATATCGGTATTGGTCATTCCGATGCAGTCAATGGTTGCAAAAACGGAAATGCCGCGTCCGCTGCCATCCGAAAGGGCAATCGTTCTGACCTTCATGTCGTCATAAACATCCTTGACCTTGTTTGAAAGTCCGTTTTCAAGTGCCATGAAACCGCCGAGATAGAGATTATAGTCCTCGCGATTTTCCGGAACAAGGCTTTTTGTGTCATAGCCGAGCGACCAGCGTGCGCCGACTGCCGGCTCTTTGAGGAACTCATCCGTTCCCGAATAAAAATCGGTGAGAACAAAGTCCTTTTCGTCAACAGCAACGCCCTTATCAGTCACGCTGCGGTTGAAAATACCAGTGAAGGTTTCCATAATTGCGCCAATAGTTTTTGTCAGAGCATCCTTGAAATAGCCGCTCAGTACCTCTTTGCCGTCAGCGGCAAAAACAGGTGTTGCCGAAAATGAAAACAGCAAAACAGCGGCAAGAACAACCGAAAGAATCCTTTTCCTCGTCATTTTGATCTCTCCTTGTTACAAAGACTCAATGTATTATCTCACAAAGCCGGGTTTTGTTGATTACAGAACGGCAAAATCACTGAGATTTTGCCGTTCTGATTGCAGTTTATTTTTTGTTTACTCCGCTACGCAGGCGGCAGCCGTTATGTTTGTTCCGCAAAGCAGAGAGTAAGTTACCTCAAGCTCGCTTTCGCCGTCCGCGTCAATAATAACCTCGCGGTAATAATTGGTTTCCATGTCTCCGAAGATTGCGGTTTTCACATTTCCGCTCCTGTCGCGGACAGTCAGCTTACCAACAGACTTATATCCGCCGAGATAAAGCTTGAATCTGCCCGCCGAGTCGGAGTTCAGGGTCGTTTTCAAATCGTGATAGGAAACCACGCCGCAGGTCGTTGACCTTTCTTTTCCGTCGTTGTCCTTCCAGGAGATCGTGTAGTTATCGTCAAACAGATCCTCTTTTCCGCGGCAGGTGATGTCCGAAACGAGCGAGCCGTTTTTCTTCGCCGTTTCAAACTCCCAATTGAGGCCGTAAAGGATAAAGTCTCTTGCGCCCTCTCCAATTGTGAAGGAAGCGTCCTCCTTCTGAAGGCGGTTGACAAAAAGGCTCAGCTCTGCGCGGCTGTCGTCATAGCTTTCGTTCCTTCCGTCGGGTGCAGAGGAGGAGAATTCAAAAACAAGAACGCTTTCTTCGTCTGTCTTTGCGGTGAACTCAATTTCATAGACGTCTGCGTCTCTTGCCGCGCCTATGATTGAAAGCACGCCTGCGCTCTTATCCTGCTCAAGCGTTTTGAAGGCAACTTCTTTTCCGCCGAGCTTAACGCTTTTAAGGGTGCCCCAATCGTCTCTTTGATGAACGCGGACTGTGTAGCTTCTGCTTTCAAAGGCGCGCGGGCCGTCAAAACTGCCCTTTGCCGGAGCAATTTTCAGCGTCTGAACCCTGTCTCCGGAAAGAGTGATATCAGTAGTCCTGTATTCGCCGTTTTTATATGCAACCGTGGTCACGTCATCTTCATAAAGCGTTGCACTGCCATCGTTGTCCTCACTCGGAAAGACTTCGAGCGTGAGGTGACTCCAGTCCTTTTCATTTGTGTTCTTCATGTTGTCCGCAAGAGTAAGAACCGAACCCGAACGGACAAAAATCGGAGAGGTTTCAAGCGAATGGGAAACCGTTACAGTTGTCGGGCCGACATAGCTTTCTCCTGTCCAGACGTCGATCCACCTTCCATCCGGGAGGAACACGTCGCGCGTGACCCTGCCTTCGCTGTAAGCGGTAACATAAACATGAGCGTGTTCGTTTCCGTCAAAATATTCAACCACGATGTCATGGGTCGAACCGGCCTCAAGAAAGTCCGTTTTGAAGGTCTTGTTATAGGTATTCCAGCCGTCAACGACCGTTTTTCCGTCAATCCTGATTCTGATTCCGTCGTCAGAATATGCAGTGAAGAAAATCGGCTTTTCTCCAACGGTGAGCCTGCCCGACCAGCGGACGCTGAAATAATCCGAAACGCTGAGTCCCGACGGGGCACCGAGACCCCAGTCAAAGTCGATTTTTTTGTCATACTTGACAATTTCCGGTTCACCTTCGAGCTTATCGTTTGAAAAATACTCGGCTTTAAGTCCCTCTTTTCCGTCTGAGGTAAAGGTGTAATCATCAGTTTTCGGAATGCCCTGAGAAAGCGGAGCAACAAGAATGCTGTCTGAAAGGAGGTATTCATCGTTCCTGTCGGCTTCGGCGTACTGCGGATACTTCACATCAAGGCGACGGATGAGCGGCAGGCCGGTCTCATAGTTTTCATGCGCAAGCGAGTAGTAAAGCGGAAGCAGGCGATATCTCAGGTTGACATATTCGTGAGTGACCTGCTCTGCCGTTTTTCCGTAAAGCCACGGCATACGCGAATAAGGCTTCGTGCAGTGTACGCGGCAAATCGGCGAAAGTGCGCCGTACTGAATCCAGCGGATATACATATCCCTTGTGACCTCGCTCGTGTGGCCGCCGAGGTCGGAGCTGAGATACGGCAGACCCATTTCGCTGCCGCCGTAGATCATGTTGAAAATCTCCTGCTCAAGGCTCTCGGAGGAGGTTCCGATGTCGCCTGTCCACTGGAGCGTATAGCGGTGAGCGGCAAGCTCTGAGGGATTGCTCAGCGTTCCGTTGTTGATTCCGTCAACGTTCGCCATGAGCAGCGCGCGGCGTGCGTCCTCGCCCTTCTTAGTCTTGCTGTTATAGAAATCTTCGGTAATTGACTGATAGGCATACATTCCCGAGGTATAAATTGAAAGGTCTTCGTCCACGGGTTTAAGACTCGTCCACCAGTTGCGGTCGTACCACCAATAGTCAAGACCCTTGTTCAAAATCCGCTTGAGGTTGGTGTTGCGGTAGATGACCTCGGTTTTGTCAAGCAGGTTCTTTGTGCCCGCGGTGGGTTCGGGATGGTCGTTGAAAACAACGGAAATGCCCTTGTCATGAACCTGAGACAAGAACTTCTTCATGTTCGGAAAAAGCTTTGTGTTGACCGTATAGCCCGTTCCGCCGACAGAAGTTCTCCAGTCGGTGTCGATAACAAGAACGTCAAGCGGATAGCCGCGGCTTTCATAGTCTTCGATCTGCTTCATCGCGCTTTCGGCGGTGTACCGATAGTAACGCGAGTCCCAATAGCCGAGAAGGTTGAGCGTAATGAGCTCGCTTCTTCCGGTCAGGTCAACAAAGTCGCTCGTGAACTGTTCATAGCTGCCCTGCGGCATAAAGACAAAAATATCCGAAGCCTTGTTTGTCAAATCCCAGCCGTTGAGGTTATGCCAAAGCTTGCTGACGGTGTATTTGTCCTCTGAGGGAATCACACGGGGGTTATCTGAAAAATACCAGCAGGAAAGCTCATCCGACGGCGAGGGCAGATACATGCTTGCATCAGTTTCGGTTTCAAACTGCCAGAGCACGTTTCCGTTTTTGTCGGTCACAAATGCGCCCTCAGGTGAGGAAGCGTTTTCGGGAAGGCAGACGGTGTATTCCTTTGTTTGAATATAGACCTTGCCGCTTTCTGTTTTTTGGGTGAATTCGATCTTCTCCCAACCGGTTCGCTTCTGAACGGTGAAGGAGGGGCGGTTTTCAAAGCCGCGCGGACCCTTTTGCTCAATTCTGACAAGAGTGTCGCTCAGCAGCTCAACGCGCATTTCTCCGACAGTTACATATGACGGCATATCAATCATGCTCTCATATGTTGAAGGGTCATAAGGCGTTGCCCATTTGAGGCCGAAAACGGCCGCGATCAGCGAAAATGCCGACCAGATGAGCGTGAACATTCTTTTCATTTTCTTCTCTCCTTTGAAAATTATTACAAAATCAGTTTACACTTTGAGCAAAAAAATGTCAACCATGAACATAAATTATATAATCGTCTCGCATCGGGTTGCATAATAATTACCCGCCGATATTGAAAAAATCTTCGGTTTGATATATAATTCAGTAAATATATTTTTCCGGAGAGCAACGCCATGGTGAACGAAGAACAGGTGAAAACCCAATTTGCAAAAAATCTCACTGAGCTGAGAAAAAGCCGCAGTCTGACCCAGCTTCAGCTGGCGCAGGAACTGAATTACAGCGACAAGGCCGTTTCAAAATGGGAGCGCGGCGAGAGTATTCCGGACGCCGTCACGCTTTTGAACATCTCAAAGTTTTTTGACGTTTCCCTCAACGCCCTTCTTGACGGCAGCTGCCACTTCAAAACGGCCGAAGAAGCAAAAGCCGGGCCGCAAGCGGAAATTTCCAAAAACAAACAGGCAAAGCACGTTTTTATTCCGCTGATTTCCGCCTTCGGAACTTACTTTGCGGCGTCGATTGTCTTTTTTGTTTTCAAAAACATTCCCTCTGTTCAGGAATACGCCGTTTTTGCTTTTCAATATGCAACAGTTGCGGCGTTCATTGTTCTGACCGTTTTTTCTTCCCTTTGGTGGCAGAGAATCTGGCAATGCATCTGCGTTTCGGGAATCATCTGGTCTGTCGGCTTTTGCATGGTATATCCTCAGTTCATGGAAAACTTCAAGTTCTTCCTTGTTCCTTGCGCGATTTTGCAATGCATCTGCATTTTGGTTTATATTTTCGCCTATTTTCTCAGCAAAGAAAAACACAATGACCGAAAATAAAATTCCCGGCGCCTCCTTTCGGAAACGCTGGGTTCGTTTTTTATTGACACACTAAGCTGAGGAGAGTCGAACCCAATGCGGTTTTTAAAGGCAAATTTCCGCCGATACTGCGTTAAAAAGCTTCGCAATGCGTCAGCATTACTCGCCTTTTTGCCTTGTCTCGACAAAAATTTGCTCTTAAAAAACTGCTTCGCACCTGAAGGTCTTGTTTTTTCGTGCAGTGTGGTGCTTCTTTGGCGAAGCCATACTGACGTAAGCGTACCAAAAAGCGCCGCAATGTGCGGAAAAACAAATTCTTCAGGCGCATCGGGTTCGATTCCCCTCAGCTTAAAACAAAAAGAAATAGAGTCCGATGAAGTGTATCAGCGAGCCGACTAAAACAAACAAATGAAAGATTCCGTGGAAATATCTTTTTGTTCTCCCGAGGGCAAGGAAAGTCGTTCCGACCGTATAAACAATGCCGCCGGCAACAATGGCAATGATGAGCTGAATAGAATTTTCACAGTATTTATAAAGCGGATAGATCAGCGCAAGGCACATCCAGCCGAGAACCATATACAAAACGGTCTGAACTGCCTTAAAACGCTCCTGGTCAATATATGTAAGCACAGTTCCGGCAACGCCGATAGCAAGACTGAGCGCAATCATAACAACCGCGAACGGCCTGTTATAAGGAAGCACGCCGATAATCATGATCGGTATGCTCGTTCCGGCAATCAGAATGTATATTACCGCGTGGTCAACAACACGCATTATCTTTTTGATGTATGACGGTCTGACGGCGTGATAGACGGTTGAAGCGAGATAAAGCACAATCATCGAAACGCCGAAAATCGCCGCCCCGATATGCGCCCCGGGCGTTGCCGCCTTGAGAAAAAGAACCGCAAAACTGAGCACGCCGAACAAAACGCCGATTCCGTGGGAAACAGAATTGAAAATTTCCTCCCCTTTGGTGTAGTCAGGGAGCCTGACACTTTCAAAATGCATTGCAATACACTCCTTGCGTTACGGCGCAAAGCACTGCGCCTTTTTCCTAAAGTGTATTACAAAGCTTTCCCATTGTCACCCTACCGCTGCCGTTTGCGGTCTACCGAAGAGCTTCTCTGCGGTAGAATTGAAGATTCTGCTCTCTCCCTGAAGTAGAATAGGCAACAAATCGTTCAAAATTGTCGCGTATCAAAAGCAAAAGCGCACCTAGAGACGAAAGTCCTTCGGTGCGCAGAATTTATGCGTCAAGTGTAGTTCCGCAGGCAAAGTAACCGATGTTTTTATGTCTGCGGCTGAGATAATCATATGCCTTTTTTCCGGTGCAATGACAGGTCAGAAAACTGACATCGGCGTATTCTTCAAGAGCGGATGAAAGCTCCCGGAGCTGTTTTTCCGAAACGGTCTTTCTGCTGACGGGGTTATAAACATGGAAACCGCCGATGCAAAAATCCGGGCGGATGTTTCCCAAACTTTCAAGAATTGCAATCACCCCGGAGTGTGAACAGCCGGTGAAAAGCACGGTTTTGTTTTCGCTTATGAGCAGGTTTTGCTCATGCCTGAAATCGTCCGGCTCATTTCCGGAAAGCAGGGCACGGTTCGCCTCGGATTTGATTCTGTCCTCTGCTTTTGAAACGAAAAGCAAAAGCTCATCGTCAATTCTGAAATCGCCGTCAAGCAGAATAATATTTTCGTTTCCCATTGTGTCTTTGTCAAGGCCGATATAAACCTTCAGAAAAAGCACCTTTGAATAATGCGGTTCATAAGCGGATTTTTGAATATATACCTTTGCGGTCTTGTTGATTTTCAAAAAACGCTTCAACGCTCCGCCGTGGTCAACGTGGCCGTGAGAAATAACAACAGTGTCAACGGCCGAAAGGTCAACGTTCTTTCTTTCGGCGTTTTCAAAAAGCGTGTTATCGGGGCCGAGGTCAAAAAGAATTTTGTGCTTTTCGGTTTCAATATAAAACGAAAGTCCGTGAACGGCCTTTGCGTTTCCGTCAGATGTATTTTCAACAAGGGCAGTAATTTTCATCATTTTCTTCCTTTCGCGTTCGGCACATTTTCAACAATGCTGTGCCGAGTTGTTAAAAACTTCACGCAAGATATTTTTCAAGGCAAACAAGCTTTACGCCCGGAATACCGTTGAACACGCAGGAAACCACGCCGATCTCTTCATAGCCGAGCTTTTTATACATGGCCCGCGCCGCAGCGTTTATCATGTTGGTGTCCATGCGAAGCTCAAAGCAGCCGTTTTCCTTTGCATAGCTTTCATAAAAAGCCACAAAAGCCTTGCCGTATCCCCTGCCCTTTTCAAGCGGGTCAACAGCAAGGGTGTGGAGCACCATAATTTCGCTGTCCGCCGCGCCGTGCTTCCACTCGGCGTCTTTATATTCCGGAACCTGAAGGCGGTTGATTATTGCGGTTGCGGCGATTTTTCCACCGTCCTCAAGAACAAACAAATCTCCCCTTTTGAGCGCGGATTTTGCGGTTTCTCCGGCCGGATATACGTTCCTGACCCAGCCTGTCACAGCCTTGCCCAGTTCCTCTTCGTCATGGATATGCTCATATATTTCTTCAATTCTGTCAAGGTCTTTTTCGTTTGCTGCTCTGATATTTGTCATAAAAATCACTCCATTGCTCAGGCTGAATATGTTTCATGATATCATACAAAGAAAAGCTAAGCAAGGGATAATAAAAATCCACCGCAATTCAATCAGAATTACGGTGGACTTATGGCAAAGAACCGTAATTTTGATAGAAAACCTTAAAGGGGGTGCAACTTCTGTTCAGAGGGGGGTGCAGTTCTCAATTTAGGGGGGTGCATTTTTAATTTAATGGGGCAGTTACATCTTGAAGCGGAATTTTCCATCCGAGTCACTGTGTCGAAAAAGAAGTGTCTATTTAACATTTCAAGCTCAATGCGCCGATTCGGTTCTCACGGAGCAGTTATATCAAATATTTCTTTTCCCATTCACTGATTGCGTAGAAAATCGGAATCATATCCCTGCCTTTTTCCGTCACGGCATACTCAACACGGGGCGGAATCTCATTGAACTGCTTGCGCTCCACCATACCAAGCTCTTCCAAAGAGCGCAGAGAGGAGGTCAGCATTACATTAGAGATCTCCGGAATCATCTTTTTTAATTCGCCAAATCGTTGAGGGCTTTTTTGTGCCAATTCCAACACAATTCTGCCATCCCATTTGGATTGTACGATTTCCCAGCCTATGAAGGGTAAATTCTGCGATTTTACATATTCCGTCCATGTAGTGATTTCTTTTAACATATCATCCCGTGTCATATTTATTACGCCCTTTGTAAATCTCATCATACTTAGTAAGTTTAAACTTCGTACTTGATAAGAAATTCTTACTATAGTATACTATAAAGGTCACGGACTTGTCAACAACTACGCGCTGCTATCCTTATGCGGCACATGATTTAGGGGAGATTATGACAGAAACATCCACACAAAACCCGCTGGGTACAGATAAAATCGGGCGGTTGATGCTCCGCTTTGCTATTCCCAGCATCATTTCCATTGTTGTTAATTCGCTCTACAACATGGTCGATCAGGTCTTTATCGGTCAAGGAGTAGGATATCTCGGCAACGCGGCGACAAATATTATTCTGCCGCTGGTAACCGTGATGATCTCTACCGGAATGTTGATCGGCGACGGTGCCGCCGCCTTTATGAGTCTTTCGCTGGGCAGAGGAAAAGCGGATGATGCGTCACGCGGTATCGGAACAGCAATTACGCTGACTATTGCTGCCGGAGTTTTGCTTGGGATTCTGTTTCAGATTTTTTTGGAGCCGCTGTGCCGTTTCTTCGGCGGAACACCGGAAAACCTGAACTATGCTCTGGAGTACGGACGGATTATTGTGCTTGGCTTTCCCGTTGCCATCATCAATACATCCTTTACCGGTATGATTCGTTCCGACGGCAGTGCGCGTGAGAGTAATCTCGCACAGAAGGCCGCCATCATTGTGGAAACCTTCCGCGATGTTACCAAGCACAAAATTGGCGGTCTTGGAAAGATGATGGTTGTTACAGCATCTCGTCTTGCGGCTGTTCGCTACTACCATGAAATCAAGCGTTATCTGGAACAGAACGATTATGACGATATCGAGATTATGATTGCGTTCAGTGGAAGCCTGAAAGACCCGGATGACGCCAACAGCCCGGAATACACCGAAAGCTCCATGAACGTGGACAGCAACGGAAACCGCGTCAAAGAGAGCCAGACAAAGAGCGTATTCCACGATGAAGGCGATATCCTTATCGTTGCCGAGAAGTATCAGACGGGCTTTGATGAGCCTCTCCTGCACACCATGATTGTGGATAAGGAACTGCGCGATGTAAAATCCGTTCAGACATTGAGCCGTCTGAACAGAACTTATCCCGGCAAGGTGGATACCTATGTCCTTGACTTCGTGAATGATGTTGACCGCATCCGCGAGGCGTTTCAGCAGTTCTATCAGGAAACGAGCCTTGACGAAGAAATCAACTTTGACCTTATTTACACCACGCAGAAAATCCTGCGCGACTTTAAAGTTTATACGGATGCTGATATTGAAGCGGTATCACAGATTTACTTCGATCCCGATGTCCGTAAGGCGAATGCGACACAGGGCAAAATCTCCAATATCCTCAAACCTGTCGCGGACAAGTACAATCAGCTTAATCAGGAACAGCGGTATCAGTTCCGCAGAGAAGTCCGTGCATTCGTGAAATGGTATAACTACATTTCGCAGATTACAAGGATGTTCGATAAGGAACTTCATAAGGAATACATTCTCTGCTCTTACCTTGCCAAGCTGCTCCCGTCCGACAAGACGCAGCCGTTTG
>CAKSYX010000029.1 GCA_934525065.1 uncultured Eubacteriales bacterium
CCTCAACATCCCTTAGATAATAGATAATGGATAATAAATAATAGATAATAGATATTTGCCGCACAGCGGCAATCTAATATCTAAAATCTAACTTGTGAAAGGAGCAGAACATGAAAGTACTGTTCGTTGCCTCCGAGGCGCAGCCGTTCATCGCCAGCGGCGGACTCGGAGACGTTGCAGGCTCTCTGCCGCAGGCGTTGAGAAAAAGGCTCATCGGCTGCCGCGTTGTGATGCCGCTTTATGACACAATCAGCCGGGAACTCAAAGACACAATGACCTTTATCACAAGCATTTCCGTTCCGGTTGCCTGGAGAAGGCAATACTGCGGAGTTTTTCAGGCTAAGTATAAGGGTGTAATATACTACCTCATCGACAATCAGTATTATTTCAAGCGCGATACGATTTACGGCCACTATGATGACGCGGAACGCTTCACCTTCTTTTCAAGGGCTGTTCTTGAAATTCTTCCGCATATTGATTTCAGGCCGGACATCATTCACTGCAACGACTGGCAGAGCGCGCTCACGCCGGTGTTCTATACCACAATGTACAGCAAAGACCCGTGGTATCAGGGAATCAAAACCGTTTTCACGATTCACAACATCCAGTATCAGGGAACATACGGCATGGACCTTGTTTCGGACGTAATCGGCCTCAAGCCTGAGGACGCCGGAATCGTTGAATATGACGGAGACGTCAACTTCATGAAGGGCGCAATCGAATGTGCAGACAAGGTGACAACCGTCTCTCCGTCCTATGCACAGGAAATTCTTGACCCGTGGTACAGCAGCGGCCTTGACACAATCCTCAAGGCCCGTCAGTGGAAGCTGCAGGGAATCCTCAACGGAATCGACACCGAAAGCTATGACCCCGAAACTGACAGGGCGATTGAAAAGAATTACAGCGCAAAGACCGCCGAAAGCGGAAAAGCGGAAAACAAAAGGGCACTTCAGGAAAACATGGGGCTGCCTGTCCGCAGTGATGTGCCGATGATCGGCCTTGTTTCGCGTCTTGTTTCTCACAAGGGGCTTGACCTTGTGAAGGGTATTTTTGACGAGTTCCTTTCAACAACGGACGTTCAGGTTGTTGTTGTCGGCTCCGGAGACTGGCAGTATGAAAACTATTTCCGCGAGCTTTGCAACCGCTATCCGGGCAAGATTGCCGTAAGAATCGGCTTTGTTCCTTCGCTCGCGCGTAAAATCTATGCGGCTGCGGACCTGTTCCTCATGCCTTCAAAGAGTGAGCCGTGCGGACTTTCTCAGATGGTTGCTTTGCGTTACGGAACCGTGCCCATCGTCCGTGAAACAGGCGGTCTTCGCGATTCCATCACCGACAGCGGCGACGGAAAAGGCAACGGCTTCACCTTTAAGACCTATAATGCCCATGATATGCTTGACGCAATTCGCCGCGGTCTTGCTGCGTATTATGACAAGCCGCATTGGAGAGAGCTTGTTAAACGTGCAATGGAATGTGATTTCAGCTGGGGCAGAAGCTCAAACGAATATATCAAAATGTACCGTCAGCTTCTCAAGGACTGATGCGAATACAAAAGCAAAGGGGCTGTTGCATTTAGATGCAGAAAGCGTTTTCTTTGCCCCGAAGCTGTATGTAGATACCGCGAGTGGGCAAAAAAACGCTTAAAAGAGCAAAATTATTTTTAGATTCCATCAATAAACAAAGACTATATTTCATAGAAAGCCTTGGTTTTGATAGGCCTCGTGAAATATAGTCTTTTTCTTTTTGTTTTGCTCTTTGGTCTGCGCTAAATGCGACAGCCCCTTTTTTTATATGTTTTTTTATATGTTTTTGAAGCCTTACTTCATTTCCATGCGATAGATTTCCTGGTCTTCAATGTCGATGTTTTCAACAATGATAGGCTTGATTCCGGCGTTCGCCGAAATCGTTGTGATGAGCGCTTTTCCAAGCGGAAAAAGCTCCTTGAACGTGTCAACGTGAATGAACTCTTTTTCAACGCTCTTTTTAATTTCAAAAATGCCTTTCAGCTCCACGCTGACGTTCAGAACGTCAGGCTGCTTTTTGTCGAGCACTTCAATCGAAAGCGTTGCTTCGCAGGTTGAGTTCGGCGTGTATTTTACGTTGTGGGAGACGGTGTTGCTGAAGCAGAGCTGAACCGCCCCGTTCACTGCGTTGTTGAATTTGATTTTGCTGACCTTGTATGCTTTAAGCTGAACGCTGCTCATTTTTTATTCATTCCTTTCCTGAAGTATTCCTGAAACAGAAGAGGAAAAACCAGCCCTTCTCTGACGTAGTTCTTCCCTCTCAGCTCCTTCGGCGAAGGAGCGGGAACGCTTTTGACCCTTACGCCGCAAAGCTTAGCGATGAAGGACGCGCGCAGAAGGTGAAATTCGCTTGAAAGGAAGGCAATTACCGGCTCCTTTTCAAGACCGAGAGAATCAATAATCGCCTTTGCGTTGAGGAAGTTTTCAAACGTTGTCTGCGATTTATCTTCAAGGAGAATTCTTTCCTTTTCAACGCCGTTTTCCGCCAGAATTTTTTCAATCGCCGCCGCTTCACTCACCGTCTGGTCGGCGTGAACGATTCCGCCGCAGCAAATTGCAATCGTGCTTTTGTGCGCCTTCAAAAACTCAGATGCCGTCTGAGCGCGCAGGCGGAGAGTCTCTTCGGGCTCGCTGCCCCTGACGCGGCAGCCCAAAATCAAAATGAAATCCGGTTCACAGTCAAGGTTTCCGTCCTTTGCCTTTGCTTCGCAGAGCGCGAAAGTGGCGGCAAGAGCCGAAAAAGCAAAAATTGCGCCTTTTATATTCATCGAATCATCTCCAAAACCATTCTTTTTTCATTGTATCATACCGCAGAAAAAAACTCAACGAAAAAAGCAAAACCTTTTGCTGCCGAAAACAACGCTCTATGTCATAGAAAAAGAAAAAACTGCTTAAACTATAATATATTTATATGTGTTACAGTTTTTAAAGCAAAGGCTTTTAAAAACACGGCGCGGAAATTTGCGCTGTCAGTGATGCTTGTCCCTCAAAATTTGCCTGCGGCACAATTTTGAGACGGACGAATTACCGTCACGCCTTGTCCGGCTGTAACAGGGATTAACGTGATATAAACATTTTGCAGCCGGAAAGGCTATGGTAACAGTGCCGAGCACTGTTACGCTTCGCCGATTATATGTCCCTCAAAATTTGCCTGCGGCACAATTTTGAGACGGACGAATTACCGTCACGCCTTGTCCGGCTGTAACAGGGATTAACGTGATATAAAAACATTTTGCAGCCGGAAAGGCTATGGTAATATGTGCGGAATAGTAGGTTATGTAGGAAAAAACGCGGCTGTGCCGTATCTTCTTGAAGGGCTTTCGCTGCTTGAATATCGCGGTTATGATTCGGCCGGAATCGCCGTCCTCCAAGACGACAAAATTGATGTGATAAAAACCGGCGGACGAATCTCCGGGCTTGAAAAAAAGGTTGAAGCCTCTTTTCCTAAAACGGCAACGGTCGGAATCGGCCACACACGTTGGGCGACCCACGGCGCTCCGACAGAAAGAAACGCCCACCCCCATCTGAGCCAAAGCGGACTTTTTGCCGTTGTTCACAACGGAATCATTGAAAACTACGCCGAGCTCAAGGAGAAGCTTTTGAAGGAAGGCTTTCGCTTTTCCTCCGACACCGATTCTGAGGTCATTGCTCAACTGCTTGAAAAAAATTACGACGGCTCTTTTCTCGGTACGGTGAGAAAGACCGTTGCCGCCCTTCGCGGTTCGTATGCGCTCGCCGTGCTTTGCCGAAATGAACCGCAAAGCATCGTCTGCGTCGGCTTTGAAAGTCCGCTCGTCCTCGGAAAAAGCGAAGAGGGAGTTTTCCTTGCGTCGGATTCCTCGGCACTGCTGCGTCACACGAAGGATGTTTTTCGTCTCAAAAACGGAGAAAGCGCACTCCTGCAAAACGGCACAGTGAGCTTTTTTGACCCGCAGGGCGAGCCGCTTCAAAAGCAAAGCGTTCACATTGACCGCAATGCCGGTGACGCAGAGAAAAACGGCTTTTCTCATTTTATGCTCAAGGAAATTTTTGAACAGCCGGACGCTTTCAGAAGGACTGTTGCGCCGTTCATCAAAAATGACGATATAGAATTTGACGGTTTTTCACTTTCGCAGGAGGAGGCAGAAAAAATCAACCGCGTAATAATCACCGCCTGCGGTTCGGCGTACCACGTCGGCATAGCAGGCTCGCTTGCGGTTGAAAGGCTTGCAAAGCTCCCCTGCACGGCGGAAATCGCTTCCGAATTTCGCTATTGCGATCCGGTGCTTGATGAAAACACCCTCGTTGTTCTCATCAGCCAGAGCGGAGAAACGGCAGACACTCTTGCCGCGCTGAGAATGGCAAAGAAAAAGGGTGCGCGCGTGCTTTCAATTGTCAATGTTCCGGAAAGCACAATAGCGAACGAAAGCGAAAATGTGATCCACACCGCCGCAGGCCCCGAAATCGCCGTTGCAACAACGAAGGCATACTGCGCTCAGCTCGGTGTTATCTACCTCCTTGCTTTGTATCTGAGCCAAAAGCGCAAGCTGATAGACCAAAATGAAAAACGCGTCTTTCTTCACGAAATAAGGGAGCTGCCGCAGAAGCTGACGCAGGCCCTTGAAAACTCGGACGCGGCGAAGGCGCTTTCAAAGCCGCTTGCCTTACTTGAACACATCTATTTCATCGGCAGGCAGTCAGATTATGCCGCGGCAACCGAAGCTTCGCTCAAAATGAAGGAGATAAGCTATATCCACTGCGAAGCCTACGCCGCCGGCGAGCTCAAACACGGAACGATCTCCCTCATCGAAAACGGAACGCTTGTTGTTGCCTGCGCCTGCTCAGACAGACTTTTTGAAAAAACCGTTTCAAATATCCGCGAGGTCAAGGCAAGGGGCGCGCGTGTGCTTGCCGTCACGACCGAGAAGCATTTGAAGGACCTTTCGGACATGGAATACGTTCTGACCGTTCCGGAAACCGCTGAGCTGTTTTTCCCCGTTCTCGAAGCCGTTCCGCTGCAGCTGCTTGCGTTTTATACCGCTCTTTCGCGTTCATGCAGCGTTGACAAGCCGCGCAACCTTGCAAAATCGGTGACTGTGGAGTAAAAATATTGTGCATTGCTCCCATTGCGTTTTTTGTCTCCTTCTGCTAAAATAAGCTCAGATAAAAAAGGGAGGCAAAAAAATGAATATTTGGCATGACATTTCACCGAAAAGAATAAAGCCCGACAGATTCTACGCAGTTATCGAAATTTCAAAGGGCACCAAAAATAAGTATGAGCTTGACAAGGAGACCGGTATGCTCAAGCTTGACCGCGTTCTCTTCACCTCGACCCATTATCCTGCAAACTACGGCTTCATTCCGCGCACATACGCAAGCGACAACGACCCGTTGGATGTTCTTGTTCTTTGCAGCGAGCAGATCCGCCCGATGACGATTGTTGAATGCAAGCCCATCGGCGTTCTCAAAATGACCGACAGCGGCATGAGTGACGAAAAAATCATTGCCGTGCCCATCAACGACCCGAACTACAACACCTATGAGGATGTGTCCGAGCTTCCGTCGCACCGCTTTGAGGAAATCAAGCACTTCTTTGAGGTTTACAAGACCCTTGAGCATGACCATACAACGACCGTTTCCGAAATTTGCGACAACAGCGTTGCAAGGGAAATTATTGCAAACTGCATCGACAGATATATCGAGTATTATCAGAGATAAGAACAGCCCTTTGTCCATGCGGCCGCTGCCGTTTTAAAAGCAAAAGTAAGGGGCTGTCGCATTTAGATGCAGAAAGCGTTTTCTTTGCCCCGAAGCTGTATGTAGATACCGCGAGTGGGAAAAAAACGCTTAAAAGAGCAAAATTATTTTTAGATTCTATCAATAAACAAAGACTATATTTCATAGGAAGCCTCGGTTTTGATAAGCTTCGTGAAATATAGTCTTTTTCTTTTTGTTTTGCTCTTTGGTCTGCGTTAAATGCGACAGCCCCTTTAAATTTGGTTTTGAGTTATTCTCCACCGCCAAGCTTTTCAAGCAGCGACATATTTAGATATCTGTAATTCTTCGGAATTTCAAAGAGTGAATCCGGAACCTCGCTTGTCAGCTTTGAGATGTAAAGTGAATTGACCTTTCCGTCCTTGCCAACATCGTCGCGGCGAACGAGAGTTTCGCCGTCAAAGAAGTATTTGACCGTTGCGCCGTCTTTTTCCGAAACATAGCTTTCGCAGATAAGCTCCTTGCCGTCAATCGAAACCTTTGAAACGGTGATGTCGCTGTCCTTGATCTCGCTGCCGAAGTCCTTCATAGCGCCGACGTTGAGGTCATCGCCGACAGTGTCCTCCGGCATTTTGCAATAGATTTTGAACTTGTCAAGGATAAGATAAATTGTCGGCTTTGCGTCCTTTTTGTTGCTTGTCGGAGCGAGCATGAGCATTTCGCAGTTGAGCGACTGGAACTTTGTGCTGACATAGACATTGTTGTTCTTCGTCGCCATGGTGAGCGGCGAGTCGCCGATGCTGTCGTTCATGGTTTCGTCGTTGGTCGTGAACTCCATGAGGTATGTTCCGCCGGAGAAGATGTTGTCGCGGTAATATGCAATTCTGTAAGGCTTAAGCTCGTCTTTTTGCGGCTGAGCCTTCGTTGTTGTGTTGCCGCTGTTGTTATTTGTTGAAGCCGGCGCGGTGGTTGTTTGAGAGTCCGAAACAACGTTGCCGTCGTAGTTTTTGGTGTTGGTGATATTGAAGTTCGAGCCGGTGTAGTTTGTCGGCAGGTCGTTTTTGTTCACCTTGTCGTTGATGTTTCCGACGGTTGAGCTGAGGTTGCCGTCCTTGTCGGTCACAACAGCATAGACGTTGCCGTCCTTGTCGGTCACGGCGACCATAGTTTCCTTGCTGTCTTCGTCAACGACGGCGAGATAGGTATTTCCTTTCGCGTCAACAACGGTTGGTTTTTTTTCAACCTCAGGCCCCTTGCTTCCAAAGAGCATATACGCTCCGACCGAGCCGCCGATAACGATGACGGCGAGAAGGCCGAGAAGAATACCCCGGATGATTTTCTTCATAAAAACTCCTCCAAGTAAAATATTCAGATTGTCGTATGCCGGTTTTCAGTCGGCGAGTGCTTTTGCAATCGGCAAAAATGCCGAGGTGTCCGCAAGCTCGATTGAGCCTTTGTCTGCAAGAGCGGGCGTTTTCGGGTCGATCGGGAGCGAAGCGAGGAGCTTTGTTCCCATCTGCGCTGCCGTGGCAGCCGCATCGCCGCCGCCGAAGATGCGGTGTTCTTTTCCGCAGTCGGGGCAGACAAAGGTGCTCATGTTTTCAATTATACCGACAACGGGAATGTTCATCATCTTCGCCATGTTAACTGCCTTTTTAACGATGAGAGAAACAAGGTCCTGCGGCGTTGTGACAACGATTATTCCGTCAACGGGGAGCGACTGGAAAACGGTGAGGGGAACGTCGCCCGTTCCCGGAGGCATATCAACAAACATGAAGTCCACATCACCCCAGGAAACCTCGCTGAAAAACTGCTGAATCACTCCGCTGATGACAGGTCCGCGCCAGACCACCGGCATATCTTCGCTTTCAAGCAGGAGATTAACGCTCATCACGCGGATACCGGTTGCGGTTTCCATCGGGATGATTCCGTCGTCGTCCGCAACTGCGCGGCCTTTAAGGCCGAACATCTTCGGAACAGAAGGGCCGGTCACGTCTGCGTCAAGAATTGCACATTGCTTTCCGAGGCTCTGCATTGCCGAAGCAAGAAGGCTCGTTACAGAGGATTTTCCGACGCCGCCCTTGCCGCTGACAACTGCATAAATCTTTTTGATATTGCTCGATTTATTCGGTTTGATGTGCATATCTCTGCTCTGGCAATCCGATGAGCAGGAGGAGCAATTACCGTTACATTCACTCATTTCATAACACTACCTTTCGATATTTCAATCTTATATACAATAGTATAAAAATAGTTTAAAGTCAAGTTTTTTCGTCTCCGGATTCCGGATATAATCAGCCCAAAGGACAGCAAGCAACCCAACGTCCTGCACTGCATAAAAATAAACACGTCTAATATCTAATATCTAGCATCTAAAATCTATCTTCGTACGGGCGGGGCATGACCCGCCCATGAAACCTTGCCGTTTGCACCGCGCGAACAATGAAGTTCTCTCTTTCATTTTTAAATCCTGCTTTGCTTGCGCTCCCCGCGCGGGGATTACTTTTGTCGATTGCAACAAAAGTAATCAAAAATGCGCTTTTCATACGGCGCCCCAGAGAGCGAAATCACGATTCCTTGAGGGAATCGGATTATCGCTCTCAAACGCGCCTACAACATCACCTCTGCAAACGCTCCCTTATTCAACAGAAAATCCGCTTTCATAAGCGCTCACTCTGTGAAGCTGTTCCTTCAGGTTGTTCTGAATTAAAGCTTACGCCTTCTTTTGAAACGCGGATTTTTAGTGCTGACGGTTAGGCTTGTGTTGTCCTTCGAGCTTGCGTCTGAATGATATAAGCTTTATATAAACCCAAGAATTGAGAAAGCCTTTCTCCTTGCAGAAAAAATCCGCGTCTGAAAGTGGGCAGAAGCTTTTCTTTTTTGCTTTGCCGATTGCAGGGCACAACAGAGTGTGCGTTTTTGAAAGCGGATTTTCTGTTGAATAAGGGAGCGTTTGCAGAGGTGATGTTGTAGGCGCGATGGAGACGATAATCGAGTTTCGTAGAAACTTCGATTTCGGCGACCTCTCGCGCCGTATGATAAGTCTTTTTGGTTACTTTTGAGACGCTTGTCAAAAGTAACCCCCGCGCGGGGAGCGCAAGCAAAGCTAGATTTAAAAATGAAAGAGAAAACTTTTATTGTTCGCGCGGTGCAAACGGTAAGGTTTCATGGGCGGGTCATGCCCCGCCCGTACGAAGATAGATTTTAGATGTTAGATATTAGATATTAGACGTGTTTATTTTTATGCAGTGCAGGACGTTAGGGCGTTTGCTGTCCTTTAAGTTGATTATATCTAGTATCTAGTGTCTAGCATCTAGCATCTAGATACGGGGGCCTCAGGCGACCCCCGTACGAAGCTGAGGTTTGTTTTTATGTTGTGCAAGGTGTCAGGCTGTTTTAATTAAACCCAAGAATTAAGAAAGCCTTTCTCCTTGCAGAAAAAATCCGCGTCTGAAAGTGGGCAGAAGCTTTTCTTTTTTGTTTTGCTGATTGCAGGGCACAACAGAGTGTGCGTTTTTGAAAGCGGATTTTGTGTTCGGTGAGGGGAAAGAGCAGAACTGTTGTTGTAGGCGCGATGGAGACGATAATCGAGTTTCGTAGAAACTTCGATTTCGGCGACCTCTCGCGCCGTACTAAGAAGCGAACTTTTGGTTACTTTTGTTTCAATCGACAAAAGTAACCCCCGCGCGGGGAGCGCAAGCAAAGCAGGATTTAAAAATGAAAGAGAAAACTTTTATTGTTCGCGCGGTGCAAACGGCAAGGTTTCATGGGCGGCTCATGCCCCGCCCGTACGAAGGAACGCTTGTGTTTCACAAAGAAATTGATGAATTTTCAACGGATATATAAAGCACAACGGGAGCCGCATTGCGGCTCCCGTCAACAATTAAGGCAATTTATTCGTCCTGTTCAAAAAGCTTCATCAGCTTTGAAAGGTCGTCTTTTCCAAAGAACTCAATTTCAAGCGTACCTCTGTTTCCGGAGGAAAGAAAAACCTTGGCCTTCCTGCCGAGCGACTGAGAAACCGCAAGCTCAACCTCGTCATAGTAAGTATCGCGCTTTTTGACACGCTTTTCCCTTTTGGTGTCTCCCTTGAGGAGGGCTTTAACGGCGCGTTCCGTTTCGCGGACAGAAAGCCGCTTTTTGATTATCTCGCTTGCAAGCGCGGTCATCTGCTCCTCGTTTTCAAGCGCAAGAATCGTTCTTGCGTGGCCTGCGGAAAGCTCGCCGCGTTCAACAAGGGCAAGCACCTCCTGCGGAAGAGAAAGCAGACGCATTGAATTTGCAACCGCCGGGCGGCTTTTTCCAACGCGCTTTGCCGCCTGCTCCTGCGTCAGGCCGTAGGTTTCCATCAAAAGCGCAAGCCCCTGCGCTTCTTCAATCGGATTGAGATCCTCACGCTGAAGATTTTCAACAAGGGCAAGCTCCATTTCTTCGCTGTCGCTCATCTCGCGAATCACAACCGGAACCTCCGTAAGGCCGGCCATTCTTGAGGCGCGCCAGCGTCTTTCTCCGGCAACGAGCCTGTATCCGCCGTCCGGCAAAGGACGGACGAGCAGCGGCTGAAGCACGCCGTGGGTCGAAATGCTGTTCGCAAGCTCTTCAAGAGCTTCCTCGTCAAAGCTTTTTCTCGGCTGTTCGCGGTTCGGCTCAATTTCGTTGATTTTAAGCTTTACGGCGGACTTTGTGTCCTCCATTGAATTGTCGTCAAAAAGCGCATCAAGGCCCCGGCCGAGACCGCCTTTGTTTTTTGCTGCCATTTTCGTTCCTCCTCAATCAAAAATGAGAAAGCGGCGTTTTGCCGTTCTTTTTCAAAAATTCGTCCGCAAGCTCGTCATAGGCCCTGCTGCCCTTTGAAGCGCGGTCATAATACGCAACCGGCTGACCGAAGGACGGCGCCTCCGAAAGGCGGACGTTGCGCGGAATCACAACAGAAAAGACTTTTTGCGGAAAGAAACGCTTGACCTCGGAAACGACCTGCTGAGTGAGGTTGAGCCTTCCGTCAAACATCGTCAAAAGCACGCCTTCAATATCAATAAGCGGATTATATTTCCTTTTGACCTGGCGAACGGTATTCATCAGCTGAGAAAGCCCCTCAAGCGCATAAAATTCACACTGAATCGGAACAAGAACACTGTCCACGGCGCAAAGAGCATTGATAGTGATAAGTCCCAGCGACGGAGGGCAGTCAAGAAAAATGAAGTCGTATTTTTCCTTCAGAGGGGCAAGGGCGTTTTTGATCCTCGCTTCGCGGAAGTCCAGGTCGGCAACTTCAATTTCCGCGCCTGCAAGCGCCATGTTGGCGGGCAAAAGGTCGAGACGGCTGAACTTTGTTTGCTTCAAAATTTCCTCAGCCGGAGCCTGACCGATTATCATGTCATAGGTTGAAAGTCCGGTGTCCCTTTTGTTGAAGCCGAGACCGCTCGTTGCGTTGCCTTGGGGGTCAATGTCCACAAGCAGAGTTTTATAGCCCTTCATGCCGACTGCGGCGGCAAGGTTCACGGCGGTCGTTGTTTTTCCGACTCCGCCCTTCTGGTTGACTATGGCAACGGTTTTTCCCATTTTAAACTACCTTTCTTTTCTCAGATGCTTTTTCAAGTATAACATATGGCCGGGAATTTTTAAAGAGCAACACAAAAATATTTTTGCCGCCGTTCGGGCGAAAAGCACAAAAAGCCGGGCAGGCCGACTTTTTGCTCTCCCTTGGGGTGTGAGGAGAATCAATGCGTTTCAAAACGCATCACTTATATTAACACCCGAAAGGGAATTTCTTCGCAGAAAAATTTACAGGATTATTTTGCAGTGTCAAGGTTCAATGCGGCGGCGTTTTCGAGCGCAAGGCGAAGAGTGCCCTTCATTATTGCGGCAAAGCGGTCGAGCAGCTTTTCCGGAATCTCCTTCATTCCGTCACCAAGCCAGCGCGTGAGCATACCCGAAAGTGAATTCGCCGCCCAGACGGAGATCAGTCTAACGTCCTCTTCGGAAACTGAAAGCCCCTGCGCCTGATTTTTAAGGAAAAGCGGAATATGCTCCATTGCAATTGAAAAGAAAGTCTCATTCGTTTTTTCAAAGCCGAGCGACCTGAAAACGTGCAGTGTAACGGTTCGGCGTTCATACATATACGAGCAGGCGTTCTTGAACGCCTCAAGCCACGAGCCTTCATCGGGCTTTATTTCACTGCGGCGTTTTTCAAATTCCTCTCGGAACATTTCCTCTGCCATGGCGTAAATATCGCTGAAATAATAATAAAAGGTTTTTCGGTTGATTTTGCAGTCGTCAACAATATCCTTGACGGTGATTTTATCGAGCGGACGCTCGTTCAGAAATTTAAGGAAAGAGGCATAGATTGCCCGTTTTGTCAAAGCAGCCAAAGTTCCACCCCCGTTTTTGCTTTCTTCAAAGAAGCTGTTTTCAAAAATCATTATACTAAAAACATGGGAAAAGCGCAACAGTCAAATGCAGCGCGTTATGATTTGACTTTTTGTTCTCATGGTGTTATAGTAAAGTGCGGACACAGGAAAAACGAAGAAAGAAGGTTATTAAGAATGGGCAAGCCAAAGAATGAAGAAATTGACAACCTTTTCAAAGCCATTCTCACGCTTGAAAGCGTTGAAGAATGTTACAGCTTTTTCGGCGATATCTGCACGGAGAAGGAGCTTATTGATCTTTCTCAGCGCCTTGAGGTTGCGCGGCTGCTGAGAAAAAAGCTCAATTATATTGAAATCAGCAGGCGTACCGGCGCGAGCACAACGACCGTCAGCCGCGTCAACAAATGCCTGACCTACGGCAACGACGGCTATGCCCTCGTTTTTGAAAGACTTGAAAAAAAAGAGGAAGAATAAAAGACGGCAAAACCTTTGCGGACGTCTGCTGACGTCCGTTTTTTCTGTAAAAGGTTCCAAAAATCGCGGAGCAATATAATGCAGTTTTAATATTGCTTAATAAATTGCAATCGTGTATAATATAATCATGACAATCAGAAGGAGGTCTTAGAAATGAAGAAAAACAAAAGCATTTTAAAGCTTCTTGCGGTTTTCCTTGTGCTTACACTGGCCGTTGGCGCGTTCTGCTTTTCGTCTGCGGCGGCAAGCGAAAAACGCTCCGGAGACTACGGCTATACCGTTCTGAAGGACGGCACGGCTCAGATCGTGAAGTATTACGGAAAGTCCGCAGAAATTACCGTTCCCTCAAAGCTTGACGGAAAAACCGTTTCTGGCATTGGAAACAACGCCTTTGAGCTGAATGATAAGCTCACATCGGTCGTCATTCCCTCATCGGTCAAAAAAATCGGCGAGATGGCGTTTTATTACTGCGAAAACCTCAAGTCGGTAACTCTCCCAAAGGGAATCACAACAATTGAATACGCAACCTTTTCGGTCTGTTCGAAGCTTTCAAAAATCAACCTGCCCGCCGGTCTGACAAAAATTGCCGAGCGCGCCTTTTACTGCGCCGGTCTGACAAAGGTCACTCTGCCGGACAGCGTTAAAACGATTGCTTCGGAAGCTTTTTCTTCCTGCCAGGAGCTTCTTGAGGTCACTCTTCCGGAAAGTGCAACAGACCTTGGCGATTCTGCCTTCAGCAACTGCCAAAGCCTTAAAAAAGCCACTCTCCCCGCAAAGCTCAAAAAGATTCCGGAGGGCCTTTTCTCTCAGTGCTATGAGCTGGAGACGGTCAACTTTCCCTCCGGACTGACGGAAATCGGCTTTGGTGCGTTTTACATGACAGACATCACGGCGGCTCCTCTTCCGAATACCGTCAAGGTGATAGGCGAAGAAGCGTTCAGCTGGGCGCAGGAGCTTAAATCCGTCAATCTCCCCGAAGGCTTGACGGAAATCAGCAACCGCGCATTCAGCGGAACAACGCTTGAAAGCGTCAAGCTTCCGAGCACGATCAAAAGAATCGGCCTCGGTGCTTTTTCGGGTGCAATGATTAAAGAAGTAAACGTGCCAAACGGTGTTACCGAAATTTGGCAGGAAGCTTTTGACGGCTGTCGTCAGCTTAAAAAGGTCACCATTCCCGACACGGTAACATATCTCGGAGACAGCATTTTTAAAAATTGCGATGCGCTGACCGACGTTCGCCTTTCCTCAAAGCTCAAGGAGATTCCGGACTTTGCATTCAGAGAATGCAGAACGCTCAAAAAAATTGTGATTCCGAACAGCGTCACAAAAATCGGCAACAATGCATTCAGCATGTGTCCCGTTCTTGAAGACGTTACCCTGCCCTCAAAGCTCAGGGAGATTGGAGATACAGCATTTTACTGGTGCTTCAAGCTTTCCTCTCTTACGCTTCCCGACACCGTTGAGAAGGTAGGTTACCTTGCTTTCAGAAACACTGCAATCAAAACGATAAACTGCCCGAAGAGCCTCAAAAAATGCGGCTACAATCCGTTCCTTTACACACCGTTTTCCGACGAACAGTCCAAGGGCGGAATCTATTGGGGCAAGTGGCTCATCGGCTATGAATTTTTCCCGGATATTTACGACTATGAAACCGACACATGGAAGGAAACAAAGGTTTCAATCAAGGACGGAACTGTCGGAATTGCAAACCACACCTTCTGCCCTGTCTATCAGGAAACATATCCGTACAACATCAAAAGCATAAAAATCCCGGACAGCGTGAAATATATCGGTGACATGGCGTTCAACAGCGCGGATTTCACAACGCTGACGATTCCTGACAGCGTTATCGACATCGGCGATTACGCTTTTTCGGGCTGCTACAGCCTTACAAAGCTCAAGCTTTCGGAAAATCTCAAGCTCATCAGAAACCACGTTTTCGCCAACTGCACATCGCTCAAAACGATAAAAATTCCGGCGAGCGTTCAGGAAATTGAAGGTCAGGCTTTCTGGAACACCAAAGCTCTGAACGACCAAAAAGGAAACAAGAGCGAATATATTGACAACTGGCTCATTTCGGTTAATAAGGTGGAAAATTATAAGTACACCGTCAAGGACGGCGTTGTCGGCATTGCGAACAATGCGGTGGGATACACGATTTATGACGTGACCGTTCCAAAGAGCGTGAAGTATATTCCGCCGTACACCTTCGGCTACGGCTTCTCCGGCGCTTCATATAAGAAGCTCAGAGATCAGGACTTTGTTCTGCGCTGCGAGAGCGGTTCGGCTGCGCTTGAATATGCAAAGAAAAACGGCCTTCATTATAAGCTTCTCGGCTGCAGTCACGAGCGTATCAGCGGCTGGATAACCGACGAAAAGGCGACTGTTTATGCACCCGGAAAGAGACATAAAGCCTGCCTTGACTGCGGAAAGACGGTCAAGACCGGAACCATCGCCCAGCTCAAGTGCTCAGCACCGAAGCTCAAGGCGGCTACTGCTGTTTCCGGCGGCGTAAAAATCACATGGAGCAAGGTCACCGGTGCCGATTATTACAACGTCTATCGCAAGACAGAAAAAACCTCATGGGAGAAGCTCGGAAAGACTTCCTCGGCTTACTATACCGACAATACGGCAAAGAGCGGAACGAAGTATACATACACCGTTCGCGCACTCAATGCGGCCGGCTCTTCCTCCTATGACAAGACCGGAGTCAGCATTCAGCTCAAATGCTCGGCACCGAAGCTCAAAAAGGCCGCTAATGTTTCCGGCGGTGTAAAAATCACGTGGAGCAAATCAACAGGTGCTAATTATTACAACGTCTACCGCAAAACCGCAAAGACCTCATGGGAGAAGATCGGAAAAACCTCATCAACGTCATATACCGACAAGACAGCGAAAAGCGGAACGAAGTATACCTACACTGTCCGTGCAGTCAACGCAGCCGGCTCTTCCTCCTATAACAAGACCGGCGTTTCTGTGAAATACCTCGCCGCAACAAAGGTGACGGCAAAGGCCGCGGCCAAAAAGGTCAGCGTTTCGTGGAAAAAGACCGCCGGCGCGGACGGCTATGTGGTCTATCGCAAGGTCGGAAACGGAAGCTACAAAGAGCTGAAAACAATCAAAAGCGCAAAGACGCTCGCTTTTGCTGACAAGAGCGTCAAAAAAGGCACAACATATACCTACCGCGTAAAGGCATACAGCGGCAAGACCTACAGTGCAGTTGCAACGTCAAAGGCGGTCAAGGCAAAATAAAAGACCTGCTCACTCATCGCAGGCCAAAGAAAAAAGAAAAACGGGACTGTCATCGGCAGTCCCGTTTTTGTTAATTAAATCAGAATCTAAGGCTCTTGTCCTCACCGATTCCGCTCATTCCGTCAAGGATATACTTGTTTCCGTCCGGGTCGCAGACATAGCCGGAAAGCGTTCCGAAGGTAACGTGATAGTTGATGTCGATTACGCCGCCGGGTACGCGCATGATGAAGCGGTCGCCGATGTCGAAGGTGATGTCAACCATTCCGTATGTATCGCGGATTCTCCACTTGTTATATTCCGGATGCTCAAAGCGTACCGGAGTGAGCAAGGTGGTGCTGCCCTCAAACCAGATGAGGTTTTCGTTGTAATCGTTCTGGTTGGTTGACTGGTTCCTTGTGAGGTTGAAGCCGAAGAACTTTCTCTCGCCGTTTATGTCCAGCTTGCCCATTGTCGTTACCCAGTCATAGTGGGCAACATAGGGGTAATAGCCTCTGTGGTCGTCAATGATGGCGGTGCTTTCTTCGTCTGTCTCATATCTCACGCCGTTGAACTCGACCCAGCCGGAGAGCCTGAAAAGGTCCTTTTGAGAATACAGCGGACGGTTTGCGCCGAAGGGAATTGAAACAATGCTCGGGAGCGAAACGCGGTTCAGCTCAACGTCATAGCTGACCGAAGCACCGCTTTTTGCGTCCTTTGCGTGGCCTGTAACGAGTGCCTGACCTTTTTCAAAGTGGTTGATGCACTTGAGAACAACGTTCTTTCCGCGGGACTCCGTGGTGTCTCCGTTCAAAAGAGTGTTTGAAATAACGGCGCACTTTTTCGGGAACATATCCTGGAACTTTGTGACCTTTTTGCTCTTTTTGTCGTAGACGAGGGTCAGGCCCGTGCCGAAAATGCCCATGTCGCAAACGGCGGTGAGGACGATAATGTCCTTGAGGTTCAGCTCAATTGCCTCCCAAAGGGTGAGCTTCATTTTGTTGAGCGCATTGGGAAATTTTGAAGGCTTGTTGACCTTTAAAAAGTCCATGCGCGGAAATTCGCTTTCAAAGGTTCCGAAATAAGCGTTGCCGTTTTCGTCAACAACGTTCTCCGGCGTCGGAACGGCCTTCCTTTTTTCGGAAAGTACATCATAAAATGTCATCTTGCAGTTTCCTCCTTATGTTTTGCGCCTTGGGCGCACAATTTTTGCTTTAAAATATAAAAATTAAAAAGAATTAACAATAGCTTAACATATCCGTAACCGCCAGTTATAAATCATATGAGACAGTAAACAAGAGTACATACGGGTTTTCTCAGTCCTCAAAGCTGATTTGAGGGTCAATGAGAACGTTATAGATATGGCGCGCAAGGTTGAGCGCCATTGTCTCCTTCGTTTCGGGGAAATCGCGGATTATCCAAAGATAGATGGTTCCCGTAAAGCCGCTTGTGACGAAGGTATACGCATTTTTCAGCCACTCAACGCGCGGCTTTGAATGGGTCGGAAAGCCTATCGGAATGAGCATATCAAAAAACATCTGACCGAGTTCGAAGTGGATTTTGCCTTCCGAATTGGCGTTATAAATGATTTTTGAAATTTCGATATTTTCCGTGATAAGGCCGAGAATTTCCATCATGAGGGTATAAACGTCGTCAACGGTGATTTTTCTTCCGCATTTTACCATTTGCTTGAGCCGTTCGCGGCTGTCCTTTGCAATGAGACGCTGCTTGTCATAAAACTCCTGCATGATTTTTTTGTGCAGGTCATAGATATCGTCAAAGTATGAATAAAAGGTGCAGCGGTTGACGTCCGCCATTTCGCAGATCTCCTTGACGCTGATTTTGCTCATCGGTTTTTTGTCAAGCAGCTCAACGAAGCTTTCTTTAATCACTCGCTTGCTGTATGCGGCACGGCGGTTTTCCTTTTTCTCCTGCTGTTCCACGGGCGTTACCTCCGAAAATGTGACAAGCACTTGTTTTATGACTGTTGACTTTACAACAACATGTATAGTATAATAAATTCACTAAAAAAAGTCAATATGGCTTTTGGTGCGCAGTCGGTTTTGCTCCGCCCTTTCGGTGCAGACCGGCCCGCAATAAAGAAACTTTTGTTTCAAGGAAATTACGAAGAAAGGCAGGCGTCATTTTTATGATCGACCTCAACGTGCTGCTGTGCAAGGGCTGCTCCTTCTGCGTCAGATTCTGCCCGAAGAGCATTCTGGAGCTTGGCACCGAACGCAGCAAAAAAGGCTTCTTTTATCCCCGTCTGACGGACAGCGAAAAATGCATTTCCTGCGGAATTTGCGCAACTGTCTGCCCCGAAGGCGCAATTGAACTGAAAAAGGAGGCCGAGTAATGTCAAAGGTATTTATGAAGGGCAACGAAGCTATTGCCGAAGCCGCCGTCAGAGGAGGCTGCCGCTTCTTTGCCGGCTACCCCATCACTCCGCAGAATGAAATTCCGGAATACCTTTCATGGAGACTTCCGGAGGTTGGCGGCGTTTTCGTCCAGGGCGAAAGCGAGGTTGCTTCAATCAACATGGTTTACGGTGCGGCGTCCTCCGGCTGCCGCGCAATGACAAGCTCCTCCGGCCCCGGCATCAGCCTCAAGAGCGAAGGTATCTCTTACCTTGCAAGCACAAAGCTGCCGGCGGTTGTTGTCAACATCAGCCGCGGAGGTCCCGGTCTCGGTTCAATTCAGCCGGCTCAGATGGACTACCTTCAGGCAACGAAGGCGATGGGTCACGGCGGCTTCAAGGTCATGGTCTTTGCCCCGTCAACCCTTCAGGAGGCTGTTGACCTCACATATAACGCATGGGAATACGCAGAAAGGGACCGCAACCCGGTGCTCATCCTTATGGACGGCTGTCTCGGCGCGATCATGGAGCTGGTTGAGCTGCCCGAATTCAAAGAGGCAAAGCGCGAAAAGACCAAGAGCTGGGATCTCTCGCTGCGCGAGGGTGAAAGCAGAAGAGCCAGACTTCTCACGCCGTATTATCCCGAAGCCATGCTTGAATATGAAAACACAATGAGAGGAAAGCTCTACGACAGCTGGCAGGAAAACGACGTCAAGGTTGAAGAATTCATGCTTGACGACGCGGAATACGTTATTGTTGCCTACGGCATTTCCGCCCGCGTTTCAAGAGAAGCTATTCTCCGCCTGCGCGGGGAGGGCCATAAAATCGGCATGATCCGTCCGATCACTCTCAACCCCTTCCCGAAAAAGAGCCTTCAGAATCTCGACTACGGCCGCGTAAAGGGCATCATCGACGTTGAGCTTGCAATTCCCGCTCAAATGCGTGATGATATCGCCCTCGAGGTCAAAGACAGAGCTCCGATATATACCTACGGACGTTCGGGCGGAATTCTGCTCGACGATGAAAGCACATATGCGGCAATCAAAAAAATCGTTACGGGAGGTGCAAAATAATGGAATTTAAAAGACCCTCTTCTCTCAAAGGTACGCCGAGCGGCTTTTGCCCCGGCTGTATGCACTCGCTCGCAACGAGAATAATTGCCGAGGTCGTTGACGAGCTCGGACAAAAGGAAAACTGCGTTCACGTTGTTCCGGTCGGCTGTTCAACGCTCAACCTGCTTTATTGGGACGGCGACATTGTCGGCGCGGCTCACGGACGCGCTCCGGCGGTTGCGACCGGCTTCAAGCGCACCAACCCGGAAAGACTTGTCTTTGCCTATCAGGGAGACGGCGACCTTGCCGCAATCGGCCTTGCTGAAATCATGGGCGCGGCCAACAGAGGTGAAAACTTCACCGTTATTTTTGCGAACAATCAGACCTACGGCATGACCGGCGGCCAGATGGCTCCCACAACGCTCATCGGCCAGAAAACGACCACGACCCGTTACGGCCGCGACCCCAAGGAGACCGGCTACCCGATGAAAATGTGCGAGATCATTGCAACGCTTGAGGCTCCCGTTTTTGTTGCGAGGTATGCGCTCAACTCGCCGAAGGGCATCATGGACGCAAGAAAGGGCATCAAAAAGGCTTTTGAGCTTCAGCTCGCCGGAAAGGGCTTCACCTTCATTGAGCTTTTGACAAACTGCCCGACAAACTGGGGCATGACTCCGCTTCAGACGATTGACTACATGAACACAAACACCATTCCGTATTTTGTTCCCGGTGTATACAAGGATAAGGAGGCGCAGTCAGAATGAAAAAGTCACTTATCTTTTCAGGCTCAGGCGGACAGGGCGTTGTTTCCGCAGGCATGATGACCGCCAAGGCCGCGGTCGAGGGCGGAAAATACGCAACCTTCCTCCCGGAATACGGCCCCGAGCAGCGCGGCGGCAGCGCAAAATGCACCGTTGTTATTGACGACGGACAGGTCATTTCTCCGCTCGCCAAAAAGTGCGACGTTCTCATCTGCATGAACGAGCAGGCATTTTCAAAGTTCAAGACCCAGCTCAAGGAGGGCGGCGTTCTTCTCCTCAACTCAAACAGAGTGACAAGTGAGGTCAAGCGCGGCGATGCAACGGTCATTGCCCTCCCGGTTGACGACATTGCAGACGAAATAGGAAATCCGAAGTGTGCAAACATTGTCATCATCGGTGCTCTCATCGGAGCTACGGGTATCATCACCGAGGACGAATTCCTTGACAGCCTCAAAAAGAAGTTTGCTTCAAAAGCACCGTCTGTTATGGAAATGAACACCGCTGCCCTCAAGAAGGGCGTTGAATACGGCAGGAAATTTGCCTAAAAACGCATTGGATTCAGCTATTCTCAGATTAAACAAGGGGCTGTTTCGGGAGTCAACCGAAACAGTCCGCTTTTCATTCTTCCCTGAAAATGATTCCCATGCAATACCGCGAGTGGGCAAAAAAACGCTTAAAAGAGCAAAATTATTTTCAATATCATCAAGAAGCAAAGACTATATTTCATATGAAGCTCTGATTTCGATAGACCTCGTGAAATATAGTCTTTTTCTTTTTGTTTTGCTCTTTGGTCTGCGCTAAATGCGACAGCCCCTTTTTCATTCCTCCCTGAAAATGATTCCCATGCAGCCGCGGCCGCAGTGAGAGGAAATGCAGCAGCCGGCTTCGCTCGCAAGCACCTCTTCAAACGGGCCGCTCTTTTTTGCAAAGGAAACAAGCTCGTTGACCTCATCCTCCCTGAGACCGGAGAAATTAAGCAGGCAGAGCCTTTTGTCGGCCTTTTTGTTTTCAAGCGTTTTTTCAATGTATTTTTTGTCTGCATCAAGACCCTTTCCGCGAAAGTGCTTTCCGGGGAGGAGCTTTCCGCCGACAATTTCAATGCTCGGCCGCAGGGAAAGCAGGCTCGCCGTCAGCTGCTCGGCTTTGCTGCAGCGTCCGCCGCGGCGAAGGTAACTTGTGTCTTCAAGAATGAAGCTTGTGCTGATTTTAAGCCGCAGCTTTTCAAGCTCGGCGGCGATAGCCTGCGCGGTTTCTCCGCTGTCTCTCAGCCGGCAGGCTTCATAGACGAGCATCGCCATCCCCGCGGAGAGATTGAGCGAATCGACAACATAAACATTTTCAAAGCTGTTTGAAGCAAAGCGCGCGTTTTGAAGGCAGGAGGAAATTTTTCCGCTGATTGAAACGTGAACAACGTCATAGCCTTGGTTTGTCAGCGTTTCAAAAACGAGCTTATAGTCATTCGGAGAGATTCCGGCGGTTTTCGGCGTTTCGCCGTAAAGCTCGCTTTTTTCATAAAGCTCCGACGCCGTCAGATCCACGCCGTCTTTGAATTCCTCGTCGCAGATGAGAACGGTCATCGGAATCACATGGACGTCAAGCTCCTTTTGCAGCTTTTTTGAAATGTCGGCGCTGCTTTCGGTCGTGATTGCAATTTTTTTGCTCATATTTAAGTTCACCTCAAAAGTAGTATTCCCGGAAAAGGACAAAAATTGTGAATCCATACACTAATTTCACACAAAGGACTTGAAAAGAGAGGTAAAAAATAGTAGAATGATTATGCTATTTTTTACAGACCGGACGTATTGCGCCGGAAAGAAAGGATGAATTTCAATGTGGCAACTTAAAAAGGCGTATTACAGAGCTTTTCAGAAGATCATGAAGATTGCAATGTATGCTTTTGACTGGTCCGAGCCGGAGCTTCTTGAAGGACCCGGTTCAATTGCAAAGCTCCCTGCGCTCATTGAATCAAAAGGACTCAAGCGTGTGCTCATCGTTACCGATAAGGGACTTATGAGCCTGCACATTCTTGACGGTCTTTTTGCTGCGCTTGAAAAGGACGGAATCGAATACGTTGTTTATGACGGAACTCAGCCGAACCCGACTATTGACAACATTGAGGACGCACGTCAGCTTTATCTCGACAACAATTGCGAAGGCGTGATCGCTTTCGGCGGCGGTTCACCGATGGACTGCGCCAAGGCGGCAGCCGCAAGAGTTACCAACCCGAAGCTTTCCGTTAAGCAGATGAGAGGCGTAATCAAGCTCCACCATAAGCTTCCGCCGCTCTTTGCTGTTCCCACCACCGCCGGAACAGGCTCCGAGACCACCCTCGCCGCCGTTGTTTCCGACCCCGAGACACACGAAAAGAACGCCATCAACGACCCGCGTCTTCGCCCGAAGTTTGCTGTTCTTGACCCGGAGCTTACCGTCGGTCTTCCGCCGCACATCACTTCAACAACCGGTATGGATGCTCTCACCCACGCCGTTGAAGCCTATATCGGCAAGAGCAACGTCCGTTCAACCGAAGCTTACGCCGAAAAGGCTGTTCGCATGATTTTTGCGAATGTTGAAAAGGCATACAAGGACGGAAAAGACATTGAAGCGAGGAACAATATGCTCAAGGCTTCCTACTATGCAGGAATGGCCTTCACCAGAGCATATGTCGGTTATGTTCACGCAATCGGCCACAATCTCGGCGGCTTCTATCACATTCCGCACGGCCTTGCAATGGCTGTTATTCTTCCGTATGTTCTTGAGTATTACGGCGAAAGCGCACACAAGCGCCTTGCAAAGCTTGCCGTTATCACCGGCGTAAAAACCGAAGGCACCGACGCCGAAAAGGCAACCGCTTTCATCGAAGCCGTTAAGAAGCTCAACAGCGACATGAATATTCAAAATAAGTTTGACTGCATTAAGGAAGAGGACATTCCGACCATCGTTAAGCGCGCTTTGAAGGAAGCAAACCCCCTCTACCCCGTTCCGAAGATCATGGACGAGGCAGACTGCGAAGCCGTAATCAGAAGGCTCATGAAATAAGCAAATACTTAACATCACACAGCCGTCAGGTTCGCCCGGCGGCTGTGATTTTTTGTTGCTTTTGCATAATTTATTTCTTTTCCGGGAAGGATAACTTTTACGGCAAATAAAGCATAGGTACTTGCTATGAATTAAAAACGGTGATATACTACCAATGCAGTAGGAATTGAGGAAGGAGGCTCTTTCAAATGAAAATCTCAACAAAGGGACGCTACGGTTTGAGAATCATGACGGACATTGCAATCCACGAAAAGGAAGGCTGCGTTTCGGTCAAAGATATCGCAATGCGCGAGAACCTTTCGGAAAAATACCTTGAGCAGATCGTCACTCCGCTTTCAAAGGCCGGTCTTGTCAAGTCGGTTCGCGGAGCAAAGGGCGGCTATCTCCTTTCAAAAAGCGCAAAGGAAACCTCGGTTGAAGAGATTCTCATTGCAACGGAAGGAAGCCTTGCTCCCGTTGCCTGCGCCGAAGACAGCGAATGCTGCGAAAATTACTGTGACTGCGTGACCTCATTCATCTGGACAAAAATCTACGACGCCATCATCGGCGTTGTCAGGAATATAAGTCTTGAAGAGCTTGCCGAACGCAGCGCAAAAAGCGGCGGCTGCAAAAGCTGCTGAAAAAGTAACTTTGGGCGGTTCCTCCGCCGAAAAATATGAATCCGCAGCAGGGTTCAGGAAAAGGGAAAGCGGCCTTCGCCGCGCGGAAAAACTTATGAGATTTGTATATGCAGACAATTCAGCAACGACACCTATGTCGCAGCACGTTATTGACGCAATGCTTCCGTATATGAAAGAGCATTACGGCAACCCCTCCAGCCTTTATGCCATCGGCCAGACCGCTCACCGCGCAATCACCAAGGCGCGCGAACAGGTCGCCGCCGCCCTGGGCGCCGAGGAAAGAGAGATCTATTTCACCTCCGGCGGCTCCGAGGCGGACAACTGGGCAATCAAGGGCGCAGCCGCTCTCGGCGCAAAAAAAGGCAAAAAGCACCTCATCACTTCAAAAATTGAGCACCACGCCGTTCTTCACACAATGGCCGCGCTTGAAAAGCAGGGCTTTACCGTCACCTACCTTGATGTTTATGAAAACGGAATAGTCCGCGTTGAGGACGTTGAAAAGGCAATCACCGAGGACACCTGCCTTGTTTCAATTATGTACGCCAACAACGAGATCGGAACGATTCAGCCGATTTCCGAAATCGGAAAGCTCTGCCGCGAAAAGGGCGTTCTTTTCCACACCGATGCGGTTCAGGCTGTGGGTCATATCCCCATTGATGTCAAAAAGGACAACATTGACATGCTTTCGCTCTCCGGTCATAAGTTCCACGCTTCAAAGGGTGTAGGCGCACTCTATTGCAGAAAGGGAATCAACCTTCCCAACCTCATCGAGGGCGGCGCACAGGAAAGCGGAAAGCGCGCCGGAACGGAAAACGTTCCCGGAATCGTCGGCATGGGAGTTGCAATCACCGACATGACGGAGCATATGGAAGAGAACATGAAGAAAGTTGCCGCGCTGCGCGACAGACTTTTTGAAGGTGCTTCAAAAATCTACCGCTCAAGAATCAACGGCGACCTTGAGCACCGTCTGCCCGGCAATTTCAGCATGTGCTTTGAGGGTGTTGAGGGCGAAAGCCTGCTTCTTATGCTGGACATGAACGGCGTTTGCGCTTCAAGCGGCTCTGCCTGCACCTCAGGCTCGCTTGATCCCAGCCACGTTCTGCTTGCGATCGGCCTCAGGCACGAGGTTGCCCACGGTTCGCTGCGCCTTTCATTGAGTGAAAACAACTCGGTTGAAGACGTTGACCATATCCTCTGCGTTCTTCCGCCGATCATTGACAGACTGCGTGATATGTCTCCGCTTTGGGAGCGTCTCATGAAGGAAGAAGCCGCAGCAAAATAAGCCGCGTACAAAAAATAAAATCAAAAGGAGCTTATATATGGAATACTCAGAAAAAGTTATGGAACATTTTGCCCATCCTCACAATGTCGGCAAGCTTGACGACGCAAACGGAATAGGCGAGGTCGGCAACGCAAAGTGCGGCGACATCATGAAAATGTATCTTAAAATTGAAAACGATATTATCGTTGACGTCAAGTTCAACACCTACGGCTGCGCTTCGGCGATTGCAACCTCCTCAATGGCAACCGACCTCATCAAGGGCAAGCCCGTTTCAGAAGCTCTCAAGCTGACGAACAAGGCCGTTGTTGAAGCTCTTGACGGACTTCCCGCGGTAAAAATTCACTGCTCGGTTCTTGCCGAACAGGCAATCAAGGCGGCCCTTGCCGACTACTACAAGCGTCAGGGAATCGACCCGGAGCCCATCGTCGGAAAAATCACCGAATGTGAACACGGTGCTTGCTCGCTTAAATGAGAAGAGACAAAATAAAAGGCAGGTGGTGCAGGGCCATCTGCTTTTTTCTGCCATTTGCGACAGCTTTCGATTTTTAAGTAAAATTTACGCTCATGGTGTTGAATTTTAAATGGGTATAGAGTATAATTTACAATGTGTTTGTGCAGGCTGAAGAGATTCGTCCAAAGCCTTAGGATTTTGAATGAAGATTACGGAAAAGATTGAGTCTCGGTGTGCTTTGCCGCCGTGCAGCAAACGATCGGAGGAGAAAAATGGCCAAAATCAACTTTACCCTTGAAGAAAGCGGTTATTCCACTCGCGAGGTGGACAAGTATATCGAGCTTCTTCAGGCAGAATACAGCAACGCGGTCGCTTGGGGCGAAGAGATGGAAAAGAATTTCCATGAGCTTGAAGAAAGCGTCCGCGACCTCGGAATCTATTTCACAATTGACGAAAACAACCAGAATGAAGTCATTGCCCGCGTTTTTGAAGAGCTGAAAACAACCGTTGCAAAGGCAATGAGCAACGCCCGGCAAAAGGCCGACGAAATTGTTGAAAAGGCGAACGAAAAAAGCCGCAACATCGTCCGTCAGGCTATGGAAAATTCGGTTGAACTCAGAACAGAAAACACAACCATCATGAAGAACCTTAAAAGCATCAGCGACATGATCGCCGTTATTCTTGAAAAGGGGATCCAGTGATAAAGCATCGGCAGAACACGATGTTCACGCAAAACTGTAAGGATGTGATTTGATTGGCAAGTTATAGGCCGAAGAGCCTTGATGAGCTTAATAATTTATACGGCAAGGCTGTCTCTGCCGAAAAGGCGATCAAGGAAGGCTCCACCCTCCTCGGCGAAGAGGTTCTCCCTCTCCCTGCACCGGAAGAGGAGAAGGCTCCTGCCGCAGCAGCTTCGGCACCGCAGACAAAGGTTGAAAGCGTTTCTTCGGATATTGACGCGTTTATCCGCCGGTTTTCCTCAGAGGACGGACGCCCGGTTCCGCTTTCAAGGCTTACTCCGCAGCCGGCAGAAGCCGAAGCTCAAAAACCTCAGCCGCAAAAGGAAGAAGGAATCACCGGTCTTATGGATGACTACGCAAACGTCATGACCGGAGCCTATGACGATGAGGAAGAGGAGGAACCGAAGAAGAACCTTTTCAAGCAAAGAAGAGGAAAACGGAAGGCTTCAAAAGAGATTACCGCGGATACCTTTGAACCTCGGGAATATGAGCAAGCCGAAGCCGAAAATTTTATTCCGACCGAACAGGCCGATCTTCACACCGGTGCAAGTCTTTTTGAAAAGGATGACTCTGCCGTCAAATCGCAGGAGACTTATCCGCCGCAGGACGAAATTCCGGACGGAGCCGATGATGAAGCAAACGATGTTCCCTATGAAAGAGGAGAAGCCCACCCGGACGATTTTGAATTCGGAGAGATCAGTTCTCCGGCGAAGCTTTCCGGCACAAAACGCGCCGCAAAGGCCGTTCTTGCAATTCTCCTTGTTCTGATTCTTCTTGCAACGGCGGCGACCGGAGCCTGCGTTCTGACCGTCAACAGCGGCAAAGAGGTCGGCTCATACAGAATTTATACAGTTGAAAGCGCAGACATAAAAAGCGGAATTACCGCCGACGACCTTGTTTTCTGCAAAAAATCAGAGCTTTATCAAAAGGACGAAAACGTTGTCTATTACGACATGAGCGGCAACAGAGCCGTCGGAAGGATTCTCATTGCCAACGGCAACGGAACCTACAATATCAACATCTCCGACGTTCAGCAGGAGCGCATTGAGGGCGTTGCGGAAAAGAGCATTGCCTCACTCGGAAAAATCGCAAAGCTTGTTTCACAAAGCTTTATGGTCATCCTTTTTTCGCTCGTTGCTTTTGCAATTATCATAACTCTCCTGCTCTGCTTTGCTTTCAAGCCCAAGGAAGAAAAGAAAGCTAAGAAGCAAACCGAATCATTTGAAGACGGCGAAAGCCCGGCCGAAGCTGAGCCGGAGCATGATGACAATGAGCTGTTCAGCGGAATCGAATAATTTTATAGTACAACAAAATGGGGCTGTCGCATTTAGATGCAGAAAGCGTTTTCTTTGCCCCGAAGCTGTATGTAGATACCGCGAGTGGGCAAA
>CAKSYX010000030.1 GCA_934525065.1 uncultured Eubacteriales bacterium
GCCATCATCGACCGGGAAACCTTCGCCTTGGTGCAGGAGCTTCGCAAGCACCGCCGCAGGCCCACGAAAAGCGGCATTGTCAGCCCCTTTTCGGGTCTGCTGTACTGTGCCGACTGCGGAGAGAAGCTGTATTACAGTGTCACCAACAACTACAAGCGAGAGCAGGCGTATTTCTTCTGTTCCGCCTACCGCAAGAATTCCGAGGTCTGTTCCGCTCACTATATCCGTGAGAAAGTGGTGGAGCAAATCGTTTTGGAGAGTATGCAGCGCATTCTCTTGAATGTGCAGGTGTTTGAGAAAGAATTCGCCCGCAAGCAGATGGACTGCTACACGGAGGACAAGAAGAAACAGCTTGCCGCCAAGCGCCGGGAGTTGAGCAAGGCGAAGAAGCGCATTGCGGAGATTGATGCCTTGATTCAGAAGATCTACGAGGACAACGCCAGCGGAAAGCTGTCTGACGAGCGCTATGCCACACTGTCCCTATCTTACGAGGAAGAACAGAAAACGCTGAAAGCAGCCGTCCCGGAAATGCAGGCGTATCTGGAAACCGAAACGGATAAGACCGAGAGCTTGCAGCGGTTCATTCAGAGGGTGAAGCAAATCACGGAACTGAAAGCTCTGACGCCGGAGCTGATCCACGAGTTCGTGGACAAAATCGTGGTGTATGCACCGAGATACCTTGACGGCAAGCGGGTACAGCTGCTGGACATCTACTACAGCGGCGTGGGCATCCTCCACGAGTTGACCCCGGAGGAGATGGAAGAAGCCTTCCAGCAGCACCTCACCGAGCGCAACAAAGAGAAAACGGCATAACCGCAAGGGTTACACCGTTTCTAAGAACTTATTAAACTGAGATACAAGAGCCGCCCCGGGGCACCTTCCTTACGGAGGGTGCCCCGAAAGCAGTTCCTTTTTTAATCGCACAGGTTTTACAGGCTCATCAGAATATGCGCAAGCAGAGTGAACAGCAAATAAAGTACCTCGGCAAAAAGCGCGAAAGCTTTTTTTCAAGCGTAAAATATTTGTCGCACGGACGCATCATGCAGCCGCGCATGATTCCCGCCGTTCCGATTTCAAGCTCATAGAAATCGCTTTCGGAAAACGTCGGAAGATAGGAGGAAAAAAGCTCAAAGAGCTTTGTTGACGTCTGCTGATAGATATATTCGGCCGCCCTCGGGGTGTTATAGGCAACGGTGTATATCTGCCTGAGGTTTTCGCTGCGTTCAACGAGGGCAATCTGAACCGCGGTTTCCGCCGCATAAAGAAGATACGGTTTTTCCTTTTCGACGATTTCCGCAGCCTGAGAAAACTGTTCTTCAAACATAAAACGGACAAGCTCAAAAAGAACACCGCTTTTAGTTTTAAAAATATTCTGAAAAGTTCCGCAGGAGACGTCCGCAGCAGAAAGGATGTCATTCATCGTAGTCTCTTTATACCCCTGCTCAACGAAAAGCTTTACGCACGCAGAAAGAATTCGCCTTTTTGCCTCGCGGCTGTCATATCTTCTTGCTATTTTCCTCACGCTTTCAAAAATGTTTAAATTGGTTTATATACCAATTTTATCACACAATGCTGTTCTTTTCAACACCGATAAAGAAAAACTAAAAAACGGACTGCCCCGAAAAAACGGAGCAGTCCTGAAATGAGTTTTCTGTTTTGTTATCTGCTGTAGTGCCTGATTACGCCGACGGTCATTCCGATTACGTCAACAACGTGGAAGAATGCACCGTCCTCTGTCGGAAGAATTGTGAGCCCTTCGGCCTCGGTTGAAATTTTGGCCGCCGAGCGTTCAAGAACCGTTTCAACCTTTCCGGTTTCCGGATCGGCGGAATAGACGTGCTTTTTCTTCGCCGTGTCGTTGCAGGAAATATAGAGGATCCCGTCATAGACCTCGGCACCCTGAACGCGGTGGAAAGAGGTTTCAAGCGGCTTTCTTTCGATGAATTCAAGCGTTTCGGCGTCAAGTACGTTGACAAAATCACCGCCCCTTGAAATTCCGGTGTAAAGAATGCCCTTATCTTTGTCCGCAGCGCACCAGGAAAGGTTGCCCTCCGGCTGAATCTCTTCGCCGAGGATTTTATACTGACCCGTGAACTCAAGCGTTCCGGCGTCAAAAACGGCAACAGCCGGGTGCTTTCTGAACATATCCTCAACAGCAACATAAATCTTTCCGTTGTAATATGAACAGCCGCCGAGATGGTTGAAGAGCTGCTTTTTCATTTCCTTCGGCATCGCGTCGCGATTTTCAAGAACGACCTCACCGCTTTGAATGCTGATTTTTGCAATTCCGTTGAAGCCAGTGTAGGTTCTGGCCCCGGTGCAGTAGAAGTATTCGCCATCGGTCGTGATTCCCTGGGTGAGGTAATCACCGTCGCAAAGAACGTAGCGGTCACTTGAAATGAGACGCGCTTCGCCGAGCAAATTTTCTCCGCCGTTGTCAATCGCGCCGGCAAACAGCAGCAGCGTACTGACAAAAAAGGCGGCAATTCTTTTGAAAAATGTCATGGTATCTTCTCCCTTTCCGTTTACTACTCTAAGTTTACCATTAAACGGAAAATTTTGCAATAACTTTTCCCGTCTCTTCTCTCCCCTCTCTTGAATATAGCGTCCCTTTATGATAAAATAAGGGTAGATTTTCAAAAAGGACTGATAAAAATGACTTATGAATTCAAGCCGACAGGCGTTTGTGCAAGAGGGCTTTCCTTTGAAATTGAGGACGGCAAGGTCAAAAACGTAAAATTCAACGGCGGCTGCAACGGCAACACCCAGGGCATTGCAAAGCTCGTTGAGGGAATGGACGCAAAAGAGGTCGTTGCGCGCCTTGAAGGCGTGAAGTGCGGCTTCAAAAAAACCTCCTGCCCGGATCAGCTTGCAAAGGCTCTCAAGGAAGCTCTCGGAGAATAAAATTACAAAATTCAGGAAAGTGTCGGAATTGAAAACCGGCACTTTTTTCTTTTTCTTAATTTGATTTTTAAATCTACGCCAAAATTTGGAATTTTTTATAAAAATTTAATTATTTCAGCTTATTTTATTGACTAATAGGTGCAAAAAGTTGTATTATGAGGGTGCACAAAAACTTTGACGCCGCAGTGCGGAAAAATCAGAACGGCGTTCAAAAATTTTTAGTAGGAGGCAAATGTAAATGAACAAAACATTGAAAAAAGTTCTCAGCGTCGTGCTTTGCGTACTGATGGCTTTCGGAACAATGTCAGTCGCTTTTGCGGCGGAGGAAGAACCCAAAACACCTTCGCTCGGCGCTCAGTTCTATCTTTCGACCACCGATGTTGAAAATTCAAAGCTTATCCTTGATAAGCTTGATGAAATTCTCAAGGAAAAGAAAATCAAGCAGGTCGTTGACCTCAAGGTTGCAAAGCTTACAATTGACGCAACAAGTGTCAATGCGCTTTGCAAAACAATTGATGAATTTGCAAACATCCTCGGCAACAAGTTTGTTATGGCAACTGCAAAGGTTCTCCTTGCCGACATGGGCAGCCTCAAGGTCAACACATGGCAGAAGGGCATGAAGCGCGGCAAGCAGGACTACAAGATCATCAACGAAGTTATCGAACTCATTGCCGCTAACACGTCTCTTATCGGAAAGTTTGTCGAAGGCAAACTCGATCTCGGAGTTGCAAACGGCTTTATTGACGTTAACTCTCTCCTCGGCGAGGATGGCGTTTCCGGTCTCATTAAGGGCATGATCGTCGGTATGCTCTTTGACAAGGACAAGGATTCCGCAAACTACAACGCTGCTTACAGCAGAGCTGTCAAGAACTTCGACAAGTTCCTCTTTGAAGAATTCCTTCCGGCAAAGCTTGCTTCGGCAGTTCCCGATTTCAAAATGAGCACAACCTCAAAGGTTGACGTAATTCTTTCAACCGTTCTTGCAAGCTGCTGGAAGAAATACATTGAGCCGGCAGTCAAAGCTCTCAACATCACCGCCGGCGACAACGAAGCACTCAAAAAGCTCGGCACCGTCATGACCTTCCAGGGCAGCGAAATTGACACCTCCCTCGTTAAAATTGACGGAACAAAGCCGCTTTCAACCCAGATCAACGACGTCCTCGGCACCGTTGCAGTTCAGCTCTTTAAGGGCTTTGAGTGGGAGTACGGCACCGACGTCAAGCTCGTTGGCAAAAACATTCAGAAGCTTTATGCATACGTTGCAAAGGCAGTCGGAATCGAAGCTACTCCTATCGCAGTTCTCAAGTTCGTTCTTGAAAATATCGAAGGAACCGGCAAGGACGACTATGTAAAGGGCATTGATAACTGCAAGAACCTCGAAGAGGTTGCAAAAATCGTTCTCATCAACACCGCAAAGAAGTCAGAGATCCCCGTCAATGAAAACGTAAGCAGCTATGAAAACGTTCTCGGCGACCTTCTCGCTTATTGGGCAAACAGCTTTGTTGACCTCGGCTACGGCGCAGGCGAAGGTAAAAACGTTTGGACGGTTCTCAATGACTTTGTCAACGTATATCTCTTTGACAAGGGCGTTGCAAAGGCTCTCGGAATCAACAAGAAAATCAAAGCCTCCGACAGCTTCTTCAAAAAGCTTGACACCGTAATTAACCTTACCGGTATCTGGACAATCGCAGGCAAGAGCTATAAGAGCGAAGAGTTCCTCAAGGACGTTCTCGGCGGCCTCTTCAACCTTGATTTTGACAAGCTCCTGAACCTCACCGTTGTCAGATTCTCAAACGACTTTGGCAGCAAGACCGCAGTTGAAGTTCTCTACAAGGTAATTTACAACCTTCTCAAGAGCTTGTTCGGCAAGGAGATTCTCGTTGCTTACAGCAATGCTCCGTTCCAGACCGCCCTTTCAAACTCATCGCTTAAGAAGACCGTTGTTAATCTTCTTAAGCAGCTCAACAGCAAGAAGTCAGTCATCCTTCCGCCGGTTGCCTTCGCAGCAGCTCTCGCCCTCGGAACAAACGGAAAGGTTGCCGCAAAGGTTACCGCAGCAGCAGGTGCCGACACCGCATACACCGGCGCAGCCGTTATCCCCGCAGCAATCACCGTTACCGTAAACGGCAGGAAGGTCACCGTTCCTTCATATCAGTTCACCGTTAAGGAAGCAAAGAACAACGTTAAGCTCGGCAAAGGCGAGGTTACCGTTGAGCTCAACGGCGCAGTCAAGAACGAAACCGTTACCGCAAAGTTCAACATCGTACCCGCAGCTGTTACCGGACTTAAGGTTGCAACAACCTCAACCACCGCCACCCTCACCTGGAGCAAGGTTGTCGGCGCAACCGCTTACAGCTATGAATATTACAATGGCAAGAAATGGGTTGCAAAAACAACAACCAAGACCTCGGCAACCGTTTCCAAGCTTAAAGCCAATACTGCCTATAAGTTCAGAGTAAGAGCTTACAACAAGACCGCAAAGGTCTACGGCGCATACTCGGCAGTTGTTTCTGCAACGACCGCAATCGCTCAGGTTAAGTCTCTCAAGGCCAAAGCAACAACCTCCTCTTCCGTAACCCTCACCTGGGGCAAGGTTTCCGGCGCAAAGAGCTATGAAGTTTATCAGCTTGTCGGCAAAAAGTGGAAGAAGATTGCAACAACAACCAAGACTTCCGTAACCGTTAAGAAGCTCAAGGCCAACACAACCTATCAGTTCAAGGTCAGAGCAATCAGCAAAAAGAAGGTTGCCGGCGACTTCTCGGCAGTCCTCAAGGTTACAACAAACCTCACTGCCGTTAAGGGCGTTAAGGCCAAGACAACAAAGAGCAGCGTTGCGCTTTCATGGAGCAAGGTTTCCGGCGCAAAGAGCTACGAAGTTTGGCAGCTCGTCGGCAAGAAGTGGAAAAAGGTTGGAACCGCTTCCTCAACAAAGCTCACCGTTAAGAAGGGCCTCAAGAAGAACACTAAGTATCAGTTCAAGGTAAGAGCTGTTTCAAAGGCCAAGGTTTACGGTGACTTCTCAGCAGTTGTCAAGGCAACCACCAAGAAGAAATAAAAATCACTGATTTTTCAGGCTGTCGCGAAAGCGGCAGCCTTTTTTATTTGCTTGAACCTGAAAAAGTTCTTCATCTCCTGCGAAAAAGCTTGACATGAAAAGTTATAAGAGTATAATAAGTCAAACAAATTATACTTTTTCAACTTTGGAGGTCAATAATATGGCAGGAAAAATGCCGAAGGGCAAATACATTGCAACCGTTAAGGTTGGAGAAAAGGGACAGATAGTGATTCCGAAGCCGGCAAGAGATATGTTTTCAATTGAGCCGGGCGACACCGTTTTGCTCCTCGCCGACGAAAACCAGGGCATTGCAATCGTTTCAAATGATGCCTATCTGAACTTTGCCGATGCAATTTTCAAGGCACAGGAAGGAAAGGATGATTGACTTGAACGCAATTGAAACCAAAGCCCTTTCAAAAAGCTTCAAGGAAAGGAAAGCCGTTGATTCGCTTTCAGTTTCGGTTGAAGAGGGCACGGTTTTCGGCCTGCTCGGCCAGAACGGAGCCGGAAAAACAACAACAATTAAAATGCTCTGCGGTCTGCTGACTCCGACAGGCGGCGATGCTTTCATTGAGGGAATCAGCATTCTTTCAAAGCCGCACGAGGTCAAAAAAATCATCGGCATCTCTCCGCAGGAGACCGCCGCCGCAAAAAACCTGACCGTTCTTGAAAACCTTGAATTCATTGCCGAGGTCTACGGCGCAAAAAAGGACGAAGCAAAAAGAAAGGCGGAAGAGATGCTACGGCGTTTTTCGCTTTCGGACCGGGCGAAGGACAAAGCAAAGTCGCTCTCCGGCGGAATGGAACGCCGCCTTTCAATCGCAATGGCTCTTCAAAGCGAACCAAAGGTGCTCTTTCTTGATGAACCGACGCTCGGCCTTGACGTGAGAGCGCGGCGCGAGCTTTGGCGGTTGATTGAATCGCTCAAGGGAAAAATGACCGTCGTTCTGACAACGCATTACCTTGAAGAGGCCGAAGCACTCTGCAACAAAATTGCAATCATGAACTCCGGAAAGCTGCGCGCTCTCGGAACATCGGAAGAGATTATAGGCCAAAGCGGAGCGGATAATTTTGAGGACGCATTCCTGCGTCTGACGGAAACGGAGGAGGAAAAATGAGAGCACTGACATTTTCAAAGCGCTGTTTCAAGGAAATTTTGCGCGACCCGCTTTCGCTCATTTTTGGAATCGGCTTTCCGGTCGTTCTGATGACGGCGATGCACTTCCTTTCAAAAAGCATTGAGGGAATGCCCGACAGCTTTTCAATTTCTGCGTTTGCCCCCGGAATGGTCGTTTTCGGCCTTTCCTTCCTTTCAATTTTTCTCGGTATTCTTCTTTCGGGAGACAGGGAAACGGCCTTTCTTGCGCGGCTTTTCGCCTCTCCGCTGACGGTATCCGACTTCATCTTCGGCTACAGTCTCCCCGGCGTTGCCGTCGGGCTGCTTCAAAGCGTTGTCAGCATCGCCTTTGCGTGTGCGCTCGGTTTCGGCTTTTCATGGCGGCTTCTCCCCTGCGCCCTCATTCTTGCGGCTGACTCGCTTTTATACATAAGCCTCGGCCTGCTTTCCGGAACACTCTTCAGCCAAAAATCCATGAGCGCGTTCAACACGATAATCGTCAACCTTTCCGCCTGGCTTTCCGGAACCTGGTTCAGCCTTGACATGGTCAAAGGGCCGTTCAAAACGGTTTGCCAATGCCTTCCGTTTTACCACGCGGTTGAAGCGTTCAAAAACACCCTCGCCGGAGACACATCGGCGGTTTTTGTGAACCTTGCCGTTGTTCTCGGATACAGTGCCGTAATTTTTGCGGCCGGAGCACTGCTGTTTGGAAAAAGGATGAAGAAATAAGAAGTGCGCCCCCGTTTTCACGGGAGCGCGTTTCTTTGTTGCTACTCATGCGGTAGCCGAAGCACCGAACGCCTTGTTATATGTCTTTCCGTCCTGTGAACGCAAAAAGCCGCTCGGAATGATGAACGAAACGCTTGAACCTACGCCAAGTTCCGATACCGACGACAAATCGACAATGATCTGCTGATTTCCAAGGCCGTCGGTATTTTTTGCATTTATCCTGCACGGAATACTGCTATAATTTTCTCCGTTGATCTTCACGCTTATTACTGTTGAATTAGATTTGAATTTTCCGCCGCTTATACTCAAAATTACCTTTTTGCCCGAAAAAGCAACATCACAAATGCTTACACTAACTTCTTTTGCAGCGACCATCGGATTTGTTGTTGTCGTTGCCAACGGCTTTTTTGTTGTTGCCGGAGCTTCAACAATTACGCGATAAACGTATTTGTTGCTACCGATTTTTGCGGTAATATTGCATTTTCCCGCACCGAGTGCTCTGACAATGCCGTTTTTGCTCACCGAAGCGACCTTTTTGTTGCTACTGCTCCATTTGACGCTCTGGCTTGTTCCGTAATACGACAGGTTGAGCTTTTCTCCGAGTTTGAACCTGACGCAAAGCACCGGGTCTTCAACGGTTACAACGCATTTGAATTTTACCTTTCCCAGTTCGGCGGTCACAGTGGTTTTGCCTTTTTTGAGAGCCGTAACAACACCCCTTTTGCTCACCGAAGCAACCTTTTGGTTTGAGCTTTTCCATTTCGGAGTTTTGTTTGCTCCGTCAAATTTCAAAGTTGCGCTGTTTCCGACAATCAGCGTGAGCTTTGTTTCGTTGAGTTTCAACACCGCGGCATAAACCGCAGGAAGCGCAGTCGATGATATAATAACCAAAGCAAAAAGCAGCGCAAGGATTTTTTTAGAAGTCTTTTTCATTCTGTTCTCTCCTTTATTGTTGATATTAACATCTTAGCATATTTGCTTCCTGTTATCAAGCTGTTTTAAAAAACGCCCCCGTTTTCACGGGAGCGCGTTTTTATCTGCGAAGATAAATGTAAGCATAATTTCGCAGTGCTTCGTTGAGGAAAGTGACCGTGTCGTTTGCGCTTGCCCGCTTGACGCCGAAGCCGTCCGATGTTCGGTAGACCCCCATTGAATTTCCGCTGCCGGAGTGGAAGCCGAAGTTGCAATAGATTTTGTCTCCGCTCTCGCTTTTTGTGACCATGGCGTTCGTCAGCTCAAAAATCACAATTGCCATCGGGGATTCACCGAGGCTGATCTCGCGCGTATACGTTCCCGTACCCGTATAGCGGCCGACAACAAACGGCGTTGTGACAAACGACTTTTGAGCGACCGTCAGATGCATTGTCTCGTCGTTAACGTGGGTTTTGCAAAGGAAATCCGCATAGGGGCGCAAAATACTGTTTTCAACCGAGTACGCCGCGCAGCTTTCATATTCAAAAACCAGCTTGCAGGGAATTTTCAGCGTCTTTGTGTCATCGTCAATTTCCGCTTTTCCGAGCCGGTATGTCTTCATCTCGCCTGCGTAGCTATCATAAAGCGAATCGAGCACCGCCTCAGCCTTGGCAATAACATCCTTGACCGCCATCACTTTCGGTGCATAGCAATTCATTGAGATTTCGACAGCCGTCTTTCGGCAGCACTCCTCGTTTTCATCGTTGAAATGTGTCGTGTAGTTTTCCTGTGTCATGAAAGCGAGTGTAATTTTTTCAATCGGCGAACGCACGGGTGTGCCCGAATATGAGCAAACGGCCTCGACACCGGTGACGGTTGTCAGAGCGTTCGTTTTTTCAACCAGCTCGGCCACAAGCGAATCAGTTTTCATTTTCGGGCACCCCCTCGTTTTTGTGGATAATTGCCCAGTTATAAAGAATCTCTTCGCCGAAAGTAACTTTTTCGCAGTGGTCAACGCTGAAGTCCGTTTTTTCGAGACAGAGCCGAACGCTCGTTCCGTCAACAGCTTCAAGGTCAATTTCTCCCGGGCAAAGCAGAAGATACTTTGTCATAGTATCAAAGCCCAGCTCCCCATGGACTGCGGAAAGATACATTTTGTTTTTATATCTGAGCGGCTGAAGAAAGGCGCTGAAGGCCGTCTCCCCGTCAGGTGTCTTAACGGTGAGCCTTCTGCCAAAGCGGCAGAACATTTTTTTCGTTTTACTGACCGCATGCTTCAAAGAAAAAACCTCCGTCCTTCAAAATTCCCGCTGCCCTTGCAAAAGCTTCATCGCGCATTTCTTTTTCGAGCCGGAGTTCCTTTTCAATGCTTCGCTTGAGCGTCATGTCTCCGGCCTTGTAGCTTTCAAAGCGGTCGGACGCAGAGAGCATTTTATGAAAAAGGCGAAACCTCGCCTCCGCCGCGGCCGTTTCGGCAACAAGGGAGCAGTCCGGGTCGGCCCCGTCCCTGAGGTTTTCAAGGACGAAGCCGAGGGCTCTTTTGCAAACCGGCAAAAGCTCGGTCACGGAAAGTTCTTCAAGGTCGGCGTGTTCTTTTAGGATTGCGCATACATCAACTGCTTCGACCATGAGAACACCCCCTTAAAGGGAAAGCGCCTTTGAAGCCGGCGTATAGATTTTTGCAAATCCGGCAATGCTTGTGATTGCCGCACGCTCAAGCTGACGGTCAATGAGCTTGTCGAACTCGGTTGAAATTCCTCCCGCCTGAACAAGCTCAAGCGCGCAGGTTCTGTCAAGACCGATAAGCTTATCTGCGGCAACGGCGGAGCTTTTCATGAGCTTTGCGCCAAACGGGGTCACAAGCTCTCCGGTCGAATGGAAGCTGAGGCCTGCCGCAGCATCGCGAAACTCCGAGAGTTTGAGCAGCTTTGCCATCATTGAGGGCGAAGCAATCACCGCGTTGAGGGTGTACGGGTCAAAGCTGTTCCAGAAATCAACAAGGTCGCCATAGGTGAGGGTTCCTTCGGTTGCGGCCTTTGTTTCGGTGATGGCGTTAGAGTTTCCGTCTCCGTTCATGAGTACATCAACGGCGTCCTTGAGTCTGCTTTTGGCGATATATGCACCGATCTGGCGCAGCGTTACTGTGAAAAGGTCAAGACGCTGGAAGCGTACGGCCTCATAAGAGGCAACGAGCATCCTTCCGCGCTTATGGAGCTTCACAAGGTTCTCCTGGGTCTTGATTTCGGTTGACGGAATGAATGCGCCCTCGTTCACAACCTTGAGCTGTCTGTCGTCCTCGCCGGGTACAGAGGTAATCGTTCTGTAATCGAGTGAGTCGATGTCCGTTGTGGTTGCAACGATGCTGCCGAGAATGTCATTTTCCTCCATACCCTGCCTGACGGCGCGGCTGATATATTCCGGAAAGAGAGCCGCGCTGTCTGAGGTTTTGAAAAACTTTTCAACCCTGTCGCTGCCCCTTCCGCTCACGCGAATCGAAAAACGCTTGAGCTGACGCTGATAGGCGTCAAGGCCTTCAAGCTCGGTTCCGACATAATTTTCCGAAGGGTCAAGCTCCTCAAGAGCTTCGGTGAAGCTTTTTCCCGTTGTGTAAAGACCTTTTTCAAGTTTGATGTTTTCATAAATTGCCATCTGTTTTTCCTCCCTTAGTTAAGAATAATTCCAACTGTTTTTGCCGTTGTGTCAACGTTTGTCACAAGCAGACTTCTGCCGCCTGTGGTAACGGTTTTGACACCGCCCTCGCCGTCCGCCGCAAGAAGCGCGTAACCGACCGCCGGAGCAGTACGGCTGTATTTTGCGGTGCAATAGCCCGAAATTCTGACCGTTGCGTAGCCGTCGCGAAGATCGGTGCAAAAGCCGCAAAAGGCACCTCCGGTCGCCGCTGATGTAACCTTGAGGTTTTCCTTCATAGTCACCGGACAGCCCACCTTTGTGAGTGAATCGGCAAGAAACGTTGCCTTCTGTGAATGGAATGAATCGAGTGAAATGTTCATTTTCTTTCCTCCTTAAATTCTGAATGCTTTGTTGTCTGTTTGCGATTTTGATTCGGTTTTTCCAAGCTGTGTTCCGGCCGGGAAACGGGCTTGCGCCTGCTTTTTAAGGCTCTCTGAAAAGATTTTAAGCTCGTCCGTTCCAAGATTGCGGACACAGCCTGAAACCAGCTCCCCTGCAACCTGCGGAACAAGAATGTGTGCGTATTTCTTGATCTCCGAAAGCAGCTCTTCGCGATATGCTCTCGCGTCGGATTCAAGATCTTCAAGTCTTTTTGCAAACTCCTTGAGACTTTCAACCTGAGAAGCGGAAAGACTGACTGCGCCGTCTGCGTTTTTGATGATTTCAATGACGTTTCCGGCCTGATATTTTTCATTGTCAAAGCTTTTTGTAACGCCTGCGCCGCGCTGAGCCGGAACGGCAACGAACGACCATTCATAGGCGTCCGTGGGTTCGGAAAGCTCAGCGTAGCAAAGCCTTCCGGAATAACGCTTTCCGCGGCTGTGGTCGCACTCGCGCCTCCTCAAATCTGCGCCGCAGATTGAGCACTTTGCCTTTGAAACGGCGCAGCTTACGCTGACCTCTTTTTTGATTCCGCCTTCGATTTCGCTGATGAGAGCCTCGTTTTCTCCGGTTCTGACCATGTATGCCTTCGCTTTTAGGGCGCAGTAAGGCTCCCCGAGACTGTTTCTTTTGCTCTTATCGGTCTCAACCCACGTTTTGAAGATTCTTGCCGTTTGGCTTGTGCTTTTTGCGTTGTGGTCAAAAATCCCTGTCTTGCCCGCAAAGAGAGACGCAAGCTTTTCAAGCGCGGTGGGCAGAAATCTTTCAAAATCCCTGTCAATCTCATTGTCGCAAAGCGTAACCGGGAACACATATACCTCTTCCTGCGTCAGCTTTTTGCGCGAGAAGGCGTTGATTGCGGAAAGCTCCTCTTCTGTAACTCCTGTGCTGCTGTTTTTCATTCTTTCTCTCCAATCTCACTTAGTATTTTTTTGCTTTGAGCTGTGTAATAGGCGCTTCTTGAAAGCTCGGTAACATCCTGAAGCGTGATGTCATCCCATTCAACCGAAAAGTCGCAGTCAAGGCCGGAAAGCACAAGATATGTTTTGCATATTTTTCGGATGACAGGCTCAAGCTCACGCCGATAGAATTCAATCTCGCTTGTGAGGATATCCGCCTGCTGAGAGGACATTCGCTCCGTTGTTGACCACGAAAGGCCGAGTAAAAACGGCGGAAGCCCCAGCTTTGCAACGATCTGCTCAAGAATCTGGCGAACGGGAACCTCACTGTCAAGAATTTGATTGTCTGCGCCGATGGCCTTGATTTCAACGTCGCCGACGGCAACAAAGTCTTTGACCGGGCCGTTCTTTTCCATTGCCTTGCTCCATTCCGAAGCAACCTGAACGGCTCTCTCCTTGGCATAAGCCCTGTCAAGGCGGTCGTCCTGCGGCTTATACGTTACGGCGAAGCGAACGTTGCCGACTCGCTCCCAATTGAGACCGATCGTGTTAAAAATCTTCAGCAGAATGTCACTCACGAATGGCAGCCCCTTGAGCAACGAGGTTCCGTAAAGCTTTCCCGGCTCCGGGTTGCGTACGCTTTTGAGGATAAGTTCGGGGTATTTCACCGGAACAAAGGTTCCGTTTTCGTTTTGAGCACAAACAACAACATCAAGTGCGTTTTTACCATATGAGAACGAAACGCTCTTGAGGTCGGCGTTGTAAAGGCTCTTGAGCTCAAGGCCGTCCACCACCATCTCTCCGACAGCGGTTCCGTAGGTCAAAAGCTGTTCAAAAAACGTTGAAAGGAAAGCACTGATGCCCCTTCTTGTTCCGCCAACGTCAACCCCGCGCAAAAAATCGGTCAGTTCTCTTTGGGCTTTCGCATTTTCGCACCTAATCTCAAAGCCGCCGAGCAATCTCACCAGCTTTTGAATTGCCGCGTCAATGATCGGAACGGCTTCGCGCAGTGAGCGGTAGAGCTCGGTTTCCGGTGCACAGAACGGACTGTATGACGAAAGCGGAAGAAACGGGTGCCCGCTTTTTCCGGTCTGCGGCGCAGCAACAACGCTTTCGGCGGCGGTTTCGCTTTTTCTTTTCCTCAAGCTATCACTCCTTTATTAGTTTTATCTGTCCGCCGCAATGGCAAAAAAGCCGTCATCCTTTTCCTCCAATGCGGTTGAAACAAAGTACCGAAGGTCGTCCATTGCATGGTCGTTCTCCTTTTTCGGAACATCCTTCGCACTGCCTTCCTCCCACCGGTAAAGAGAAAACTCCATGAGCGTTGCTTTGCAGCCGGGAGATATGAATATCTTCCCCTGTCTCAAAGCCTCGTGAACACGGCGGATTCCGTTTGCAACGTCGTTTTTGGCTTTCAGCACACGGAACCTTCCGTGGCGTCTGATGCACTCGATGAAGCTTGCCGCCGACGGGTCAACAATGACCGCTGAAATTTTTCTTTCACCGGCAAGCCTTTCAAGCTCTTTGTAATACTCCTCGTCGGTCTTTTGTCTGCCCGCTTTTTTTGAGGAATAGTAATACTCCTTAGTGCGGTACCATTCGTTTTTGTATCTTGACCAAAGACCGAGCGAAAACGGATTGACGGTTCCGTAATCGCATGAGATGTAGCTCTCCGAAGGGGAGAGGTCGGGAGGTGCTTTTGTGAATTTTCCCGCAGCCGCTTCGGGATAAACAAGTCCGTCCGCGGCAACCCATTTTCCAAGAACAAAGCGTTCGTAAAAGCTTCCGCTGTAAAGCGATTCATAGCGCCTTATCACCTTTTCGGAAAGTGAAGGATTGTCTCTCATAAGGAAATGCAGGTGAAGGCAGTTTTTTTCCTTCGCTTTTTTGATCCATTCCTCATAGAACCAATGGAGCGGATTCTCCGGATTGCAATTGAACCAGAATTTTGCCCCTGCGGGTGAACAGCGCGCAAGTGCCTGTTCAACGAAGGAACGCGGCATCAGCGCGACCTCGTCAAAAAAGACACCGCAAAGCGTCATTCCCTGAATCAGCACAGCCGAGGATTCATCACGACCGCCGAAAAGATAAAAGCGATTGACCGTTTTTCCGAGCGAAATTTCAATCAGGTTTTTTGAAAGTTTTTCGCGGCATGAAAAGCCGAGCGAAGAAAGAACAGGCAAAAGCGGTGTGACAACGTTCCTTTTGAGCGAGGTTATCGTTTTTCCGCAAAGGGCAAAGGAACAATCATTGAAGCTTTCCATTGCCCACGCGGCGAAGGAAAGCGACATACAACTCGTTTTTCCGCTCCTTACCGCGCCGTCGCAAATAATTCCGTCAAATGAGGAATACGGCGAGCTTTTGTTCCACCAGGTTAGGGTGGTCAGCTGCTTTTGAGAGAACGATGTGAAGCCGCAATTATTCATTTTCGTTCTCCCTGAGAGCTTCTGCACCCTTTTCAATCGCGGAATAGAAAGTCCTTGCCGCAACGGAATTGTCCGAAAGGCAAAGGTTTTCAAGCTTTTCAAGAGCCTTCAGGCGGTCAAAAAACTTGATTTCGATTCCGCCGCCCTTTTGTTTTTTGATTTCGGAAACGGAAAAGAGGTCAAGCCCCTCAAGCTCCTCGGCGCCCACGCTTTCGTCAAAAAGCAATCTCACCGCGTCTGCAACGCAGCCGAACGCAAGGCGGTAATACCCGGCACAAACATCCTCACTGCGGCGTTTTGCCTTTTCGTCCGCATTTTTGATGAAGGTGAGAACATCCTTTCTTCTAAGCAGCCTTGCCGCGCTCTTCTGCGGCGAACGGTAGCCGCTTTTTGCGGCGGCCTCGCGTCCGTTTCGGTCAAGGCAGTAATAGGTGCAGAAAAGCTGCTCTTTTGCTGTCAGTTCTTTTTTCATTTGCTCATCCTTTCTCTCTGTTGTAAAAACACCTCTCACTAATACCCCCAAAAACGGAAAAAGTCGCATAAAAAACGCGACTTTTTTGCATTTTTCTCTTCACTTTAATTTTTTTTAAATCTTTTTGTCTCTTTTGAATCGCTTTTAGAAGAATAAAGCAAAAAAGCCGAAGCTTCAAAAAAACAACTCGAAAGCTTCGGCAAAATAGAAAAAATAAAAGCGGCTGCCCGAAAACCGGATTTTTCCCCGGTTCGGCAAGCCCGAAATTAAAAAGAAAAGAGCCTCCTCACGGAGACTCTCCCTCATTTAACCTTAATTAAACTTAAATGTTGGTCTGCACAAGCTTATGCAAAGAGGCCCTTGAACCATGCATAGAATGCATCGCCGAAAGCTACGATCTCGCTCCAATACTTCTTGCAGAAATCAAAAAATACGTTGCTTTTCATTAAGTGTGTCCTCCTTCTCAAATAATTGTTATTGGGTCTCCCCCTCTAACTGGAAATATTATAGTACATAGTTAAAATTATGTCAACAGTTAATTCAAAAAAAATTCATTTTTAATTTTTTTGAAAAAAATGCTCCCCAACGAGGGAGATGTTGGGGAGCGGAAGTACTGAGTAGCCGCCGTTTTCCGTATTGCGAACCGGAAAATGACAACTAATCAAGCGAAGCAAAAGAACTTACGCGTTTTCTGTTGTTTCGTCGTTCTTACCGAAGAGCGGCTTAAAGAAAGCGAAAATCTCCTTGAGAAGTTCAAAACCCTTTTTGAAGCCCTCAATGATGTCACCGATAGTAAGCATGGCATATCCTCCTTTAATTACTTGGCAAAATTAGCCTTTAATACAAATGTATGTTAACACACAGGCAGAGAAAAATCAATAGTTTTCAAATAAGTTTTTTAGTTTTCTGTCAAAAAAAGCTGTGACCCAAGGGTGCGGATCACAGCTTTATTTTGGTTTTTCTGAGTCTTACTGCTCGGGGATAATTTCGGGAACGATTCCCTCAAGCTCATCCTCGCCGCGCTTTTCGCGAACAAAGGCATAGATCGGTTCAAGCCTTTCCTTGGTGAGCGGATAGCCGAACTTCATGAGCAGCCAAACGCCGGTATAAACCACGGCCGGAATGATCGTGCAAATGAACATGAGCTTTTCGCTGACGCCGGGGATGAAGCCCTTGTTGGCCATCGTTTTGCCTTCATAGCCTGCCCACTGAAGAAGGAAGAGGCCGCTTGCGTCCGCAATGGTCTGGCCGAGCTTTCTTGAGAAGGTATATACGGCGTAGATCGCGCTTTCGCTTCGAAGGCCGGTCTTGTATTCCTGATAGTCTATAACGTCCATAACGACCGCCCAGCAGGTAAGGCTGACAAAGGTATAGCCAAAGCCGATGAGAAGCAACGCAGCCATGAACAGCCAAGCCGGGAAGATTCCGTTGTTCGGATTGATAATGTTGATGAACTTCTGATTGTTTGCGCCGATTGCAAGAAGAACCGAAGCGATTGCGGCGATTATCGAAGTGTTTCCGCAAAGCTCTTTTTTGCCGTATTTTGCAACAAGCTTCGGCATGAAGAGAATGAGCACGACCATCGGAAGATAGTTGCAGACGGTGCCCATGATTGAAAGGTTCGTCTGGCAGAAATAGTTTTTATAAAGATATGCGTTGAAGGAGTTGAACTGAAGCTGGCCGCTGATGAGAAGGCCGGCGAGCGCAACCGTAACGAACGGACGAGATTTGAGCATTCCGCCGTATGTCTTTTTGAAGTCTACCTTCGGCTCTGCTTCGGAGGGAACTCTCTCCTTGGTGGTGTAATAGCTCCAAAGGTAGAAAACGATTGAAAGAACACCCATCACAACGCCGAAAATGCACATTTTTGTTCCGTCGGCTTCCTTAACGGCCTTACCGGTCGTTGCGTCAATTTCACCCGTTGCGGAATAGATAAGCAACGGAGCAAGAAGCGAAACAACACCGCCGCCGACGCCGGAGCCGATTGAACGGAAGGTTGAAAGGAGGGTTCTTCCCTTCGGATCATCGGTAATGACGGAAGCGAGGGAACCAAACGGAATGTTCATTCCGGTATACATCATTCCGTAGAATATGTAGGTCACATAGCAGATGAGCAAAAGAACCGATTCGTTGGTTGTCACCCTGTTCCAAGGCATGAAGCAAAGCATGGTCGAAATACCGAGCGGAATGCAGACGGTCTTGAGGTAAGGTCTGAACTTTCCGTCCTTGCGCGGCGCTTTTTTGGCAACCATCGCGCCCCAAATGGGGTCATTGATACAGTCCCAAAGACGGGTGATGATGAACATGACGGCGGCCTTTGTTGCCGAAAGGTCAAGAACGTCGGTCATGAACAGCTTGAGATAGCTTGAAATGTAGGTCAGGTTGAAGAGGTTGCCCGCATCGCCGAGCATATAGCCGGTAGCTTCCTTGATGCCGATTTTATTCGGGTGTTCTTTTTCGGCGGGAGCGGCAGGCTGAGCGGCCTCGGCCTGAGTTTTTTTCTTCGCCATTTTCTTCTCTCCTTTGAAAAGTGATGTAAAAGAATGAGAGCCGAACCGGTTGAAAAACAGTTCGGCCTTCACCCACTCTGTCAAGTGTAGCATTTTTGCCTGCGATTTACAAGAGTTTTTGAACAAATTTCGCCGACATTTGTCACAATTTTAATCACGCTTAATACTTTCTTGAAAGCGAAGCCTCGGCTTCCTGCCTTGAAATCTTTCCGGTGTTGCAGTCCGCCATGATCTGAACGTCCTTGTCGGTCATCTTGTATCTCGTCCAGATAAGGTACGCGATAAGATAGCCGATTGCCGGAATCATAACATAGAGGAACCAAAGGCTGCCAAGGGCGCGGTCGCTCTGCGTTATTCCGCTTTTTGCAAGATCTTCAAAGTTTTCTGCATTGGGAACGTCCTTCCAATCCACAAACTTGAGGCCAAAGAAGAAAATAACCAGTGCGCTTGAAATTGCAGCGGTGAGCTTGACCATGAAGGTCTGAATCGAGAATGTAATTCCCTTCGCATCGACACCTGTTCTGTAAAGTCCGTATTCTGCACAGTCCGGAGTAAACATAAAGAGCATTACACCAACAGCCGACATCGGAACCGAACGCAGAACCGTTGCAATAATAAACCACGTAAGGCTCTTGTAGCCCGGAATATACATAACAACGCTCATAACAATTGCAAGAAGTGTGCAAATTCTGAACAGCTTCATCTTATCCATCTTTTTGCAAAGCTGCGGAACAATGAGAGCCGCAACGAGCGACGGAGCAATGCTGCACGCTTGAGCAACAAGCGAAATGACGGAATCGTTATACAAATAGAACGCAACATAAAGATTCAGCTGAGCGGCAACGTTTGCGCTTGAATAAAACAGGTAGCCGAAATAATAAATGAGCAGGTATTTGTTGCTGAACAGATAGCGGAACATACTTTTGACGGTAAAGTTCTCGTCCTGCTCGCCGACATATCTTTCCTCAAGCTTTGAGCACGCAGGAATCATCGTCAAAATTGCAAACACTGCACAGACGATTGCAACCACCGTATAATTTAGACCGATCTTTTCGCTCGGAAGAATTGAAGCAGCTATGATTGCAACACCCGAGCCAACGCCCGACCAAATGCTCTTGTATGAAAGCAGGCTCGTTCTTTCCTCAAGATTTTCACTCATTGCAGTAACAACACCGAAAATCGGCACGTCGCAAAGAGTGTATGCGGTATCCCAAAGCAGGTATGCCACTGCAAGCCAAACAAGCTTGACATTGGTTGAAAGGTCTGTGGGAATTGCAAAAAGAAGAATCGTTGTCAACGGAATGAATACAAGAGAAATCTTGAGCCACGGAACAAACTTCTTTCCGCTTTTAAAGCGTATTTTGTCAAAAATCACACCGAAAATAACGTCGTTAACTGCGTCCCAAAGCTTGACAACAAGCATTACTCCGGCGGTCAAGGCCTTGACCGTTGTTTTTGCGTCGTTGCCAACGGATTCTGTTGCAAAAACGAGCAGCAGATATGTAGTCAGAAACGTTGAAACAAGGTTGTAAATTGCGTTCTGACCTGCAAAGTAGAGGTAATAGCTGAGTCTCTCTTTAGGATTGGTTGCCCAGCCCTTCGGCGTCACCATCAGCTTGCTTCCAAGCAGCGAGGAGGACGGTTTTTCTGTTTTCTGTTTCATAATTTTCTCCTTGATATAAATTGCCGCCGCGCCGAAAAAAGCACGGCGGCTTATTCACCTTTTACTCAACTTTCAAAGAACGCCTTGCAGGCCTCATATGTGCTGTATACGTCAGCCTTTGAAACAACCTCAAACGGCGCGTGCATTGAAAGAACGGGAACTCCGAGGTCAACAACGTCAACGTTGAGGTTGGCAACGAACATTGCAACGGTTCCTCCGCCGCCTTCGTCAACCTTGCCCATCTCTCCGGTCTGCCAGCAGACGTTGGCACTGTTGAGGATTCTCCTGACTTTTCCGACGAATTCCGCGTGGGCGTCAGAGGTGCCGCTCTTTCCCCTTGCTCCGGTGTATTTTGTAACGACTACGCCGTGGTTGAGGAAGGCGGCGTTGTTTTTGTCGTGTACCGAGGGGAAGGTCGGGTCAAAGCAGGCGTTGACATCTGCCGAAAGGCATTCGCTCATTGAAAGAACGTGCCTGCCTTCCATTCCCTCTGCCTTTGCGAGGTCGGCGATGAAATATTTAAGGAAAGCTGAATTGAGACCGGTGTTTCCGTCCGAGCCGATTTCCTCCTTGTCTGCAAGAACCATGAGAGCGGTGTGCTCCGGCTCTTCGGCGTCAAAAAGAGCGGTGAAGCCCGGATATGCGCAAACCCTGTCGTCGTGGCCGTAGCCGCCTACCATGCTGCGGTCGAAGCCGATGTCGCAGACCGGGAACGCCGGAACAAGCTCAAGCTCGGCGGAGATGAAATCCTCCTCCGTAATGCCGTATTTTTCGTGAAGGAGCAAAAGGACGTTCGCCTTAACGCTCTCGCTGCTCTTGTCCTTTTTGAACGGTCTTGAGCCGATGAGGATGTTCAGCTCCTCGCCTCTTACACCGTCTGAAAGGGTACGCTTTGACTGCTCCTTTGCAAGGTGTGGAAGAAGGTCGGTGATGACGAACTTCGGCTCGCCCTCTTTTTCTCCGAGAGAGACGGTGACTTCTTCGCCGTCAGCTTTGACAACAACGCCATGGAGCGAAAGCGGAATTGCCGTCCACTGATATTTTCTCAGTCCGCCGTAGTAATGGGTTTTGAAGTATGCAATTTCACTGTCCTCATAAACCGGGGTCGGCTTGAGGTCAAGGCGCGGAGAGTCGATATGCGAAGCGACGATCTTCACGCCCTCGGAAGCGCCCTTTTTGCCGATCACGGCAAGGATAAGCGCCTTGTTTCTGTTGTTGAGGTATACCCTGTCGCCCGCCTTATACTGCTTCGTTCTGTCATAGGGAACAAAGCCGTTTTTTTCGGCGAGGGCAACGATTGCTTTGTTGCATTCTCTTTCTGTCTTGGCCGAATTCAAAAAGTCCTTGTAGCTTTCGCAGTATGCGTCGGCCGCAGCGACCTCCTCTTCGGTTTTTGAAAAGGAATAATGCTCCCTTTTGAGGAACAGGTTGTCCTTCAGAGCTTCAAGCTCGGTTTTTTCCTCTTTCATATGAGAATCCTCCTTCTCGCTGTGAAATCACAGCGTCAATAATACAGTTTTTGATATATTTCCTTCGTTTCCATCACCTTGTCAACATAGAACTTTGTTGATGAAAACGGAATATCCGAAAGTGTTTTTCCGTCGGACGAATATCTTTTGTCCTTCAGCCATTTTTTAACGTTGTTCGGTCCTGCGTGGTAGGCGGCAACAGCCTCGCGTTCTGTTCCGAACTGCTCAATGAACATTGAATAAAGCAAACAGCCGTATTTAATTGAAACTTCAGGCTCAAAGAGCTTGTCTTCGGACAGCTCCTCGCCCGTTTTTGTTTTGAGCCAGGCGAAGGTATCCGGCATTATCTGCATGAGCCCCTTTGCCCCGGCGGAGGAAACCGCGTTCGGGTCAAAGTTGCTTTCGCATTTTATAACGGCAAAAATGAAAGGTTCCTCTAAATTATTCGTTCGACAGCAGGTTGTGACCGTTTTCGCATATTTAAGCGGATACAATGACTTTTGAAGTGAGGAAGATCCGCCCTTGAAAAGCATAAAAACAGCGGCAGCCACGAGCAGAACCGCGGCCAAAACGGTTGCCGTTTTGATTCTCTTTAATTTTTTCTTTTTCAGTAAAGCTTGCCTTTTCTGCGTCACTGCCCCACCTCTTCAAAAAAGCTCTCCGCTTCGCTTTGAACGTCAAACGGCGGATAGTTTCTTATTATTATATCTGCGTTTTTTTTGTAATATTCTTCGTCCTTCTGGGCGTTTATCCTTCGCAGTGCTTCCTCTTTTGTCAGGCCGTCGCGCCTGAGGATACGCTCAAGGCGAATTTCCAAAGGACAGAGAACGGCGATGATTTTTTCGCAAAGGGCTTTCGACGGACTTTCAGGCAAAGCCGCCGCGTCAATAAGAGCAAAAGCAAAGCCTGCGTTTTCCGCCTTTTTGAGCTCGTTTTTGAAAAGGGCATCAATATATGGGTGAGTGATTTTATTGAGCAGAGCGGTGCTTTTTTTTGAAGCAAACGCCCTTTCGGCAAGCTTTTTTCGGTTGAGCGTTCCGTCCTCAAAAAGGATGTCGTTCCCAAAGGCGGCGCACAGCTCAGAAAGCGCGGCCGAACCCTTTTCCGTCACAAGGCGCGCAATTTTGTCTCCGTCAAGAACAAAAAAACCTTTTTTTGAAAGGAAAGACGCAACAGTGCTTTTTCCTGCACCCGTTTGACCGGTCAGACCGAACACTCTCATTTTTTCACCTCAAAGCTCAATTATGTTGAACGCCGCCGCGCGGACGAGCCTGTTGAAAACGGCGAGCCCAACGCCGTCCTTTTCCGGAAAGCGGGCAAAGGCATTTTTTGCCTTTGTTTCGTCAACCTTCCTGAGCGCATCAAAAATTCCGTGTGCCTGAGAAGAGCCGTCGTGCTCTTTTCCGTATTCGATGAAGGGAACGCAAAGTTCTTTTCCCTCGCCTTCAAAAACGAGAGCGACTGTGCTTTCTCTGTCCTGAGTTTCAAGGAAGGCTTTGAACTTTTCAAAGCTGCCTTTGATTATTGTCACCTTCGCATTCGGCGAATAATGCTTATACTTCATTCCCGGAGAAGCGGCAACCGCGCCTTCGGCAAGCTTTTCAAAAACAGCCGGGTCAACCTCAACCTCGCCGAGAACCTCGGTGAGCATCTCAACCGAAATTCCGCCCGGACGAAGCACACGCGGAACCTCACCTTCAAGCGTGATTACCGTTGACTCAACGCCGACCGAGCATTTTCCGGAATCAACAATAAGCGGGACAAGGCCGTCAAGGTCCTTTTTGCAATGCTCTGCCGTTGTGGGACTGGGCTTTCCCGAGGTATTGGCCGAGGGAGCCGCAAGCGGAACTCCGGCGGCTGAAATGATCGCGCGCGCGATCGGGTGCAAAGGCATCCGCACACCGACCGTTTCAAGGTTTCCGCTGGTACGAAGCGGAATGAGCTCGCTTTTTTTGAGGATGATCGTCAGCGGCCCCGGCCAGAACGCTTTTGCAAGGCGCATCGCGTTCTCCGGAATACGCTCAACCAGGGCGCTCCACTGAGAAAGCTCGCTGATGTGGACGATGAGTGGATTGTCGGAGGGTCTGCCCTTCGCTTCAAAAATCTTTTCAACCGCTTTTTCGTCAAAGGCGTTGGCCGCAAGGCCATAGACTGTCTCCGTCGGAATTGCGACGAGTCCGCCGTTTTTTAAAATTTCGGCGGCCTTGAAAACGCCCTCATCGGTTTCTTTTGTAACTTTTATAACTTCTGTTTTCATTATTACAGCACTTTCGTTTCCTTTATTCTGACTGTTCGGTCAGTTTTCTTGCGGTGTCGGCGGTGATGAGCGCGTCAATGACCTCGTCCATATCGCCGTTTAAAAACTGCTCGAGCTTATACACCGTCAGACCTATCCTGTGGTCGGTGATCCGCCCCTGAGGATAGTTATATGTCCGAATTCTTTCGCTTCTGTCACCCGAACCGACCTGACTTTTGCGCTCGTCTGCAATTGATGACTGCTGCTTTTTTCGCTCGGCCTCAAGGATCCTCGAACGCAGAACGCGCATCGCCTTTTCGCGGTTTTTATGCTGGCTTCGCTCGTCCTGACATTCGGCAACGATGCCCGTCGGGATATGGGTGATTCTGATTGCGGATTCGGTTTTGTTGATGTGCTGGCCGCCCGCTCCGCCCGAACGGAACGTATCGACCTGCAAATCTGCGGGATTTATCTGAACGTCAACCTCTTCCGCCTCGGGCAAAACGGCAACGGTTGCCGTTGAGGTATGGATTCTGCCCTGAGATTCGGTTTCCGGAACGCGCTGAACGCGGTGAACGCCGCTTTCAAATTTAAAGCGCGAATACGCCCCCTCGCCCGAAACGGTGAAGCTGATTTCCTTAAAGCCGCCCAGCTCCGTGTCGTTTGAATAAACGACCTCGGTTTTGAAGCCCTTCTTTTCCGCATACATTGAATACATTCTGAAAAGCACGCCGGCAAAGAGCGCCCCCTCTTCTCCGCCTGCTCCGCCGCGGATTTCAACAATGACGTTCTTCCCGTCATTCTCATCGCGCGGAAGGAGAAGAATTTTAAGCTCGGAAAGAGCCTTTTCCTCGCATTCGGAAAGGTCTTCGAGTTCCACGCGCGCCATCTCCAGGAACTCCCTGTCGTCCGTTTCGCCGTCAACAATAGCTTTTGCTTCTTCAAGCTGAGAGTGAATGAATTTATATTCGCGGAACTTTTCCACCACCGGAGAAAGCGATTTATGCTCCTTCATCAGTGCGCGGTAGTTTTCCATATCGTTCATCACATCGCCGTCGCAGAGAGCCGCCGAGACCTCTTCAAACCGCTTTTCAACGGCACAAAGCTTTTCAAGCATCCTCTTCCTCCTTGTGAAGGATTTTTTTGATGTTCTTTTCCGCCTTTGAGCGCGGAATCATGAACTCCCTTCCGCAGCCGAGACACCTGAGCTTGAAATCCATCCCGGAACGCAGAACGGAAAACTCAAAGCTTCCGCAAGGATGCTTCTTCTTCATTGTGAGAACATCGTCAACACGGACATCCATTCTTTCTCTCTCCTTCACGGCAAAAAATTTATCAATATATTATATCAGCCACAGACAAAAATATCAATCACTAAAGCCGAAGATTTGAGCATATAAATCAAAAGAATGTATATTTAACGCCCTGACTTGAAAAAAGCGTCCGCCGGACGCACAAAAGGCAGAGCAGAAAGGATATGACAATGAAAAAGTATTTCACGGAAAATCACCTCATCAACACCATGGAAAACAAAAGCGCACTTTCTTCAAAAGCGTCGCTCAAGGAGGCATGGATGAGCGGAAAGCTCCTTGAGGCCCGAGCGGTCATGTGTGACAAGGAGCATAACCTCCACATTGATCTCGGCTCAATGAAGGGCATTATTCCCCGCTCGGAGGGTGCGCTCGGGATCGATGACGGTTCTGTTCGGGATATCGCGATAATTTCACGGGTCAACAAGCCCGTTGTTTTCAAAATCACCGGCTTTGAAGAAAACGAAAACGGCGAAACCGTTGCCCTGCTCAGCCGAAGAGCCGTTCAAAAGGAGTGCATGGAGGAATACATCTCGTGTCTTACCCCCGGCTGCATAATTGACGCGGTCGTGACCCACATGGAAGCCTTCGGCGTTTTTGCGGACATCGGAGCCGGAATCAGTGCCCTCATGCCGATCGACAGCATCTCCGTTTCGCGTATTCCCCACCCCTCGGCGCGGTTTTCGATTGGGCAAAAGATCAAGGCCGTTGTCAAAGGCATTGACGAAAGCGGGCGCGTTACGCTCAGCTACAAAGAGCTGCTCGGAACGTGGGAGGAAAACGCCGCCCTCTTCATGCCCGGCGAAACTGTTCCCGGGATTGTTCGCTCGGTTGAACGCTACGGAATTTTTGTTGAGCTGAAGCCGAACCTTGCCGGGCTTGCGGAATATGTTCCGGGTGTTGTTCCCGGCCAGCACGCAAGCGTTTACATCAAGAACCTGATTCCGGAGCGGATGAAGGTCAAGCTCATCATCGTTGATTCCTTTGATGCTTCGTATCCAAATGACCCGGTGCAGTATTTTGCAAAGGGAAATTATATTGACCGCTGGGTATACTCCCCTGCGGACTGCGAAAAAACAATTGAAACGGTTTTTTCGTCCTATGAGTTGACTAAGAGCGCAATTTGATATATATTACTTGTTGTGGAAAAAGTAAGCACCGTCTTTTGCGGTGCAAACGAAAGGGACGAAGAAAATGAGTAAAATAATCGACAAATTCAGGAAAAGGAATCGCACTCTGCGTTATAGCACCGAGCGCGCAGCCCTCGGCGGACTTTCAAAAATTGCCGCCGATCCCCTTTGTGCCCCGCCCGACCTTTCAAAGGCAAAGCGCGTTCTTTTTGTTCAGCCACACCCGGACGACAACCAGATCGGCGCAGGCGGAACAATGGCTTGGCTCGTCTCGCTCGGAATTGAGGTCTGGGAGCTGACCGTTCTTGACGACAGATATGCAAACCCCGAATATATCGGAAAAGAAAACGAGGTTGAAACGATCCGTCAAAAGGAAGCAAAGGCCGCTCAGGAATATCTCGGAGTCAAAAACGCAGGCTTCCTCGGCTTTGCGGACAAAACGAGAGCCACCGTTGACGAAATTTCCGTTGAGGTCATGAAGGTTATCAGAAGAATCAAGCCGGACTATGTTCTCACCGCAGACCCGTCGCTTCTCAATGAATGCCATTCAGACCACATTAAGGTCGGCACAGCCGTCAAGTATGCCTGCATGGACAGCCAGTGCAACTTCTATCCTGAGTTTATTGACGGAAAGCTTCGCGACGATGCGTGGCCGGTCAAGGGTGTCGGCTTCTATTACACCGACAAGCCCAACACCCTCATCGACATCACCGATTTTGAAGAGATGAAGATGGAAAGCATTAAAAAGCACGTTTCTCAGTATGACGCCGCCCTCATGGCAGGCATCCGCCTTCAGCAGCAGCTATTTGCCGAGGGAACACCCTTCAAGGCTGCCGAACCGCTCCGACTCCAGAACTCGCTTCAGATGCACTGCTTCAACCTTCCCGTTGAATAAGTTTTCATAAAACAAAACAGGGGGCTGTCGCATTTAGATGCAGAAAGCGTTTTCTTTGCCCCGAAGCTGTATGTAGATACCGCGAGTGGGCAAAA
>CAKSYX010000031.1 GCA_934525065.1 uncultured Eubacteriales bacterium
GGGCTGTGACGTTCAGGGCGACGGCGTTTCCGAGCTTAAAGATATCTCCGGCGGAGCAACGAGCGCGAAGCTGCGCGAGGTTCTTCCGGAAAGCTATATTGAAGCGGCAAAAGCAAACGGAACAGACAAATACATTTCCGCAGACAAAATGGTTGACGCTTCAACCTGCCTTTTCCCGGACAGGACTTGGTTTGTGAAGGATCTGCCCCACGGTCTTACTCCGGACTGTCTCGACCGGCTCACCGAGTACATTTCAAGAGGTAACGGCAACGTTACGGTTTTCTCAAGTGAACAGTATCCGCAGTACATGACCTATCACCTTGAAGACGAATCGCTCACACCCGGCGTCAGTGCAGAGCAGACAAAGCGCGAAGAGCCAAAGGACTTTTTCAAGGCTCTGTTTGACTTCCTCACAAGGCTTTTCAGATATCTCAAGGACGCTTTTCAAAAGAAGCTTCAAAAGTAAAGAGTAATATAAACTGTCATCCCCGGACGTGATTGTCCGGGGATGTTGTTTTGTCCAAAGGTATATTAAAAAGGAGACCTCCTAACGGAGGTCTCCTTGAATTTTTTGTCTGAATTATTCAGCGCAGTTCTTCTTGAGGGTTTCAAGTTCTTCCTTGAGTTCCTTCGGAAGCTTGTCGCCAAACTTAGCATAGAACTCTTCGATTCCCTTTGCATCCTCAGCCCAGAGTGACTTGTCAACGTCAAGGATTGACTTGAGTGAATCGAGAGTAACCTCACCCTCAAGGCCTTCAAGGTTGATGTCCTCAGCATGGGGAAGATATCCGATTGCGGTTTCTTCTGCGTCAACCTTGCCTTCGCATCTCTTGAGGATCCACTCAAGAACACGGAGGTTGTCGCCGAAGCCCGGCCACATGAAGTGACCTTCGTCGTCCTTGCGGAACCAGTTAACGTTGAAAATTTTCGGAGCCTTATCCGGATCAAGGGTTGCGCCGATGTCGATCCAGTGCTGCCAATAATCAGCCATGTCATATCCGCAGAACGGAAGCATAGCCATCGGGTCGCGGCGAACAACGCCTACTGCGCCGGCTGCGGCTGCGGTAGTCTCTGAGGCCATGATTGAACCAACGAATACGCCGTGGTTCCAGTCTCTTGACTGATATACAAGCGGAGCAAGCTTTGCACGGCGGCCGCCGAATACGAAAGCCGAGATGGGTACGCCTTCCGGATTTTCAAATTCGCTTGAAAGGCAGGGGCAATTCTTCGCAGGAGCGGTAAATCTTGAGTTGGGATGTGCACCGGTGCAAGTGTCAACCTTGCCGTTCCAGGGCTTGCCCGTCCACTCAATTGCGTGCTCGGGCGGATTCTTGTCAAGGCCTTCCCACCAAACGGTGTTGTCGTCAAGGTTGAGAGCAACGTTGGTGAAGATGGTGCCCTTCTTTGTTGAAAGCAGAGCGTTCGGATTAGACTTCATGTTGGTACCCGGAGCAACGCCGAAGAAGCCGTTTTCCGGGTTGATTGCGTAAAGTCTTCCGTCTGCACCCTTGCGGATCCATGAAATATCGTCGCCTACGCACCATACTTTATAGCCCTTTGACTTATAAACCTCCGGCGGAATAAGCATTGCAAGGTTGGTCTTTCCGCAGGCTGAGGGGAATGCTGCGCAGATATATTTAACTTCGTGCTGCGGATTTTCAATTCCGAGGATGAGCATATGCTCAGCCTGCCAGCCCTCCTTGCGTCCCTGGTTGGAGGCGATACGAAGAGCGAAGCACTTTTTGCCGAGGAGAACGTTTCCGCCGTAACCTGAGTTAACGGAGATGATGGTGTTGTCCTGCGGGAACTGGCAGATATATCTCTTTTCCGCGTCGATATCGCAGCGGCAGTGAAGACCGCGAACCCAGTCGTCGCTGTCTCCGAGAGCATCAAGAACGTTGAAGCCGACTCTGGTCATGATGCACATATTGAGAACAACATAGATCGAATCGGTAAGCTCGATGCCTGCCTTTGAGAACTTTGAGCCAACGGGGCCCATTGAATAAGGAATAATATAAGCAGTTCTGCCCTTATAGCTGTCTCTTGCGATATCATAAAGCATATCATAAGCAGCAGTGGGTTCCATCCAGTTATTGGTGGGGCCTGCCTCTTCCTTGGTGGTTGAGCAGATGAAGGTTCTCGCCTCAACGCGTGCAACGTCGTTGACAGCGGTTCTGTGAAGATAGCAATCGGGAAGAAGTTCCTGATTGAGTTTAATCATTTCTCCGGTTGAGCAAGCTTCTGCGCGCAGAGCTTCAATCTGCTCCTCGCTGCCGTCGATCCAAACGATCTTGTCTGGATTAACGAGTTTGAGCTTGTCTTCGAGCCATGCAAGAACGGTGGGGTTCTTGGTCGGTGCATTACTGAGCATTGTAATCGTCCCTTTCATATTTGAAATAAAACATTAAGTAGTAGGCAGATATATCCGCCGAAAATGCTCCTTGTTCTCCATACTACTCACATTCTCTTGTATTATACTTTTTTTCTTTCGTTTTTTCAAGTGCTAAACGGACAAAAGACAAAATTTTCCGTGAAATCTCTTTTTTTGCTAAAATTGAAGAGATTTTTGCCCTTGGTTTTAACAGATTGATGATACCGAAATACAACAAGCCAATAAGCGCACAGACCCTCAATGATCTTTGCAGATATCTTGACTGCAAGGTTGAAGATATACGTTGCATATAAAGCAGTAAAAGTTCCGTTGACAATGTTGCACTTTTTGGATATAATATAGTCAGAATATTGCTATAATTTTATACAGGAGGTAGAACTATGAATATACGCCCATCTGCTGCGATTCGTCAGAATTACAATGAAATTGCGGAACTTTGCAAAAAAAGCGGTGAACCGATTTATCTCACCAAAAACGGCGAAGGCGACCTTGTGGTTATGGATATCGAAGCTTTTGAACGAAGGGAAAAAATGCTGCGGCTTCGTGAGGAGCTTCTTCTTGTTGAAGAGGATCGTCTGCGCGGAGATACAGGGTACTCAATTCAGGAAGTCACAGAAATGATGCGCCGCGCCATAAATGAGGCAAAATCATGAGTAACGATAAAAAAGTATTTCAGGTTACGGTTTCAAAAAAAGCAACGGAAATGCTTGTTTCCCATGCGGCTTTTTTGTCAAAAATCAGTCCCGAAAAAACCGAACAGCTTGTAGTTTCCTTTGAATCTGCCGCAAAATCGCTTGAAAAAATGCCGTATCGCTATCCGAGGATTTCTTATGAATATATGCCGGACAGAAAGTACAGAAGTCTGCTTTTTGAAAAGCGGTACCTAATTATATTTCAAATTTCAGGCGAAACGGTATTCATAGATTATGTTCTTGACTGTCGGCAGGATTATGATTGGCTTTTGAATTAATGAACCTCGTCCGGGTTTCTCCGGGCGTTTTCATTTTTCTGTTGCACAAACCGGCAAACAGTGCTATCATATTGAGCGTGAAAAACTTAAGAAGAGGGATAGCCTTGGATATATTTAAAAGGAATTCAAAAATTGCGGTCAGCTATGTTCTGGCAATTTTCAAATGGATTGCCGTTTCGGCCGCTGTGGGCGCTGTCGGCGGAGCAGTCGGCGTTGCGTTCCACGTCAGCGTTGAAAAAGTGACCGAGCTGCGCACAGCGCATGAATGGATAGTTTATCTTTTACCTTTGGGCGGCCTTGCAATCGCCGGACTTTATAAGCTTTTCAAAATGGAAAAGCTCGGAACAGACAACGTGATTGAATCCATCCGAACCGAAAAAAGCGTTCCCTTTCTCCTTGCTCCGCTGATTTTTGTTTCAACGGTAATAACTCACCTTTTCGGCGGTTCTGCCGGACGTGAAGGTGCGGCATTGCAGCTCGGCGGCAGCATCGGCGCACAGGTCGGCCGGGTACTGAAATTTGACGAGAAGGATATGCACCTTGCAACACTCTGCGGAATGAGCGCAGTTTTTTCTGCTCTCTTCGGAACACCGCTGACAGCAACGCTTTTTGCGCTTGAGGTGATTTCCGTCGGCGTGGTATATTATTCGGGCATCATCCCCTGCCTGACTTCATCGCTTGTTGCGTATTGGATTGCAAAGCTTTGCCGCGTTGATCCTGTTCGGTTTGAGCTTTCGACTGTACCGGAGATGAGCTTCGGCACATTCTGGCGCGTTGCAGTTCTCTCTGCGGTCTGCGCGGTACTCAGCATCGGCTTTTGCCTTTTGATGCACTTTTCTCACAAAGGTGCGGCGAAGCTTTTTAAAAACAGCTTTCTTCGGGCCTTCGTCGGCGGAGCGGCGGTTGTTGTTCTTACGCTCATTTTCGGCCGCGATTACAACGGAGCAGGAATGAACATCATTGAAAACGCAATGAACGGCAAGGCTCTTCCGTATGCATTCCTGCTCAAAATGGTTTTCACCGCGATAACTATAGGCTTTGGCTTCAAGGGCGGAGAGATTGTTCCGACATTTTTCATCGGCTCAACCTTCGGCTGTGCTTTCGGCTCACTGTTAGGGCTCGAGCCTGCCTTTTCCGCAGCACTCGGCCTTGTTGCGCTGTTCTGCGGCGCAGTAAACTGTCCGCTGGCCTCGGTTTTTCTGAGCATTGAGCTTTTCGGCGCAGATGGAATCATTTATTTTGCCGCCGCGTGCGCAATAAGCTTTGCGCTTTCCGGCTACTTCGGCCTTTACAGCAGTCAAAAAATCATATATTCAAAAACAAAAGCCGAATATATCAATATAACAACAGCTCAGGAGCTGAAATAAAAAGCTATACAGAAAAAATCACCGCCGCAACGGAAGAACCGGAACGGCGGTGCAGCTTTATTCTTTGCAAAGAAGCCGGAGCATCTTTTCAACTCCGCAATCAACCTCTGCTCTCGCCCTCGTCAAGCGGGAGTCGAGGAAGCTTACGGTTTTCGGCAGACTCAACCTCCTGTTGAGAACGATAAATGACAAAATCGCATTCATGACAAAAATATGAATGCTTTTTGCTTTGAGGACTGCTGCATTTGACCTTAGAACAACCTTTTTCATTTGGAACACCTTCCTTTGTTTTTAATAGCAACATAGTCGCTTTTGACCTTTACTGCAACAAGATAATACAGCATTTGCAGCACCGATTATGTCGTTAAATGTCGAAAAACTATTAAATTTTATAAAAAGTGTCCTTTTTTCTCAAAAGCTCATAGGAAAAAGAAAGTATTTTGCATCAGAGGGAAAATTTTTCCTTCATTTCGGCCGCTTTTTTGCAGCTGAGCCTGCCCTCGGGGCATTTACCCTTTGAAAAACAGCTCGGGCCGAAGTTTTTGAAAAGTAACGGAGAAATTTTACGCAGTTCAAAAAGCAATGCGGTTGCTTTTTCGCGGATTTCCCACTGCGCTCTTGTGCAGGTCCTGAGCTCAAAAAAGAGCTTCAGCTCGCGTGCGTTCATTGTTGAAACAACGTCAATCGTATTTCCGCTCAAAAGGCAGTATACGCTTTGACCCTTCGGCACACCGCACGCTTCAAGTTTTTTGAAAAGCTCGGCCGTTTTTTCAAAAGCGCCAACATATTTTTCAAGAAGCCCGCTGTCTCTGACAGAGGCCGGAATGATGTAATTTGTTCTGTTGCAGTCATAAAGCTGCGGAACAAGAAGGCTTTGCATTCTGTGCCTTGCAAGGTGAGTGAGCGTGGAAAGCGAAATATCATTGAAACGGACGGTGAACACCGCGCATTCAAGAGCGCGCGGTCTTGAGGAAGCGTAAACTGCTTCAATGGTTTTTTCAGTTGTATCCGAAGAGGCAAGCGCTTTTTCGATTGACTTTGACGAAAGCATCGTCCGCTCGGCAAGCGCGGCCGCAGCAACAAGGCGTTCGCAGTCCGAGGTGTGGCTCAGAACCTCAACGTCTTTTTTCAGGCTGTCGGTGTCCACGGCTTCGGCTTCAACAAAGGAGACGTCGGCAAGGTCGCTGTAAGCTTTATTGTTTTCTTCAAAATCAGCAAAAACTCCGGGTGCTCTTTCTTTACACTGAGAGAGAAGCGACTTTCCGAGCAAATAGATTTCCGGAATATCCCTTCCGCGACCGTAAAGCATTGCGCGAAGAACGTTGACCATTTCTCTGCCGCCGAGTGAACAATAAAAGTTGCTGAAAAAGCAATACGGCAAAACAAAACGCGCGTCCTCTTTCGGAATTCCGTCCTCGCAAAGCTCGGAATAAAGCGCAAAAAGCGAGTCCATCCTCTCTATGTATTCGCGTTTCAGTTCGGCGTCCTCAAAGTCGGGAACAAAGTATCCGCTGTCGGAAAAATCAACATATCTTCTTGACTTGACCGTGAAGGAAGCGAGCCTGAACTCAATCATAAACTGTTCAACAACCACCGAAACGTTTTCAAACGCCAGATTGAAAAACATATGCTCAATTGTTGACGTATGACCTGAACGGATGACTTTTGAAATGAGGCTTGCGTTCTTTTCTTCGTCTGACGAACGCTCAAAAATTTCAAGTGCGCTTCCCTTTTGAGTTGAAATTCTGCCCGAAGCGGCGCAGACTCTTTCTTTGCAGTCTGAAAAGCCGATAATATATACACCGGATTCTGCCATTTTCCTCTCCCCTTTTTTGATGTTTCTATCATATTACCACATCGTGCGCCGCGATTCAACAAAAAGTTTTTATGAAGGCGGCCTATCGTAAGGAAGTATTTACAAAAATGTTCTTGATAATTCGTGTGTTTGTTGATATAATGGCTTGAGTTATATAGTATGGGGGTTTTTGCAATGATTAAAAGAGCAAATGACATGACTGCAACCGTTAAAGTGAATATGCGCGGCGGTGACGGACAGGCTGTTGTTACCGATATTCTGAACAAAGGCGAATACAAGGGCAGCGCAAGACTGCTCGGAACTATTCTGCTCGAGCCCGGCTGCTCAATCGGCGAACACATCCACGAAAATGAGGAAGAGGTTTTCTATATCATCGAAGGCACAGCAACCTATGACGACAACGGAAAGACCGAGATTCTCCATAAAGGCGACAGCTGCATCTGCCTCGGCGGCCAGAAGCACTCGATTGCCAACCGCACAAAAAACGAAAACCTCACCGTTTTTGCCGCCATTCTCACATACTGATCCGGAGAGCAATTATGGGTAAGCTTATTGTTATCGAAGGTCTTGACGCCAGCGGAAAGGGTACGCAGGCTGCTCTGCTGCTCAAAAGGCTTTCCGAAAACGGAAAGGATGCCTTTGAAATTGACCTTCCGAATTACACAGACAAATCCAGCGCTCTTGTAAAAATGTATCTTGACGGTGAGCTTGGGAACAGACCCGGCGATGTTAATGCCTTTGCGGCTTCAACGTTTTTTGCCGTTGATCGCTACGCAAGCTTCAAAAAGCACTGGGGCAAGGTTTACAAAAGCGGCAGGGTCATTGTTGCAAACCGTTACACGACCTCAAATGTCTGCCACCAGATGCCGAAGCTCGAAAGAAAAGACTGGGACGGTTTTCTTTCGTGGCTGTTCGATTTTGAATATGTAAAGCTCGGTATTCCCGAACCCGACTGTGTTGTTTTTCTTGATATGCCGGTCGATGTTTCGCAAAAGCTGCTTCAAAAGCGGTATCACAACGATGAAAGCAAAAAGGACGTTCATGAACGCGACACCGAATATCTCAGGCATTGCCGTGATGCCGCCGTTTATGCCTGCGAAAAACTCGGCTGGAAAAAAATTGTCTGCGCAAAAGACGGCAAACCGAAAAGCGTTGACGAAATTTCCGACCTTGTTTTTGAAACTGTTTCAGAATTCATCTAAATCACGGAGGTAACTTTTATGGTATACTGTTTTCTTGCCGACGGTTTTGAAGAAACCGAAGCCATTGCTCCCGTCGATATGCTCAAGAGAGCCGGAGTTCCGGTCACAACGGTCGGAATCGGAAAGCGGGTAATCACCGGCAGCCACAGCATTCCCGTGACGGCCGACATCACCGACAGCGAATTCAAAGCCGATGAAAGCCTTGAAGCGGTCATCCTTCCCGGAGGTATGCCCGGCACACTGAACCTTGACGCTTCAAAAACGGTTCACGCCGCTCTTGACTTTGCCGAAGAGCGCCAAAAGCTCATCTGCGCAATTTGCGCCGCACCTTCGATTCTCGGAAAAAAGGGACTTCTTGAAGGACGTGAAGCCATTGCCTTCCCCGGCTTTGAAAAGGATCTCAAGGGTGCTGTAATCAGCAAAAAATTTGTTGTCCGCGACGGAAACGTTATCACGGCAAAAGGTGCCGGCGTTGCCGTTAAATTCGGCCTCGAAATTGCCGCAGCTCTCGTCGGAAGAAAAAAGAGCGACGAAATTTTTGAACAGATCCAAAGCGAATGAGCGAAAAGAAAACAGTTCTTAGAAAGCTTTATAAAGAAAAAACATCCCTTATCCAAAACAGGGAACAGCTGAGCGCAAAAATTGCCGAAAGAATTTTTGCGCTCGATGAATACAAAAGCTGTGACTGCGTTTTTGCCTATTTTTCCGTTTTTTCAGAGGTTTCAACCGTCTCAATAATCAAAAGAGCACGGAAGGACGGCAAGGCTGTTGCTCTGCCGCAGTGTGAAAAAGAAGGAAACGCAATGCACTTCTTCCTGACTGAAAAAGAAAGCGAACTTGAAAACGGACGCTTCAATGGTATTTTTGAGCCGAAAAAGGGTCTGCTCAAAGCGCAGGCAACAAAAAAAACACTCATTCTCGTTCCCGCTCTCGCCTACGGCAGAAACGGTTCACGTCTCGGCAAGGGCATGGGCTTTTATGACCGGTTTCTCGCCGAAAGCAAGGGCGTTCCGGTTGGCATTTGCTTTGAAGAAAATCTTGCCGAAGCCCTTCCGGAGACCGGGCTTGACAGGCGCGTCAGGATTATAATCACGGAAAACGAAACTTTATTTATAAATTAGGAGGTTTCCCTATGGACGACTCAAGATCATATCCTCAGAACGGCCGGAACAAAGACGACGGCTTTGAGCCCTTCCGTCCGTCGCAAAGTGTCGGGGATGACGAGTTCAGGGTATCAATCGACTCATTCGGCGGTCTTCCGCCATACAGGCCGCAAGCTCAAGCCTCTGCGCCGGAAAAGCCGCAAGGCTCATTTTCCCAGCCTAAAACGGAACGCTTTGAAGTGAAGATTCCGGAAAAAAGACACCCCGTTCAGCCGCAGAACGCGAAACGTTCCGCAACAAGCGCCGGAAACCGCGGACACTCCCAAGCAGCAAAAAAAGCTCCTTCGGGAAAAAAGAGCGTCGGTCATTCCGCGCAGAAAACCTCTGCGGCTCAAAAGCATCACCCACCGATAAAAATTAAACGCACACGCGGCCTGATGATTGCTCTGATTTGCATTATCATCATTGCGGTGCTCACCGCGACCGCTTCTGCACTTGCCATTTCAACAATAAATGACATTCTTGCGCTCAACAAAAGCGACAGCGACAGCACTAAAACTGTCAACATCGTGATTCCCAAAGGCGCAGATTTTGACGCGGTGTATGACATTCTCTGCGACAACGGCCTTGTTAAGCAAAAGCAAATTACAAAGCTCTTTTGCAAATTCAGGCACTACGACAAGGCGTATTCCTCAAGCCAAAAGAAAAACGTCAAAATCGAATACCAGGCCGGTGCGTATTACATTGAGCCTCACAGCGGAATTGAGGCTATGCTTGAAATGATCAAGGTTTCAAACGCCGTTTCAAAGGACACCGTAAGGCTCACCTTCCCCGAAGGCTGGACGATCGCTCAGGTATTTGCAAAAATTGAGAAGTATAACGTGTGCTCGGCTGAAAAGCTTTATGCAAACCTTGACATTGTCGGCAATCAGTTTGACTTCTATAAAGAGATTCCGTCAAATTCGGGCCGTTATCTGAAAGCGGAGGGCTATATCTTCCCGGACACCTACGACTTCTATATCGGCGAAAACTCCGCCTCGGTACTCAAAAAGCTCTTTTCAAACTTCACTACCAAATGGAAAAAGAGCTACACAAAAAAGGCAAAGGAACTCGGCATGAGCAAGGACGAGGTCATCATCATGGCTTCAATCATTCAGCGCGAGGCAAAGGATAAATCTCAGATGGCAGACATTTCTTCGGTTCTCCACAACCGTCTTGCCGACCCGGCGACCTATCCCCTGCTCCAGATGAACTCCACCAAGGACTATATCACCGCAGTCAATGAATACGGTGTGTTCTCTGAGTTCTATTACTCAATTTATCTCGATTCCTACAACACCTACTCCGCCGAAGGACTTCCTCCCGGAGCGATCTGCAATCCCGGCGTTGACGCGATCGAAGCCGCGCTCAACCCGAACGATACAAATTACCATTACTTCCGCCACGACTCAAAGGGCAAGATTTATCTCGCCGTTACCCGCGCAGAGCACGACAAGAACGGTGAAATCATCTTCAACGGAACCGGAGGACAGTGATGACAAAGACCGATATAATCAAAAAGCCCGAGCTTCTTGCCCCGGCAGGGGACATGGAGAGGCTCAAGGCAGCGGTCAAATATAAAGCAGATGCCGTCTATTTAGGCGGCTCTGTTTTCGGTATGCGCACCGCACCGGAAAATTTTGCCGGAGAAAAGCTGAAAATCGCCTGCGATTACTGCCGCGAAAGAGGGGTTAAGGTCTATCTGACCGTCAACACGCTTCCGCGCAACGATGAAATCCCGCTGCTTCCCGGTTTTCTTGAGCACGCGGCCCGGTGCGGCGTTGACGCCTTCATAATCTCCGACCTCGGTGTACTTGAATACGCAAAAAAATATGCCCCTCAGGTTGAAATTCACATTTCCACTCAGGCCGGTATCGTGAATTACGCCGCCGCAAACACTTTTTATAAGCTCGGTGCAAAGCGTATTGTTACAGCACGCGAGCTTTCAATGAAAGAGATAACAGATATCAGAAAGAACATTCCCGCCGATATGGACATTGAGTGCTTTGTTCACGGAGCAATGTGCGTATCCTTTTCCGGACGCTGTCTGCTTTCAAACTACCTCGTTTCAAGGGACTGCAACCGCGGCGACTGCGCTCAGCCCTGTCGCTGGAAATATGCTCTCGTTGAAGAAAAACGCCCCGGAATGTATTTTCCGATTGAAGACAGCGAGGACGGAGGAACATATATTCTCAACTCCAAGGATATGTGCATGATCGAGCACATTCCCGAGCTTGTTAAAGCCGGCATAACCAGCTTTAAAATTGAAGGCCGCGCAAAATCCGAATACTATGTCTCAGTCGTGACAAACGCCTATCGCAGAGCAATTGACGGCTATTTTGAAACACTTAGCGACAGCTATCGACCCGAGCAGTGGATCCTCGATGAAATGCGGAAAATCAGCTATCGCGACTACTGCACAGGCTTCTTTTTCGGCGACCCGAAGGACGATGCCAACATCAGTCTTCGCGGCGGCTACAACCGCGAGTGGGACGTTATGGCGGTCGTTGAGGAATGGAAGGACGGCGTTGCCTTCTGCACCCAGCGCAACCGCTTTTTTAATGGTGATGAGCTTGAAGTTCTTGAAAGCGACAAGCCGCCGTTCACCGTGACGGCTGTTGGGCTTAAAAACAGCGATAATGAGCCGATTGAAGCCGCCAATCACCCGATGATGCACTTTTCCTTTGACTGCACAACTCCGCTTGAAAACGGTGCAATTTTGCGCAAGGAGCGCGATGAAGCGGCAAGGGTTATTGTGTAAGCTTCTTCGCGGCTACTATCGAACAACATAAAAGCAAACGGTCCTGCCGATGAATCGACAGGACCGTTTTTGGTGGGAACGGTGGGGATCGAACCCACGACCTCACGCATGTGAAACGTGCGCTCTGACCGGCTGAGCTACGCCCCCGTTAAGCCTTTTATTTGCAAGGTTTTTTGAGCAAGAGCGCTTGTATAAATACCTACAAGAGCGCTCGTACAGCAAATTCAATACTTGCATGATACACCACTTTATTTTACTTGTCAAGCCCGTAAAAACAATGTTTTTGCCGCCCTTTATTTTTTTGCCATAATCATCGCCGTATGGTTGTCTCCCTCAAGAAAGCCGAGACACTGGGCGCACTTGAATCCTGCTGAACGAATTGCCTCAAGCTCATGTTCAAGTGTAAGCGGTGTATCAAAATGAACAAATCTTTCCGGCGGAATATTATCCCTTTTTCTCCGCCTTGAACACTCGGCAGCCGTGAGCTTTTCAATTTCATCACAAACTGCAATATAGTCACATTCAAGGTATGTTCCGTCTTCTTTCAGCGCCGAGTAGATTTTTTTGAACACTTCCCGCTTTTTCTCAGCCGAAAAATGGTGAAGCGTCTGAAAAGTTACTGCGGCGTCAAAGCTTTCGCTTTCAGGTTCATAAAGAAAGTAATCCTCCAAAACAAGCCGCAAATTCCTGTCGCCGTGCTTTTTCCTCAAGAGGTCAAGCATTTTTTTTGAAAGATCAACGCCGGTCACTTTAAGGGACGGAAAGCGGCGAAAAATCGGGTCAAGCTCAAGCCCTGTTCCACAGCCGAAATCAAGAAGCGTTTCGCAATTTTCCGGCAAAAGCTCTGAAAGCCATTCGTAGTGCTTTTTCCAAGGGCTCATGTGCGGCTCATACATGTGACACCGCGCAGAAAAGAAAGCGGCCATATCCTCAAGCGGAACATCCCGCGTTTCTTCAAGCCATTTTTTAAGTTCAAGATAATCGTTATTCATATTCTCCTAAAGCAAAGCCGCCGGATAACCGACGGCTTTGTTCATTTCATCCTTTTCCGATCGCTTCAAGCTGTCGGAATTTTTTTGCTTACCAGTGCTTTGCGCCGCAGGTGCAATACTGGTTGACCTTGAAGAGCTTCCAGATAAGTCTTACGAATCTGTATACCAAAGCTCTGAAGCCTGTGCCGTGGCAGAAACAGGTATCTGTGCCGGTCTTGTCGGTCATTACCTTGCCGCAGGTATCGCACTTTCCGTCGCCGCCGAGATCCATGTGGCTGATCATCGGAATCTCTTTCTGTGCAACAAAGACCTTTCCGCAGACGGAACAGTGTGAGCCGGCTGTAAGACCGGTCTTAACGCAGGTTGCGGGAACCTCAGGATCGGCAACACGAGTGTGCCTGGTCATTGCAACCGCTTCTGTTTCAACGCCGTTGCAGCGGTCGCAAATTCTCTGCTTGGTTCCGTTTTCAACGCAAGTCGGTTCCTTGACAACGGTCCAGTCGCCGTAGTGGTGACCGAGTCTGCCGACAACAGCAGTTTCAACATGGCCTTCGTCTTTTGCTTCGCAGCCTTCGTTTACGCAGATACGTTCTTTAATTCCGGTGTTCTCGCAGGTGGGTTCAACGGTAACTGTCCATTCGCCGTAGGTATGAGCAAGCTTCGGAATTTCAACATAGTTGCTCTTATCCTGCTCAAAGCTGCCGCAGTTTATGCAGTAGTGAGCCTTTGAACCGGTTGAATGGCAGGTCGGCTCAATTACGATTCTGTAATCTGAGGAATACTTGTGACCGAGCTTCGGCGTGTAATCCTTAATGATTGAATGGTTGTGGCAAACGGTGCAGGTATAGGTTGTGAAACCGTCTGTTGTGCAGGTCGGCGGCGTTACAACGCCCTCTTCGGGATATACGTGTTCGCCGATGCCGGTTGAGATCGTTTCCGTCTCGCCGCAGACGGTACATTTTCTCTGACGCTTACCTTCAACTTTGCAGTTACCGCCGGAAATGACTTCCCATTCGCCCCACTTATGGCCGAGAGCCGGAGTGTATTCGGTTTCTTTAAGGAGCTTTCCGCAGACGGAGCATTTGGTTGTGACTGAGCCCTGTCCGGTGCAGGTTGCGTCAACCTTTACAACCATCTCAACGTGTGCAGTCTTTTCAATCACAGTCTCGCTGATGATTTTTCCGCAGTCCTTGCAAGTGATGCGTGTGTAGCCCTCGCTTGTGCAGGTTGCGTTCTTTGTAACTGATTCTGTGTGCTGATGGTTCAGCTTTTCGCCTGTCTTGACGAACTTCTGAGCATCGCAGTGCTTACATTTGTAAACCTCGTAGCCGTCGGTAGTGCAGGTCGGGTCAACCTTGATTGACGGAAGGGAATTAAATTCATGAGCACTCGCATTCATTTCAAGCTCGGTAACCTTCTCGTGTCCGCAGACTGAGCAGCGTTCCGTAACCTTACCCTTTGAGCCGCAGGTCGCTCTTTCAACCTTGACAACGGTGTACTTGTGAGCAGCCGGAAGAACAATGGTGTCTCCTATCTGCCTTCCGCAGACTGAGCACTTGACAACGATTGAACCGTCCGTGAGTGTGCCATCCTCTTTGCAAACAGGCTCGATTGTAACAATGCTGTTCGCCGTTGCGCTGTGGGCGGCAAGCGGAAGAGTCTCGGTATGGTTCTTTGCACAGTTCTTATGTGTGCGGCAGGTATACTCAATTGTTCCCTGCTCTTTGCAGGTTGACTGTTTTGTAATCTTGCCTTCAAATGCGTGAACTGTTCCGTCTTCGTCAGTAATAACTTTTTCAACGGTGATTCTGCTGTCGCAGCGAGAGCACTTGACAACACCGTTGCCCTCGTCAACCGAGTAGTCATGGCCAAGAGGATCAATTGCCTTTACGCTGTCCTTATCAACTGCATCGCAAGCGGTGCACTTGTTGTAGGTATAGCCGGCACTCTCGCAGGTCGGGGCAACCTTTACGGTTTCATTGTAAGTATGCTTGCCTGTTGCGGGAACCTCATAATCATAGCCTTCGGCGTCGCAGGCTGAGCATTTGAAGTACTTATGACCGACGGTTGAGCAGTTCGGCTGAACGGTGCGTGCGGTGTCCTCAACATAGCTGTGACCGTTCGCAGACTTTGTTACAACATTGTAGCTTGCTGTGCAGCCTTCAGCCGAGCAGGCGTAGACGTCATAGCCGCTGTCAAGGCAGGTCGGGGCAACGTTCCTGACAAGCTTATAATCATGCGGAGTCTTTTCAAGCGTAGTGACAAGAGTTGCCGTGCAGCCTTCTGTTGCGCAGGTATAGGTTATGCTGCCGGTTGTCTGACAGGTTGCATGAACAACTGTTTTATTCGTATCATTGAACGTATGCGGAAGCTTTGCGAGCGTCTTGTTATGAAGAACTGCATTGCATACTGTACACTCGACAACAGCCGAACCTTCTGCAAGGCAGGTTGCCGGAGTGATTTCTACGTCGCCGGCCTTATGTCCGAGAGCCGGGATTTCTTCGGTGTAATTCTTGTCGCAGTTGACATGAACGGTGCAGGTGTAGGTTCTTACTCCCTTTTCCGTGCAGGTCGCTTCTTTTGTAACCTTAGATGTGAAGTCATGGCCGGAAGCCGGGATTACCAACTTAATGGTCTCTTCACAACCGTCATGTGAACACTTATAGATTACATAGCCGCTTTCCTTGGCTGTTGCATCCTTCTTATCAACAAATTCGCTGAATTTATGGCCGAGAGCATCCTTGGAAACGAAGCTGTTTTCCTCGAGCTTTCCGCAGTCGGAGCACTTTCTGTAGCTATAGCTGCCTTCGGTGCAGGTCGGTTCTGCGTTGTCAGATGTAACTGTTTCCCAAGTGTGATTTCCGGTTGCCGGAATAGTCTCTGTTTTCAGGATGGCTTTGCAATCCTTACATTCAAGAACCTCATAGCCGTCACTGCTGCAAGTTGCTTCCTTAACAACAGTCCATGTGTCTTTTGCGGTATGCGGTACAGGATTTTCAACCTGCATCATGTATTTATGATCGCAGCCCTGGTTTGCGCACTTATATGCCTTATATCCGGCCTCGGTGCAGGTTGCCTTCTTTGAATTGTCGGTATCCACAACCATGTTGTGAGCGTTCGGATTTACGGGCAGTTTTTGAATCTGAGTTTCACCGCATCCGCTGTTGCTGCAGGCATAGGTTACTGAACCTTCCTCTTGGCAGGTTGCAGGAACATATGTGTTCTGAAGATAGGTATTGAAGCTGTGACCGGTTGCAGAAATTGTTTCATTAACAAATTCTTTTCCGCAAAGAGTACAACTTGCAACATATGAGCCGGGGGTTGTGCAGGTTGCTGCGGTGTAATCAACAACAACGTTGTGCTGGAGCGGAACGCCGACAGTCTTGACGTAGGTCTTATATCCGTTCGTTTCATTGCAAAGGTCGCAGCCTGTGCACTGATAGGTTTCGGTTGCAGCCGCTGTGCAGGTTGCTTCGGTTGTTGCAATCGGAGTCTCGCCCCAGTTGTGGATGCTTGCCGGAATCGGTGCGATTTCGGTTTCGTCGCAGTTATTACACTTGCGTACCTGTTCTCCGTTTTCGCCCGTTTCTTCGTTCGGCTCTTTGGTAACTTTCCAATCATCGCTGAAGCTGTGGCCGAGCGGAGACTTGGTGATTTTCGTCTCATCATACGGGCAGCCCACGGTTTCGCAGGTATATCTTGTCATTTCGGGAAGAGTGCAGGACTGTTCCTGAGTTACTTCGCTCTTGATCTTATGGTTTCCTGTTGCAGGAAGATCATATTCATACGTAGCGGCGCAGTTTTTACACTTAAAGATGTAATGTCCGCTCTTATAGCAGTTCGGTTCAATACTTGTAGACTGCTTTTCATATACATGCGAAGCGGGAGCTTCAAGAATTTCTTTGAACTCCTTGTCGCAGTATTGGCACTTATAAAGCTGATATCCGCTTGAGGTGCAGGTTGCGGGGTTGGGAACACCCTCGGCAATATAGTTATGATTCTTTTTGCCGATGTTCTTTGTGATGGTGTGGCCTGTCTGAGCGTCTGTGCAGCCTTCTCTTGTGCAGGTGAAGGTTACGATTCCGTCCTGTTTGCACGTCTGTTCTGTTGTAATCACGCCTTCGTCATAGGTGTGACCTACTGCCGGAACAGAAACCGTCGTGTCAACATTAGCGCAATGCTTACAGGTAATTTTGAGCGTTCCGGCAGTTGTGCAGGTTGCCGGTGTTTCGGTCGTTATGACATATTCATGCTCACCGGATTCGTTAATCTTAACAGAATCCGCCTTGATTGAGCCGCAAACGGAACATTTCTCATAAGCAACGGTTGCGCCGTTACACTCTTTCGGAAGCTTAACGGTTACGGTTTCCCAAGTGTGTTCTGTCGGATTGACGACATCAACACTCATAAGCTGACCGCAGGAGCAGTATTTTGAAACAGAACCGGCGGTCGTGCAGGTTGCGGGTTCGGTTTTAGTTTTGCTTTCATCAACCGTGTGTCCGTTCGCTTCACCAACCTTGACGAGCTGCTCAGCCTTACAATACTTACACGCATACTTCTCATACTTCGGTGAAGTGCAGGTTGCTTCAACATATTCGCCTGTTGCCTCATAAGCGTGAGAAACAACGGGAATTTCTTCCGTCGGTTTTGTTGTTGCACCGCAGACTGCGCAGGTATAAACCTTTGAGCCCGGAGTTGTACAGGTCGGATCTTTGATGGTTACCTTTTCGGCATGAGCTTTCTGCTCAAGTGTTTTTTCGTCAAGAACAGCGTGGCAAGTTTCGCAAACAGCCTTAACGTATCCGGTTTCGGTGCAGGTTGCTTCTTTAACATCAACCTTAGCCTTGTGGCCGGTTGCGGGGATAGTTTCGGTGTAGGTTGCCTTTTTGTCCGTTGTGCAGGCGCAGTTTCCGTCTGCTTTGCAGGTATAGGTCTTTACGCCCTCGGTGGTGCAGGTTGCCTTTGTTGTGACAACGCCTTCGTCCCAATTGTGGTTACCTGTGGGCGGAGTGTACTCATATTCATAGAGCTTACATGCCGAGCACTGTTTAACTTTGATTCCGGGGTGGGTTTCGTCAGCCGTCTGAACGGTTTTCAATTCGCCCCAGCTGTGAGCGCCAAGAGTGCTTGAATATGTTGTCTCTGTTTCTGTGCAGCGTGAGCACTGCCTGGTGACGTAACCGACGGTGTTGCAGGTTGAGGCAACGCTCTCTTTTTCTTCTGTAAAGTTATGACCGAGAGCGGCAATGTCGTATTCGCCGAATACTTCGTTGCAGACTGTGCAGTAGTACTCGCCTACTCCGGCGTTTACGCAGTTAGCCGGAGTCTTAACTCTTGTTTCGTAAGTGTGCGCTTTCTTCGGAATGACGTTAGTGTAGGAAAGTCCGCAGTCATTTTCTCCGGTATGAGTCTTACACCTATAAGTTTCAAGTCCGGTCTCGGCGCAGGTTGCGTCTTCGGTTGAAACAAGCTCAAACTTGTGTCCCTGTGCCGGGATAACAACGGTGATTGTTTCCGTGCAGCGTGAGCACTTAAGAACCTTTTCGCCGTTTTCGGTGTTGGTCGGAGCCTTGTATGACACTTCAACGGTGAATTCGTGGCCGCGAGCCTGACCGACAGTAACTTCGCCAATAAGCGTATTGCACTTTGTACAGTAAGTATAGGTGAAGGACGGGTTAAGGCAGTCCGCCTCTTGCGTTTCTGTTTTAAGAGTATGCGCTTTTATCGCTTCGGTTACGATTCTGTAGCTGTGGTCACCACGCGAACAAGTGTAATCGGTATAGCCTTCGTGCTCGCAGGTTGCGGCAACATTTTTGTCGGCAACCATGTCATGGCCGAGCTTCGGAAGAACCTTTTCATAGGTTACGCCGCAGTCGGTGTGCGCGGTGCACTTCATGGTTACGGAACCGTCCTCGGTGCAGGTTGCTGCTTTTTTGGTTGCAGCGTCTTCAACAAAGTTGTGGTCGCCGATCGGATCGGTCGTTCTGAGCTGTTTTTCGCCGCAGACAGAGCAGGTGCTCTCTTCAATTCCGCAAAGCTTGTCGGTTGCCTTTTGAACAACTTCCCAGTCACTCCAGTTGTGGCTGATTGCTTCGTCGGTGATTTCGTTATAAGTTGCGGTACATGTTGAGCACTTATAAACTTTGTAACCGCTCTTTCCGCCGTCCTTGCAGGTCGGGGCAACGGTATTGATAAGTTCAAAGCTGTGCTGTGTCTGAGCAATAGCCTCGGTGTAGGTGTCGCCGCAGATTGAGCAGGTGAAAGTCTTCACACCGGTCTCTGTGCAGGTGGCGGGCTTTGTTTCAACGCCCTTATCCCATGCATGAGCGGTGGTGGGAAGTGTTGTTTTGATTTCGTTTCCGCAAAGTGAACACTTGGAAAGTACATAACCCTCAGCTTTGCAGGTTGCGTCAACCTTTGTGGTTTCATAGCTGTGTGCGTTGGCGTTGACCGGGGTTTCAACTTCGATGAATTCGGTGCAGCCTGCCTTGTGAGCGCCGTCACAGGTAATTCTGATTTTTCCGGCTTCCTTGCAGGTTGCGGCCTTAACTTCGCTGACAACTGAGTAGTTATGAACCTCGTCAACCTCAACTTGCTTGGTGTGTGTCTTGTGGCAAACGGAGCATTCGCAGGTAACGGTAAGAACGTTTCCTTCCTGAGAAGTTGTTGTTACCCATGTATGGTCGGTTGCGGGTTTTGAATCATCATAGATTCTGTATGTGAAACCGCAGCCGTTATTACATACATACTCGGTGTATGCGCCTGAAAGGCAGGATGCTTCAACCGCTTTGCCGGCTTTCATATCGTGGCCGAGCTTTGAAATTTCTCTTGTCTCTTTGATGTGGCATCTGTTGCAGAGTCTGTACTGTTCGCCCGGAGTGTCACAAGTCGGAGTTTTCGTTTCGTCGTTCGTCCACTGAGTCCAGTCGTGGCCGAGAGCCTGCATATTGCTGTACACTTCGGTCTTGATGTGGCCGGGCTCGTTCTCGGAGCAGCCGGTACGGGTGCAGACATATTCAACATATTCGCCCTTGGTGCAGTCGGCGTCATGCTTCACGCCTTCTCCGTATATATGGCCGAGCTTCGGTCTGACTTGCGTTTCAAGAACAACACCGCAATTTTCTCTTGCGCAGACCTTTTTATAAAGTCCGTCATGATAGCAGGTCGGCTGAGTATCGGACACCACCTTGGGATCATGTCCGAGCTTTTCGAGAATTTTTTCATCAAAAATTCCGTTGCATACCGAGCATCTGTTTCTGTCGTAGCCGTTGTCTGTGCAGGTTGCGTCCTTGTGTTCGTGATAAAGGGTGTGGTCTTTGAGGCCGACCTCAGCTGTAGCGATCGTTGCGCCGCAAACCGCGCAGACCTGATGCTTTTCTCCGGGTACGGTACAGCTTGAATCTTTGTCGATTATCCATTCGCCGTCGGTGTGACCGTCGGCGGGAATTTCTTCTTCGATAAGAAGCGCATTACATTCTTTAACAGTACAGCGCTTTTCTTTTCTTCCCTTTTCGGTGCAGGTTGCAGCCTTTGTTATTGTCCAGTCTGTCGGATATGTATGGTTTTTCTTTTCAACCGGCTTGGTGTCAAGCGTTACGTGGCAAACGGTGCACTCTCTGTGCTGCGTGCCCTCGCTGTAGCAGGTTGAATCCGTGTCAACAATCCAGTCACTGTAAGTATGACCGTTGGCAGGAATTTCTGTTACCTCAGTCGTTGCATCACAGCGGGTGCAGTGTCTTGACTTTGAACCCTTTTCGGTGCAGGTCGGGGCAACATCAACGGTGAACTCTTTTGCAAAGTTGTGACCGAGTGCAGGTCTTGCCTGTGTTTCGGTGTGGGATGAATCACGCTTACAGGTTCTTGTTTCCGAGCCCGCATTTATGCAGTCCTCTTTAACAGTTGTTACCCAATTGCCCCAATCGTGGCCGATAGGGTTAATATCTCTTGAAGTACCTGCCTGAATTGCATCGCACTTTGCGCAGTGAATTGACTCTGAACCCTTTTCGGTGCAGGTCGGCTCTTTATCGGTAGTATAAACCGTGTTCCAAGTATGACCGTTCGGGCTGATTGATTCGGTCTTTGTGTGCGAGCTGTCTCTCAGGCAAGTGAAAGTTCTTACGCCTGCGCCCTCGCATGTCGGTGAGGTTGTTACAGTGCCGCTGTCCCAACTGTGACCAAGAGCGGGAAGAGTTTCTTCCATTGTTGTTCCGCAGCGTGAGCAGGTGTATTTTTTAATGCCGGTTTCGGTACATTTCTGTTCTTTTGTAACAACGCCGGTGTTCCAGCTGTGACCGAGGGCAACGCCGTCGGTGAAAGTTGTATCGGTGATGCCCTTACTGCTTACATCACAGCGTTCGCACTTATAATAGTATTCGGCCGCATTGATGCAGTCAGCTTTCGACTTGCGATATTTTGCGTCGGTATTCTTTACGCTGAACTTGTGTCCGAGAGCAGTGCCGGCTTTCGTCCATGTTGTTCCATCATGGTTCTTACTGCTTTCGTTGCAGCGTGAACACTTATAATAGTATACGGCATCGTTAACGCAGGTTGCCGCAGATTTAAGATAAGTATCCGAATCAGTCTTTGACGAAAAATCATGACCGAGCGCCGCTTTGAGCTGTGCACCGCAGACAGTACAAGTCTGAGGAGTGGTGCAGGTTGCGGCAGCACCGTAGGTGTGACCATTGGCTTTAATATCTTCGGCGGTGTATGAATATCCGCAGTCGCAGGTATATTTTGTTATTCCCTTTTCTGTGCATGTTGGTGCCTTGGCAACCGAGCTTGTGTAGGTATGAGGTATTGTGTTATATTTCGCTATATAATCAACTTTCTGCGCACCTGTTGTGAGCGCACCTACAGTAGGTTCCCATGTTCTGAAAGTATAATGGTTAGTTGAATCATAAGCCTTTGTCGGATTTGACGGAGGAGTAGCTGAATTTCCGTAAACAACATCCTGCGTAGCCTTCAAAACGGTTGTTCCGTTTTCGTCATAGAATGTTGCTTTGTACTTAAAGGTTTTGATTGTTACCTCTTTGGCTTTTCCAATTTGAGAATCATTCAAGAATGCACCAACAGAAACTATGTAGTCGCTGCTTGCATTTGATTTTGAATTTGAAACAGTAATTTTATTATCCTTAAAATCAACCTTGCCGGTGTTGTTACCTACAAGTGCATATGAATCAGGATCTTCATGCCACGAAACACCGTACTGATCATACAGAGTTGCAGAATATGCATTTGAAGTTTTTGTCCCACCATTATTAGTTGGAACGGTCAAAGAAGCATCACCTGTATTAAAATTTGCTGTGGTGGGAGTAGGTGACTGCCAATTAATAGTACTCGTATTCACATACGTATCACCATCAGAATAATAATAATCTGATTTTCTTGTACCATCCATATTGATAGATGCGGCATATTCATTGGTACGACTGGCAACTTGTAGTGTACCAGTCCATACAGTTTTGAGATTGCTCGCAGAAGATCCAACCTCTATGGAATAAACCTGTAAAATCGCAACACCACCGATGCCCCAAAATCGATTATCCCAAAGAAATGCATAAAATTCAGTAGGAAATCCAGTGAGAGTGCATGTCAATACATGTTCACCTTTTGTGTTCATATCTCCGCCGGCACTAGTGCTACCATTTTTCAAATCAAAGTCTTTTGTCTTAACAGTTGTTGCTGTGCCATTTGTTTCTTTATACGTTATAGTGAATCCAGCGGCATCCTCCTTTTTTTTACCTTTTCCCGGATAAGTTGCCTTAAAGTTATTTGACTCGGTAACCTTCCACTTGACACGAACATAATAACTTCCCGCTGTTGCCGCTTCCGCTTGCGGTGCAACGAACACCCAAGCCGTCATGACCATGAGGGCGGCAAGGAAAACAGAAAGCGCCTTTTTCCCTGCTTGTGTAAATTTTTTCATTATTTTTCCACCTTTCATAATAATGAATTTGATTTATGTCAACGGTCTTTGTTACCGATTGTTAAGGGGTTTGAAGTATCTATTATCTATTATCTAAATCTATATCTGTCTTCACCTTGTTCAGTGTTGCAACGAGAATACGTTTTATCTCCAAGCAATCACTAAGAAGTGACTCCCCCTCTTTTTCCGATATGGATTCAGAGAGCATAAGTAATCTAAGCCAGTATTCCGTTTCTGCCGTTTCTTTCAGTGAGATGTGGAGTTTAGAAACAAAATCAGCTCTGCTCACAGCATATATTGCTTCATTTGCATTTGCTCCTATGCTTGTTGCGCTACGAAAAATCTGCTTTGCAATAATCGATTCTCGCTTTTTTTCAGAAAGGTATCTACACAATTTAATTATACGAGCAGAGAAATGCAAGGTTTTGTCAAGTAGAATGCTATTTCTTGACATAGTGAATACCCCGGTTTTTTTTAGATAATAGATAATACATAATAGATAATAGATAATAGATATTAAAGATACTTGTATCACGATACAAAATGATACATTTTGATTATATCCCCTTTTGCCACAAGAAGTCAACCTTTTCTTCACGATTTGTTCACAGAAATTGCGGCGCGGAATTTGTTGAAAACGCCGAAACAAAGCCGACAAAATTGAACGAAGCGTACAATTTTTTTGCCCCGTAAAGCAAAAAAGCCGCTTGACAAACAAGCGGAGTGTGTGTATAATGAAGGCGTAAAGGGTGCCGCGATAAGCGGTTGCTCCAAATGTTGATGTTTTTGAGAAACACCACCATGTAGGAGTGGGCGGTGTTTCTTACTGCTTATGTAAGATTACTTTGTCTTGCTGAACATTATGTAGCAAAGAGCGATGACGTCAACAAGCAGCGTAAGAACTGCAAGCATCTCAGACAGTGTTACCGTCATTGTCATCACCTCCTCAGTTGAGGAGCAACCGCCTACCGTTTTTCCCGGCACCGAGATGATTCTATCACCTTTGTCGAATTTTGTCAATGAATAAAAATAGGCTTGACAAACAAGCGGAGTGTGTGTATAATGAAGATGCAAAGAGGCTCTGCAGTAAGCGGTTGCCCGAGTATCAGCTAATTAAAAAATAATCGCCGGCTTTAGGACGCATTGGCGGTTATTTTTTATTACCTTTATTGCTAGAATCAGATGCTTTTGAAGCTACGATTATGTAGCCCGTTGCAAGCACTATGATAAGCGCAAGCATAGCAAAATATTCCATGCGCATCCCTCCTTCCCGGAGGGTAACAGATAATAAACTTGCTCCCTCCTTTTGGAAAGCCAAAAAGAGGGCAACCGCCTACCGTTTCGGCAGAGCCTGTTTTGATTCTATCACCTTTGTAGAATTTTGTCAATGAATAAAAAAAGCACGCGTAACGCGTGCTTTTTTATTGGCAGAGGTATAAGGATTCGAACCTTAAATGACGGAGTCAGAGCCTCGCAATCTTTTTCAAAACCGCCTATTTAAGCCGTTTTTCAGACTTTGCGTCTCTCAAAAATCTCTCAGAATTTTATTTTTGCTCATCACGGCAAATTCGTATGAGGAATTGCGAACCTTACACTGAGGTGTTTAAAAAACTCTAAATCCGCATTATTTTTTACAGTAGGGTACTGCACAATTTGATGACGAAGAATATAAAAGGTCATTCAATCGGATTTAAGCTGAAATCCAGTCTCATATTCTATTGCTTCCTGTTTATACATTCATTGATAACATTTAATATATCGTCATTGATACAGATGGATTTGTGCCGTATTTCAATCGGACAAACCGCCTGACCTTTATTGACACAAGCATAGGTGGCATTTGGATTTTTTGCCGTCATCTGCCAAAACGGATATTTGATAATAACCGGTGTGTTATAGCCGACGCCTAATTCAAGAAAGAGGATTTTTTCGTTTTCACGGGTGCGGAGGAAGTTTTGATACCGTTCTGCCGCACGATGCCAGCCCTCGTCCTCAACGAATTTGTCGTCGCTGCGAAGATTCATTGTAAGCGGTTTTCCGCAATGCGGACAGACAGGCAAAAGTTCGGTCGGAATTTTCATATCCTTTTGCCGGTTGAGCATTTCAAGAACAGCAGCCTCGTTGTCAAAGGTCTCTTGACAGCACGGCTCACTGCACTGAAACAGACCGTAATCGCCCTGCGTGTAGAAAAGTCGCTTTTTGTCAAAGCCTGCCTTTTGAAAGCAATGGTCAACATTTGTTGTGATTACAAAATAATCTTTATCCTTAATCGCTTCATACAGCTTGTTGTATAAATCGGAAGGCGGGTCCATATAGCGATTAACAAAAATGTATCTGCTCCAATATGCCCAATGCTCCTCCGGAGTTTGATAGGGGTAAAATCCGCCCGAATACATATCCTTAAATCCGTATTTTTTTTGAAAATCGGAAAAGTATTTTTCAAACCTCTCACCGCTGTAAGTAAAGCCTGCGGCGGTGGAAAGACCTGCACCTGCACCGATTACAACAGCGTCAGCCGTGCGGATTTTTTCTTTTAATTTTTCTATATTATCCGAGATATTCTCGGTAGATTTCGTAGTCTGAATTTTTGAAAACATTAAATATCACCTTGATTTTGCTGTTTGTCAGCCTTTTGTATTCGCTGACGGTTTCGATTGCGATTTTTGCCGCCTTATCGTTCGGAAAATGAAATTCGCCTGTGGATATGCAGCAAAACGCAACGCTGTTTAGTTTGTATTCGTCTGCAAGTGCCAAGCAAGAACGGTAGCAAGAACGCAGTAATTCGCAGTCCTTTTCTGTCAATTTGCCTGTAATAATGGGGCCTACCGTGTGCAAAATATATTTGCAGGGAAGATTATATGCAGGTGTGATTTTCGCCTTTCCGGTTTCTTCGTTTTTTCCTTGCTTTTGCATAATTTC
>CAKSYX010000032.1 GCA_934525065.1 uncultured Eubacteriales bacterium
AGCGGGGGTCGAACCCGCACGGTGTCGCCACCACTGGATTTTGAGTCCAGCACGTCTGCCAATTCCATCATTCCGGCGCATTGACCGACAGTGCCGCCGCAGAAACGGAAAAGCACGATCGGTTGTTTGTTTTCAGACAAAAAAAGGGCTTTGCCGAGAAAGCCCAAGAAGTTTCAAATCAAATCAGATTGCGCGAGTGACCTTACCCGAACGAAGGCAGCGAGTGCAAGCGTAAACACGCTTCGGTGAGCCATTCACGATAGCCTTTACGCGCTTAACGTTGGGCTTCCAGGTTCTGTTTGAACGTCTGTGTGAGTGAGAAACCTTAATGCCGAAGGATACATCCTTGCCGCAGAAATCGCATTTAGCCATCTTCAGCACCTCCTTATAACTATTGATGAACCATAAGCGAGAAATATTCTATCAGATATTGAGCCAAAAAGCAAGGGTTTTTTGAAAATTTTTCGCCTTTTTGCTCTTTCAACCTGCAAATTTATTGACTGTGCTTCGTTTCAGAACTACAAGCGAAAAAAATTGATTTTTTTACTTTTTGCATTTGTCGCAGCAGCTGCAATCAGAGCCTGTGCAGCAGCCCCCGCGCTTTCTTCTTTTTATGCAGCCGACCGCCGCAAAAGCAATGGCACAAACAAGCAAAACAGAAATAATAATATCCCAGATGTTCATTTTCACCCTCCGAAGCCGAGCAGATTTCCGGCAAGATTAAACATGAAAGCGCCAACCCAGGCAATCACACACTGCCAAACAGCAACGCCCGCCGCCCATTTTACGCCAAGTTCGCGGCGGATTGAAGCCACGGCCGAAACGCAGGGGGAATAAAGCAGACTGAATACCAAAAGGCAAAAAGCCGAAAGCGGAGTCAGAACCTCGGCAATACTGCCCGAGAAAAGCACTTGAAGCGTTGAGGCAAGGCTTTCTTTCGCCATAAAGCCGCTTATGAGGGCCGTGCAGATTCTCCAGTCCCCGAGCCCGAGCGGCGCAAAAACCGGTGCAATAACGCCGGAAACTGCAGCAAGAATACTGTCCGAAGAATTTTCAACCATGTTGAGTCTTAGGTCAAATTTCTGGAGGAACCAGACGACAACCGTTGCAATGAGAATGATTGAGAAGGCTTTCTGCAAAAAGTCCTTGGCCTTTTCCCAAAGCAGCTGAAAAACATTTTTGGGGCTGGGCAGCCTGTAATTCGGCAGCTCCATAACGAACGGAACCGGTTCGCCTTTAAAGAGCGTACCCTTATAAAGTAAGGCCGCAAAAATGCCGAAAACAATTCCGAGAAGATAAAGCGCGGTCATGATAAGTCCGCCCCTTCCGGGGAAGAACACGCTGACAAAAAACGCATAAACGGGCAGCTTTGCCGTACAGCTCATGAACGGAGTCAGAAGAATTGTCATTTTTCTGTCTCGCTCGCTTGTGAGCGTCCTTGTTGCCATAACTGCCGGAACGGTGCAGCCAAAGCCGATAAGCATCGGAACAATGCTCTTTCCGGAAAGGCCTATTTTTCTCAAAAGCTTATCCATCACAAAGGCAACGCGCGCAATGTAGCCCGTATCCTCCATAAGCGACAAAAAGAAAAACAGTGTCACAATAATAGGCAGAAAGCTGAGCACGCTGCCGACACCGGCAAAAATTCCGTCAATCACAAGAGAGTGAATGATCGGATTGACGTTCGCCGCAGTAAGCCCTGCGTCTGCAAGGGCGGAAAGCTTATCTATTCCGAGTGCAAGAGCATTCTGAAGCCCTGCACCGATAACGTTGAACGTCAGATAGAACACACCGAGCATTATCACCGTAAAGCAGGGAATTGCCGTGTATTTTCCGGTGAGAATCCTGTCAATCTTCTCGCTGCGAAGTCTCTGACGGCTCTCCTTCGGTTTGATTACGGTTTTTTCGCAAAGCTGTTCGATGAAAGAAAAACGCATATCTGCAATTGCGGCGCTGCGGTCAAGGCCACGTTCGGTTTCCATTTGAGTCACGATGTGTTCAAGCATTTCAAGCTCGTTTTTGTCAAGCTTAAGCTGCTCAAGAATCAGCCTGTCACCTTCAATTGCCTTTGTTGCGGCAAAACGCACCGGGACGGCACTCTTCTCCGCATGGTCCTCAATGAGATGAACCACGGCGTGAATACAGCGGTGAACGGCTCCGGCTTTACCGGTTTTTTCGCAAAAATCCTGCTTGAGCGGCTTTTCCTGAAACCTTGCAACGTGGAGCGCATGGCGGACCAGCTCGTCAACGCCTTCATTCTTTGCGGCGGAAATCGGCACAACAGGGACGCCGAGCATCGCTTCCATTGCGTTGACATCAATTGAGCCCTGATTGCTGACGACCTCATCCATCATGTTGAGAGCAACAACCATCGGTACATCCATTTCAAGCAGCTGCATTGTAAGATATAAATTGCGTTCAATATTTGTTGCGTCCACAATGTTTATGATTGCCTTGGGCTTTTCTTCCAAAACAAAATTTCTTGAAACTATCTCTTCGTTGCTGAACGGAGACATTGAATAGATTCCCGGAAGATCGGTGACAAGTGTTCCGGGATAGCCCTTGATTGAGCCGTCCTTACGGTCAACGGTAACACCGGGAAAATTACCGACGTGCTGCTTTGCGCCGGTGAGCTGATTGAAAAGCGTTGTTTTTCCGCAGTTTTGATTGCCGACAAGGGCGTAGGTCAGCGTTGTTCCCTCCGGGAGCGGGTTTTCTTCCTTTTTTGAATGGTACTTTCCTTCTTCGCCAAGGCCGGGATGTTCAAGATTCTGCTCACGGCTGATTCTCTCATGGCTGCGGCTGCGCTTTTCAATCGGTTCAATTTCAATTTCAGCCGCCTCGGCAAGCCGCAGCGTCAGCTCATAGCCGTGGATTTCAAGTTCCATGGGGTCGCCCATCGGCGCAAGCTTAACAAGCGTAACCTCCGCCCCCGGAACCATACCCATATCAAGAAAATGCTGCCTGAGAGCGCCCTTTCCTCCGACTTTTGTTATGACGGCGTTTTTGCCGACCTTAAGTTCACTGAGTTTCATATGTACTCCCCATAATATAACTGCAAGTTTGTCATTATAATAATAACAATTATATATCCGCCTCCCGTTTCGGTCAATATCTGACAGGAATAAATACATTATATTTTAAAACATCAAAAACGGCAGATGCATCCGCAGCAAAGGACAGTGCATCCGCCGTAATTCAAATCGGCTTATATAATTATATGAAAACCTTTCTCAAAAAAGGAGCTCCTCCCTTTCAAAAACGGTGAAGGTGATTTCGCCGTCCCTGTTTTCAAAAAGCATTGCAATTCTTCCGTCTTTGAGTTCGCTCAGGCAGGAATACATGAACTCGCCCTCCGGAAGGGCTGTTGTTTTGAGAAGCTTCATGCTGTTTGCGTCAAAGACAAAAATTTTTCCGTTGCTTCTGGTGTGCTTTCCGTTCTGAACGCCGGTCGGGCAGGAAACGAGAATATAGCTTTCATTTCCGTTTTCAACCGTAATTGCGCTGAGCATACATGAAGAAGTCGATTCAACCTCTGTAACAACAGCCGTGCTCCAGCTGTATTCGCCGTTTTCCTTCACCGCGTCTGCATAGCAGATATGCTCGCTCGCGTTTCGGAAAAAGCAGCGCAGCGTTCCGTCCGAAAGCTCAATGAGCTGACTTTCGCCGGAGTATTCAAACCTTTCGTCGCTTTCAATGCCGGCGCTCCTTTTCCAGGTTTTTCCGCCGTCCTCGGAATAAATAAATGAAGCTTTTTGTCCTGCGGCATTTTTATTGAAAACATACGCCGAAAAAACGAGCGTTCCGTCCTTTGTGTATACTCCCCTGCCGGGACCTACGCCATAGAAGGTTTCGTTCTCCTTTTTAACGTTGAGCAGTTTCGGAGCGCCGAAGCTCTCTCCGCCATCGGTCGAGCACGTCAGGTAAAGATACGTCGTCGGAACGACGGAATACTTCATCGCGCCTTGTATGTAAAAGATATTGCCTGCGCTTTCGCCTTTTTCATCATAGAGATTGAAGCATTCGTCAATTTTGAAGCCCGTTTTATCGCCGTTATTTTTGAGGATATCCGAATAGCCGAGGACAAAGTTTTCAATGTCAACCTTGCAGTTATACGAAAGGCCATGGTTTGAGGAAATCTTCAGCGTTCCGTCCTCATTGAACGCCGAACCCTTTGACGCTCCCTTCATTCCGGAACGCAAAACGATATTGCGTCCGCCGGAATAAAAGGTTGCAAGCATCCAGACATTTTTTCCGTCGGTCAGAAGCTCCGGATCCATAATAGCCGTTGAGCGGGGAGAAAAAGCGTTGCCGTTGTCTCCGAGGTAGTTTGCGGTGTAGCTTTTCCATGTTTTTCCGCTGTCGTCGCTCAAGGCAACGATTGTGTCAAGTCCGCCGCCGTCCTGAGTTTTGTCATACCTTGCGTCAGCCGCGGCAACGATTCTTCCGCTTTCAAGCGTCACCATCGCCGGTATGCGGAAGTTTTCGCTCTCTCCGGTAACATTCCTGACAAAGGGCTGATTATCTGTTTCAACGGGCTGCGGCCTTTGCGCGACCGAAACAGGTCTGCGCGAACGGGCAAGCGCAACACCGCCGCCGATTGCACCGGCCGCAACAGCAACGGCAGTAACCGCAAGAATTATCTTTTTTGCCCTGCCGTGTTTTTGACTTTTATTTTCGGTTTTCTTCATGAGTTTTCCCCTTGCAAAGCCTTTCAGTTGTAGTATTTATCAAGCTCGGTGTCGCATTTTTCGTACTTTTTGATTTTCGGATTGCTGTATACCCTTCCGCGTGCAACGACCATGTACGGCTGAGAAAGGGTTCTGAAGTCGTCAAGCGGATTTGCCGAGGATACAAGCATATCGGCGCATTTTCCAACCTCAATGCTGCCGGTCTCCTTTTCAATTCCGAGTATCTCTGCGTTTTTAAGCGTTGCAGTATAAAGCGCAAACGCAGGTGAAGCCTCAACGTCCCTTTCAAAATAATGCAGCTCGCGCCACATATTGTAGTGGGTAGTATACGGACAGCCGGTATCGGTGCCGAGACCTACCGGGATATCGTTTTCAAGTGCGGTTTTTGAGCCTGCAACCATGTTGTTATAAACAACGTTTGAGTTATACTGAACCGCTTCGGAAATTCCGAGCGTGGCTCTGTCAAAGCGCGCCATCGGCATCGCCGGAGAAAGAGTACAGATCATTGCCGCACCGCTTTCCTTGAAGGCTTTGATTTCCGCTTCGGAAAGCGTTGAGCCGTGTTCAATTGAATCAACGCCGTTGTTCACGGCTGTTCTGACGCCCTCCGGGCTTTGAACGTGCGCCGCAACCTTGAGTCCGTGGGCGTGTGCCCTGTCGCAGCAGGCCTTAATCATATCCGCCTGCATCATAAGTCTGCCCGGTTCGCCCTTGACCTTGGCGTCCATTACGCCACCGGTGATCATCAGCTTTATGAGGTCAACACCCTGAGAAGCAAGGTCGTCAACCATTGAAACGGCTTCTTCAACCGTCTTTGCGCCCCTTGCAACAGAACCGACCATGTGCCCGCCGGGAACGCCGATAGCATAGTTTGCGGCGAGAATTCTGGGGCCTTCAAGCTTTCCGGAGTTTATTCTGTCTCGAAGCTTGGTGTCAACGTTTCCGAGACCGCCAACGGCACGAAGAGTGGTTACACCGGAGAGAAGTCCCTGCATTGCATATGAATGGCAGATTCTGAGCGTGACCTCCCTCATGAAAGCCGAAGAAAGCGCAAGCCTTGCAAGCTCATCTGCCTTCAGCGGTTTGTTCTTCGGTCTGCCGCCGGCAGGAAGATGAACGTGGAGGTTGATAAGCCCGGGCATAAGATACTTTCCGGAAAGGTCGATAACCTTGTCCCGGCTTTGCGCCTTGACAGAGCCGATTTCAACAATTTCCCCGTTTTCAACCGCAACATCGGTGCCCGGCTTTGCGGTCATATTCTTTGTTCCGTCAAGAAGTATGCAGTTTTTAAAAATCGTTTTCATTATCTCACCTTCATAGTTTTTTCGTATTGTTGCACCGATGCGCCGATACACTTCGGGCGCATCTTAAACCAAAGCTATTATACTATATCGCAAGCAGAAAAGCAAACAGCCCGAAGGAATAACGGGCAAAGAGAAGCTCCGCTTCCGAAGAGCGAAAGCGGAGTGTTTGTTTTTATTTCTTTTCGGCTTCCTCAGCCTGCTTGTCATACTTCTTGTTGATGAAGTAAATTACAACGTTTGCGGAAACCATAACAAGATTAAGGAAATATACCGCAATAACAAAAACCGTTTTGCCTGTAACCGTTGCAATGGTTCCGTTGCTTATGGCAATAAACTTTGCCGCAATTCCGGCAACGTAACCGGTGATGATGAGAAGAGTGAACGAAAGGCTCATGTTTTTCGCGCTCTTTGCCTTTGCGTTTTTATAGGCGTTCATCGGCCACGAGCAACCGAAGCAGATGAGCATTATCGTTTCAAGAATCTCTGCCATTTATAAATTCCTTTCAAATCAAAGCTTCTTATATTTTTCAAGTGCAAGGTCATAGAGGTTGGTTCCCTCGCTGTCGATTACAACGATAACCGGGAAGTTTTCAACATAGAGCTTTCTGATCGCTTCCGCGCCAAGGTCGTCATAAGCAATGACTTCGGAGGACTTGATGCACCGGGAAAGCAGTGCGCCTGCTCCGCCGACGGCCGCAAAGTAAACAGCCTTGTTGCGGACGATTGCATCAACAACTTCCTTCGTTCTTCTTCCCTTGCCGATCATCCCTCTTAAACCAAGGTCAAGAAGCTCGGGTGCATAGGGGTCCATTCTGCCTGCAGTGGTCGGGCCGGCACTGCCGATGGGTCTGCCCTCTCTCGCCGGAGAGGGACCCATGTAGTAAATTACATTGCCTTCAACGTCAAACGGGAGCTTTTCGCCGTTTTTGAGGGCTTCGTCCATTCTTTTGTGAGCCGCATCTCTGGCGGTGTAAACCGTTCCGGTGAGATAGACATAATCTCCGGTGCGAAGCGCTGCGGCATCCTCTTTGCTCAAAGGTACATTGATTTTCTTGTTCATAGCCGTCACCTCATATCTCTCTGACTGCGTGTCTGTTTACATGACAGCAGATATTAATTGCAACGGGAAGTCCCGCAATGTGGGTCGCATAGGTATTGATGTTGACCGCGAGAGCTGTTGTTGAACCGCCGAGACCGCCCGGGCCGATTCCGCTCTTGTTAATAGTTTCAAGAAGCTCTTCTTCAAGCGCTCTGATGTGCGGAAGCTCTGAACGCTCGGAGACGTTGCGAAGCAAGGCCTTCTTTGCAAGAAGAGCACACTTTTCAAACGTTCCGCCGATACCTACACCGACAACCATCGGAGGGCAGGCATTCGGGCCTGCATCGTTGACAGCGGTGAGAATAGCCTTCTTAACGCCCTCAACGCCGTCCGCCGGGGTGAGCATGAAGATTCTGCTCTTGTTTTCGCTGCCGAAGCCCTTCGGAGAAACAGTGATTTTGACTTTGTCTCCCGGAACGATTTCCGTGTGGATAATTGCCGGGGTGTTGTCCTTTGTGTTGACCCTCAGAAGCGGATCGCCGACAACGGACTTGCGAAGGAAGCCGTCAACATAGCCGCGGCGTACACCTTCGTGAACCGCTTCATTGAGGTCGCCGCCGACGAAATGAACATCCTGGCCAATCTCAAGGAAAACGACCGCCATTCCGGTATCTTGACAAATGGGGATCATTTCTTTTCCTGCGATTTCAAGGTTTTCCTGAAGCTGTTCAAGAATCTGCTTTCCGAGCGGTGAAGCCTCTGCGTTTTTGGCATCCTCAAGTGCCTTTTTCATGTCGGGCGTGAGGTAATGCGTGGCTTCAATGCACATTTCCTTGATATTGGAAGTGAGCAGTTTTACGTCAATTTCTCTCATTGTTACCCTCCTCAGTTACTTTCAATGTTTCTCTTGCTTCCGTGTGTATAGGTCGGAAGAAGCTTGGGTGAAACGCAGTCGATAACTACGCCGGCCTTCTTCATCTCAGCTTCAAAGTCATAGATATGGCCGAGGGTGAGCTCACCGGGCTGCGAGGTCTCCTTTGCTTTTGCCGCCGCGTGCTGACCGGCGTTTCTGCCGAACACGATAACGTCAAGCAGGGAGTTGCCCATAAGTCTGTTCTTTCCGTGGATTCCTCCGACTGCCTCACCGGCAACAAAGAGGTTTTCAAGGTCACTCATTCCGTCCGGAGTGATCTTGATTCCGCCGTTCTGATAGTGAAGGGTCGGATAAACGAGAATCGGCTCTTTTCTCATGTCGATTCCGTATTCAAGATACATACGAAGCATCGCCGGAATACGCTTTTCAATTGTGCCTTTGCCGTTGAGAAGCTCAATCATCGGAGTATCAAGCCAAACGCCGAAACGCGTTTTTGAGGTGGGAATGCCCTTTTTGTTGGTGGTGCATTCCCTGATGATGCAGGAAGCGGTAACGTCTCTCGTTTCAAGCGGATTCATGAAGGCAACGCCGTCAACGTTAACGAGCTGTGCGCCGAGAGAACGAACCTTTTCGGTAACAAGTGCGCCGTAAATCTGTCTCGGGAAGGCAACGCCTGTCGGGTGATACTGAATTGTATCGGCGTAAAGCAGGCTTGCGCCGGCTCTGTATGCAAGAACAAGTCCGTCGGCTGTTGCGCCGTAATGGTTCGAGGTCGGAAAGCCCTGATAGTGAAGTCTGCCTGCGCCGCCGGTTGCAATGATAACGGTCTTTGCTCTGGCAATAAGCAGCTCGCCGGTTTCCATATTTTCAAGAACGGCGCCGGCAACCCTGCCTTCTCCGTCCTTTATAAGCTCAATCGCTGCGGTATAGTCAACAACGGGGATCTCCCTGTTCCAGACTTCGTCGCGAAGAACACGCATGATCTCTGCGCCGGAATAGTCCTTGCGGGCGTGCATTCTCTTTCTTGAGGTTCCGCCGCCGTGGGTGGTAACCATTGTTCCGTCGGCTTCCTTGTCAAACATTACGCCGAGCTCATTGAGCCATTTGATTGCGCCGGGTGCATCCATAACAAGCTTTTCAAGAAGCTCGGGAACGTTGAAAAAGTGGCCGCCGCCGAGAGCGTCAAGATAGTGCTGCGCCGGAGAGTCGTTTTCCTTGTCTGCGGCCTGGATTCCGCCCTCGGCCATCATTGTGTTTGCATCGCCGAGACGCAGCTTTGTGACAATCATTGTGTTTGCGCCCGCAGCCTGAGATTCAATTGCTGCCGAAGCACCTGCTCCGCCGCCGCCGATGATGAGAACGTCAACGTCATAGTCAATTTTTGAAAGGTCGATTGCCTTTCCGCTGATTCTGCTCTGACCCTGAAGAAGGTGGCAAAGCTGCTTGGGAACCTTTTCGCCCTTGTTGGGACCGACCTTAAGAATTTCAAAACCGTCGTCTCTGAAGTCGGGGTGATATTGCTTGAGCAGCTCCGACTTTTCTTCGGCAGACATCTTCGGCAAATCCATGCCGAGTCTTTCCTGTCTTGTTGCTTCAACCTTTTTGATTGATTCTATCATTTCATGTGTCAGCATTGTCCTGCCCCCTTATTCTTCAATGTCTCTGTGGTTATATAATTCCTTGAGCTCTTCAATAGGCTTTTGCATAACCTGTTCGATGAGCTCTTCATATTCGCCCTTGTTAATTTCTTCAACTCTCTTGGTCAGGTGCTTTGACTCCGGAGCGATATACTTTCCGGTAAGTCTTCTTGCAAGAACGGCAACCTGCGGATGGGAGATGCCGGCCGGGCATCTTGAGCTGCAAACACCGCAGGCAACGCAGTCAAAGGATTCCTCGGCGCATTTTTCATATTCGCCGCGCTGAGCATAGGCAATGTACTGCATAACGGAAAGACCCTGTGTGCAGGACTTTGTGCAGGCGTTGCAGCCGATGCAGCTGTAAATCTCGGGATAAAGCTCCATCATGATCTGCTCGGTGGGCTTGATTTTATTGATGTCATACTCGGCCTTTTTGGTCGGGAAGAACGGCAGGGTTGAAACATACATTCCGTCCTGAACCTGTGTCTGGCAGGCAAGACCGGTCTTGACGTCAAACTCGCCCTTGATTCTGTATATAGTTGCACAGGCTCCGCAGAAACCGTTACGGCAGCCGCAGCCGCGCACATACTTATATCCTGCATATTCCATTGCCGTCATGATAGTCAGCGTTGCAGGCACCTCATACTTTTTACCCATGAGGTAAATGTTAACCATATCATTCATGTTTTTTTCCTCCCTTAATATTCATCGGGCAACTCGTCGATTTCATCAAAGCGGAAAACCGGGCCGTCTTTGCAGACATACTTCTTGCCGATGTTGCATCTTCCGCATTTGCCGATTCCGCATTTCATCTTGAGCTCAAGCGTTGTGTAGACCTGGGTCTTATCGAAGCCCATTTCAAGCAAAGCCGCAAGAACAAACTTGATCATTATCGGCGGTCCGCAGATAATGACGGTGCTGTCCTTTGCAACCTCAAGCTCCTTGAGGTATGACGGAACGAAGCCGACGTGGCCGTCCCAGCCCTCCTGCTCGCGGTCGATTGTGAGATAGACGTTGATTCCGTCCTCTTTGCACCATTCGTTGATGATTTCATCGTAGTCAACAAGGTCATCCTTGCTTCTTGAGCCGTAAAGAATGTCGATCTTTCCGTAGTCTTTTCTGAAATGTCTGACATAGTTAATTACCGAATGGAGCGGCGCAAGACCGATTCCGCCGGCAACAAAAAGCAAATTTTTGCCCTTGAACTCGCTGTCAACCGGGAACGGACGGCCGAACGGCCCTCTGATTCCTATTTCCATGCCCGGCTCAAGCTGATGGAGCTGTTCGGTCAAGGTTCCGCAGCGTTTAATGCTGAAATCCTTATATCCCTTCTCCGTCGGGGAGGAGGTGATTGAAAACATCGCTTCTCCGATTCCGGGGAGAGACAGCATTGCGCACTGACCGGGCATATGGTCAAAAAGCGTTTCGCCCTCCTTCGGAACAACACGGAAGGTTTTGACATCGGGGGTATCCTCTCTGACAGAAGCCACGACCGCAATTTTCGGTATAAGCTTATCGTTTGAAATATCTATACTCATTTTTCACTGCCTCCGAAGGTTCTGATTACTTTGACTATATTCAGCTTTGACGGACACTTTTTAATGCATCTGCCGCAGCCGACACAGGAAAACTCACCGCCGTTGTTTGCCGGGAAATAGGCAAGCTTGTGCATAAATCTCTGTCTGAAGCGCTGCATCTGAGTCGGTCTGGGTGTTCCGTGAGCCATCATTGTGAAGTCGTTATACATGCAGGAATCCCAGCATCTGTATCTCTTTACACAGTGGCCGGTGTCATAGTCTCTGATGTCGTAGCACTGGCAGGTCGGGCAAACGAAGGTGCACGCCCCGCAGCCAAGGCAGCTTTCGCTGAGCTTTTTCCAGTTTTCACTTTCAAAGCGTTCCTTCACTGCGCTTTCGCCCCAGCCTTCAAGGCTTAGTGAATGAAGAGGAAGCTTTTCAAGCCTTGCGCTTATGTCTTTCTTTATGCTGTCTGCGCTGTTTTCGTCACATTCCGTGAGAAGCAAAGCAAGGGCAGCAGTGAGCTTTTCGCCCTTTTCGGTGTTCGCCTTCCAATAAAGGTCGGTTTCATCTGTCCAAGTGGTGACGTCTCCGCCGGGCGCTGAAGCATCAACGCCGAAAGCCGAGCAGAAGCAGGTCTCCTCAGGCTTTGAGCAGGCCGTTGTGATTACAACGCCACTCGCTCTTTTTGCGGCATAGAACTCGTCAACCGGTTCTGCAAGGAAAACCTTGTCAAGCACCTCTATACCCTTGAGATCGCAACCCCTGACGCCGAAAAGCACAAAGGAATCGAAGCTTTTCTCGTTCGTTTCAACAGAAAACCTTCCGTCCTTCTTTTTGAAAGAGATTATGTTTTCGCTTTGAGGGAAGAAGAGGTCCTTCGCTGATTTTGCGGTCTTGAGCTCGCTTTCGCAATACTCGGTGCCCTCAGTCCAGCGGCAAAAATCGGACTGTCCGTTTTTCATCACCGGAAGGTAAAGCGCAGCGGTTTCCGAAATCAAGGCAAAAAGGCGGCCAAGATTGTCTTTTGAAATTTTATACATTCTCAGTTACCCCTTTCCTCAACTATTGACGGCTCTGCGTCCTCGTTTCTGTAATTGACCAGCGGCGCCCTTGAGGCAGGGTCAAAGCCGGCCTGATATTCACCGTAAATTGAGTTAATGTCCTTGATGAACTTCCTGTTGAGCAGGTGAATCGGAATTCCCTGCGGACAAACTCTGCTGCATTCGCCACAGTCGGTGCAGCGTCCGGCAACGTGGAACGCTCTGATAATATGGAAGAGCTTTTCTTCAAAGGAATCATCGTTGGCCTTTGAAGCAACGCCGGAATTCGGGTTGTCAAAAACACACTTCATGCAGCTGCACGCCGGGCAAACATTGCGGCAGGCATTGCAGCGGATACATTTTGAAAGCTCATTCTGCCAAAAGGCGAATCTTTCGTCAGGTGTCATGCTTTCAAGCTTTTCAACCTCGGCAAAGCGATCCTGAGATGCCGCGAACGGCTCACCTTCAAGCTCAAGCTTTTCGTCAAAGGCAACCGGCTCGCTGCCTTTGCAGCAAAGGCATTTTTCATAGATAATGTCCGTTTTGCCGACACTTTCTTCTCCGTCAAGGGAGAAAACGTCAAAGCTGTCACCCTTGTCAATGACTTTTGAAACGCAGGAAAAGCCTCTTTTGGATAGCTTTTCGTGGTCGATCATGCCCGTGCAGGGAACGGAGAGAATGTAAATTTTGTCTCGGTCAATCCTGTGTTCGCAAAGCAGTTCATTGAAGCTGTAGGTGTCGCAGGGCTTGAGAACAACAAGAATCTTGCCCTCCTCCTGCTCCTTGCAGGCTTTGATGAGATACTTGCTGAGGTTAGCGGCACAAAAGCTGTCGTAAATCATATCGTCGAGGTTATCCTTCGTGAAAAACGTCGGCGAAACCTCATATATAAAGTCTTCGCTGCGGGACCATGCAAGAACTCTTGTCACAGTACCGTTTTCCAAAAGCTCAAGAGCTTTCTTTTTAATCAATCCTGCTGTCTTTTGCATCTTATATCCCCCAGTTTCTTATTCTCGCCAAGAGCGTGAATCTGCTTGCAGAAGTCATTCATAACGAGTGAGAACTTCTGACCTTCCGCGGCGGAGACCCATTCAACTCTTGTTCTTCCTCTTTCAATGCCGAGGTAATCGAGCATTGAGAAAAGGAGAGTCATTCTTCTTCTTGCGTAATAGTTGCCGGTGCTGTAATGGCAGTCGCCGGGGTGGCAGCCGCAGATTATTACGCCGTCCGCTCCCCTTTCAAACGCCTTGAGAATGAACATCGGGTTAACTCTGCATGAGCAGGGAACGCGGATGATCTTTACATCAGCCGGATAAGCAAGTCTGCCCGTTCCGGCAAGGTCGGCTCCGGCGTAGCTGCACCAGTTGCAGCAAAAAGCAACGATGAGCGGCCTGAACTCGGTTTTTTCGATGTTGTCGTTTATCTGCATATCGCGTCTACCTCCGCCATTATCTGTTTATTGCTGAAGCCCTTTAGGTCCATCGCTCCGCTCGGGCAGGCAACCGTGCAGGCACCGCAGCCCTGGCAAACAGCCGAGTTGACCGAAGCGATTCTTCTCGTCTCTTTTATGCCGTGGTCATTGACAAGCTTTTCGATGTATGTGATCGCACCGTAGGGGCAAACCTTTTCGCACGAGGAACAGCCGTTGCACATCAGCTCATTCGGCGTTGCCGTGCATGGATTCGTAACAAGCTTATCCTTTGCAAGCAGTCCGACAACCTTGACGGCGGCGGCACCGGCCTGCGAAACGGTCTCCGGAATATCCTTCGGTCCCTGGCAGACACCGGAGAGGAACACACCTGCGGTCGGGCTTTCAACGGGTTTAAGCTTCGGGTGAGCCTCGGTGAGGAAGTTGTTGGTGTCGATGCTCGCGGTGAGCATTGACGCAACCTTTTTGACGCCCTTGCTCGGTTCGATTGCGGCGGCAAGAACGACCATGTCGGTGTCGATCATAACACGTTCGTTGGTAATGAGGTTAACGGCTCTGACGGTCAGGCCGCCCTTTTCGTTTTCATAAACCTTTCCGACCATGCCCTTGATGTAATCGACATTATACTGTTCAACCGCTCTGCGGTAGAATTCGTCAAAGTTCTTTCCGGGAGTTCTGACGTCGATATAGAAAACATGAACCTTAACATCCGGATATTTTTCTCTGATGAGCATTGCGTGCTTTGCCGTATACATACAGCAGATTTTTGAGCAATAGCACTTACCTCTTGAGGTGATGTCTCTTGAACCTACGCACTGAATGAAAACGATGTCCTTCGGGTGCTCAAGGTTCGACGGACGAAGCAGGGTTCCCTTTGTGGGGCCGGCGGCGTTCATGAGCCTTTCAAGCTCAAGCGAGGTCACAACGTCCGGGTGCTCGGTATACTGAAACTCGTCATATTTTGTAACGTCGCTGATCTGATAGCCGGTTGCAACAACAATCGCACCGTACTTTTCTTCAATTATTTCGTCCTTCTGGTCAAAGTTGATTGCCTTCGCCGAGCAGGTCTTTTCGCAAAGGCCGCATTTTCCGGTCTTGAAGTGGATGCAATGCTCGGTGTCAATTACGGCAACGTTCGGAACAGCCTGAGCAAAGGGGATATAGATTGCTCCGCGCTTGTCAAGCGAGCAGTTGAACTCGTTGCCGGCTTTTCTTGAAGGGCACTTGTTTGTGCAGACAGCGCAGCCGGTGCACTTTGTCTCATCAACATATCTTGCTTTCTTTCTGATTTTTACGTCAAAGTTGCCGACAAAGCCTTTGACCTCTTCAACCTCGCTGTAGGTATAGAGGGTGATGTTTTCATGCTGAGCGGCTTCAACCATTTTCGGGGTAAGAATACACGCCGCACAGTCAAGAGTGGGAAAGGTTTTGTCAAGCTGAGCCATTTTCCCGCCGATGGTCGGCTCTCTTTCAACGATGTCAACCTTATATCCGGCGTCCGCGATATCGAGCGCAGACTGGATTCCGGCGATGCCGCCGCCGATGATGAGCGCCCTTTTGGTAACGGCACTTTCGCCCGGCTGCAAGGGAGCGTTGAGGCTGACCTTTGCAACGGCGGCACGGGCAAGGATAATTGCCTTTTCGGTGGCTTCGTCCTTATTTTTGTGAATCCAGGAGCACTGCTCACGGATATTCGCGACCTCAACCATATACGGGTTGAGTCCGACGGACGAAGCGGCTTTTCTGAAGGTTGCTTCGTGCATTCTGGGCGAGCAGGAGCAAATTACAACGCCGGTGAGCTTATGCTCGGTGATTGCATTTTTAACAAGAAGCTGTCCTGCTTCGGAACACATATACTGATAATCCTGAGCGTAAACCACGCCGGATTCCTTTTTGATTTCTTCAACGACTTTTTTAACGTCAACCGTGGCGGCGATATTGCTTCCGCACCAGCAAACAAAAACTCCTATTCTTTGCAAACCTAACACTCCTTATTTTCTGAACTTTCTGAAGGTGCTGACTATCGCCTGTTGGGGCAGCTGCGGATCAAGCATGGCCGGAATTTCATCGGGAGAGATGAAATTCTCGTTTCTGTTTCTGATGAGGCAAACTCTGACGGCCTCGATGAGTCTTGCCGGCTCAACGCCGCGCGGACATCTTTCAACGCACGCAAAACATGAAACGCAGCGCCAGAGCGATTTTGAAGTGAGCAGTCTGTCAATTCTTCCGTCGCACAGCATTGAAACGAATTCATGCGGATGAATGTCCATGTCCTCAAACGCAGGGCAGGTTGCCGAGCATTTTCCGCATTTCATGCACTTGCGGGGATCTATGCCGCTGATCCTTATGGCTTCCTTGCACAGTTCCTTTGTGTCCATTAGCTCTCCTCCTTTACTTTAAGCCGAGTGCTTCTGCAAGAAGCTCGGTGAAATAATACACGGGAATTTTATCCACACTGCTTTGCTTGAGGTTATAAAGGCAGAGCGGACACGCGGTGATGATGCAGTCGGCGCCCTTATACTTCGCGGAATCGACAACCATGGTTGCCATCTTGCTCGCAAGTGGCTTGTCCGTCATCGTCATATAGCCGCCGCAGCATTCATTGCGGAAGGGATACTTGACGGGTGTTGCACCGATTGCCCTGATGAAGTCTTCAATAATTGTCGGGTTTTCCGGGTTATCAAAGGCCATCTCCTTACCCGGGCGCAGGAGCAGACAGCCGTAATAAGCGGCAATTTTTCTTCCGGTGAGCGGATTGACGACCTTTTCCTTGAGCTTGTCAAAGCCGATGTCGTCTCTGAGCATTTCAAGGTAATGAACAACCCTCGTTTCACCGTGGTATTCATCAAAAAGGCCGAGATAGTTGTTGACCTTTGTTGAAAAATCCTTTTTGTTTTTCATGTCATAGTTAACTCTTTTGATAACGTGGTGGCAGGCGGAGCACATTGTCAAAAGCGTCCGTCCTTCGTTGCGCGCGGCAAGAAGTGCCCTGACGGAGGAAAGCTTTGTTGCAATTTCGTCGCTTGCAAGCGGATATACGCCGCCGCAGCACTGCCACTCCGGCAGCTCTTCAAGAGTGACGCCGAGCTTTTCGGCCGCCTTTCTGCCGTAGATATCAAGATCCTTGGCCTTTGTTTTCAAAGTACAACCGGGATAGTAACTGTATACCATATCTTGTCCCACTCCTTATATATTCTTAATTACCGAAATTGCATCGGTTATTGTTTTTTCAAACGCCTCGGCGCCGTATTTGTCGACCTCGGCCTTATTCTTTTCGCCGTGGGTCAAGCAGCCCGCACCGCCGATGCAGCCGCCGACGCACGCCATGCCTTCAACAAAATTTGCGGCAAGGACGTTCCTGCTCTTTTTAACGAGCGCAGTTCTGCATTCCTCAATACCGTCGCAGACCGCGCTTTTCAGTTCAAAGTCTGTGATGCCGTGCTCCTTAAGGCCTTCTGCAACCGCATCGGAAAGGCCGCCGCTTCTTGCAAAAATCCTGCCGAAATAGGAGGCGTTGTCAAGAACATCCTCCTCAAGCGAGGTTATGTCGATATCCTTGCTGTCAAAAAGAGCCTGAAGCTCTTCAAACGTAAGGGCGGAATCAACGTATTCTTTGACCTCCGGTTTTCTGACCTCTGCTTTTTTTGCCGTGCAGGGGCCGATGAAAACGATCCTTGCGGTCGGGTCAGTACCCTTGATATATTTTGCAATCGCTGCCATAGGCGAAAGATTGTGAGAAACAAACTGCCTGAGAGCCGGAAAATTCTGCTCAATATATTTCACAAACGCAGGGCAGCAGGAGCTCATCAGAAAGCCCTTTTCCACAAGCTCCTTCGACTCGGAATACGCAACCAGATCTGCACCGAGAGCAGCCTCAATCGCCGTGTGAAAGCCGAGTGCCTTGAGGCCGGAAATGACCTGTCCGTGCTTTGCGTAGGTGAACTGGCTTGAAATTGACGGTGCAACAAGCGCGTATACCTTATACTTACTGTTTGAGGCACTGCCCTTTATCAGGTTGATGACCTCAAGGATGTAAGATTTATCGGTAATCGCGCCGAACGGGCACTGGTAAACGCAGGCACCGCAGGCGATACATTTTTCATAGTCGATTTTGGCCGCCTTGTTTTCGTCCATTGAAATCGCCTTGACCTTGCAGGCTCCCTGGCAGGGACGCTTGCGGTTGACGATTGCAGAAAACGGACAGACCTTTGCGCACATTCCGCAGTCAACACACTTTGACTTGTCGATGTGGGCAACATGGTTGTGGTCAAAGGAGATCGCTCCCCTTTTGCAAACATCCTCGCAGCGGTTCGCAAGACAGCCGCGGCATGAATTGGTTATTTCATAGCCGCCCATCGGACATTCATCGCAGGCAGTTTCAATAACCTCAATGACGTTCGGGTCGCCGCTGCTGCCGCCCATAGCGATTTTTACCCTTTCGGAGAGAATCGCCCTTTCCTTATATACACAGCAGCGCATAGTCGGCGTATTGCCCGGAATGATAATCTTCGGAATATCGAAAAGATTTTCATAAAGCGTTCCGTTCCACGCCTGACGCGCCACCTCTCTGAGCACCTTATATTTCAGGTACTGCACCTTGGTGTCAAATTTTCGCATAAAACTTTATCCCTCATTCAAAAAAGAATACCAAACTGTTACACTCCCCGAATTTTTCCATTGGAAAGAGGAATCCGGTGACCCAAGCAATTCTCAGGTTTGTTATCTCTTCCCGGAATTTATAAAGCGACAGTGATTGACACATATCGCTCTATTTTACCAAAAATCAGCAGCCTTTGTAAAGAACTAAAAATTCATATGAGATATGATTTTCGGCAATAGCCGTTTTGTGTAATTGACTTCGTTCTGCTCAATCAAAAGCAAAACCGGACACGTTATTATAACATATTCGTCACTTCGATTCCATATATAAATGGCAAGATTTCGACTTTATGCTCAAAAAAACTGCACAAAAATGCTTTTCACGACGGAATTTCAGCGGTGAGGGGCGAATTGTGAGAGCATAGAAAAATTCATGCTCCATTACGAGAAAAAAGTGGGTGCAGGACTTGAACAAGCCCGTGAAAAACATACAATAGAAAAAGAGTCATTTTGATATAGAATTTGAACTGCCCCAAATTGTGCAAACAGTACAATTTGGGGCAGTTCAGCGCCTCAGCTTTTCCTAATTCAAAAATCAGGAAATTTATGAATCTTTGTTGTTCTGTATCGGTATAAGCTCGCTCATTTCACGTTTTTCTTCTTTTTCATACTGATCAAGTCGAGCGAGCATAGATGCTGACAAACCGTTCAGCGCGGAGTCAAAAAACTTTATATACTCCGGCGGAATGTTGTCAAGAGCATCAAAAACAGGTTTCCAGTATCTCTCATTTTCCTCTTAACTGCACCATTACAGTTTTCTTCATTTCCCATTTGTTTTTGGGCGTTTCGGGGCTTCGTCTCGGCGGTATGTGATAATTTTGGGGGAGGTTAGGTTAAAGGCAAAAAAGAAACGCCCGAAACCCTTATGAATAAAGGCTTTGAGCGTTCTTGCGTCTTGGAGCTGCTAACCAGATTTGAACTGGTGACCTCATCCTTACCAAGGATGCGCGCTACCGACTGCGCCATAGCAGCACGACCAACACAGCTTCGCTATTATAACCCATTTATTTGCAGTTGTCAACAGAAAATATAGAAAAAAATCAAAAAATTTCCCCGGTTTTGTTCTGACGTTAAAAATCAAAAGCCCTGCCGTCCATTTTTCAAAACGGCAGGGTCTGTTTTTATCAGCAGAATAAGCCTGCGCCGTTGTTGATGAGAACAAACAGCGGGGCAAAAACAAGCGAAACAATTGTCATAAGCTTGATGAGAATGTTGATCGAAGGGCCTGACGTATCCTTAAACGGATCGCCGACGGTATCACCGACAACGGCGGCCTTGTGGGCTTCACTTCCCTTTCCGCCGTGGTTTCCGCCTTCAATATACTTCTTTGCATTGTCCCATGCACCGCCTGCATTCGACATGAAAATTGCAAGCAGAACGCCTGTTACGAGCGAACCGGCAAGCAGACCGCCCAAAGCGTCAACGCCGAGAGCGCAGCCGACAAGAATCGGAGCCGCAATTGCAAGAAGGCCGGGAATGATCATCTCACGAAGAGAAGCCTTTGTTGAAATTGCAACGCAGGTTTTGTAATCCGGCTTTGCCTTGCCTTCGAGGATTCCGGGAATCGTTTTAAACTGGCGGCGAACCTCTTCGATCATGCTGTACGCCGCCTTGCTGACCGATTCCATCGTGAGCGCCGAGAAAACAAACGGAAGCATTCCGCCGATGAAGAGACCGATGACAACGTTGCTGTTCAAAATGTCTATTGCATTAAGACCGACCGCTTCTTTGTATGAAAAGAAGAGCGCAAGAGCTGTCAGCGCAGCCGAACCGATTGCAAAGCCCTTACCCATCGCAGCGGTGGTGTTGCCGACAGAGTCGAGCTTATCTGTGATATCGCGGACAGATTCATCAAGGCCGCTCATTTCGGCAATGCCGCCGGCATTGTCCGCAATCGGGCCGTAAGCATCAACAGCAACGGTGATTCCCGTTGTTGAAAGCATTCCGACAGCTGCAAGAGCAATGCCGTAGATTCCGCCGCCTTCGCCGCATTTGCTGCCGAAGAAGAACGCAACTAAAATGCCGATGCAAATAAAGATAATTGAAACCGCTGTTGACTGGAAGCCGGTTGCAATGCCGGAAATTATGTTGGTCGCCGAGCCGGTTTCGGACTGCTTTGCAATTTTTTTAACAAAGCGGTAAGCGTCGGAGGTATATACCTCGGTAAAAAATCCGATGAGTACGCCCACAACAAGGCCGGCAACAATCGTGATTCCGTAATACACCGAGCCGAAGAGCAACCGGCTGAGTACCACCGAACCGACAAGAACGATTCCGGAGGCAACATATGTACCGGTTTTAAGTGCCCTTGCCGGGTTCTTGCCGCCGCGCACAAAGAACGTTCCGAGAATTGAAGAAACAAGTCCGAGAGCCGCAACGATCAACGGATATACCGCGCCGTAAACAGCCTTCTCCGGCATAACATTTTTGCAGAAAAGCAGACCGAGAGTAATTGCGGAAACAACCGCACCGCCGTAGCTTTCAAAAAGGTCGGCGCCCATTCCGGCAACGTCACCGACGTTGTCTCCGACATTGTCGGCAATCACCGCCGGGTTGCGCGGATCGTCTTCGGGAATTCCGGCCTCAACCTTGCCGACAAGGTCTGCGCCGACGTCGGCCGCCTTGGTATAGATTCCGCCGCCTACCCTCGCGAAAAGAGCTATTGACGAAGCACCGAGACTGAAGCCGAAAAGAACGCTGTCGTTTTTGGTGAGAGCAAAGATCACGGAGATTCCGAGCAGGCCGAGACCCGCAACGCAAAGACCCATGACCGCGCCGCCGGAAAACGCAACGGAAAGTGCTCTTGACATTCCGCTCTCCTTGGCGGCATTGGCGGTTCTGACGTTTGCAAGCGTTGCAACACGCATACCAAAATAGCCGGCCGCAACGGAAAACAGCGCGCCGAGGGCAAAGCAGACCGCCTCAAGCCAGTCCTTGAGCAAAAGGCCGATTGCAAGAAAAATTACAGCAACAAAAATTACAATGATTTTGTACTCGGAAAAAAGGAACGCAGTTGCACCCTCATGTATTGAGGCGGCAATTTCCTGCATTCTTTTGTTGCCCGGGGACTGCTTTTTGACTCTGAGTGCGAGAAAGAGAGCGAACAGCAGGCCGACAGCACTGACTATCGGAACGGCATAGAGAAGCTTTTCCATTTTTAATGACTCCTTTTTTGCAGCTTCGGAGCAGAGCAAGCCGCCGCGCAGACGAAAAGACATTCCGCCGCATACACAGCTCATTCGGCAGTCCGAAAAACTGACAGAATTTTGACCATAGCTATTCTCTCCAAAATCACTTCACTATGAGGTAACTTTAAGTTTATTACACTTTTTGGTAAAAGTCAAGGCAGTTCAACAAAACAGATTGAAAATTTTGTTAATCTTTCACAAAATATTTGCTATGCAGTTATTTTTAATTGATTTCGGAATTTATACTATTCATTAACCACCTTTTCGGTTCTAACACCTGTTTCTTGCAGTATACTATATTATTTATTAAAAGCGTACACTTTTCCTCAAATGTTTTTGCCCAAAATCGTTGACAGGCAGGGGCTTTTTGATATATAATACCTAAATGCAGGTCTATGGCTTGCTGCTTTACATCACCAAAAACGGTCGTTCGGCCGTTGTATTTCAATTCAAAAGGAGGTATAACCGATGAAGAGGACTTATCAACCCAAAAAGCGCCACAGAAAAATGGAGCACGGCTTCAGAAAAAGAATGGCAACAAGAAACGGACGTAAGGTTCTTGCCCGCAGACGTTCAAAGGGTCGCAAGCAGCTCACCTACTAAGCTGCACGGCGGCGTCCATTGCGATTGGAGCTGATTTTTTGACAAGCTATGTTTCCCTCAACCTCAACAAGGATTTTCAGCGTCTTTATCACCGCGGAAAGTCCTCGGCGCAGCCTGTGCTGGTTGTTTATGCAATGAAAAACCGCGCCGGCGTCTGCCGTGTGGGAATCACTACCGGGAAAAAAATCGGCTGCGCAGTTGAACGCAACCGCTCCCGCAGAATTATCAGAGCCGCTTTTCAGTCTGTTTTAAAATCCGGCAGAATCAAAGGCAGTTGGGATTTTGTTTTTGTTGCAAGAGCAAAAACAAAGTTCCAAAAAAGCACCCGTATCGAAAGCGCCATGCTTGCCTCTTTTGAACAGCTCGGCGTTGTGGAGGCCTCCTCATGAAAAAGCTTCTGCTCTCTTTGATACGCTTTTACCGCAGGCATATTTCGCCTCACCTGCCGCCGATGTGCCGCTATTATCCGACCTGCTCCTGCTACGCGATTGAAGCAATCGAGACCCACGGTGCCTTTCGGGGTACTCTTCTCGCCGTATGGCGCGTTCTGCGCTGCAATCCCCTATCGCGCGGCGGCTACGATCCCGTTCCGCCGAAACGTAAAAAAAGGACAGGCACTGAAAAATAGCCGCCCGGCTTTTTCGGACTGACAATTCTCACGAAAGGACACAACAATGTTCGATTTCCTTTACTCCATTTTCGGCTTCCTGTTCAGGATCCTCTATCAGTTCATCAACAACTACGGTCTTGCTTTGCTCATTTTCACGCTGTTTTTCCGTGTTATCCTTCTGCCGACCAACATTCATCAGCAGAAGAGTATGGCAAAAACGGCCAGACTTCAGCCAAGGCTCAAGAGAATCAGAGAAAAATATCAGGACTATGCACCGGCCGAAAGAAACCAGAAAATTCAGGAGGAAACCAGCGCGCTCTATCAGCAGGAGGGCTATAACGCCATGAGCGGCAGCTGTATGCCGCTGCTTTTTCAGCTCCCCATTCTTTGGGGTCTTTACGGCGTTGTCCGTGAACCGCTGAAGTATGTTCTTGAAATTCCGACGGAGTTTGTCAATGCTCTCAGCAGCGTTGCAAAGTCTACCCTCGGCCTGACCGGCAACAGCGCAGCCTATGCCGAATCCGCCGCAGTCGCAAACCTTGACGAGCTTATCCGGAAGATTCCGGCAACCGCCGCAAAGTATCCGGATGCGATTGAAAAAATCAGGAATTTTGACTTCACCGTTTTCGGCGTTGACCTCGGAGCGATTCCTCAGTTTGAAACCCTCAAATCACTCGGCACAGCCTCAACCGAAGCAAAAGTTTTACTCCTCATACCTCTTTTATCTTTTGCAACGTCGCTGCTCACGAGTGTTCTGACTCAGGTCAGACAAAAGAAAAACAATCCCGGTGCAATGGAAAACGCCCAGATGATGGGCTGCATGATGCTCATGACTCCGCTCATGTCTTTGTGGTTCACTTTCCAGTTCCCGGCAGGAATGGGTATGTACTGGATCCTTTCCAACATTCTCGCTTTCTTCCAGACGCTCATTCTCGGCAAGATTTATGCTCCGAGAAAGACCGTTGCAAAGCTCATGGTTGAAGAGACCATATACAGACGTTCCTACGAAAAAACAAAAACTCCCGCTATTTCGGAAGAGTAAAACACGATTATTATCCTAATACACGGTGGTGATAAACATGATTCACGAAGCTAAAGGACAGGGCACAACGATTGAAGAAGCAATTGCCAACGCCAAGGCCGCGCTGAACGCTCCGGCCGGTGCCGATGTTCACTCAGAGGTCATCACATATCCGCAGAAAAAAGTGCTTGGCCTTTTCGGCGGCAAGAAAGCCGAAGCAAGAGCTTTTTATGAAACAGCCGATAAGGCTCCGGAAAAGAAAGCCGAAGCCGTCCGTCCTGCCAAAAAGGAAGCTCCCGTAAAGCCGCAGTCTCCGAAGGCTCCGGCTGCGAAGCCGCAGAAAAAACAGGAAGAACGTCCTGCCGAAACCAAAGCACAGAAGGCTGCCCCCGCAGAAACGGCAACCGAAGCCAAGCGCGAAGAAATCTCCCTTGACGGAAAGCCCGGCGCAAAAGCGGCTGCCGAATACCTCGTCAAAGTGATTAAGGGCATGGGCGTCCGGAATGTTGACGTCAAAGCATATCTCCTTGATGAAAACGAGATTCTGCTTGAGCTTGACTGCGCAGACGATTACGGCATCGTTATCGGCAGGCGCGGCGAAACTCTTGATTCGATTCAGTATCTTGCCCGTCTTGTTGCAGGCAAGAGCAAAACCGAAAACGAATACTCAAGAATTTCCGTCAACGTCGGTAATTACCGCGAAAAGAGAAAAGCCGCTTTGAGCGCACTTGCAAAAAAGAACGCTCAGAAGGTTCTCAAATATGGCAGGAACTTCACCTTTGAGCCGATGAACCCCTATGAACGCCGCATTATCCACACGGCAATTCAGGAGGTTGAGGGCGTAACGTCCTATTCCGTCGGTTCAGACCTCGGCAGAAGAGTTGTGATCAGCCTTGAGGAGGGCGTAAAGCCCACCAATCCCTCAAGAGGCGGCTACAACAACAGAGGCAGAGGCCACGGCGCACCCAGAGGCGGCAGACGCCCCTCCGGACCGAGAAACGGCGCACCGAAGTCTGACGCTCCCCAGAGAGCACCAAAGACCGACGCCGGCGCAGAAGGCTTTTCGCTTTACGGAAAGCTCAACTGAAATTAAAACACAGCAACCGTCTGTTCGGCTTTGAAGCCCGGCAGACGGTTGTTTTTTGCTGTTTTGTTATGGGTATCAGATTTTGGTATAAGAAGAAGCGACGCCGTAGCCTCCATTGAGAAAGCGGAATCTGATGCGTAAAACAAAGCATCAGCAGACCGGTGTAGTAGGTTCACACATAAGTGCTAGCCTAATCACACGATCTGCTGATATTAGAATTATATCAGATTTTTCCGTATTGTCAAGAGTTTGAAGAAATATTATTTTGCAAAAATCATGGGGGCACGAGGTAATATTTACAAAATTTTCTGCAAATGCAGAGGGCAACGGGTATGAGTGAATCTCAATTCCCGAAGCTCTCTATGTACAATATAGCATTTGTTTTGTAAGAAGTCAAGGCTGCAACAATCACTTTACGAGCTTAACCACGCACTCCACATGGCACGATACCTTCTGATTGATGTCTGTTTTCGGGAACCGATCCAGACTAATATGAAATGTAGCAAAATATCTCCGTTTGTTTGCGGAAACATATCAACCAATTCTGTAGCAAAAAAGTATTAATACAACTCGCTATCTATATCACAGCCTGAACCTCGCCCGTCCACGGAAAAAGTTCAACTTTTTTATTCGTTTCTACTATTATAGTGATTCCAACATAAAAGTCAAATTTGACGAAGAACTGCCATCGTCTCCACCTTGTCTGTTCTTCGTACAGAGAACAGGTCAACAGCTATTTTTCGCCCCGACTGATGGCTCAACTTCCATGCACTCGA
>CAKSYX010000033.1 GCA_934525065.1 uncultured Eubacteriales bacterium
ATTCGCAGGTTGTAAATGTGTAAACCATGTGCTTGCACTACCTGTAAACTATGTTACTCTTGACACATGCCCCGCCCGTACGAAGATAGATTTTAGATGTTAGATATTAGATATTAGACGTGTTTATTTTTATGCAGTGCAGGACGTTGGGTTGGTCGCTGTCCTTCGGGCTGATTATATCTAGTGTCTAGCGTCTAGAATCCAGCATCTAGTCTCCCGTACGAAGTTGGATTTTGAAGCAAAATTTTGGCTTTATCCCTCTTGAAAAAATAAAAAACCGTGCTATAATGAGATAGTGTATTGTATTATCGCGGTAATTTGACCATTTTTGCATATGTTTCGCCCTTTTCGCCGCATCGGTCGAAGCTTTACAAGGCGAAACAAGAGAGAGAACAGCAAAAGCAGCGAAATCACAAGAAGAGAAAAGATTTTAAAAACAAAGGAACTTTCACGGCCACAGAGGACCTTCGCCTCGTTTCAGAGCCGGAAAAGTGAGAGGAGAATTGAATTGAACGCAGACCTTCACTGTCACACCAAGCTTTCGGACGGAACCATGGGTATTGATGATATCCTTGTTCTTGCAAAAAGGAGCGGCGTGACCACACTTGCAATCACCGACCACGACTGCCTTGCCGGAACCGTCCGCGCGCGCATGATAGGCGAAAGATACGGTATCACCGTTATTCCGGGCGTTGAGCTTTCCTGCACCGACCCGAAAAGGGGCAACAAGGCTCATATGCTCTGCTATTTTCCCGACAGTCCGGAAAGGCTTGAGGGACTTTGCAAGCGCAACACAATTATCCGCAAAAGCGCAGGCAAGCTCATGGCGCTCAAAGCGTCAAGGCTGTTTCCGATAACGCCGGAATTTATCGTCAAATGCGCAACAGGCTCAACCAATATTTTCAAGCAGCACATCATGCAGGCCTTGCTTGAAAGCGGATATACCACAACGATTTTCGGCGAGCTTTTCAATTCCCTTTTCAAAAAGGATTCTCCTCAGAGCATTCTTGTTGAAACGACCTTTCCCTCACCGCAGGAGACACTTGAAGCGATTCACGAAGCGGGCGGAATTGCCGTTCTTGCCCACCCGGGATTTTATGACAATTTTGAACTTTTGGATGAGCTCATTGAGCTCGGTCTGGACGGCGTTGAGGTCTGGCACCCGGAAAATTCTCCGCAGCAGCAGGAGTACCTCAAAAAGAAAGCCAAAAAGCATAAGCTTGTCATGACCGGCGGAAGCGATTTCCACGGCGGCTACAACGCCTATCCCGTAAAGCTCGGCGAATACGGCCCGGACGAGGACACCCTCGCCGCCCTATACAGCTACAAAGCAAAAATGAAAAGAAAACAGAAAAAGGCCGCAGCAGCAGCGGCGGCCGCAAACGAAAAGTAATTATTTTTTTCGGAGGTGCCACCTTCTATGGCCGATGACGTAAAAATTTACAGCAGCAAAAAGACTCTTGAGGATTTGACTGCGAACCTTTCTTCCGATATCGAGGTGCTCAATACTCTGCGCCAAAGCGGAGACCTGCTCAAGGCGAAGGAGCTCGGAAAAAAGCTCGCTTCGCTCACTGTGCGCATTGAGGAAGGCTCCGAGGATACGCTTTCGGTTGACTTCAAAAAGCTGCTTGCGCCGAAGTTCCAGTCGCAGGACATTCTTTTTCAAATTCGCGTACTGATGATTTTTGCGGCGGAATCGCTGCTTCAGCTTGAAATTTCGGTTCCTCAGCTTTCAACAACGGCAATCAACGCCATGCACGACAGACTCAGGAAGGAGAGCCCCGTGTTTTATAAAAACATCTCCGACGGAGCGGCGTTCACCTTCTATTATCTCGCGCTCAAAAAGGGCGGACAGCTTGAAAGCGACATCGGCGAAGCGTTCGCCATGCTCTGCTCGGTCAGGAAGGACAACGAAAGCTTTGTTGAAGCCGGAAAGACCGTTTGGAAGGCGGCCTGCGCCGTGATTGAGCAAGAGATCAAAAACGCGCAGCTTTCTGCGTAAGCTCATAAATTATTTATCAGAATATATCAAAAACAAATGGCGAAGGCAGTCATTTGAATCAGGCGGCTTTTTGCCCTTTTTTGAAAACCGAAGGAGAAACAGCTATGACAGTAAAAGAAGTTATGGAAATTCTTGAGGCCGACCTCATCTGCAGGGAAGATCTGCTTGACGTTGAGGTTTACACCGCCTGCGGCAGCGACATGATGAGCGATGTTCTCGCTTTTGTGAAGGAACAGGCAGTTCTGCTCACAGGCCTTGTGAATCCTCAGGTTGTTCGCACAGCAGAGATGATGGATATGCACTGCATTGTTTTTGTGCGCGGAAAAAGACCCGGACTTGACATGATCGAGCTTGCCGAGGAACGCGACATGGTGATGCTCTGCACAAAAATGGAAATGTTCACCGCCTGCGGAAAGCTTTATTCAGCAGGGCTGAGAGGGGGCAGCGGCGCATAATGGACTCCCTTAACCTTCACTATGACGTTCCGGGCGACGACTTCACCCGCGCCGGCGCTGCGTCCGGCGACGTTAAAAGGACGCTCAAACAGCTCGGCGTTTCCCCTGCGGTCATCCGCAACGTTGCCGTTGCAATGTATGAAGGAGAAATCAACATGGTCATCCACGCCGGGGGCGGCGAAATTGACGTTGAAGTGAACGAAAAAGAAATTTCAATGACCCTTTCCGACCACGGGCCCGGAATTGAAAACGTTGAGCTCGCAATGAAGGAGGGCTATTCCACCGCCCCGGACAACATCCGCTGTCTCGGCTTCGGCGCAGGAATGGGTCTTCCGAACATCAAAAAATATACGGACGAATTTAAGCTTGAAACCGAGGTGGGCGTCGGCACAACGCTGTGCCTCAAGGTATACATACAATAAATATATACGGGAGAAGCGGCACCGCAAAAACAGCGGCGCGCGGTACGAAGAAAATGGAGAATGTTTTTCATTCCGTGCGGCTTGACGATGAGAAATGTCAGGGCTGCACAAACTGCATCAAACGCTGTCCCACGCAGGCAATCCGCGTGAGGAACAAAAAAGCGTATATTATTTCCGACCGCTGCATTGACTGCGGCGAATGTATCAGAGTCTGTCCGCACCACGCGAAATACGCGGTCAGCGAGCATTTCAACGAGCTTGTAAAATATAAATACAGAATCGCTCTGCCTGCGCCCTCGCTTTACGGCCAGTTCAACAACCTTGACAATGTTGACTACGTTTTGAGCGGCCTTGTCAAAATGGGCTTTGACGAGGTCTTCGAGGTTTCAAAGGCGGCGGAGATCATCAGCGATGCGTCGCGCAGAATGCTTGAAGGCGGCGGGCTGAAGCACCCTGTCATTTCTTCGGCGTGCCCGGCGGTGCTGCGGCTCATCCGAACGCGCTTTCCGAACCTCATCGGCAACATTCTGCCCCTGTTCACGCCCGTTGACCTTGCGGCAAGACTTTCAAGAAAAGCGGCAAAGAAAAAGACCGGCCTTTCGGACGATGAAATCGGCGTGTTTTTCATCTCTCCCTGCCCGGCAAAACGAACGGCCATAATCAATCCGCTTTGCTACGACGGCGGAGCCATAAACGGAGCTTTTGCAATTAAGGACATCTATCCTGTTCTGGTTCAAACCATGGATAAGCTTGAAGAGCCGGAGGTTGAAGCGCTCAGCGACTCGGGAATAATCGGCGTCGGCTGGGCAAGCAGCGGCGGCGAAGCCTCGGGCCTTCTCAAGGAGCGGTACCTCGCCGCAGACGGAATTGAAAACGTTATCAACGTTCTTGAAGAGCTTGAGGACGAAAAGCTCAACGACCTTGATTTCATTGAGCTTAACTGCTGCACCGGCGGTTGTGTCGGCGGTGCGCTGACGGTTGAAAATCCGTATGTTGCAAAGGCAAGAATACAGCGCCTTCGCAAATTTATGCCCGTTTCCTGCAACCGGCTGCCGAACGATTTCAACATTGACATTCTCAGCTGGACTCACGAGCTTTCGCCCTCGCCCGCAATGAAGCTTGCAGACAATGTTGTCAAAGCCATGCGCATGATGCGTGAGCTTCGACAGATTGAAAACGAGCTGCCCGGCCTTGACTGCGGAATCTGCGGCGCACCCTCCTGCCGCGCCCTCGCCGATGATATCGTCAGAGGGTACGCGGAGAAGGACGACTGCATTTTCCGGGAAGCAAGAAGCAAGGGCGAAGAGCTGCTTCCGGCTCCGTTCAGACACAAGGAAAAAAGGCCGGAAAAAGACACGGAAAAATCAAACGATTTTGAAGAGAACTTTATCAAATAGGCGAATAATGAAAGGAGCGGAATTATGCTCGTTAATGAACTGAAAGAAAAGCTTAACCTTGTTTCTCTCACCGACGGCGGCGACAAAAAAGAGGTCACCGGCGGCTACTGCGGCGACCTTCTCAGCTGGGTGATGTCTCGAGCGGCTGAGGGCGACTGCTGGTTCACCGTGATGGGGAACATCAACGCCGTTGCCGTTGCGGTGCTCACGGACTGCGCCTGCATTGTTCTGACGGAGAACGCATCTCTTGACGAAAACGCAAGAGAGCGGGCAGTTCTTGAAGGCGTTTCCATTCTCCAAAGCGAAAAGAACGCCTATGAGCTTTCGGCCGAGCTTTCGGCATTGCTGTAAAATCAGAAAATGCTATGAAGCTGTTTTATGATCTTCACCTTCACTCATGTCTTTCGCCGTGCGGCGACGATGAAATGACGCCGTTTAACCTCGTCAACATGGCGAAGGTTCTCGGTTTTGACATTATTGCGCTCACCGACCACAACAGCGTCAAAAACTGCCGCGCCGCCGTCAGGGCGGGCGAAAACGCAGGCATCACCGTTGTTCCCGGCATGGAGCTTTGCACGAGCGAAGAGATTCACGTTGTCTGCCTTTTTCCGGATGTCGAAAAAGCGGAGAATTTTGGGAAAATTATATATCAGAATATACCACAAATTAAAAACAAGCCTCATATTTTTGGCAATCAGCTTGTTATGGACAGTGCCGACGGTGTGCTTGAAAGCGAGGACCTCCTCCTCACAACGGCAAGCTTTATCAGCATTGACGTCGTTCCGGAGCTTGTGAAAAAGAACGGCGGCGTGTGCTTTCCGGCGCATATCGACAGAGCATCATACAGCATTATTTCCGCCTTGGGAACGTTCAGCGAAAATTTGAACGTTCCCTGCTTTGAGCTGACGCCGCAAGCGGACGAAAAGCAATACCTTGAAAAATATCCGGCAACACGCGGAAAACGAATTTTGCGCAATTCGGACGCGCACTACCTTGAAAATATGCGTCTGCCGGAAAATACGCTTGATTTAAAAGAAAACAGCGCACCTGCGCTGATCGAGTACCTTCGGGAAAATTAACAATTGGGGTGACAGATGTTGAAAAGAGCAGAAAGAGCGAGGGAGCTGTTCAAAACGGGGCTTAACTGTTCTCAGTCCGTTGCTGCCTCCTTTGCGGACGTGATAAAGCTTGATGAAACGGCGGCGGCGCGCCTTTCCGCAGGACTTGGCGGCGGAGTAGGCAGACAGCGCGAGGTCTGCGGCGCGGTTTGCGGCGCGGCAATGATACTCGGGTTTGTTTTTTCCGGCGAGGACGGAAGAGACAAAAAGGCCGCTTATGAAAAAGTCCGCGAATTTTCCGAAGAGTTCAAAAGGCGCAACCGCTTTATAGTCTGCCGCGAGCTTCTCGGCCTTGACAAAACGCTTTCGGAAAGCGCAACTCCGAGCGAAAGAACGGCGGAGTATTATAAAAAGCGCCCCTGCGCCGACCTTGTTTTTGACGCGGCGGAAATTTTGGAGGGTATTCTTGATGGAAGCAAAACGTAACCTTCAAAAAGAGCTTGAAAAAATAATCGAAGAAGCGAAAAAAAACGGCGTCACGCCGTCACTGCTGCTTCACTCCTGCTGTGCGCCGTGCAGCAGCTACTGCCTTGAATATCTCTCGCAGTATTTCAGAATCACCGTGCTTTATTATAATCCGAATCTCTACCCGGCCGAGGAATATGAACGCCGCGTTTTTGAGCAGCGAAAGCTCATTGCGGCTCTGCCTGCGAAAAACAAAATCTCCCTTGTTGAAATGAAGGGAGAGCCCGGGGAGTTTTATTCTGCGGTCAGGGGGCTTGAACAAATCAAAGAAGGCGGCGAGCGCTGCTTTGCCTGCTTCAGGCTCAGACTTGAACGCGCGGCAAAATACGCAAAGGAAAACGACTTTGACTTCTTCACAACAACGCTGACGATAAGTCCGCTCAAAAACGCCGCAAAGCTCAACGAGATCGGCGAAGCGGCGGGCAAAAAATTCGGCGTACGCCACCTTCCGTCCGACTTCAAAAAGAAGAACGGCTATAAGCGCTCGGTCGAGCTTTCAAAAATCTACGGGCTTTACCGTCAGGATTACTGCGGCTGTGTTTTTTCAAAACGCGAGCGCGAACAGGCCGAGGCGGAAAAAGAAAAGCAACAATAAAAATAAGCGGCTGTGAACCGAAAAGTTTCACAGCCGCATTTGTTTTTCTGAAAATCAATAGCTGAAGGTCCAAACCTCATGCTGGCTTCCGTCAAAGGCTGCGTTTCCGCTGACCACTCCGAGAAGCTTTGCTTCGCCGTAGCCGCTCATCGGAAGAGTGAGGTCAAGCTTAACGAGCTTTCCGTCCGGGTTAACCGTTGCAACAACCGTTGAGCCGGGGTACTTCATGTCTGCCTTAGTTATTGTTGCGCCGCTGACGTCAAGCTTTGTGAGATCAAGGTAGCCGATCGCCGCAGCATTGTGGGTGGGCGTGGGAGCTTCAAAAGTAGTCTCCTCGGCAACAAGCTTGAGGGTATAAACGGTGTTTTCGCCTTCCTTTGCGGCTGTTGCTTCCGCAAGGCCGGCCTCGGTCAGCTCAAAGTTCTTGCTCTTGGGCGGAATAACCTGAGTGGGAGCAACAACACCCTCGTCCTCAACGGCCGAGCCGTCGGGTCTTACGCCGGTGGCCTGTCCGTTCACGAACTGATAGGTTGCGCTCTTTTCGCCTGCATATTTTTGAATAACACTGTTGATGATGCTGACCGCCCTTTGAACGCTGCAGTCGGTAACGTTGATTGTGGTGTTTTCGGTTTGAACGGCGGTCATGTTCTGTTCGGCCTTTACGCCGTCAATGGCCTTTTTCGCCGCGGCGAGAATTTCAGCCTTTGAAAGTGAAGAGGGATCCTTTTTGCCGTCTTCGGCCTTTTTGGTGGTCTGGTCGCCGCCGACGTTCGCCGTTGTCTTCTCGGCTGCGGTTGTTTCCGCCGCAGCGGCCGTTGTTTGCGCCGCAGTTGTTTGAACGGCGGCGGTTGTCGGCTGCTGGAAGCTCGTTTGAACATTCGGCTGAGAAACGGTCTTTTTCTTTTCGCGGTAGGAACCGAGCTCAAAGCCCATAACGAAGAACCAAATGCTCAGAACAACGCAGATTACGGCCTTCACTTCTTTTTTCATAGGTGATCATTCTCCTTTATTCACAGCTTCTTCATAATCGCTATCGGATACAAAAAGACGCAGTCCTTCAATTACATATTACGATACCCAATTTTATTTTCCTTGTCAAGGGAAAACGGATAAAATTTACAAAATCATAATGCATTTGTCGGACGCAGAGCATTGACACTGTTCGGCGAGTCTGTTATTGTATTAAGGCAATATCGCTCAAGCGTATATTATTGCATCAAAAACCATAGTCTCACTTCAGAAAGGATGCGCTGTCATAATGAAAAAGACTGTTCTTGTTACCGGAGCGTCCGGCGGGATCGGCAGCGAGATTTGCCGGATTTTTGCCGAAAACGGCTTTGACGTTGCCGCTCAGTATAACAGCGGTGAAAAGGAAATCGGGCTGCTCAAAAAAGAGCTTGAAGAACGCTTCGGCTGTTCTTTTTTAAAAATCAAAGCCGACCTCTCTTCTCCGGACGGCGCAGAGAAAGCGGCAGAAGCCGCGCTTTCCGCCTTCAAAAAAATCGACGTTCTGGTCAATAACGCCGGTGTTTCGCTCCAAGGCGTTTTTCAGCTTGTGAGCGAAGAGGACGCAAAAAAAGTCTTTTCCGTCAACTGTGAAAGCGCAATGCGCCTGACCCAACTCATTCTGCCTGAGATGATTGCGCAAAAACACGGAAAAATCGTCAACATATCCTCAATGTGGGGCGTTGAAGGCGGTTCATGCGAGGTACATTACAGCGCGTCAAAGGCGGCAATCATCGGCTTCACAAAAGCGCTTTCAAAGGAGGTCGGCCCCAGCGGAATAAACGTCAACTGCGTTGCCCCCGGCTTCATTGAAACAAAAATGACGGCCGCTTTCGGCAACGAAGTGAAAAACGAAATTGCGCAGGAGGCCGCGCTTTGCCGTAACGGAACGCCGCGTGACATCGCCGAGCCGGTGTTCTTCCTTTCAAGCGAAAAGGCTTCCTTTATCACGGGTCAGGTGCTGGTCGTTGACGGCGGAAGGTAAAAAGCAAAGCGCCTTTTCTTCATACCATACCGGCCGAAGAAATTTCAAAAGTGTGGTTTATGTCGATTATCTTTTTTCGCCTTCGGCTTAAGAAAAATTAAATTTGCGTAAAAACGCGTTTTCTTCCTGAACTTTTTGTTATTTTTAATAAACCGCCATTGACAGAAAGGGTAGTTTTTGGTAAAATATTTACAATTATAATAGTGTGTTGCGGTCAGTTTGAGCGTGCGCACATACATATAAGGAGGAGTTTATATGACAGATGCAAAAACCCTGGCGTACATTAACCTTTACGGTATTCTGGGCGCTTTGGAAAACCTTTGCGAACTTGATGAAGAAGCGAGCAAGCTTGCTCAGGTCAAAAAACCGCTTTCAATCGCTTTCAGCGTAAAGGGCGGACCGGACGCAACGATCACCTTCAAAAACGGAAGATGCAGAATGGAACAGGGCGTTGACCCCAAATGCAACGTTCTTCTCCCCTTCTCATCCTGCGAAAAATTCAACGGCCTCATCGACGGAACCGTTACTCCGATTCCCGTCAAGGGCTTCACGAAGATCGGCTTCCTTCTCAACAACTTCACAAAGCTGACCGACATCCTCACAAAGTATCTCAGAGCTACCGACGAGGACCTCAAGGATGAAAAATTCTTTGAAACCAGCACAAAGCTTATGTTCTACCTCATCACCGTTGCCCTCGCTCAAATTGGAAACAACGATGAAATCGGCCGCTTCTCGGCAAGCTATATCCCCGACGGAATTATCGAAATGAGCATCAAGGATTCCGTTGCCGCAACCATCCGCGTCAAGGATCATCACCTTGTTACAATCAAGCAGAAGCCCGAAAGCTACCGTTCAAAAATGGAGTTCGGCTCAATTAAGCTTGCAAGAGACCTCTTTGACGGCAAGGTCAACGCAGTTGCCTGCATCGGCGAAGGCACCGTCACAATGTCCGGTCTTATCAACATGATTGATAACCTCAACAGAATACTCGACAGAGTTGCACTTTATTTGGCATAAGGAGGGTTTACAATGAATATTCCTGTATACGAAAATCATCAGAAGAGCAGAGAGATGTTCCAGAGAGCAACTCAGATCGTTCCCTCCGGAATCTACGGCCACCTCGGCCCCGCAGAAGGACAGTTCATCCCCGTTTCCAACTGGCCGCTTTTCGCCGAAAAAGCGAAGGGCTCCTATATCTGGGACGTTGACGGAAACAAATACATCGACTATATGTGCGCATACGGCCCGAACGTTCTCGGCTATTGCGATGAGGACGTAGACGCCGCCGCAATCAAGCAGATCGCTCTCGGAAACTGCACCACCACTCCGGAAAAGGTTATGCTTGAATGTGCCGAGGTTCTTGTTGACACAGTCAACACCGCCGACTGGGCATTCTTTGCAAAGAACGGCAACGATGCCACTCAGGGCGCAATCATGTGCGCAAGAGCACATACTCACAGAAAAAAGATCATCATGTTCCGCGGCTATTACCACGGCGTTTCACCCTGGTGCATGAAGAAGGACTATCCCGGCGTTCTTGAAGAGGATGTTTGCAACAACATCGTCATTCCCTGGAACGACATTCCGGCTCTTGAAAGAGTTATCGAGGAAAACCGCGACCAGATTGCCGCCCTCATCGCTCAGCCGTATGACCACGGTAACTTCTATGACAACTCCTTCCCGGCAGAGGGCTTCTGGAAGAAGGTCAGAGAAATCTGCACAAAGAACGGCATCGTCCTCATCATTGACGACGTTCGCGCAGGCTTCCGCCTTGACCTTGCCGGTTCAGACCATTACTTCGGCTTTGAAGCCGACCTCATCTGCTTCTGCAAGGCTCTTGCAAACGGCTACAATATGTCGGCCATCTGCGGCAAGGAATTCCTCAAGAGCGCAATGAGCTCACTTTCCTACACCGGTTCCTACTGGCTTTCGGCAGTTCCGTTCGCGGCCTGCATTGCCTGCATCAACAAAATGAAGAAGCTCGACACACCGAAGATGTTCCTTGAAAAAGGCACAAAGCTCACTGAAGGCCTCAGGGCCGCAGGTAAAGAGCACGGCTTTGACCTTGTGACCTCCGGCGCACCGGCTCTCTTCTATCTCAGAATTGCCAACGACGACAGCATGGTTCTCCATCAGGAATGGATCGCTGAAATGGTTAAGCGCGGCATCTTCCTTGCCAGCCACCACAACCACTTCATCAACGCTTCGCTTTCCGACAAGGACATCAAGCACACCATCGAAGTCGGCGAGGAATGCTTCAAGATTCTTGCGAAGAATCATCCGGAGCTTTTCTGAACAATGTAAATGAGGGTCTGCGAGGTGCCTTGCCGCGCAGACCCGGCATTATAAATTTATTACGGAGGAGAAAATTATGCCACTTTCAAAAAAAGAATGGCTTGCCCTTGAAAAGAAAGCTTACGAGCTTCGTCAGCTTTGCATGAAAACAACTGCATGGGCAGGCAGCGGTCATATCGGCGGCGGTATGAGCGTTATGGACCTTCTTACGGTCCTCTATCACAAATATCTCAACATCAGAGTTGAAGAGCCTCAGTGGGAAGACAGAGACCGCTTCATCCTTTCAAAGGGCCACGCGGCAATCGCTTATGCTCCCGTTCTTTGCGACAAGGGCTTCAATGACCCCGAAATGCTCAAGACCTTCAACCTTTCCGGTTCAAAGATGGGTATGCACCTTGACTCAAACAAGGTTGTCGGCGTTGACGCTTCAACCGGTTCACTCGGCCACGGCGTTTCAATCGCAGCAGGTACCGCTCTTGCAGCAAGAATTCTCGGCAAGGATTACCTCACCTATGTTGTCACCGGCGACGGCGAACTCGGCGAAGGCTCCAACTGGGAAGGCTTCATGACCATCAACCACTATGAGCTTTCAAACTGCATCGTTTTCATCGACCGCAACCACTGCATGATCGACGGACCGACAGAGGAGGTTATGAAGCTCGAACCGCTCGCAGACAAGATGGTTGCTTTCGGCTTCAACACCGTTACCGTTGACGGCAACAACATCGGCGCTCTCTGCGACGCTATTGATATGGCTATTGAACGTTCAAAGGAAAAGTGCGCTCCCACCTGCATCATCATGGACACCAAGAAGGGCGCAGGCATCAAGGATATCGCCGGTGACTATCATTGCCATTACATGGCTCTTGACGACGCAACGTTCGACAAGTACATGAAGGAACTTGAAGAGGATTACAACGAACGCGTTGCGCGCGTAGAAAAGGAGGCTAAATAATTATGGCAGGCGGATTTGTTTATAACGCAATTGACCAGACAGAAGTTGCAACCGCTGAAATTTACGGTAAGGCTCTGGCTGACATAATTCTTAAAGACCCCAAGGTTGTTGCAATCACTGCCGACCTTGCAAAATCAACAAAGCTCGGCGACGTTCTCAAGGTTTGCCCCGAAAGAGTTATCAACGTCGGTATTGCCGAGCAGGATATGTTCGGTGTTGCCGCAGGCATGGCAAAGGCCGGCTGCATCCCGTTCCTTTCGGGCTTCTCCGCTTTCACCTCAATGAGAGCCTGTGACCAGCTCCACACCGACATCTGCTATCAGAATGTCAACGCAAAAATCATCGCTACCCATGCAGGTACCTCCTTCGGTCAGGCCGGTTCAACCCACCACGCTATAGTTGACCTTGCAATCACAAGAGCGATGCCGAACCTCACCGTTATCGTTCCGGCAGACGGAATGGAGACCGCAAACGCAGTCAACGCTGCATACAACAACTTCGGTCCCTATTACATCCGCATCAACCGCGGCTTTGACCGTGTTCTTTATCAGAACATGGACTACGGCTTCGAAGTCGGCAAGGCTGTTGAAATCAATCCCGGCACCGACATCACCGTAATCGCTTGCGGCTCCTGCGTATTCCAGGCAAAGCAGGCTGCCGAATTCCTTGAGAACGCAGACGGACTCAAGGTTCGTGTTCTTAATATGCACACCATTAAGCCCATTGACAAGGAAGCTATCCTCAAGGCTGTTATGGACACCAGAAGAATCATCACCGTTGAAGACCACAGCATCATCGGCGGTCTCGGCTCAGCCGTTTCAGAGGTTGTTGTTGAAGCCGGTAAGGCTTGCGCCTTCAAGATGCTCGGCCACCCGGATAAGTTTGCTCCAATCGGTCTGCACGAAGACATTATGGCAGAGGTCGGAATCGACGCAAACGGAATCATCGCCGCAGTCCGCGAGGTTATGCACAAGGACTTTGAAGAAGACGATAACTGGGACGACGAGTTTTAATTAAGAGGAAAGGAGAGCAAATATAATGTCAATACCTCAGGAAGCATTATATTCAAACAAAATATTTTTGAACGCCGCTCTTCCTCTTGTCAAGGTCATTGCAACCGATGTTCCCTCGCTTGCAAAAAAGTTTGAACACGCCCACGCTGTTATTCAGGTCAGCGCCCTCAACCCGGAGGTTCCGGAGGGCAAGGTCGGAATGCACTTTGTTGTCAACAGCGGCGAATGGCTCGTTCATACCTGCCTGACAAAAGATCCTCACATAGAGCTTGAGTTCAAGAGCGTTGAAGCCCTCAACGGCTTCTTCAAGGGCAACATCACCCTTGGCGCTATCCCGAAGATCCACGGAATCAAAAAGGCCGGAACGCTCGTTGCTTTCGTTCAGGTTCTTCTCAAAATGGCATCGCTCCTCGGCGCAGACAAGGCTCCGGAAGACGAGGACACCCAGAGACTTATGGTCAAGTGCTTCTTCTATCTTCTTTCGAGCGGTATCAGCCAGCTCAACAAAATGGGTCACCCGGAAATTCACGACTGGGCGCTCAAGAGCCCGGATCGCGTTTACGCTTTCGCCGTCAACGATCATCCCGAAGTTGCGGCATACATCCGCGTAAAGGCCGGAAAGACCAGAGCCGGCAGAGGCGAATACAAGAGAGCAATGCCTTTCTTCACCCTTCGCTTCGACTCCTTCAAGAGCGCCCTCGGCACTCTTCTCGGAACAGACGATATGCTTGAGTCCACCAAGAGCGGAAAGCTCATCATGGACGGTGCACCGGAATTCGGCGCACAGATCGGCGGTTTCCTCCTCATGGTCGGAGACCTTGCAAAATAAGCGTGAGAATTTACTAAAGCGACTGACGCATTTAGGATATGTACCCGGTTATCCGGACACGGTTATTTGAATTGAACGATTAGTTTCGCAGTATGGATGCTTCCCGGAATTTTGCGGGAGGCATCCGTTTTGTTTTTTTCTTGGATTTTCCTGTTGCCGCCAGCAGGTATTTCAGAGCATCCGCTTATATTCATGGCTGTATTTCATATAGCAGTGGAGCTGTCGCATTTAGCGCAGACCAAAGAGCAAAACAAAAAGAAAAAGACTATATTTCACGAAGCTTATCAAAACCAAGGCTTCCTATGAAATATAGTCTTTGTTTATTGATAGAATCTAAAAATAATTTTGCTCTTTTAAGCGTTTTTTTGCCCACTCGCGGTATCTACATACAGCTTCGGGGCAAAGAAAACGCTTTCTGCATCTAAATGCGACAGCCCCACACATCATAACTGCGACAGCCCTTTCGGCCGTTTCACTTTAATCAAAAAGACCTTTTTTCCCGCTGACGGAAACAGGCTTAAAGCCGGCCTTTTCAACAGCCGCCGTGAGTGCTTCGTCCGCAACGTCCTTTGAAAGGGCAACAACCGCCGTTTTCTTTTCCGCGTCTGCCTTTGCCCTCTTCACGCCGTCAACGGCAAGAAGCTCGTCCTCAACCGCTTTTGCGCAGTGTGAGCAATGCATACCTTCAATTTCAATGACCTTTTTCATTTCATTATCCTCCTGAAAATTATTTTTTGTATTTGAAGCCGGATACCCGGCCTTAAAGAACCTCAGCCTCAGCGCATTGAGAACAACGCACACCGAGCTTAAGCTCATTGCGCCGGCGGCAATCATCGGCGAAAGCTTGATTCCGAGCGAATAAAACACTCCGGCGGCAAGCGGAATTGAAACCGCGTTATAGAAGAATGCCCAAAACAGGTTCATCTTGATGTTTCCGAGAACCTTTTTGGAAAGTCTGACGGCATTCACAACGCTGAAAATGTCCTTGTTCATCAAAACAAGATCCGCGCTCTCAACGGCAATATCGGTTCCGTCACCGATTGCGATTCCGACGTCTGACCTTGAAAGTGCGGGTGCGTCGTTGATTCCGTCGCCGACCATTGCAACGACCCTGCCGCTTTCCTGAAGCGTGCGAATCTCGCTCTCCTTGTTTTGCGGAAGAACGCCTGCAACAATTTTTTCGACGCCGAGCCTTTCGCCGACCGCCTTTGCGGTCAGCTCGTTGTCTCCCGTGAGCATAACGGAGGAGATGTGCATTTCATTAAGGGCTTTAATCGCCGCGGCAGAGTTTTCTTTTTCTCTGTCGGCAACGGCAATCACGCCGATAACAGTCTTTTCGCAGGCAAAAAGGAGAGGTGTTTTGCCTTCCTTTGCAAGCTCCTCAAGCGTTTTGTGAACGTCCGAGCAATCAACCCCGTTTGAAGAAAGCAGCCTTTCATTGCCGGCAAAATATGTCTTTCGGTCAATCACTGCGCTGATTCCGCCGCCGGAGAAGGAGGAGAACTCTTCGGCCGCCTTTTCGGGCAGTCCTTTCGCCCTTTCGAGTATTGCACGCGCAAGCGGATGCTCCGAGCTTTTTTCCATCGCCGCCGCAAGAGAAAGCAAGTCGTTCTCGCTCATATCCGAAAGAACAATGATATCCGTGACAGCAGGCTCGCCCTTTGTGAGCGTTCCGGTCTTGTCAAAAACAGCCGTGTCAATTTGAGAAAGGCGTTCCATCGCCGCCGCGCTCTTGAACAGCAGGCCGTTTTTTGCTCCCTGACCTGTTCCGACCATGATTGCGACCGGGGTTGCAAGACCCAGAGCGCACGGGCAGGAGATGACGAGAACCGAAATTGCAAAATTCAGCGCAAGGCTTACATCCTTTGAGGTCAAATACCAGACAATTGCGCAAACAACGGAAATTGAAATAACCGCCGGAACAAAAACACGGCTGACCTTGTCTGCAAGGCGCGAAATCGGAGCTTTGCTGCCCGCCGCTTCAAGCGAAAGCGCAATCATCTGGGAAAGCGTGGTTGCCTGACCGACCTTGGTCGCCTTCATTCTGAACGCGCCCGCCGTGTTGACAGAAGCGCAAAGCACGGCGTCTCCTTTTTCCTTCTGAACCGGCATACTTTCACCCGTCAGGGCACTCTGGTCAACAAATCCGCTGCCTTCTTCAACAACGCCGTCCGTCGGAATTTTCGTGCCCGGGCGAACAACAATGATGTCCCCGACCTGTACCTCATCAGCAGAGATCACTTTTTCTTCGCCGCCACGAAGAACAGCCGCAGTCTCCGGCGCAAGCTTTGTGAGCATATCGAGAACCGCCTTGGTCTTTCCCTTTGAGCGTTCCTCAAGGAATTTTCCGATGTCAACGAGGGTGACTATCATTGCGGCCGATTCAAAATAAAGGTTTGAATGCCAGCTTGAAACCAACTCCATGTCTCCGGCGGAAAGCCCCGATGCAATACGTACCGTACCGACGATGCCGTATATAAACGACGCGGCCGCACCTATTGCGATTAGCGAATCCATGTTCGGCGAAAGCCTGAAAAGGCTTTTGAAGCCTATTGTGAAATATTTATAGTTGACTATGAGAATAACGAGCGTGAAAACGAGCTGATAAAGCGCAAAGTTCAGCGCGTGCTCGTGGCCGGAAAGAACGGACGGCTGCGGAAGGCTCAGCATATGCCCCATTGAAACATACATCAGCGGCAAAAGCAGAACAACCGAGAGAAGAAGGCGTATTTTTGCCTTTTTTTCGGCCTTGTCCGCGGCTGCGGAATTGCCCCTTCCCTTCACCTCGCAGCCGTAGCCTGCGGCTTTGACGCGCATGATAATGTCCTGAGGTGTGAGGTCTTTTTCGCTGTATTCAACGCTCATGGAATTCGTCAGAAGGTTGACCTGAACGTCCGTCACGCCGGAAAGGCCCTCAACGCTTTTTTGAACCCTTGCGCTGCACGAGGCGCACGTCATTCCCGTCACATCAAACTGTGTTTTCATTTTTTTACACCGCCTTTCGGTCAAAAGAACAAAAAATGCGAAAATGCCGTAATTATTTTTCAGCTTTTGTTTTCATTATATACGCTCCTTCGCCGTTTTTCAAGTTGAATAGCCGTTCAATCGTTAGAAAATTTAAACAAAGAGGCGAATATTTGTGTTTAAAATGTATAAGTTTCTGCGAAAGGACTTGACTTTTTTTCATATTTATTGTATTTTTACTTAGTAAAGACTCTCGCTTTGAGAGCAATCACCCGCGCCTGTCGCGGTCACACTTGAAAGGAGCAATCCCCAATGAAAAAAGAACTTAAAATTACTGCTGTTGTTCTTGCGGCGATAATCGTTTTCCTTGCCGGCTTCGGTCTCGGCAACTCAAAGGGAATCCAGATCAACGTTGACGTCAAGGGCAACCAGAGCTCTGCAGGCTCTTCGGCAACGCCGGCCAACAACAATGCCGCTCCGGCAACCACAGCGGCTCCGGCTCCCTCTCAGGAGCAGACCTCCGCAGCTCCGGCTCCCTCGGGCGACAGCAAGCCGGCCGACGACAGCAAGCCTGCCGACAACGCAGGTTCACCCTCCGCAATTCCCTCCTCTCCGAAGGAAGTTACCGCAAAGTATAACGAGGTTATCAACAACCTCAAGAAGGCTCAGAACGTTACCGTTCACAAGGTAAACGCTGTTAACATCGAGTGCACCGACTGCTCCGTTTCCCTAGCAAAGCCCGCAGTTAACAAGGCTCTCCAGTCCTTTATCACCGGTTCAGATGAGACCATTCAGTTCGCAAACGGCCAGGGTCAGAACTCCAAGGGCGAGACCAAGACCGTCAACGACTTCATTTATCCCTGCGGCAGAGACGCTGCGCTCACCGAAAACGACGTTGCTTCCGCAACCGCAGCTGCAGAAGGCGACGGCTACAAGATGACCATTCAGATCAAGAGCGAGCAGTCCTCCTTCGACGGCACCAACACCACGAAGCCGACCAGCCACCTTACCGCAATGGATCCGCTTGACCTTGCATCGATTTCCATTCCCGGCGGTTCGATCACCAACGCAGAAATGACATACACAGGTGCTCTTTGCGAAGCTACCGTTGACGGCAGCGGCAACCTCACCAAGCTCCACATCAACCTTCCCCTTGAAGGAACCGGAACCGGCAAGATCGCTGCTTTCTCGCTCACCGTTGGTCTTAAGGGCAACATGGACGATGTTTTTGAAATGACTTATTAAGCCAAGTCAAAAATCTAAAAATCAAAGGACTGCTTTAGGGTGTCTCGGTAAGGGCTTTAACAGCCTTAAACTAATTCTTTTCGCGCATAGCATTTGTGCCTTGCTCTGCATCAAAAATAATTAAGTTTAAGGTGCGAAGCAGTTTTAATTCAGATATTTTTTGTTAAGACAATCGAGTAGGAGGCTACCCATTAGTTGAGTAGCCGACCTCTCACACCTCCGTACGTACCGTTCGGTACACGGCGGTTCAATCATATTGAGTGCATAGACTTGTACGCTTCGGATATATCGTAATATCCCCTGCGTGCAAGTCTTTCATTTGTTATGGAGTGGGTCAATATCCCGCTTCCTTCAATAGCCCGGTATCCTTTTCGGGTGTTTCCGTTTCGGTAAGCCTTCCATTCGGGCATTCCTAACTTCTTTAGGCTTGCAGCCCTCGTTTTCGGCTTCTTCCACTGCCTCCGGATATACATTTGTATTCTTCATCGCAGCCATCCGTTCCATTCTTTCATCAGATTTCCGATGTCTGCTACCGCCTATTCAAATGCTCTATCTGCATATATTTTAAAGAAGTATATGCAGATAATTCGGATATCAGCTTGTTTTTCTGCACATAATATACTATAACTATGTGCAGAAAGGCTGGTGCTGTATGAGAAAATTCGACTATTCCTTTTTGAATAACGGTTTGCTGCCTGCAAGCCTTGTAAACCTCACTTTCAATATTGCGGCGCTCAAAACGATGGCAGGTGTGCGCAAGAACGAATACACTCAGATTTTTACGGAGCTGGAAGCTGTTGCAAAGGTACAGTCCATCAAAAGCTCCAACGCCATCGAGGGCATTGTGACCGGCGACGAGCGCATTGCCGCCATTGTCAATCAGAACAGCGCACCGCTGAATCACAACGAGGCGCAGATCGCCGGGTACCGTGATGCGCTGAATGAGATCCACTTGGGCTATGAGCACATTGACTTTTGGCAGAGCGACATTCTGCGGCTGCACGAAATGATGATGAGCTTTGCGGGCTATGAGTACGGCGAGCAGTACAAGACGGACGACAATGTGATTCTGGAGATCGACGCTGACGGAAACCGCCATCTCCGCTTCCGTCCAACATCTGCAAGCGAAACGCCGAAAGCAATGGAGCAGTTGGAGCTTGCCTATCTGGATGCACGAAGCGATGCGAATATCAATCAGCTTCTTTTGATTCCCTGTGTCATTCTGGACTTCCTCTGCATACACCCGTTCCGAGACGGTAACGGCAGAATGTCCCGCCTGCTCTCGCTGCTGCTGTTATACAAAAATGGCTTTGATGCAGGAAAATATGTGTCTTTTGAGGAGAAGATCAACAATTACAAAGCATATTATTACGAAGCCCTGCGACAGTCCTCGGCCGGGTGGGAAACGAATGAAAACTCCTATTTCACCTTTATTGAAAACTTCCTATCCACACTCTATATGTGCTATAAGGAACTGGACAAGCGGTTTGCGGTGGTACACGGCAAGAAAATCACAAAGAAAGCCCGTGTGGAGGCGACCGTCCTGAACAGCCTGACACCGCTATCCAAAGCCGAGATTTGCAAAATTCTCCCCGATGTCAGCCCCACGACTGTTGAAGCCGTCCTCGGTGCAATGGTCAAGACCGGTTCGGTAAAGCTGATCGGCGCCGGACGGACGACTAAATATATTAAGGCGTAAGGAAAATGTCTTTCCTTGTGTTCAAAGGGTACATTTGGGCAAATTAAAATCAGCCGCTTTTGCGGTTAGTACATAATTTTTCTTGAAAATTATTTAAATCCCCTTGACAGGTAACCGCTCGGTTGCTATAATTATAGTGACCGAACGGTTACTACGAATTTTGGAGTGAAATTATGGCCGGAGATACCAAAGAGCGCATTCTGGAAACCGCGCTTGATCTTTTTGCACAGAGCGGGTATTTGGGAACTTCTATGAGCGATATTGCAAAGGAACTGGGAATTACCAAGGGTGCCTTGTATAAGCACTATGCGAGCAAGCAGGAGATACTTACCAGCATTGTGGAACGGATGAACAAGATGGATTATGAGCGCGCGGAAAGCTATGAGATGCCTGAACCGGAGCCGGATGGCTTTGCGGAGGCTTATCTGCAAACGCCGATCGAAAAAATCCGTGCCTACGGCATGGCACAGTTTGACCATTGGACGAAAGAGCGTTTTTCTTCCGGCTTTCGGAAGATGCTGACACTGGAGCAATACCGCGATCCAAAGCTTGCACAGCTTTATCACGATTATCTGGCAACCGGCCCTGTCGAGTATATGGCGGCAATCTTCCGAAAGCTGACGGATTCCGATGAGGCCGCCATGCAGCTGGCACTGGAATTTTACGGCCCGATGTTTTTGCTTTACAGCGTTTACGACGGTGCAGACGAAAAAGAAAGTATTGCCCCACAGCTTCGCACACATATTGACCGCTTCATTGAAAAAATCGAATCCGGCTACAGAAAATCAGGAACATCCATATGAAAGAAGTCATAGAAGAAAAAAGGTGGGTCTTGTGCCCGATATACAAAGCAAAGACGCACTTGCAGCTCTTGCCCGAAACGTAACTGAAAGCATTTCCCCTTGTTTTGCCCGAAGTGCAGGCGCGAAAGCATTTTCAACACCGGGATAAACGCAAGGATTGCCGTTCTTACGGCGTATGCGCAGGCGTTGCCCTCGGCATGATGCTTGTGGGCGCAACGGGCATGAAAATCGTTCCTGCCGAGTATTTCGGCGTGGTCGAGCGTTTCAGTGTATTTGCCGCAACAGGCTTCAACGCAGCGCTGGGCATCCACCTGTTTTGTATAAAAGCAAAAGAAATCAAGGGGTAAACCTGTATGAGCATCATTCCCCATGTGATCGAACAAACCGGCCGCGGCGAACGAAGCTACGACATCTTCTCCCGGCTGCTCTCCGACCGAATTGTTTTTCTCGGCGAGGAAGTAACGGACGCATTTCATTTTAGAACACCTGTCCGATCCGGCCGATGTTTCTTACCGTCCTATGATGGGAGAGTTTATTCTCTATTATCGCGGTAAAATCGTCGGCGGGATCTATGATGATCG
>CAKSYX010000034.1 GCA_934525065.1 uncultured Eubacteriales bacterium
CAGGAAAAAACAAGGAGAGTCACGAGCGCTCCAAGCGAAGTGAATCGACTGTGTTTTTGACCGTGGGTGTCACAGAGATTTGTATCGTCTGAATTTTATATATTGATTTAGAGCTTTATTGAATACATTGGCTCAATGCAGCTGCTTTTTTCTTCCGCAGCCCTTGCACCTTCCCCACAGGTTATAATTGTTGCCGCAGTATGGACATAGACCGTGTGCTTTTCGGTTTTTCATCGTTTCTTCTTCAATTTGTTCTTTGACCTCATTGTCGTAGCTTTGCAAAAAAGTTCTGTAAGCTGCTGTGCCCAAAATCACACCATCGCCTAATTGTGTGTTTTCGTTGAGAAACTTGATCTCCGACAGGTGCGTACATCGCCAAAAAGCTCTGTTGCCCACATAGCGAACGCTTTCCGGAATAGTGATACTGCAAAGATTTTTGCAATCGGCAAAGGCATATGCGCCAATCTCTTTCAGCGAAGAAGGCAGCAATATACTTTCTATACCGGAATTTCTAAAAGCACCCTCGGCAATTTTTTCAACGCCGTATGGAATTGCTACTTGAGCACTTGAACCGTTATATGTGCTTAAAACGTTGCTTCTGATAGCGAAATCTTTTGAATCGAGGTCTGTGTTACTGCTTTGAAGTCTAAAAACCGTATCGCAAAACTTGCATTTAATCAAATCAGACTTTGGTATTTCGGTAATTGAGGCGCCGCAATTGGGGCACTTTATGTTCAGAGATTCCATCAGACATAGTTTTCGACTTCGGCAAGGAGCATTGAGCACTCATTGTTCCAGGTTTGTAATTTCTCTCTGTATTCGGTTTCCTGCTTGTTTTTGGCTTTTATGCGCCGAACAATAATGAAAACTCCCAATGCTGTAAGGGGTGCACTTAATATCAGGAGCACACTTGTGTCGGCGATGATGAAAAAGAGACTGACCAATCCAAAAATTATTGCCAGAAGGACTCCCATTATCAAAAGTCCGTTACCGTAATAATTAAACGGCTTATGATTCAGCAAATCAAAATATTTGTCCTCAATTTCGCATACCTCATTATAGTACGGCATGTCTTTATCGCGCTGAAAAACGAGTTTGACATAGTTTGTTGTTTCTGTAACGCTGTATACGGAGTCGCCGCGCAATTCTTCGTGAGAATCTTTGTTGAAAATTTCTTGAGAAGATTTCAACTCCCAACCGAACTTTTGATATGTTTCGATTGCCTCATGTTCCTTGTCCGGTGACACCGAAAGACTTTTGCTTTCTAATCTTGCCATTTTAGCACACTCCTTAATTTTATAACCATATGGTTATATTTTTCATTATATTAACACAATAATGATAGTATGTCAATAACTAAATGGTTATAAGGAGTAAAATTTTTGTCATATTATCGCAGAATAAAAGATTTGAGAGAAGACGCTGACTATACACAAAAATATGTGTCTGATTATTTGGGCATGAAGCAACCCCAGTACTGCCGGTACGAAAATGGCTACAGAGATATACCTACTGATATTTTAATTGCACTTGCTAAACTGTATAATACCACAACAGATTACATTCTCGGCATATCAGACGAACGATAATTATTCATTCCGGGTAAGTGGTGATGCGTGTTCGGCAAAGGTCAAAATTCTTAAGGTTTGGTTTTCTGACGGAACAACATATACTCCGTAAGGACGGATAAAAGAAAAGCACGGGACAGCCGTTTGTCCCGTGCTTTTTGCTATCTATGAATTACTTTGTCAAATCGGTCATTTTCATTCCGGAGAATTTCTGACCCCATGCGTTCGCCCAGCCTTCGCAGTAAAGCTTGTAATATGAAACGTTGTTCTTTTTGCGGTAGCCCTCAAAGAAGTTGCACCAAATTGCGGAGGGGAGAGCAATCACAAGGTAATAGAGCGGGCCGAGCAGCAGGCACTGCCATGTGTGGCCGTATTCATGTATGCGCGTGTTATAGGTCCATTTGCGGTTGGGGTGCCGGTCGCGCATGAAGATGAAAAGGCCGAGCGAAAGGCCGCCCTGTTTCCACGGCAGGTAGGTGATCCTTGCGTAGCCGAACTTCTGATATCTGCGCTTGAGACCCTTTGTGCAGATGAGGAAAACGATTCCGCCGATGAGGTTGACCGGAAGTCCCCATGTCCACTGAACAAAATAGAACAAAAACTTTTTAAAATCGTTTTTGAAGTTCTTTTCCTTCGCCGCAGGGGCCTTTTGGGTGATGTCAATTTTCTTTTCCATTTGAATTACTCCTTTTGCCGCCGGCTTACTGCTGTGCCTTTGCGGCGGCTTTTCTTTCTTCGTCAAGGGCCTTCTGCTGAGCGAGGAAGGCATTGCGTTCCTCTTCAAGCTCAAGCAGGATGATGTATTCGCCGTTTTCGTTTTTTTCAAGCGGATGCGGCTCTGCTCCGTCTTCGTTTTTGCCGAGCCATGTCTTTTCGGTCTTTTGGCCGGTAACCTTTTCAATCGCTTCATTTTCCTCGTCAGTCAGAGCGACTGCGCCGTATTTATGCTTGACGGCAACGGCCGCGCGAACGATTACATGGTCATCCTTCGTCATTTTGAATTTGTTGAGGAGATAGAGCGCAACGATTGCCGCAACAATGGGAATCAGCGCAACGCAGATCCTGACGCCGAGAATGGCTGTGCCCGTTTGCGGATAGAGAGTATTGTTGAGCTTCTCATATTTTTCAACGTCGTCGCCGGTAACAAGACCGAAGCCGCCGAGGGTGAAGCCGACGAGCGCGGTCATGACGCCGCCGATGCTCTTTTTGATGAAGGTGTTGCAGGTTGAAAGAACGCCTTCTCTGCGCTTTCCGGTGATGGCCTCATCAACGTCCGTGAGGTCGGGGAAAACGTTGGTTGAAACAAAGCCGAGGCCGCTCATTCCAAACGGATAAAGAATCATGCTCAGAACCATTACGCCGATCCAGATGTATTTTGAAAAGCCTGCTGTGGCCGGCTGCATGATGAAGCCGAGAGCAAGGCCGGCAACCATGAGCGGTGTGACGATGCTGCCGCATTTTTTCTTGCCGTACTTCATCGTCAGCGCATAGTTGAGCGGAAAGGCGGCGGCCTCCGCAACGCCGGCGATGCCGGTGTGGATTGCATAAAGCGCATACTGATTTGCGAGGTACTTGATATAGTAAACCTTGCTGTTTGAATAAAAGCCGGTTGAAAACTGATAGGCAACGCTCATGAAGAAATACTCTCTGAACGATTTGCTGCGGAAAACCTGAACGTATTCATTGATGATTGACTTGACGTCGAGCGGCGGGTTCACCTGGTCAAGCGAGGATTTTTCCCTGACGGTTCGATAGGTGAGCCAGACCGCAAGGCAATAAAACAGCGAAAGCACGATGCCGATAATAAGCATCGGAGTCTTTGCCGAGGAGTTGAGCTTGTCGTTGCAGCCGAAGAGCGCAAGGATGAGGGCGGCGGCGAGGAACGAGGGAACCATTCCCGCCGAGTTGAAAAGGTAGCCCATAGAGTTATACTGCGTTCTCAGGTCATACTCGGGCGCGAGCTCGGGCAGCATTGCCGTGTGAGGAACGCCGATTACGGTGTAGGCCGTTTTGTACGCCATATAAACGAGAGTGTAATACACCATGGCCTTCCCCGGTGCGGCTGCGCCGTCAAGGCCAAAGCCGTTCCACATGAGGGAATATGAAATTGCCATCGGAAGAAGTCCCCAAAGGAGATAGCGGCGGTGGCGTCCGGTTTTTGAACGTGTTCTGTCGGTGATAACGCCCATAATAGGGTCGGTTATTGCGTCCCAAACGGTTGCGATCATGATTGAAACACCGGCAAGCTTAATGTCAAGGTGAACAACATCGGTCAAAAAGACCATGTAGTATATGTTGATGATGTAGCCTGCGCCGCCCATATACATATTGGCGAAGCTGTAATTGATCATCGGCAGAATCGCGGTTTTGAAGTCTCCCTTAACGCCGATCGCCCTTTTGACTCTTTCGCCGAAGGGCAGCGGCGGCGCGCCTGTGTTTTTTCTTTCTTTCATGTATTGTCCTCCCCAAAGGCATATAAGTGAATTTTATCACGGTAGAGCGGCAAAGTCAATTATATACATTAAAAATGGCGGAAGAAACGCTTTTGTCTTGCATAATTTCAATATATATGGTATTATATTAACAATTTATGAATTTCGGAAGGAGAAGCTCTAATGAAATATACTCTCGGTCTTGAAAAGAAAAAGGTGCTCATCACCGGGGCGGCCGGCGGAATCGGCCGCGAGTGCGCAAAAGGCTACCTTGAAAACGGAGCGGCTGTGCTGCTTTGCGATTTTGATTCCTCTGCGCTTGAAAAGGCTGCCGATGAACTGCGCAAGGAGTTCCCCGCTGCGGTAATTTTTACTGCCTGCTCCGATTTGACGAAGGAGGGGGAGGTCAAGGCTGTTCTTGACCTCACGCAGGAAAAGCTCAAAACGCTTGACATCCTTGTCAACAACGCCGGCGTTGCCCATGATGTTTACAGCATGAACGAAACAAAGGACGGCTGGGAAAGGGTCATTGAAATCAACCTCAACGCTCAGTTCTTTTTCACTCAGCAGGTCTTTAACCGCTTTTGGGGCAGGAAAAGGGGCGGAAAGGTTGTTTTCATGGCGTCGCTGAGTGCTTTCATCGGAGTTCCCGGTGCGGCGGCATACAGCGCAAGCAAGGGCGCGGTTTTGCAGCTGACAAAATCGCTCGCCGGTGAATGGGCGCGCTTCGGCGTTCAGGTCAACTGCGTTTGCCCGGGCTTTGTTGAAACGCCGCTGATTGAAAAGCAGCTGGCGAACGAGCGCTGGTGTGCCTATATGAATATGCGCATTCCGCAAAAAAGGCTCGCAAAGCCGGAGGACATTGTCGGCTCGGTGCTCTTTTTCTCGTCCGGCCTTTCCGATTATATTACCGGAACGTCAATTATTATTGACGGCGGCTACTCCGCTTGCGGCTGATTTGACACTTTTAACAGGGCTTTTTCGTCTTTTTGCCTTTTTATTGTTGCAATTTGACGGAGAATTTGCTATACTTGGCGTGGTTGAAGAGTAACGGCTTCGGCCGTATTCTCAAGAAAAGAGGTTGAAAACATGAAAAAAATTCTCAGTGTCACGCTGTCGCTTCTGATGATTTTTGCGCTTTGCTCCGTGGCCTTCGCCGCCGGAACTTCGCCCGAAAAGCTCACCTTCCACGAGGACGGAACGTTCAAAATTCTTCAGATCAACGACACTCAGGACATCGACAAAATGAACAAAAAGACCGTTGAATTCCTCAAAGCCGGAATTGCTCAGGAACAGCCCGATCTCATCGTTGTTCCCGGCGATATGCTTTCGGATATGTTCATCGGCGCAACTCCCAAAAGAATCAAGGCTGCCCTGACCGCACTCGGAACCATCTTTAACGACGCGAAGGTTCCCTTTGCCGTAACCTTCGGCAACCATGACCACGACCTTGAGGGCAAGCTTTCCACCACAGAGATGATGGAGGTCTTCAAGCAGTTTGAATATTGCGTTTCTCAGGCCGGCACAACCGAGGGCGACCCCGGTTCATACGCTGTTCCGGTATATTCCTCAAAGGACAGCAGCAAGATGGCTCTCAATGTATATATGATTGACACCAACAACAAGAACGGAACCGTCACCGGTTACAGCGGCGTATATCCCGAGCAGGTTGAATGGTACAGGCAGAAGAGCGACGAGCTCAAGGCTGCAAACGGCGGCAAGGTCGTTCCGTCACTGCTTTTCCAGCACGTTCCCGTGAAGGAGATTTATCAGTTTGTTGACAGGGTAACATACAAAGAGGCCGGCAAAGCCTGCCTTAATATCGACGACCGCAAGTGGTATGCACTCAACGAAAACTCCGGCCTTATCGGCGATGACAATGTGATGGGCGAGGCTCCCTGCTCCGAGCCGCTTGACCACACCACCGGCCAGTATGAGGCATGGCTTGAAAAGGGCGACATCATCGGCGCCTTCTTTGCTCACGACCATGTCAACAACTTCATGGGCAAGACCGCAGAAGGCATTATCCTCGGCTATAACGGCGGAACGGGCTTCCGCGCCTACGGCAGAGGCGACCACAGATCAATGAGAGTTTTCAACCTCAACGAAAACGACATTGAAAACTATGAGACGCATTCAATTTATTACAGCGATGTTGTCGGCGAAAAGTTTGACCGCTATGTTTCAGACTTCATGACCCCGGCAATCTTCGGCGACATCATCCGCGTTTTCCTCAGAATGTTCTTCATTATTAAATAACCGTAAAACATATTCTCCGCCCGTCAAAAGCTGTCGGGCGGGGTTTTTTGTGTGCCCCGAATGCAGCAGGCACCGTTTTTTATTCTTGACTATTCGGCTGTTTTATACTATTATATATCCATGTGTGTTGTCTCATAAGGACAAACGGTGCGCCGTGCTCAGCCGCATTCGGCGCAGCAGCTATTATTGTGGCGGAAAGGTATGACCCGAAAAATGAAAAACACTGAAAAATCAATGGAAAAGCTTGTTGCTCTTTGCAAGGGCAGAGGTTTTGTATACGCAGGCAGCGAAATTTACGGCGGCCTTGCAAACACATGGGACTACGGCCCCCTCGGCGTTGAGCTGAAGACCAACATCAAAAACGCATGGCGCAAAAAGTTTATTCAGGAGTCGCCGTATAACGTCGGCCTCGACAGCGCGATCCTCATGAATCCGCAGACATGGGTTGCCTCCGGCCACCTCGGCGGCTTTTCAGACCCCCTCATGGACTGCCGCGAATGCAAAACAAGGCACAGGGCGGACAGCCTTATTGAAGACTTTGACGGAACGAACGTTGCCGGCTGGACAAATGAGCAGATGATGGACTACATCAAGGAAAAGAGCATTCCCTGTCCCAATTGCGGAAAGCATAACTTTACCGATATCCGTCAGTTCAACCTGATGTTCAAGACCTTCCAGGGCGTTACCGAGGACAGCAAGAATGAGCTGTATCTCCGCCCGGAGACCGCGCAGGGAATTTTTGTCAACTTTGCGAACATTCAGCGCACAACAAGAAGGAAGATTCCCTTTGGCGTTGCTCAGATCGGAAAATCCTTCAGAAACGAGATTACGCCGGGCAACTTCATTTTCCGCGTCCGCGAGTTTGAGCAGATGGAGCTTGAATTCTTCTGCAAGCCCGGAACAGACCTTGAGTGGTTCGATTACTGGCGCTCCTTCTGCCGCGACTGGCTCTATTCGCTCGGAATCAGCGAAGAAAACCTTCGCCTGCGCGACCATGACAAGGACGAGCTTTGCTTCTATTCAAAGGCGACAACCGACTTTGAGTTCCTCTTCCCGTTCGGCTGGGGTGAGCTTTGGGGCGTTGCGGACAGAACCGACTATGACCTCACTCAGCATATCAAGACCAGCGGAAAGAGCCTTGATTATTTTGACCCGGCCACGGGCGAAAGATATGTTCCCTATGTCATTGAGCCGTCGCTCGGCGTTGAAAGGCTTTTCCTTGCCCTCCTTACCGAGGCTTATGACGAGCAGGTCGTTGACGCGGAAAAGAACGACACCAGAGTTGTTATGCACTTCCACCCGGCGGTCGCTCCGTTCAAGGCCGCTGTTCTTCCGCTTTCAAAGAAGCTTTCGGAAAAAGCCGGCGAGGTTCTCTCAATGCTTCAGAAAAAGTTCTGCGTTGACTATGACGACGCAGGCTCAATCGGAAAAAGATATCGCCGCCAGGACGAGATCGGAACTCCGTTTTGCATCACCTATGACTTTGAGTCTCAAGAGGACGGCTGTGTAACCGTCCGCGACCGCGACACAATGGAGCAGGTCAGACTTCCGATAAGCGGACTTTGCGATTACATCGAAAAGAAAATCGAACTTTAATGTTGACAAAACCGTTTTGTCTGACGGTCTTTTTGAAAAAACATACGGCTGTTTTTAGTCGTCACGGAGGGAAAATTATATTATGGCAATTTTAAGCAAAATCGTTTCATTCCTTATTTCCATTCTTTTTGCAGTAACCGGCATTATTTCTCCGGTCCTGTCTCAACAAGTCAAGCCCAAGGACGAAAAGGCACTGCGCCTTTCCTTTGCAACCTTCTCCGACACACATCTGACAGATGACGGAGTTGCAAGGCAGACCATGCTCTCTCAAGGCTTTCGTGACCTTGACGGAAAGGTTGATGCCATTGCGGTTGTGGGCGACCTCACCGACCACGGCGAAAGAAAACAGTTTGAAAACTTTTATAGTTGTGTAAAAGAGAACGTGAAAGACTCAACTTTCATTCCCGTTGTCGGCAACCATGACACATGGACGGAAAAAAAGCGAAACAAAAAGCCGACTGAAGAGTTTATCAGAGCTTATAACAAATACAGCGGCAAAAAGCTCAAAACGCCTTACTATACTCAAAAAGTCAACGGCTATACTTTCATCGTAATGTCTTCGGAAAAGGACGAGACTTATGCCGTTATTTCAAGCAAGCAGATAAAATGGCTTGACAAAGAACTGAAAAAAGCAACAAAGGGCGGCCGACCTGCGTTTGTGATGTGCCATTGGCCGATCAACGGAGTTTGCGGACAGGAAAAAATTGACCCGGACATGAAAATGGGTAAGCAAAGCAAGGCAGTTAAAAAGGTTCTTCAAAAATATGACAACGTATTTTTCTTCTGTGGTCATGTTCATGCAGGACTGAGGGGTGAGCTTTCAGAAAAGCTTTTCTCTCATCAGTCGATTGAAACCTATAAAGGTGTTCATTACATCAACCTGCCGTCATATATGTACATGAACACCGAGCCTTGGGAAAGCGGAAATGGAGGAAATCTTCTTTCCGGCTGCGGATATATTGCCGAGGTCTATAAAGATAAGGTTGTTCTTCGTGCAAGAAACTATGCTCTCGGCTTCTATATGCCGGAATATGAAAAAACAATAAAACTTGCTAAATAACAGGCAGGAGTGAGACAAAATGAAGTATATTAAAACTGCTTTTAATGCAGTGCTTGCCGTTCTGGCGGCAGTAACAATGGCTATTAACGGCTATGGTGATGCGGCTAACAATCGGCCGTTCAAAGCAAAAAGCGATGATATAGTTTTCAACGCCACCTTGTTCTCAGACGTACATATTGATTATCGTGAGCTGTTTTTGCAGACTGCTCTGCGTCTTGGAACGACCGGCCTTTCAAAGTCGCAGACACCCATTGACGCGATTGTTATTTCCGGCGACCTTACCAACTACGGAGACAAAAAATCCATGGATGCAATGTTCTCCACCGTTATCGGCACAAAGCCGCAGGGAACCGAAGCCTTTATTACCACCGGCAACCATGATATAGGTCATTCCTCCGACTCAAACCTCACCGAGGACGAGGCAAGAGCAAACTATATTGAGCTTCACAACAAATACCTCGGAACAAACATCGACAGTATCTATTACAGCAGAGTGATTAAGGGCTATACCTTTATTACTCTCAGCGATGAATCCGATGATTCATGGGACACTCCGGAAATTTCAGACGCACAGATTGCGTGGCTTGACGGTGAGCTTTCAAAAGCGACTGCCGCCGGGGACAAAAAGCCGGTTTTCGTTGTTTGCCATTGGCCGATAAACAACACCAACGGTCAGCAGATAGTTTGGGAGCATGGCGCAATGAACGACAGCAGCGATAAGGTTCGGGCGGTTCTTGAAAAATATTCGGGCATGAACATTTTCTATATCAGCGGACACCTTCACGCCGGAGTCAACAGCGATGTTCTGCACAAATATTTTGATGTTCATAACGTTGAGGAGCAAAACGGAATTTTCTACGTCAATCTTCCTGCTTTCGGCTCGCTCAACCGCTACGGAGTACCGTGGCCGGGTACGGGAATGCAGATGGAGGTTTATCAAAACGAGGTTCTGTTCAGACCGAGAAATTATCTTTCGGGCAAGTGGTACGCAAATCACGAATATACAATTGAGCTTTATAAATGATTGTTTGAGGGGACAATATGAAAAATAAGGAGACAAAAAACGTCAAAAAGCACCTCGGAAGAAAAATTTCGCTTTCGGTTTTGCTGCTTCTGATTGTCGCTGTGGCGGTGCTTTGGAATACCGTTGTTCCGAAGCTTGATGGCGACGGACTGCGATATATAGCCACCAATGCGGTTAAATCGTTTTTCATCAGTCAGACCAATGACGAGGTAAAGACAGTAAAGGAAAAAACCGGCGGCTTTATCAAAGGAGTTTGCCACCCGAATGAGAACGTTGAGCAGATTAAAAATGCCAACATCGAATGGGTACGCTTTGACTGCACAAGCCTGCCGTTTGACAAGGACGGAAACCTCACCGATGGATACAAAAAGTACAAACTCAAGGCTAAGACCTATGCCGATAACGGCTTCAAGGTTATGTGCATAACACCGTATCCAAAAAAGTATATAGAAGCCGGACTTGATCCCCGTGATGAAAAAAACAAGGCGGAAATTCAGCGCATTGCAAAATTTTATGCCGAAGATCTTCAAGGCATCGTTTCCGCCTTTCAAATTACAAACGAGATGGGTATTGAGCATTTCACCTTGCCGCTTACTGTTAAAGAGGCCGCCGATTTTATCGGTATGCAGGCGCAGGCAATGGCATCGGTAAAGAACGATATCATTGTCGGCTACAACTGCGGCGGAACAGCGCTCTATAACCTTTGTACCTATATGAAACCTTATCTTGGGTATTGCGACTATGTGGGCATGGACGTTTATCTCGGCTGCTTTGAAAATGTTTTCAAAAAGCTCTGGGTTCAAGACCTTATTCTGAGAGCGCTATGGGCTTACACAAGAAAGCCTATACTTCTCTGCGAGTTCGGCTACATGGGCTACGGCGACATAAAGACCGAGGCGCAAAAGAACGAGATTCTCAAGAGCTACGGCTTTGAAAACGAGGAGGCGGCGCGAAAAGATATTATGACGTTAATTGACCGTCTGCCGAAGCAGTTCAAAGAGCATCTGCTTTCACTTGAATATAAAAACGAAGAAGAACTTGCCGATAAGCTGTTTGATACCGAGCTTGCGAACCACCTCTATAAGGAAATAAAGGGCGGCTTTGAGCTTTCGGATTATCGCCACACCCCGGAGGATCAGGGGAGATTCTATGAGGATATCTTCAAGCGCATCTATAACCTTGAATTTCTTTGCGGCTCGTTCGTTTACTGTTACAGCGACAGTGATGCCTGTTACATCTGCGGACAGGAGGACTGCCCGGTTGAAACCGGCTGGGGACTCGTTGACCTGCACGGAAAAGAAAAGCCGGCATATTATGCCGTTCAAAAAGCGTATGAATAAATAAGCGCAAGAAAAAACATAAAAGACTATATTTCAACAGGATATACTAAGTCCTAATGAAATATAGTCTTTGTTTTATTACATAAGCTGAGGAGAGTCGAACTCAATGCGGTTTTTAAAGGCAATTTTCCGCCGATATTGCGTTAAAACGCCTCGCAATGCTTAACAAAAATGTTATTCATACAGCGGATACTTTTTGCAAATTGCCGCAACGCGGGTTGCAATTTCTTCGCGGCTGTTTTCAAAATCCGTTGCCGCAAGGAAAATCAGGTGAGCAATCTCTCTCATGTCGCTTTCAACAAGACCTCTCGTTGTCACTGCGGCCGTTCCGAGGCGGACGCCGCTTGTGACCGAAGGCTTTTGCGGGTCGTTGGGAATTGAGTTCTTGTTTGTTGTGATTCCAACGCTGTCAAGCCGCTCTTCAAGCTCCCTGCCCGTGACGCCGAGCGAACGCAGGTCGAGCAGGCAGAGGTGGTTGTCCGTTCCGCCGGAAACGAGGTCAACGCCTTCTTGGGTGAGGGCCGAAGCAAGGGCGGCGCAGTTTTTGACGAGCTGCCTTTGATATTCCTTGAATTCATCGGTGAGTGCTTCGCCGAAGCAGACTGCCTTTGCGGCGATTATATGCATGAGCGGTCCGCCCTGATTGCCGGGGAAGATTGCCTTGTTGAGCGCCGCGCCGTGCTGCGCCTTTGCAAGGATAAGTCCGCCGCGCGGGCCGCGAAGGGTCTTATGGGTGGTCGTTGTTACAACGTCCGCAAAGGGAACGGGAGAAACGTGCAGCCCGGCGGCAACAAGACCTGCAATGTGCGCCATGTCAACAAAATATATTGCGCCGACCTTTTTTGCAATCTCTCCGATTCGCTCAAAGTCAATTTCACGCGGATAGGCGGAAGCGCCGGCAACGATCATCTTCGGCTGCTTTTCAAGTGCGATTTTTTCAATTTCATCGTAATCAAGCAGTCCGTTTTCGTTAACGCCGTAGGAGACGAAGTTATAAAGCTTTCCGCTTGCGTTGACCGGCGAGCCGTGTGAAAGGTGGCCGCCGGCGGAAAGGTTCATGCCGAGCACGGTGTCGCCGGGGGTTAAAAAGGCGGCGTAGACCGCAAGGTTTGCCTGTGAGCCCGAGTGGGGCTGAACGTTGGCGTATTCCGCCGAGAAAAGCTTTTTTGCGCGGTCGATTGCGAGCGTTTCAACCATGTCAACATATTCGCAGCCGCCGTAGTATCTTTTTCCGGGGTAGCCTTCGGCGTATTTGTTGGTGAGTACACTGCCCATGGCCGCCATGACGGCAGGGGAAACAATGTTTTCGGAAGCGATAAGCTCAAGCTTTTCGCGCTGCCTTTTGAGTTCAAGAGCCATTGCTTCGGCAACGGCAGGGTCGGTGTTTTTAATCAGGCCGATGCTGTCTGGTAGATTGCTGTACATTTTATACCTCCGGAAAAATATCATAATATCCGGCCGTCCGCTTCAAAGCGAAGAGGACGGCCTTTATGTGTTTTATTTGATTATGTCTGTGCCCATATAGGGACGAAGCACTTCCGGAACGGTGACGGAGCCGTCTGCATTCTGGAAGTTTTCAAGAATCGCGGCAACGGTTCTGCCGATTGCAACGCCTGAGCCGTTGAGGGTGTGAACAAGCCTTGCTTTGCTCTTTGAATCCTCCTTGAAGCGGATTGAAGCGCGGCGTGCCTGGAAGTCCTCAAAGTTTGAGCAGGAGGAAATTTCAACATATCTTCCGTATGACGGCATCCATACCTCAAGGTCATAGGTCTTTGCGGAGGAGAAGCCGATGTCGCCGCTTGAAAGAGCCATAACTCTATACGGCAGGCCGAGAAGCTGAAGAACTCTTTCCGCGTCGTTGGTGAGCTTTTCAAGCTCCTCATAGCTGTCCTCGGGTCTGACGAACTTCACAAGCTCAACCTTGTTGAACTGGTGCTGGCGGATGAGACCCCTTGTGTCTCTGCCGGCTGAACCGGCTTCTGCTCTGAAGCAGGCAGAGTATGCGCAATACTTAATGGGAAGCTTTGTTCCGTCAAGAATCTCATCGCGGTGCATATTCGTGACGGGTACCTCGGCGGTGGGAATGAGGAAGTAGTCATTGGTGAGCCTGAAGGCGTCCTCTTCAAACTTCGGGAGCTGGCCTGTTCCTGTCATTGAAGCGCGGTTGACCATGAACGGCGGAAAGACCTCCGTATAGCCGTTCGCGGTATGAGTATTGAGGAAGAAGTTGATAATTGACCTTTCAAGCCTTGCGCCGAGACCCTTGTAAAAATGGAAGCGTGCGCCGGTAACCTTTGCGGCGGTCTCCGGGTCAAGGATGTCAAGCCTTGCGCCGATGTCCCAATGCGCCTGAGGCTCAAAGTCAAACTTCGTGGGTTCGCCCCAGCGGCGGACCTCAACGTTTTCGCTGTCGTCCTTGCCTATGGGAGTAAGCTCGCTCGGAATGTTCGGGAACTCATACATGATGCTCTTCTGCTTTGCTTCAAGAGCGGTGAGCTCATCGTCGTCCTCTTTGATTGCGGCCTTGACGGCGTTCATTTCGGCCATAAGCTCGCTCGTGTCCCTGCCTTCCTTTTTGAGAGCGGGGATCATTTTTCCGGCGGCATTCTGGCGGGCTTTGAGCTGGTCCCTTTTGGCAGAAAGCTCACGGCGGCGCGCGTCAATTTCAAGAATTTCGTCAACAAGGGCGTCCATGTCCTTGTTTCTGGTTTTCATGGCCTTTTTAACAAGATCGGGATTTTCCCTGATAAGCTTAATATCAAGCATGGTTGATTCTCCTTTGCTTTTTCGGATATATCACACAGTATATCACACCGAAAAGGATTTTTAAAGGGCAAACGCAAAAAAACAAAATGAAAAATCCAACAGCCAAAATTCAGATGATAGAAGTTAGATGTTAGATGTTAGATTTTAGATGTGTTTATTTTTGCGTGGTGCAACATTTCCGCTTGCACCGCATAAAAATAAACCTCGGCATTGTACGGGCGGATTGTGTTCCGCCCATGAACCCCACCGCTTGCACTGCATAAAAACAAACCCGTCTAACATCCAACATCCAACATCTAAAATCCAACTTGACAATTTTCGACAAATACGCTAAAATGCTGACGGTGCCGGATATAACGGTAAGGCGGTTGCTCCTCGCAAGAGGAGGTGATAGCAATGGCAGTTACGCTTTTGGAATTGATTGCAATTCTTGCATTGCTTGTCAATGTTATCTCTCTTTGCTACACGATTTTGAGTAACAAAAAGTAATCTTACATAAAAAGTAAGAAACACCGCCCCGTTCCAAACGGCGGTGTTTCTTATATAACATCACAAAATTTGGAGCAACCGCTTATCGCGGCACCCTCTTTGCGTTCATATTATACAACTATGCCGCTTGTTTGTCAAGCGGCTTTTTGTTTTCATGTGGCGCAAGCGGCAAGGTTACAAAGCATAAAAACAATCCTCGGCATCGTAGGGGGTCGCTTGAGGCCCCCGTTTCCACCTTACTGCTTGCACCGCTTCCATATAATTCACCTCCTGCTCCCCATATATCGGTTCTGCTCCATCCTCGGCGCCCCCCGCGCGGGGAGCGCCGAGGATGGAGCAGAAATTAAAAATGAAAGGGAGAACTCTATTATTTGTGTGGTTCAAGAAACAACGTTCCCGGGGGCCTCAGGCGACCCCCGTACGAAGCTGAGGTTTGTTTTTATGCGCTACAAGACGTTAGGTTGTTCGTTGCCCTTTAAGCTGATTATATCTAGTATCTAGTGTCTAGCATCTAGCATCTAGATACGGGGGGTCGCCTGAGGCCCCCATGAAGTTAGATTTTAGATGGGTTCATTTTTACGCTGTGCAGGATGTTAGGTTGTTTGCTGCCCTTTAAGTTGATTACATCCAGCGTCCAGTGTTTAGAATAGTAGGGGCGGATTGTGTTCCGCCCGTGAACGTTGCTGTTCGCACAGCGTAAAAATAAACCGCGACCTCCCTACGAATTTGCTTTCATTAAAGAGGCAAACCGGAGCCACATTCGTTATTATGCCTAAAAACAAATACTTTCGTTTGTTCATGTTCACAAAAATTTAATTAAATTTAAATATCATTTGACGTTTTTGCTTTTTTGCGCTATCATATATATGCATTATAATACTCTTTTTACATTCAACCGAAAGGAGATATTTTAGAGATGAAAAAAACTTTAAAAACCGGGAAAAAAGCACTTTCCGTCTTTATGGCGGCGCTCATGGTGCTCACCACATGGGTGTTCTTTGCGCCGGAGAAAGCGGAGGCCGCAACGGCCGGAAAGTATAGGATAGCTTTTGCTGTTTATGACAATGACAATGGTTCAAACGGCATCGACAAGCTTACCGTTAAGTACAAGTATAAAACTAATAACGGAACAGGCACTGAGAGCGGTGAAATAACAACAGGTGCCAATGCAGGGGACGCAAAAGGCCATGTTAAAAATGGACACGATTACTACATTGTTTACGCAGAAAATGTTCCGGGCTTTCCTTCGTGGGCTTATGCAAAATCAAAGGTAGGCTACTGGCAATATCCGGAATTTCGACTGAAGGTCTGCGTTGCAAAGGCCGGAAACAGTAATTATTATAAAGGTGCTGAAAATGATGCGAACTCCGGTTGGAAACAGGTTTGTGACTTTGAGTTTCACCACAAAAATTTCCTTGGTTCTGATGAAAAGTCCAAAAGTACGTCAGATATGGCAAATAAACCATATTTCAACTCTCTGGGCGCAATCTCCGGTGCGGACACCATCACCATGCCCAAAACCGGTGCTGCCAACATCACAAGCAAATACAGCGCAACGATGTATGATCAGTATGGTGTTGCGTGGCATGAGGATCCGCAGTTCTGGGTTCCCGTCAGCGAACCGACTGATTATAGCTCAGCAAGAAAGGATGACACAAACTCCGGCCTTTCAATGGGCGGAGACGGCACTCTCACCGTTCGTCCCTCAGCTCAGGTTGACGGAGAAGAAAGTGTTAGATACGCATGGATCTCCTGTGTTGCCGGAACCAATAAGTGGCAAAAGAAAAGGGTCAAGCTTGTTGACCCGCTTTATACAATTACATTCAGGCAGGACGGTGTAACGGACGACCTTGCAAAATCGAACTATTACTACGGCTCAACGCCCATCGAACCGTCAAACTACACCATTCCGAAGCCGGTAGCGGACGGCCACTATGTTTTTGACGGCTGGAATCCGGCTCTTGCAAAGGTAACCGTAGATCAGACCTATACAGCAAAATTCAAAAAGATTGCTCATAACTGGGTCAGAACCTCTATTGTTGACTCCACCTGTTCCGCAGAGGGTAAGGAATATCAGAAGTGCACTGACTGCACAGCGACCAGAGAACTTCCGGTTGAAAAGAAGCCCCACACCTGGGTCAAGGGCACGGTTCATGACGCAACCTGCACCAAAGACGGCTGGACGGATTACTCCTGCTCAAAGTGCCCGGCAACAAAAACCGATGATGTAACCCAAAAGCTCGGCCACGACATGAAAGAGATTTCGCGCAGAGAGGCAACCTGCCGGCTCCCCGGTGTCATCAATTTCAAATGCTCGCGCTGCACGGAGACCTCGAGTGAAACAATTCCTATTGTTCCCCACAGCTACACTAATGAAAAAGTAACCAAAAAACAGACCTGCACCGAAGGCGGTCACGCAACCTATCAGTGCATTTGGTGCGATAAGTATGATCCCGACAGGGGAGAAAGAAACGGCGTTGACACTCCTGCTCTCGGCCACGACTGGAACTATGATGAATCCGATGAAAGATGGGAGGTTGTCACTCCCGCCACCTGCGAAAAGGACGGTCTTGAAAAGCGTACCTGCCAGAGAGATAAGTCTCACACTGAAACCAGAGCAATTTCGATGCTTAACCATGACTTTGACCAGTCAATTACAAGAACCGTTTCTGCAACCTGCACCAAGGATGGCTATACCTATCACCCCTGTAAGCACACAGGCTGCGACAAATATGAACTTGTTAGCACTCTCCCGAAGCTTAACCATCAGGACGGCGGAAAAGGCGAATGGGTGACCACCCTTGAGGCTAAGTGTGAAACCGAAGGTGTAAAGAAATATAAATGCGGTCTTTGCGGTGAATACGTTAAGAGTGAGATTATTCCGAAGCTTGAGCATAATTGGGGCACATACACAAAGACCAAAGAAGCAACCTGCACCGAAAATGCAAAGGAAACCGCCACCTGCACGCGCGAGGGCTGCGGAAAGACCTACACAAGGGATATTCCGAACACCGTTCTCGGCCATGAATTCCTCCCCGAAAACTATAAGTATAACAACGACGCAAAATGCGGAATAGACGGAACCAAAACCGCAACCTGCACCCGCTGCGATGTAACGGATACCATAACCGCAGAAGGCACCGCGCTTGAGCATCAGTTCACAAAGTACAATGAGACCACGGCCGCAACCTGCGAAAAAAACGCAGAAGAAACTGCTGAATGCGATCGCGGCTGCGGAAAAACGCATACCCGCGAAGTACCCGGTTCAGCTCTCGGTCACAAGGCCGACACATGGACGCACAACGACGGAACCGAAACCTGCTGCGAGCTCGGAACAAAAACCGGCCTTTGCGTAAGATGCAATAAAGAATTTACCGTCGCTGAGGAGAGACCGGAGTATTACGCCCCTCATACCTATGAGACGGACGCAAACGGCGAAATTGTTTATAAGTTTGTTAAAGACAGCGAAACCTGCATCGCCGACGGCATTGAAAGAGCATATTGTATCAATAATACTACTCACGATGACGGAAAGAACTGGAGCTGCGGACACTACCTTGAAAGGACTGCAAAGGGAACAAAGCATCCTCATTCTTTCCCCAACCCTGAAACCGAAAGGGATAAGTACATCTCCAACAATGACGGTACCTGCCTGCGTGACGGAACAATGTATGCGTTCTGCACAGAATGCAAAAAAGCGAAGAAGACTGTCACCGAACCGAATTCAAAGAAACCGCACTATATTGCAAACTGGATCTCCGACGGAAACGCAACCTGCACAGAGGACGGAACCAAGCACGGCGAATGCGTCTACGGCTGCGGATACGAGGAAAAAGGTGTAACCGACGTTGGTTCAGCTCTCGGCCACTGGTTCAGAGACTATAAGGTAAGCACAGAGCCAACCTGCACCGAGAACAGAAAAAGAACCGCCACCTGCGAACGCGAAGGCTGCACTGCAACTGAAACTGTAATAGACAAAAACACCGCTCTCGGCCACGACTGGAGCGACTGGGCGTTCGTCGGCGAAAAGGCTGACTGCACAAAGGGCGGAAAAATGGAACGCCACTGTAAACGCGCCTGCTGTATTGGCGAAGACGGCAAATCGACTGTTACCGAAACTAAGGCGGTTGAAAAAACCGAACATACATGGACATGGGTAATTGTTAAAGAAGAAGGCGTCAACACTGACTGCACCACCGGCTATAAGAAGCATCAGGTCTGCTCAGTCTGCAAGGCGGTCAGAGAAGGCTCTGAGGTTGAAGTTCCCGGCGGAGCTCACCACTTTGTTCTTGTTGTTGACAAAGCAGCAACCTGCACCGAAGAAGGTCAAAGAAAAGTTGCCTGCGATGTTTGCGGAGCGGTTGAAAGCGATGTAACGATCCCCAAAACCGGCCACCTCAACACCTATCTTGACGAATCGACCGTTGTTGCCGCAACCTGCAAGGATAAGGGCTACAGCGGCGACATCAAGTGCACCCTCTGCCACGCGGTTGTAGAAAGAGGCCACGAAACCGATGTCACAAACGAACATGTGTTCACAGAATACTTCCCCGCTACCGCCGCAACCTGCACCAAGAACGCAACGGAAAAAGCAACCTGCTCTGTTTGCTCAAACGCTGAAAACATCAGAGAGGTTCCCGGCTCGGCTCTCGGCCACGACTGGAGCGATGAATGGACCGTGGGAAAAGCACCGACCTGCACCGAAGACGGAACAAAGGTTGTCAAGTGCCGGCGTGAAGGCTGCGACGCGGAAAAGACGATGAGGAACCCCGGCTCGGCTCTCGGCCACAAGTGGGGCGAATGGAAGACCGTCACCGAGCCGACCTGCACCGCTCCCGGAAAAGCAGAAAAATTCTGCACACGCGAAGGCTGCACAGTTAAGGTTGAAAAGCAGCTGCGTCAGCTCAGCCATACTCCGGGCGAATGGATAATTGATAAAGAAGCGACCTGCACCGAAGAGGGCAAGAGACACAAGGAATGCGTCGGCGGCTGCGGATATATCTTTGAAGAAGAAGTTATCCCGAAGCTCGACCACAAGTTTGTTGTTGAAATTCACGGCGTAACCTGCATCGACGACGGCTACAGCACATATGTCTGCTCTGAATGCGGAACAGAAAAGCAGGGCGAAGTTGTCAAGGCTCTCGGCCATGACTGGAGCGGCGAATGGGTCGTTACCAAGGAGCCGACCTGCACCAAGAAGGGTACTGAAACCCTCACCTGCACACGCTGCGACAAAACGCAGACGAGAACAATTGACGCTCTCGGCCACCATGAGGTCATTGACCCGGCAGTTCCGGCAACCTGCACAAAGCCGGGACTCAGCGAGGGCAGCCACTGCGACCGCTGCGGCGAAGTTCTGAAGGAACAGGAAACCGTAATTAAACCGCACCGTGACGCCGACGAGGACGGAAAGTGCGATGAATGCGGAAAGGAAATCAAGCACAGCACCGATCTTAACTGCAACTGCATCTGCCACAAGCGCTTCTGGCTTATGAGAATCCTTTATAAGGTTCTGCTTGTGTTCTGGAAGCTGTTCAGAATCGGCAAGGGCTGCTCCTGCGGAGCTGTTCACTATTAAGAAAAAAATGGGGCTGCCCGCAGGGCAGCCCCATTTTTTACATCTATTATGTATTATCCATTATCTGAGAAAAGCTGCGGTTTTGCAGATTGGTGTGTGCAAACGGCAACGTTTCATGGGGGCCTCAAGCGACCCCCATACGATGCCGAGGTTTATTTTTATGCTTTGCGAACAGCAACGTTCACGGGCGGAACACAATGTATAGTGTAATAAGATAGTTTACAACCAGTGCAATAACATCGTTTACAGTTTTATGATAAAATAAAAGGCAAAT
>CAKSYX010000035.1 GCA_934525065.1 uncultured Eubacteriales bacterium
CTTGTTCTTGTTGTTATTGCTATCCCGATGTTCTTTTATGGTTTCAAAAATACCAAAGAACGCTTTACCTCAACCGAAGAACCGCCTTCATTCGGACACAATATCAAGCTCCTTTTCAAAAACAAGCAGCTCCTGCTTATTGTTCTTTCCGGTGTCCTCGGCGGAGCTAGGATGGTTTATTCTTACACCGGCGGACTTTACTTTGCAAAGTACGTTCTTAAAAACGAGGGCTTGTTCAGCCTGATTACGATGCTTGTTGTTCCCGGTGGACTTGTTGCTTCGGTTCTTGTTCCGTGGATGAGCAAAAAATTCACCAAAAAGTGGGCTTACATTTACGTTCACATTCTCGGTGCGGTTGTAATGTTTGCAATGTATTTTATCGGATACGATGCTCCGTGGAAGCTCGTCTTCTGCGCAGTGGGTCTTGTCCTTCTCGGTATTCCTCAGGGCGTCAATAATATCATTACATACGCGATGATCGGTGACACTGTTGACTATCTTGAATGGAAAACCGGCGAAAGAGCCGAGGGTATCTGCTTTGCAATGCAGACGCTTATCAACAAAATCGGCATGGCTGTAGGCGCATTTATCGGCGTATTCTCATATAGCTGGGCGGGAATCAATCCAAAGGCTTCTCCGGCAATTACACCGGAAGGCGAACAGCTCCTTTGGAACATTCTCATTCTTGCCGGTGCAATCAGCATGGTCGGTACCATCATTCCGATGCTTTTCTATAAGATCACCGAAAGCAAGCAGAGAGAAATGGTTGCCGAAGTTGAAGAAAGAAAGGCTGCAAAAACAAAGTAAACACCTTTGAAAGGAGAATATTCGATGGAAAAGAAACGATGGTATAAAGACATTGCCGTTTATCAGATTTGGCCGCGCTCTTTCTGCGATTCAAACGGAGACGGAATCGGCGATCTCAAAGGTATTCTTTCAAAGCTCGATTACATCAAAAGCCTTGGTGTTGATGCAATTTGGTTCTCACCGCTTTACACCTCACCGCAGAAGGACTACGGCTATGATATTGCAGATTATAAAAACATAGACCCTGCATACGGAACTCTTGAGGATTTTAAAACGGTTCTTGATGAAGCGCACAAGAGAGGCCTCAAGGTCATTATGGACCTTGTTGTCAATCATACTTCCGACCAGAACGAGTGGTTCCTCGAAAGCAAAAAAAGTCGCGACAACAAGTATAGTGATTATTATATTTGGCGTGACGGAAAAAGGAACGGCAAAAGACCGCCGAATAACTGGCTTTCAACCTTCCAGGGCAGAGCATGGGAATACTGCAAAGAAAGAGGTCAGTATTACCTTCATGTTTTTGCAAAGGAACAGCCAGACCTTAACATGGATAATCCGGCTGTGCGCGAAGAGGTCAAGGATATAATGCGCTTTTGGCTCGACATGGGTGTCGACGGTTTCCGTGAGGATGTCATTACATTTATCTCGAAAAGAGAAGGTCTTCCGAACGGATTTCCACTTCCTGTTGCAACCGGAATTGAGCATTACATGAATGGACCGCATCTTCGTGAGTACCTTGCCGAATTCAGAGAAGTTATTAACCAATATGACTGCTTCACCGTCGGTGAAGCTCCGATGATGACACCTGCGCGTGCCTTGAAGTTCATCAAAGAAGGGGACGGTCAGCTTCTTGATATGATGTTCCACTTCCAGCACATGGGTGCGGATAATATCGTCACAAACTGGATTCTCACTCCCTTCAGACCCGGTCATCTTAAAGCCGTTTTTGCCAGATGGCAGAAAAAAATGGCAAAGGGAGGTGGCTGGAATGCCCTCTACCTGGAAAACCACGATCAGCCGAGAGTTGTCAGTCGTTACGGAAGTGAAAAGTATCGCGTTGAGAGCGCAAAAATGCTTGCAACGATGTGCTTCCTCCAAAGCGGAACCCCGTTTATTTATATGGGGCAGGAAATCGGCATGACGAACGCAAAAGAAATCAACAGCCTTGATATTTATAAGGACGTATCAACAATAAATAACTACGGTATGTTCAAGGCTCTCGGTTTTTCGGAGAAGAATTTCCTCAAGGTTTGCCACCGTGCGGCTCGAGACAATGCAAGAACCTCAATGCAATGGGATGATAGCCCAAACGCCGGATTCACAACCGGAACGCCATGGTTCTATACCAATCCCAATTATAAAGAAATCAACGTCAAGGCGGCAGAGGAAGATGAAAATTCGATTCTTAACTACTACCGCAAGCTGCTCAAGTTCCGCAAGGATAATGAAATCGTGAGATACGGCACTTTCAAAATGCTTAAGACCTGCTCAAGTATCTTTGCATATATCCGTGAGTACCAAGGACAAAAGCTTCTGGTGATCAGCTCCTTCTCGGACGGAGAAATTACGTTCAGAGCACCCGAAGATTTCAACATGGCAAAGGCCGAGCTTGTTCTTTCAAACTACGCTCAATGTCCTATCATTCACAACGGTTTTATGACAAAGCCGTATGAAACAAGGGCCTATTTACTCAAATAAACTTCTGAATTAAATTTGACAGTAAAAAAACAAAGCTATAAATCCGAATTGATTTTTGTCGGATTTATAGCTTTTTGTGTATTATATTGTTATTTTATCATGTCCGCAAATTCGTCCTCAGAAATTACCCTTATTCCCAGTTCATTTGCTTTTCTCAACTTACTGCCTGCCGCTTCTCCGGCAAGAACGAAACTTGTCTTTTTAGAAACAGAGGATGCGCTTTTCCCGCCGAAGCTTTCAATTATTTCAGAAGCTTTGCTCCTTGTGAAAGTTGAAAGAGTTCCGGTCAAAACAAATGTCATTCCGGCAAAGCGTTGATCTGTGCTTCTTTCTTTGCTTTTCATGTTCACGCCGGCACTTTTGAGAGCCTCAACAAGTTCACGACTCTTTTGCAGTGAGAAGAAGTCAACAACGCTCTGTGCCATGATACCGCCGAAACCATCTATTGAAGAAAGCTGATCAAGGTTTGCACTCATGAGTTCATCCATGTCTGAAAACTTGTTTTCAAGGATTTTTGCGGCTTTTTGACCTATGTGGTATATACCGAGAGCAAAAATCAGGCGATAAAGCTCGTTTTGCTTAGAGTTTTCAATTGCTGTTTGCAGGTTTTCAGCACTTTTTTTGCCCATTCTTTCTATTTTGGCGACCTCGTCAAAATTAAGCGAGTAAATGTCGGCTGCTGTTTTGATCATGCCCTTTTCAACGAGCACCGCAAGAATAGCATCACCCAGTCCTTCAATGTCCATTGCATCTCTTGAACAGAAGTGAATAAGATTTCTCAGAAGCTGGCTGGGACAGTCCGGATTGAGACAGCGCAAGGCGGCCTCGTCAGGTTCACGAACGGTTTTTGAACCGCATGACGGACAGAATTCGGGCATGACGTAAACGGTTGGGTTTTCGCCATGAGCAGCAACCGCTACAACCTCAGGAATCACGTCACCGGCTTTTCGGATGATAATTTTGTCACCAATACATATACCTTTTTCCGTGATGAAGTCTTGGTTGTGCAGTGTTGCGCGGCTTACCGTTGAGCCGGCGATGAAAGTCGGCTCAAAAACAGCGGTTGGCGTCAGAACGCCGGTTCTTCCAACGTTGATTTCAATGCCAAGCAGGGTGGTTTCTTTTTCCTCCGGTGGGTATTTGAAGGCGATTGCCCACTTTGGAAATTTTGCTGTTGAACCAAGGGTGCGGCGTTTTTCAAAATCATCGACCTTGATAACCGCACCGTCAATGTCAAAGCTCAGTTCACCGCGGACGGTGCCTATTCTGTCAATTTCTTCAAATGCTTCTTCAATATTTTTACACTCTTTATAAAACGGAATGATGTTAAACCCGAGAGAATGCAAAAACTCAAGCGACTCACGATGACCGGTCAAGGTTTTACCATCAATTTGCTGAATATTGAAAACAAAAATATCAAGCTTTCGCTGTCTGGTAATCTGCGGATTCTTTTGTCTGAGTGAGCCTGCTGCAGCATTGCGCGGATTTTTGAACGGTTTTTCTCCGTCTAATTCCTGTTTTTGAACAAGCTCTTCAAAAACTGATTTTGGCATATAAACTTCGCCGCGTACTTCAAGAAAAGCCGGAGCGTTGTTGATTCTCATTGGAATTGAAGAGATTGTTTTCAAATTTGCCGTAATATCTTCCCCGGTTGATCCGTCGCCGCGCGTTGAGCCGCGAACAAAAACACCGTTTTCATATTCAAGACTCACCGAAAGTCCGTCAATTTTTGGTTCGACAATATATTTAGCACTGCCAGTGCCCTCATGTACGCGGCGGTCAAAGTCTGAAAGCTCTTCTTTTGAAAATGCGTCCTGAAGGCTCTCCATTTTGACCTTATGCTCAACCGGAGAGAATTGGGAGCTTGCTTTTCCTCCAACGTGCTTTGTCGGCGAATCCTCGGTTGAAAGTTCCGGATACTGCTCTTCAATTTCAATCAATTCGTGAAGCAGCCTGTCATACTCAAAGTCTTCAATCTCCGGCTCATCGTTTTCATAATACTTTTTGTTATGATACTCTATGGTTTTGCGTAGCTCTCCTGCGCGCTTTTGTTTCGCTTCAAAGTCATTCATGGCCGTTTTTCCTCCGTGCGGCAGGTATATACTGCCGTTTTCAAATGTAACTTTATTTTACCACAATCATCAGAAATTTTCATCAGATTTTAAAATAAAAAACCGCCTTTACGGCGGCCAATTAAAGCTTAAACTCGCTTTCATCAAATGAAGCGTTGAACCTGATTCTCCTCGGTGTCCTTTTCAAAGGGTCATACTCAAAGCTGCGGCACGAAAAATCAAGCGCAACAACGCCGAAACGCTTGCAAAGTACCGCACTTCTGTCCTGCGGAAGTCTGCCCTTGAGGCAATACTCACAACGTTTTTCATAGTTTTTTCCGCTAAAAAGCTTTTGCCTCATAAAACACCGTCCTCAATTTACTTGTTGTATTATAGCATATTGTTTTATATAATTCAAGTTATTTTGTTCGTGCGCTTCTGACTGCTTACAACAAAATTGTTTCCTAAAAGCAGGAGTACACTCATTGCAATTAAACAGAGTGAAAAGGCGAGTGAAGGGCCGCTTGAAATGCTTACGTTTTGCGCACAAGAGGATGAAAGCGTTTCACTTGCAACCGGAAATATTTTGAGGAGCGCAAGGCAAAAGACGGATGACAATGCTCCGTGCAACAGTCTGAATGCAAAAAAGACCGGAGTCGACAGTCCTGAAAGAGAGATCTCGTTCATAATCTGAAAATGCGTACAAAGTCCGCCCCAGCCGACAGTACCTGCAATTACCGGTAAGGCAAAATTCTCACTGAGTCTTTTACAGCCGCAAGTGACTTCGAGTAATGCTGCTGAGAGCATTTGCGCTGAAGCTGAAGCAAAGAACGAATCTGTTATCGATAGTACAGCGGAGAAAAACAGTATTGAAAAGCAGATAAACAGCATGGCACGACCGCTTTTTTCAATTGAAGATGATATGGAAGAAAAAATTTCGTACCGGCAATTTGGAGCTTCGCTGCTAAATGTCGAATCGGTGTCTTTGAAAACTGTCAGCCTTGAAAAAATTCCGAGTATAAGAGAAGCAAGCAGAACTGAAAAATATATTAAAAATCCGGCGTTTTTTGAACCGAGCATTGCAGACCCGACAGCACCGACAGCAAAAGAAGGTGAGGGAAGGACAGCAAAAAGAAGCAGCTTTTTGAAATCAGCCGAAGAAATTTCGCTCTGTTCAAAAAGTCTGCGCGCTGTAAATGCTCCGAGAGGATAGCCGCCGACAGCGGAAATAAGGATTACGGAGGAACAAAACGGGCTTAAATTAAAAATCAACCTTGTTGCCTTGCCAAGTATTCTACTCAGCTTTTCGCAAAAAACACTCGATGTGAATATCCCGGAAAGAACCATGAACGGGAACAAAGAAGGAATAACCGTTTTTAAGCAAAGCTCAAGCCCTTCGCTTACACTCTTTGCGGTCTGCTTTGGAAAGAGTAAAAAGAAAAAAACGCAGATGAAGAGTAAAAAACCGAATACTGTAAGCTTTAAAATAATGCTTGCTTTTTTCATAACTATCACCGTTTAATTTTATGATTTTTTTTGCAGTGATATTATAAATCCGGCTTACATAGCTATGAAATAAAGAAAGAAGGGACTGCTTACTTATGCAAAAGCGAATAAAAGAAAGAATTGAAGAATTGTCGTCACTTGGCAGCGGCAACGAATTGTGTATGCCGCATATTGAGCTTTTTTCAAACCGAGAAGTAAATATAGAGGGCTGCCTTGGTATAATCGAATATAACAGCAGCTTAATCAAACTCAACTGCCGCGGAATGACCGTTAAATTCAACGGAGACAATCTTTGCATCGGCAACATGAATGACGGTCTTGCCTGCGTAACAGGAACAATTGTTTCTGTTGAATTCGGTATGTAAAGGAGGAAAGTAATGAATCCGGTTAATCTTGTTCGTTTTTTGTTGGGCTATGTAAAATTCGGGGCTGTAGGCGGATTCAGAGAGCGATTTGTCAATCTTTGCGAACAAAAGAAACTTAGTGTACGCTCGCTGGTCTTTGAAGATGAAAGACTTGAGGGTTTTGTCTCAGCTCGCGGTTATAAGAAGCTTCGTTCCGTAGCAAAGCAAAGCGGAATGAAGCTCTTTTGCATTTCAAAATACGGATTGCCGTTCCTTTTGTTTAAAAACAGGAACCGTGTCGGTCTTGCTGTCGGCGCGGCGTTTTTTGTGCTGTTTATGAGCATAATGTCGCTTTTCGTCTGGAGCATTGAAACAGTCGGGAGTGAGCGCATCAGCGAGGCTGAAATAGTGAGCGTTGCTGAGGAGTACGGACTTAGAACCGGTTGTTTTCGTCCGGCACTTGATGTTCATGAGATTTCAGACGGAATGATTAAGAGTCTTAACGGACGCCTGTTGTGGGCGGCAGTCAACGTTTCCGGAAGCAGAGCAGTTATTGAAGTGCGTGATTACATTGAAAAGCCTGAGAGTAAAACGTATTCAGAACCATGCAACCTTATTGCCGATTTTGACGGCTTGCTTCTCTCTCTTGAAGTACACAACGGAACAAAGGCAAATTTTGAGGGGAACGGCGTCAAAAAGGGCGACTTGCTCATCAGCGGCATAGTTGAAAACCGAGATTTATCATCAGTTTTTCATGAGGCGCGCGGAACAGTAACTGCTCTTCATAACGACACCGTAACAGCTAAAGAGCCATTAAAAGGTCAACAAAAATGTTATATTGCCAAAAGGAGTGTGTACTCTCTAAAACTGTTTTGGCTGAAAATTCCGCTCGGCTTTTTCAAAAACGGCGGAAGCTATGATGAATTCAAAAGCGAAAATGAGTTTCGGCTCGACTCCCATCCAATGCCGTTTTCCTTGGAAAAAGAAACACGGTTATATTATACAATTGAAAGCGAAAGCAGAGGCCTTGAAAAGGAAAACGTTTTCGATGAATATACCAGGTATTACTATGAAAAATACAAAAACACTAATGTTTTGAAAACAAGTATTTCAGTTAAAAACAACGGTAAGGAATTGATAGTTTCCGGTAACAGCCGCTGTGTCGATTTTATGGGCGTAAAGCAAAAAATAAATTTTGAAAATCAGAGTAAAAACTTTTGAATCACTATTCACAAATTCTGAAAACGTGGTATAATAACCTTGATTATTGTTTCAGGGAGTGTTGCCCGTTTGGAGCGCATTGTTAACATCGAAAGAATGGAACACGCAGTCAGTCTGTTTGGTTCCTTTGATGAAAATATAAAATACATTGAAAAAGAGTTTTCCGTTGCTGTTGTCAGTCGTGGAAGCGAACTGAAAATTCAAGGTGATGAAGAAGACTGCGCACTTGCCGAACGAGCGGTGAACGCATTGCTTTCGCTGGTTGAAAAAGGAGAAACTCTCGGTGAGCAAAATGTCCGTTATGCGATTTCACTTGTCAGAGAAGGAAATGACGACAGCATTTCTTCAATGAGCGGTGACTGTGTGTGTATAACTTCGAAGGGTAAGCCGGTTAAGGCGAAAACTCTCGGCCAAAAAAAATATATTGAAGCGATACGTAAGAATACAATAACTATCGGCGTCGGCCCTGCCGGAACAGGAAAGACTTACCTTGCTGTTGCCCTTGCAGTCAGTGCTTTCAGAGCAAAGCAGGTCAACCGCATTATTTTAACAAGGCCTGCTGTTGAGGCCGGTGAAAAGCTCGGCTTTCTTCCCGGCGACCTTCAGCAAAAAGTTGATCCGTATCTTCGTCCGCTTTATGATGCGCTGTTTGATATGCTCGGCGCGGAAAGCTTTCAGCGCTATCAGGAGCGCGGCAATATTGAGGTTGCTCCCCTTGCTTATATGCGCGGACGCACCCTTGATGACAGTTTTATAATCCTTGACGAGGCTCAGAACACGACCGTTGAACAGATGAAAATGTTTTTAACCCGTCTTGGCTTTAACTCAAAAATCGTCGTAACCGGCGATATTACCCAAATTGACCTCCCGGACGGAAAACGCTCCGGACTTGTTGATATAATTAAAATCCTCAAGAACATTGACGACATTCAAACCGTCCGCTTTTCAGAGAAGGATGTTGTTCGCCACAAGCTCGTTCAGGACATAATAAAGGCATATGAAAAATATGAGGAGGCGCACAAAAGAAAATGAAAGACAAAATCAAAGTCATCATAAGCAACAATCAGCACGTTGAAAAAATTCCGACAGGCGTGCGTATGCTCATCAGACGCTGCTGCAACGCTGTTTTGGTAAATGAAAACTTCAAAGGTTCGGCCGAAATCAGCGTTTCAATCGTTGATGATGATGAAATACATAAGCTGAATCTCAAATATCGCGGTGTTGACCGCTCAACAGATGTGCTTTCTTTTCCGCTCGGCGTTGACGGTGTTTATGACGTGAATAACGATACAGGGGCGCAAATGCTCGGCGATATAGTGATTTCAATTGAACACGCAATCAAGCAGGCCAAGCTCTACGGACATACTTTTGACCGTGAAATAGCTTTTCTGACTGTTCATTCAATGCTTCATCTTCTTGGCTATGACCATGAGCCGGGAGGTCTTGAGCTTGTTCGGATGAGAGAAAAAGAAGAAGCCGTGCTTACTCAGCTCGGCCTTGTCAGAAGCGGAAGCTATTACACAATGGAGGAATAATTTTTTGAAAGGAAAAGCCGGGGAAGAGCCTTCTTCTTCGGCATTTTTAAAATATGGATAATTACAAAAAACTTTTCAAAAGCTTTTTTTACGCTTTTCGAGGCATTTTTTCAACCGTTAAAACGGAGCGGAATATGCGTATACACCTGGTTTGCGTTATGTATATGTTCTCGATTCTTTCGTTCACCGACTGGTTTGTGCTGACAGGTTCCGATTGGGTAGCACTTGTTTTTGCGAGCGTACTTGTAATAGCGGCTGAACTTTTCAACACAGCAATTGAAAACACTGTTGACCTCGCAACAAAGGAGTACAGCGACTTCGCCAAAAAAGCCAAGGATGCGGCTTCGGGGGCAGTTTTAGTTTGTGCGTTCGGGGCGGTTGCAGTGGGACTGATAGTTTTGCTTCAAAAGGAAGCATTCTCAAAAATGTTTGCCTATTTTTCCGGAAACATTCCTATGCTTGCACTATTTGCACTCAGTATAATTCCGGCCACACTTTTTATTTTCTTCGGATTTGGGAAAGGGGAGAATAAAAAGTGATCGATCGTTTTTCAAGAACACGCCTTCTTTTGGGTGAAGAAGGCATGGAGAAGCTTCACAATTCATCGGTTGCGGTGTTTGGGGTCGGAGGCGTAGGAGGCTTTGCTGCCGAAGCGCTGGCGAGAACGGGTGTCGGGACTCTTATGCTCGTTGACAATGATGTTGTCAGTCTGACAAATATCAACCGTCAGCTTATCGCTCTTGACAGCACCGTCGGACAGAAAAAGGTTGAGGTTCTTAAAAGTAGGCTGCTTGACATCAACCCCGAACTGAACATAATTACAAGGGAAGAGTTCTTCCTACCGGAAAACTCGGAAACGTTTGACTTTACCGGCTTTGACTATGTTATTGATGCGATTGATACAGTCAGCGGAAAAATTGAACTTGTTATGAAAGCAAAGCGCGAGGAAACGGCGATAATCTGCTCCATGGGCGCGGGCAACAAGCTTGATCCGACAGCTTTTGAAGTTTCAGATATTTTTAAAACGTCCGTTTGCCCTCTTGCCAGAGTGATGCGCACCGAATTACGCAAAAGGGGAGTAAAAAAACTTAAAGTGGTTTATTCAAAAGAAAAAGCCCGGAAACCTCTTGAAAGTGAAGAAGAGAGCAGCAAACGCCGGACGCCCGGTTCGCTCGCGTTTGTTCCTTCTGTTGCCGGTCTGATAATCGCTTCTGAGGTTGTAAAAGACATAGTCGGATATCAGTATGAGTTTTAAAGGATTCAATATAAAAAAGCGCGCTCTCAAAAAGGGTGTCTCAGCAAGTGATTTAACAGCCTTAAACTAATTCTTTTCGTGCATAGCATTTGTGCCTTGCTCTGCATCAAAAATAATTAAGTTTAAGGTGCAAAGCAGTTTTAATTCAGATATTTTTGTTAAGACAAAGCGAAAAAATCCGTAAGGCTGAGCCTACGGATTTTTTTCGTGAAGTATTAACGGAAAAGATTTAATTAAAACCTATTAAAATTCTTGCTGAGCACCATAATGAGAACGTGTTTTTTTAATGTCACAGATTATTTCACAATGCTTTCTCCGGTCATTTCAACAGGCTGAGGGATGCCCATAATTTTAAGCATTGTCGGAGCAATGTCACAGAGTCTTCCGCCATCGCGGACCTCACACTTGTGGTTGACAACAACGAACGGAACCGGATTGGTGGTGTGTGCGGTGAAAGGAGTTCCGTCTTCGGCAATCATCTTATCTGCGTTGCCGTGGTCAGCCGTAATGAGCATTACTCCACCCATTTCTTTAATTGCATCGGCAACTCTTCCGACGCATTTGTCAACGGCTTCAACCGCTGCCTTTGCGGCATCAAAAACGCCTGTATGGCCTACCATGTCACAGTTTGCAAAGTTGAGAATGATTGCGTCATACTTGTTCGACTTGACAGCGTCAACGACCTTGTCTGTAACTTCATAGGCACTCATTTCAGGCTGCATATCGTATGTTGCAACCTTGGGGGAAGCGACAAGGATTCTGTCTTCACCATTGAACTGCTTTTCAACGCCGCCGTTGAAGAAGAAGGTTACATGTGCATACTTTTCAGTTTCGGCAATACGTAGTTGAGTAAGTCCGAGGTCGGAAATGTATTCACCGAAGGTGTTTTTGAGCGACTGCGGTTTGAAAGCGACGTGAACATTGGGCATCGTTGCATCATACTGTGTCATGCAGACATAATAAAGCGGGAAAAAGCCGTTCTTTCTTTCAAAGCCCGAAAAAGCTTCGTCAACGAAAGTGCGTGTAATTTCTCTGGCTCTGTCCGGACGGAAGTTGAAGAAAACGACCGAGTCATTTGCTTTGACTGTTGCGTTATCAAGACATACGGTTGGAAGAACAAATTCATCAGTGAGGTGCTTTCCGTCTTCGTCAATTGTTTCATATGACTTTTTGATTGCTTCAACAGGGTCCGAAGCCTTAATTCCCTCGCCATATACCATTGCGGCATAAGCCTTTTCGACTCTTTCCCAGCGGTTATCTCTGTCCATTGCATAGTAACGGCCCATAACAGTGGCGACTTTGCCAACGCCGATTTCCTTGAGCTTTGCAATTGTTTCTGCAACGTAATCCGCTCCTGAAGCCGGGGGAACGTCGCGTCCGTCAAGGAAGCAGTGAACAAAGACCTTTTCAAGTCCCATTCTTTTTGCAAGCTCAACGATTGCATACATATGCGTGTTGTGGCTGTGAACGCCGCCGTCACTCATAAGTCCCATAAGGTGAAGAGAGGAACCGTTCTTTTTGCAGTTCTCCATTGCGCCGACAAGTGCTTCGTTTTGGAAGAAGTCGCCGTCCTGAATGGATTTTGTAATTCTTGTAAGTTCCTGATAAACAACCCGGCCGGCACCAATATTTGTGTGTCCGACTTCGCTGTTGCCCATTTGACCGTCGGGAAGGCCGACATCCATACCGGAAGCACCGATATATGTCATCGGATTTTCGCTCATAAGACGGTCAAGGTTGGGTTTGCTTGCCGCGGCAATCGCATTGCCGTAGTCGGACGGATTTTTTCCGAAGCCGTCCATAATGCAAAGTAAAACAGTTTTTTTCATAATAAAGATCTACCTTTCAATCTTCTAAAAAAGGGCTGCAAAGCAACCCTTTTCAGTGTTCAATTATTTACTAGCAGCTTTAACAATGACCGAGAAATCCTGAGCCTTAAGCGAAGCACCGCCGATGAGACCGCCGTCAACGTTGACCTTTGAAACAAGTTCGTCAGCATTTTTGGCGTTCATTGAGCCGCCGTACTGAACGGTAACGGTTTCTGCAAGTTCCTCGCCGTATGCTTCGGCAATTGCTGCGCGGACAAAGCCGTTGCCTTCGTCGGCCTGATCAGCTGTTGCAGTCACGCCGGTTCCGATTGCCCAAACGGGTTCATAAGCGATGATAACATTCTTGAGCTGTTCGGGCTTAACGTTTGTGAGAGCCATCTTGGTCTGGAACTTGAGGAGAGTTTCAGTATATCCGAGCTCTCTCTGTTCAAGAGTTTCGCCAACGCAGATGATAGCCTTAAGTCCGGCGTTAAGCGCGGCAAGTGAGCGGAGGTTAACAGTTTGATCGGTTTCGCCGAAATAGGTTCTTCTCTCGCTGTGGCCGATTACAACGTATTCAACGCCTGCTTCCTTGAGCATATCTGTTGAAACTTCACCGGTGTAAGCTCCTGAGGCTTTGAAGTGAACGTTTTCAGCACCGATTTTGATGTTTGAACCCTTGGCAGCTTCAACAGCGGCGGGAATGTCAATGTAGGGTACGCAGAGAACAACTTCGCAGTCTGCATCGGCAACAAGCGGCTTCATCTCATTGATGAGAGCTGTTGTCTGAGAGGGAGTGTTGTTCATTTTCCAGTTGCCGGCAATGACTGCCTTGCGAAGTTCTTTTTTCATTTTGAAAGACTCCTTTATTTTAAGAAATTATTTGTCGTTGAGTGCTGCAACGCCGGGAAGCTCCTTGCCTTCAAGAAATTCAAGCGAAGCACCGCCGCCGGTTGAAATGTGGCTCATCTTGTCTGCAAAGCCAAGCTTTTCAATTGCAGCTGCACTGTCACCGCCGCCGATGATTGAAATTGCGTTGCTGTTGGCAATTGCAGTTGCAACGCCGATTGTGCCGGCTGCAAAGTGTTCCCACTCCGAGACGCCCATCGGTCCGTTCCAAATAACGGTGCCTGCATCTTTGACAGCATCGGCAAATATAGCGGTGGTCTTGGGGCCGATATCAAGACCCATCCAGCCGTCGGGAATATCATCTGAGTTAACGGTCATGTATTCGGTGTCTTCCTTGTATTCTTTGCCGACAACGTTGTCAACGGGAATAAGGAACTTAACGCCTTTTTCTTTTGCGTCATCCATCATCTGCTTTGCAAGGTCAATTTTGTCTGTTTCGCAGATTGAAGTGCCTACCGAGTGGTTGAGTGCAGCAAAGAATGTATATGCCATACCGCCGCCTACAATAAGGGTATCAACCTTGTTGAGAAGGTTTGTGATTACGCCGATTTTATCGGAAACCTTTGCGCCGCCGAGAATTGCAACAAGGGGTCTCTTCGGGTTTTCAAGTGCGCCGCCGATATATTTAAGCTCCTTCTGAATGAGGAAGCCGCAGACCGCCGGAAGATAATCGGCAACGCCGGTGGTGGAGCTGTGAGCTCTGTGAGCTGAACCGAAAGCGTCATTGACGTAAATTTCGGCAAGAGAGGCGAGAGCCTTTGAAAATTCAGGGTCATTCTTTGTTTCTTCGGCATGGAAACGAACGTTTTCAAGGAGCATTACTTCGCCGTCCTTGAGTGAGGCTGCAAGCTCTTTTGCGCTGTCGCCGATTACGTCTTTAGCCATTTTAACTTCCTGGCCGAGAAGCTCGCTGAGCCTTTTGGCAACGGGAGCGAGAGAAAATTCAGGATTAAACTGACCCTTAGGCCTGCCAAGGTGAGAGCAAAGGATAACCCTTGCACCGCGGTCGATCAGATATTTGATTGTGGGGAGAGAAGCAACAATTCTCTTGTCGCTTGTGATTACGCCGTTTTCCATTTTGACGTTGAAGTCGCAGCGTACGAGAACTTTTTTGCCCTTAACATCGATGTCTTCAACTGACTTTTTGTTCAATACGTTCATTTGGTTCTTTCCTTTCGTTTTATATTTACCTAATAGTATAGTAATTGTTTCCAATCAACAGACATTTTATAACAAGCGGCAAATTTTTTCAACCCCTAAAGCAGAAAAAATATACAAACGCCGCCGATATATTTTGTGCATAATTGAAATCCAGTCGGTTTTAGTCGAACCATCCTTTGAGAAGTTCGGCCATTGCGTTGTTTTGAGGCTCTTTTTCCTTCTCTTTTTCCTGTTTCCTCATGTATGAAATCACATCATGCTTTCCTGCGCCGTCGGAGCTTCTGCGCTTTTGAAAATCCGAAAGCTTTTCGCGGTAGCCGCATACGCAGGCAAAAATTTTTTTGTCTCCTTCGCCGCGAAGCTCAAGCTTTTTGTGGCATTCGGGGCAGCGTGCATTTGTCACCTGCGTCAGACCCTTTCGGTAGCCGCACTCTCTGTCCTGACAGACGAGCATTTTGCCTTTTTTGCCGTTGACTTCAAGGAGATATTTGCCGCAGACGGGGCATTTTTCTTTTGTTGCGTTGTCGTGTGTGTACTGAGCCTCACTTGCAATTACCATTGAAACAAGACTGCTTGCGTATTCACGCATTTCACCGATGAACTTTTTCATGCTGGCGGTTCCGCGGCTGATATTTTGAAGCTGCTGCTCCCATTGCGCTGTAAGTGTTGCGCTCTTGAGGTCGGGTGGGACAATTTTAATCAGCTGCTTTCCTTTTGCTGTCGGATGGATTTCCTTTCCGACACGCTCAATTGAAAAGTTATCAAAAAGCTTTTCAATTATATCCGCCCTTGTTGCCGGAGTTCCCAAGCCGCTTGTGGTTTCAATGATGGCCTTGAGCCTTTTGTCTGCAATTTGTTTTGAAGGATTCTCCATTGCAGAAAGGAGCGTTGCCTCGGTGTATCTTGCCGGAGGACGTGTCTTTCCGGTCGCAATTTTCGTGTTCTGAACCGGCAGAGTCATTCCCTGTCGCATTTCCGGAAGCTGTTGACTTTTGATTTCGGTTTCTTCATCGTCTTCGTCTGCTACTGTGCCGTAAATGTCCTTCCATCCGTTCTTTTTGAAAACCTTTCCTTTGGCATAAAAGTTCTTGCCGCCGATGTCGAGTGTCACTTTGACTTCGTCATATTCACAGTCTTCTGAAAGAACCGCAATGAAACGCCTGACAACAAGGTCATAGATATTTCGTTCTTCATATGTAAGTTTTGAAAAGTTGGCGGGCTGCTCGGTGGGAATGATTGCGTGATGATCTGTGACTTTCGCATTATTTACGATATACTTCGTTGAAAGAGGCTTTCTGTAAAGAGTCATTGCGGCTTTTTGATATGGTCCCTGAGCGATTGACCGCAGCCTTTCGGGAATCGTTGCAACAATGTCGTCCGTAATGTATCGTGAGTCTGTTCTGGGGTATGTGAGCACTTTGTGACGTTCATAAAGGCTTTGCATATATGAAAGCGTCTGCTTTGCGGAATAGCCGTATTTTTTGTTTGCGTCTCTTTGAAGTTCGGTCAAATCATATGCTGCCGGAGGAGCCTGATGCTTAGTTGCGCGTTCAAGCTTTGCGACCGTCGCCTGCTTTCCGGCTATGCTTTTTTGAACGCTCTCAACAAATGCTCTGTCAGAAAAGCGTGTGTTGTTCTTTGAATCTCTGAAGGTTGCCGAAAAGCCTTTGAAGAGTGCCTGCAGGGTAAAGTAATCCTTCGGATTGAATGCAAGGATCTCTTCTTCTCTTTGAACGATGAGCGCAAGGGTGGGCGTTTGAACCCGTCCGGCCGAAAGCTGAGCGTTGAAGCGGCAGGTGAGCGCCCGCGTGACATTCAGGCCCACCAGCCAGTCCGCTTCGGCTCTTGCCTGAGCGGAATAGTAAAGATTGTCATATTCCTTTGCCGGCCTGAGTTTTGAAAAGCCTTCCTTGATTGCTCTGTCTGTTTGTGAAGAAATCCAAAGGCGGAACGCGGGCTTTTTGAAGTGAGCCTTCATCATTATCCAACGTGCCACAAGCTCACCTTCACGGCCGGCATCGGTTGCGATAATTAGGCGGTCAATGTCGGCTCTGCCCATGAGTTTTGAAACTGTTTTGTATTGCTTTGAAGTTTGTTTTATCACAACAAGCTTCATTTTTTCGGGCAGCATGGGGAGATCTTCAAGTCGCCACGACTTATATTTGTCATCGTAGGCGTCCGGATCGGCCAAGGTAACAAGGTGTCCCAATGCCCATGTTATAACATATTTATCTCCTTCAATAAAACCGTCCGAGCTTCTTTTTACGCCAAGCACGCGTGCAATGTCGCGTGCAACGGACGGCTTTTCGGCAAGAACCAATGCTTTAGCCATGTTTCAACTCCTCCTTTATTTTACAACAGAAAGGCAGCTGCGGCTTTCGTCAAAGTGAACTTTGAGTGCCTCTTCAACGTCCTGTTTTGTAACAGCTCTGCATTCCTCAAGTGTATCGAAAAGGCCGAAGCCGTTGAAGTATGAATCAACAAGCGCATTTGCGAGGTTTTCCGTTTCATTGAAGCCGAGAACTTCAAGTCCATAATAGCGCTTTTTTGCAATTTCAAAGTCTTCATCTGAGATGCCGTCCTTAATAAGCCTTTTGATTTGGGCAAATACTTTATCTCTGACTTTTTTCGGCTCTTTGCTCTCACCGGTAAAAATCGGAGCGGAAAAGCCTCTTCCGGTGAAATACTCAGTGCCGAAGCTTTGATTGATGAGGCCCTCCTCAAGCATTTCACAATAAAGAGGTGAGACCTTTCCGGCAATTACGCTGAGTGCAAGGTTGACGCAAACGAGCTCTTTCGGAGTGCGAAGCGGCGCGTTACTTACATCTTTGAATCCAAGAGCAAATTTTGTCATATCTACGCCCAAATTTTCTTCGGTGTAAGATGTAACGACCGAATCATCTTCTTCGGGAATGATTTGCTCAAACTCAACCTTTTCTTCTTTCGGCAAAGCTTTGTCGGCAATTGCAAGAACTTCATCAACGCTGACGTTTCCCGCAACAGCGAGTGCCATGTTTGAAAGGTTGTAGAAGGTGTTGTAGCAGCTGTAAAGTAGCTTTGCGTTGATTTCGGCTATCGATTCAATAGTTCCGGCAATGTCGATTCTTACCGGATTTTTACTGTAAAGCCCGCGAAGAAGGTTGAAGAGCGTCTGCCAATCCGGATCGTCCTGATACATTCGGATCTCCTGACCTATGATTCCCTGTTCCTTTTGAACCGTCTGCTCGGTGAAGTACGGCTTCTTCACGAAATCAAGCAGAATTTCGAGCGATTTTTCAAAGTTCTTGCTGCAGGAAAAGATATAGCAGGTGCGGTCAAAGGAGGTAAAAGCGTTTGCGTCGGCCCCGGTTTTTGCAAAAAGCTCAAATGCATCCAGCTCTTCACTTTCAAAAAGCTTGTGCTCAAGGAAATGAGCGATACCCTCGGGAACACAGGTGAATTCCTTGTCTCCTTTAAGCTTAAAGCAAGTATCAACTGAGCCGTATCTGGTTCCGAACATCGCAAAGGCACTGGTATATTCGGGCTTTTCCATAACAAAGATTTTGAGACCGCTGTCATGATCGATTTCATAATAACCGTCATCAAGAAGATCGTTTCTGATGTATTTCTTATTCATCACCGGTGTCCTCCTTCTCGCTTTCGAGGATGAATACTGTGTCCTCGGTCACTCCTGCGGCAGCGACTATAATTTCTTCGCGGCTGACAGCTTCAATCATTTTTGCTGTTTGCTCGGGCGTATAAAACTCTCCGCTTGCAAAAAATGTTTTGAGCCATGCGTCGGTGTCCGCTGCGCTGTCTGTGACAGAGTACAGCCTGTCGCAAATACTCATCTTAGCCTGTTCAACCGTCTCGTCCGCAAAGTTTCCTGCCCTCACTTCGTCAAGCTCATGACGAATTGCGTTGAGTGCCTTTTGCGCGTTTTCGGTTTCAACACCGCTTTGGACAGCGATGATTCCCTTTGAGTTTATAAGCGAAGCACTGCAGTAATAGCAAAGGCTCATTTTTTCGCGGACATTCATGAAGAGCTTTGAAAATGTTCCGGCGCCGAAGATGGCTGTCATAACCTTGAGCGCCGCATAATTGTCCATAGCGTAGGTCATGCCTGCGCGCATACCGATGACAAGTTTACCTTGCTTCACATTTTGCTTTTGTGTAACAGTGTTAGACGAATAAGCTTCGGTTATAAATTCTGTGTGCAGGTCAATGATTTCTTTGCGTTCAAGCTTTTCAAAGTATGGCTTAACAATTGCTGCAACCTCATCTTCACTTTTGCTTCCGACATAGTTGATCTGAATCGGGCAATTAAAAACAAGCCTTTTCCACTCTTCAAAAAGAGCTTTTCCGTCTGCTTTTTCAATTACTTCTCTTTTTCCGTATTTGTTAAGGCCGTATGCTTCATCTCTACACATTTCTTCAAGCATACGGTTAAGAGCAAAAATCCGTTTTTCATCGTTTTCACTGTCGATGCGTTGAAGAAGGAGAACTTTTTCCTGCTCAACTTTTTCCGGCAGGAAGCCGTCCGGTGTTATGTCCGGTTCAAAAAAGCAGGAAAAGAGCAGGCGGATACACTCATCTGTAATACTTCCCGAATCGAGCGTGAAGCGGTCATCAAGGCAGGCGAGATTCAGACTTAAAATGAGCGTTTCTCCCGATTTTGAAACAGACGAGGTTATGCTTGCCCCGTAAAGGCCGGCAAGCGCACGGTTCATGCTGAAAATTGTCGGATATGATTTGTTTGTTTTTGAAAGCAGGTATATAAGAAGGGTTCTGTCACCTGTGTGCCCGTCGAGCGGTGCGGCAA
>CAKSYX010000036.1 GCA_934525065.1 uncultured Eubacteriales bacterium
GAAGCCTCGGTTTTGATAAGCTTCGTGAAATATAGTCTTTTTCTTTTTGTTTTGCTCTTTGGTCTGCGCTAAATGCGCAACCCCTTTCTTTTCGGCTTTCAAAATTATTGAAAAGCCTTTCCTTCTGTGTTATAATTGTTCCATCATGCGGCTTGCCGCAAAAGGAGGAAATATAATGAGTACAGAATTACCGCGCACCTATAAAAGCTGGCTCAAGGGAGAAATCAAAAGCAAACAGAAAGAGTACACAGAGGAAACCCCGCTCCTTTCAGAGGACGGAATCCTCCTTGCTCCCGGCTGGGCAAGGCATATGCTCTTCACCTATGACAACAAAAAGGTCAAGCACCCCATGCGCTCAAAGGAATGGGACTTTTATCAGATCTGCAACGGAAAATACATGGTTCAGATAAGCTTTGCAAACATATCTTTCGGCGGCTACGTTTCGGCAGTTCTCATTGACGTTACCGACCCGGAAAAGAGCAAAAAGCTCGGCGGCGGAACGATTGCCGGCTCAACCGCCCTCTTTGTCGGCGGAAAGAACAAGTATACCCTCCCGCCGAAGGGCGACGTTCCCAACAACGTCAGATATACCGTTACCGGAATCGGCAAGGCCGACTTTGAGTTTGACACAAGAGAAACCGAAAGAAGCCTCCATTTCAAAGGCAAGTCAAAGGGCAAGGACGTTGTCTGCGACTTCACCATGGACATTCCGGAGGGACTTGAAAACATCACGACCGTTCTCCCCTTCAAGGGCTGCCCCGACCGCTTTTTCATGACGACAAAGCAAAACTGTATGCCTTGCAGCGGAACCTTCCGTTTCGGCGATGACGTCTATGAATTCTCAAAGGACGACACCTTCGCCTGCCTTGACTGGGGCCGCGTCAACACCCCCTATCAGCTTGTTTGGTACTGGGGCAACGGCTCAACCTATCTCACCGATGAAAACGGCAAAAAGCACATTTTCGGCTTTGAAATCACCTGGGGAATCGGCGATGAAAGCAACGCCACCGAAACCTGCATTTTCTATGACGGCAAGGCGCACAAGTTCGGCCCGGTTGACGTTGAGGTTTTCCCGAAGCCGGATAAATACCTTGAGCCGTGGCACTTTGTTTCCGAAGACGGCCGCTTTGACTTCACAATGAAGCCGCAGTTTGACAACCACAACGACACCAATGTTCTCAACGCACTGCGTATGCATTCGCATCAGGTTCACGGCCGCTGGAGCGGAACTGCCGTTCTTGATGACGGAACAAAAATCGTTGTTGACGATATGTATGCCTTCTGCGAATACGTTGAAAACAAGTGGTAAGCCGATTTTTGTTCAAAACAGCCAAAAATCAAGTTTTGAACTGTTGAATTTCAACAATATTAAGACTTGAAAGTTACTTTCAATAATGATAAAATTATCTCAGACGTTCGGTATTCCGGACGAAAAATCTTATTGAAAGGATTTGTCTGTAATGAAAAAGATTATCTGCAAAAGAGAGTACGACACCGAAAACGCGACTCTTGTTAAAAAATATACAGAGGGCGAATTCGGTGACGCAGCCGGCTTTGAGGAAAGCCTTTATCAAACCGAAAAGGGTCTTTACTTCCTTTATGTGAACGGCGGCGAAGCTTCAAAGTATGCAAAAGAGGACATCAAGTCTCTTTCAAAGGCGAAGGCCGAACAGTGGATCGAAAGCCACTGAGGATTTTTTGATGACAAGGCGGTCATCAAAAGGCACATTATGTGCCTTTTGACGGGCCGCTTTTTGTTTTTTTCAAAGCCCGTTTTTTGGCGGTAAAATATTGAAAACGTCAGCTTAAAATGATATCATAGACGCAGTTGTATATTTCAATGCATAACGGCTCACGCCGCAATTTTCGGTACTTATTTGAAAAGGAGCGACCGCAATGGCAGGAAACAGTTGTGACTTTTGCGAGCATTATCTCTATGACGAAGAAGAGGACGTTTATTACTGCGACGTTTCGCTCGATGAGGACGAAATGGAGCGCTTTTTGACCGGGCAGGGCTCTTGCCCGTTTTACAAGACCTATAATGAGTATAAAATGGTTGAAAAACAGAATTGAGGTCGTTTAATGGAATCGCTCAGATATCTATATAAAATAGGCCGCGGTCCGTCAAGCTCCCACACCATGGGGCCGGACAGAGCAGCGTATCTCTTTAAAAACAAGTACCCTCAGGCGGATAAATATACCGTTTATCTTTACGGCTCGCTTTCAGACACCGGAAAAGGACACAAAACCGACGTTGCAATCATTGAAGCGCTCGCGCCGACCGAAGCCGAGGTGATTTTTGCCGGTATGCCGTCCTTTCCCCTTCCGCATGAGAACACAATGGATTTCCACGCGGAAAAGGACGGAAAAGAAATCGGCTTTGCCAGAATCATGAGCGTCGGAGGCGGCAATATCGTTGTTGAAGGCAGCAAGGCTGACGTTCACGAAGATGTTTATCCGGAGCACTCGTTCGCCGAAATTGCCGAGTATTGCAAAGAAAAACGGATACGACTGAGTGACTATGTTTTTGAAAGAGAAGGCATTGAAATAGGCGCCTACCTTTTGCGCGTCTGGAACCTCATGAAGCAGACTATTCAGGACGGACTTTCGGCAAGCGGTGTTCTTGACGGCGGTCTCGGAGTTGAACGTAAGGCCAAATATCTCTACAGACAGCGTCATATCGATGAAAGCGACATCACGAAGGAGAACCGCCTTGTCTGCGCATATGCCTTTGCCGTCAGCGAACAAAACGCGGGCGGCGGAATCGTTGTCACCGCTCCCACCTGCGGCGCCTGTGCAGTGCTTCCCTCTGTGCTGAAATATATGCAGGAAAGCCGCGGTTTTACCGATGATTACATTGTCCGCGCTCTTGCGGCTGCGGGGGTGGTCGGAAACCTCGTTAAAACCAACGCCTCAATAAGCGGAGCCGAATGCGGCTGTCAGGCGGAAATCGGTACAGCCTGTTCAATGGCTTCGGCCGCGCTCTGCGAGCTTTTTTCAATGGAGCTCGACCAAATTGAATATGCCGCCGAGGTTGCAATGGAGCATATGCTCGGTCTTACCTGCGACCCGGTCTGCGGCCTTGTTCAAATTCCGTGCATTGAACGCAACGCCGTTGCGGCAATGAGGGCACTAAACGCACTTTCGCTTGCGAACTTCCTTTCAAGCACGAGAAAAATTTCCTTCGACGACGTTGTTGAAACGATGTACCGAACCGGAAAGGACATCTCCTCAAGATATAAAGAAACCTCAAAGGGCGGCCTTGCTGAAATTGAACTAAAAAAAATGAATAGGGAGCGAAAATAAATGAACAGAACCGAAGTCATCAAAAAAATAACCGACTGCGGCCTTGTTGCCGTTGTCAGGGCGGAAAGCACCGACCGAGCCGAGCGAATTACAGAAGCCTGCATTGAAGGCGGCGTTGCCGCAATTGAGCTGACCTTCACCGTTCCGGGGGCACACAAGCTCATTGAACATATGGCTGGCAGATACAGCAAAAACGACGAAATCATAATCGGCGCAGGAACCGTTCTTGACAGCGAAACCGCCAGAACGGCAATCCTTTCCGGTGCTCAGTATGTTGTTTCTCCCCACCTTGACGAGCGCATTGTTACCCTCTGCAACCGTTATGCAGTTGCGTGTATGCCCGGAATTTTCACACCGACGGAAGCAGTGAAGGCTCTTGAACTCGGCGTTGACATTCTCAAGGTCTTCCCCGGCGACATTGCAACACCGAAGTTTATTAAGGCGCTCCGCGGTCCGCTGCCGCAGGCAAGGATGATGCCCTCAGGCGGTGTCAGCCTTGAAAACGTTGAGGATTGGATCAAGGCCGGTGCCGTTGCGGTCGGCGCAGGCGGAAGCCTTACGGGAAAAGCAAAGGACGGCGATTATGCCGCCGTTACCGAAACAGCAAGGCTTTTCATTGAAAAAATTCGCCGTGCAAGGGGCATTTCAAAAATCTGAATTACACATAATAACAAAAGCAATAATTACATGAAAAGCCGTGTAATTATTGCTTTTTTCTAAGCTTACAGTAGTTTATCCGCTTATTGGCGTCACTGAAAAGCTTTGCAATTCGAGCGGGTAACGCTTGTCAATGATATCATACTTTCTGAAATAATCACCTGTCCTGCTGTCTCTGACAACGGTCGCGCGGTTTTTAGAAAGCAGCTTCACAAGCTTATACACATTGAGCCAGATCTGATTCGTGCCCTCCTTTTGACTTTCGTCAAAAATGAGCTGAAGGCCAAAGTGCAGGTGCGGAACCGACATTCCGTTCACATTTTCCGTTGTCGAATACCCGGTCATGCCCATGTAGCCTATCACCTGCCCTGCCTTCACAAACGAACCTTGTTTTATATCGCCGCAATACGGTCTGTCTTTTCTCAGGTGGGCGTAATAATATGACCTTTTCCCGTCAAACGAGCGGATGCCCAAGCGCCAGCCACCGTACTGATTCCAGCCGATGCATTCAACCGTTCCGCCCTCAACCGCAACAACAGGTGTTCCGATGTTTCCGAGAAGGTCGTTGCCGAGATGGCTGCGGCGGTAGCCATAGGAACGGGACGAGCCGAAGTCGTCATAATGGCTATATGAAAAGCCTTCCGCAATCGGGCTGTACGCAACAAGCCCATAACCGGAATACGTCTCTTTTCCGCCGTTTCCGTCCGGCTTTTCGCGCTCAAACTCGCCGAGCAGGCCGCCGAGAATGGCCGAAAACGTTTCTCTGTAATACGCGAAATATTTGTTTTCGCCAACGAGGTCATCAATCGTTTTGCTGTCTCCGAGGGTATCCTTCATTTTTTGCAGATCGCGCGTTTTATAGCCGTTCCAGTTGTTGCCGTTTTTGACCGCAAGATAGGAAAGCGAATCTATCCAGCTTATATGATAAAGGTTATAGCAGGTTTCAATGTCGAGCGCCATTGTATCCTCAAGTGCTTTAAGGCTGACGTTGAACTCTGCCCATTTTATATATGCCCTTTCGTTTTCCGCCTTTTCGGCCCCGACCCTAAGGAAAGCGGCAATTGAAAAAGCGCAGGCAACAACGACCGCCGGAAGCAAAACAAAAAGCACCTTTCTTCTGAGTTTAATTATCATAGCGTCACTTCCTCTTTCCAGTTTATGACGCTTTCAGCAGTTTGAGAACAGCCAATGTTCATAAAAACAACAGCTGCAACGCGCGGTTTTATTTCCGTGAATTGCAGCTGTGATCATTATTTCGGTTAAGCCTTTGCAGGAGCTTCCCAAAGCTTTTTGGACTCATCGTTAAGATGCGAGAAGAAGAAGTCCTTTCTCTCCGGCGTGTTGATAACAATGACCGGCTTGACCTGATTGAGAACTCTGCCCTGAGCGCGCAGCGACTCCTTGTATGCGTCATATGTGTGATCCTGAAGCTGAAGGAGAAGCGGCTCGGAAAGCATACCCCAACGGCGATACTTTTCATACTTCTCGTTGCTCTCGCGGAACAGCTCGTCAATGTCATTTTCAAGCTCGGCGCGCTTCGTTGTCGGAATATCGTTTTCGCAGTCAACGAGCATTACGTAGCGCGGAACGGTGGGCACCGCATCGGCATAGAAGCTGTGTCCTCTGAACTTGAGGCCATGCTTGTCCATGAGCTTTTCGGCAACGTAGTCAAGCATCTGAGTGGTGGTCTTTTCGTTTGCAAGGTTAAGACCCATGTTGGTTCTGTAAAGGAACTCAACCTTCGGAGAATTGTTATACATTCCGGTAACGTGAACAACGTCAAGAATACGGTAGCGATAAAGGCCGGAGAAATTCGTGATGATTATTTCATAATCCTTGCCGACCTCAATTTCACCGATGGTAAGTGGCCTTGTTCCCTCTCCTGCGTCAACGGGAAGGAATTCATAAACCAATGAACGCGGAAGAAGAACATAGTCGGTTGCGTTGAGCTCAACCGGCATCGCCATAAAGCCTTCGGAGGCGGCATAGCCCATGTTGTGAAGAGGAAGGTCACCGACATATCTGCGAAGCTTTTCAACGTAAACAGCAAGAGTTGAGCCGATCATTCCGTAGCCCCAGGCAAGGCGCGGCCAAATTCTCTTTGCAATCGGAACCTCAGTCTCAAAACCTTTTTTGAACTCTGCTCGAAGCTCTGCGGCGCGCTCCGGGTTCGGCTTCATGTGGCCGTACTTAAGACGCAGGCTCTGCGGGCATCTGACGGACGGGTCGATAGTGCCCTTTTCAATGTCATTGCAAACCATTTCCCAGTTTTCTTCAAGGTATTCAAACATCGTTGTCAGAAGAGTGATTACCATTGAGCCGAGATAGGTAACCTTTTTGTTTGTCAGGCAGAAGCGCAGCTGGAAGTACGGGATATCGGTATTCTCCTCATCTTCGGGATAAAGAACATCCTTCGGAGTTGTTGTGAAGAACTTGAGAAGCGGTGTGAGATAAGTGAATGGAATCTGTCCGGCACCGTTGCAGCGCATTCCGTTTGGAAGCGGATGTCCGTTGAGAGAAAGGAGGAGCGGTCCCATCTGAGCCGGGAGTTTTTTTGCAATTCCCTGCTTTTTGAACCATCTGTTGGCGCAGGCCGGTGTTGCGGCAAAGCCCATGCACTGCATATTCCAAAGGTCGCGGGCAGTCTTCGGCTGAAGCTTCGGCTTTCCGACCGAGCCGGAGGATGAGCAATAGCGAATAACCTTGCTCGAAGTGATGATATTAGACTCATTCTTTTCAACCATACGGTCGATCATCGGAGCGTAATCTTCAAACGTTGCAAGAGGAACCTTGTCCTGATATTCTTTTATTGAATGAATCGAAGCGAAATCATATTTCTTTCCGTATTCACAATCCTTGTTCCTCTCCATGATTTTTTTGAGAGTTTCTTCCTGAGTGGGAACAGCTTCGGTTGTGAAATGTTCAAAGCCCTTGAAAACCATATCACCGAGCCATACGCCGATGTCTGAAAAAGCCATTGGTAACAACCTCCTGAAAAAAATTATCAACCCAGTTAAAAGGTAGATTTCATACACTAATACTATACCATATAAAAAGTCGCTTTTCAATATTAATAAGAAAATTTCTTAACATTTTGTGAACAGGCAACATACTGTTTGTCGGTTTAAAAACGAACCGAAAAGAAAAGAGCCGCTTTCGCGACTCTTTTCAATTGTGTTCTCTTATGACCTTCCGTAGGTGAGCTTGTCGCCGTGAACTGCATACATATCGTAGCAGCAAACGTGCTTAACGCCGAACACCTTATAAAGGATATTCATGAAGGTGATCCAGATTCCGCCGAGGAAGGTGTGGCAGATACAGCCGCACTTCTTTCCTTCGTCCGGATTTTCCTTGACTGCAAGCTGAATTGTACCCATGTAAATGTTGTCGGGAACAGTCCACTTGATTGCATTGCCGGGAACGTTGTTATCAAAGGACATTTTTCCTTCAAAGTAATAGTTACCTCTGCTTGCGCTGAAGGTGAACTGGTCATAATAGAGACTGAAGCTTACGTCACCGTTTGCGTCCGTCTCGCCCGTTGCAATAAGCTGTCCTTTGCTGTCCATAACCTGAACGGAAACACCCTCAAGCGGTGCGCTGGCATCGTAGGGGTCAACAATGTGAAGCTTAACGGGATATACCTTCTGGCGCTTTGAATATTTTGCATGAACCTTAATGGTGTCGCCTTCGTTGCTGCCGGCAGGTACTGCAAAGTGCTCGGTGTTTACCGGTGCGCCATTATCAAGCGTCCATGTGCCGGTGAAGATATAGACATATTTTTTGTCTTCCTTCTGGAGCGGCGTAATTTCCGGAGTGCTAAGCTTCTGACCGTTGACTACGGTTTCAGTGCCGATGAGCTTGCCTGCATCGTTGTAATACTCGATGTTATACTTCTTGGCAGTTGCATCATAAACAGCCATGATTGCAACATCATCATAAATCTTGGTGTAATCATACGCCCAGCCCTTGAAGGTATACTTCCATGTGATGTTATCCGGCATTGTCGGAGTGCCGAAGCTCTCCGGCCATTCTGCCGAGTGTCCGTGGAGGATAACGGTTTCCTTGGTCAGCGGTTTGCCGTCCGGATTATAGAACCTGACCTTGTAGTATACGTCTCTGCATTTGAAGAGCGCATAAAGGTCTGTGTTAGCAGTGATTCTTGAAAGGTCTGCCGGACTTGCAGCGTCATCCTTGCCGACAGCGACCTCGTTCGCAGTCTTCGTCCAGCCCTCGAAGAAATAGCCGCCCCAGTCTGCGTCTTTTTCACGCTTCGGAGCAATCTTGTTCGGATAAACAGCCTCGGTGTTCTTGAGAACGTAAATCGAAGCAAGCTCAACGGTTTTATATGTCTTTGAAAGCTTTGTATAAACCGCTTCATCATTCGGGTTTGAATAAATTCTGTGATCCTTGAGCTCATCGTAGGTATCAGTTACCCACTCGTTATAGAAGGTAACCTTGTAATAAGCGTTGACGCCATTGATTTCGTGGTCCTCGCCTGCGCCTGTTTCATATTCGGAATAGGTGCAGCCTGCGTTCATGCAAATGCGTTCCTTTGCATATGCGTTTTCTTTGTCGTAAGGATGCTCAACGAATTTCCACTCACCCATGCTGTGTCCGGTTGCGGGCTTGCTTTCGTCTTCAACAAACTTGGTGTGTCCGCAGGGAACATCAACATATACCTTTTCACCGTCAACAATTTTTTCTGACTGGAAGACGCGTTTGCAGGTATAGAGGATTCCGCCCGGAGTGGTGCAGGTTGCTTCAACCGGGACACCTTCGTCATAATCATGACCGAGAGCGTTGGTGAAGTCGTCACGATAGGTCAGGCCGCAGCCCTTGCAGGCGTAGGTTGTGAAGCCCCTTTCCTCACAGGTGGGAGCAACAACGGTTGCAATGAATTCATGGTTCGGTCTCGTGGTGATTTTTTCTGTTTCTTCAACGCCGCACTTTTTGCAGTATCTAACCTTGATTCCGTCTGCGTTGCAGGTGGCTTCGGTTCTGGTCTGCCACGCTGTCCAGGTGTGGTCGCTCGGCGCAGCAAGCACACACGAAGCACTTTTGTCAACGTATCCGCAACCGCTGTTGGTGCAGTATACCTTAATTTCGCCCTCGGTGAAAACGTCTTTGTATGTTCCGTCCCCGTTATCAATGCGTTCGCACTTGGGATCGGTTATGGAAGTGGCAAGACTGTGCGGAGTCTCTGCTGTTTCAACGGTGATTGAAACGCCGCAGGTGTTGTTGCCCTCTGCGTCCTTATGAGCCGTGCAGGTGTATTTTGTTGTTCCCTTGCTGTGGCAGGTAGCCGCAAGAATGACAACGCCTTTTGCGCCCTCAAAGCTGTGGCCTCCGGCAGGAATCGCCGCGGTTTCCGTTGCATTGCAGCCGTCAACAATGCAGGTATGCTGCATTTCCCCGGCTTCCGTGTTGGTTGAGGGTTTTGTTACGACCCAGTCACCCCATGTGTGACCTTTGGGATCGCCTTTGTATTCGTTATAGGTCTTGTTGCAGCCATCATGGCTACACTTCATAACGGTATATGCACTCGTTGTGCAGGTTGCAGGAACTTCTTCACCGGCGATGAAGTTATGGCCGAGCTTCGGAAGGACAACAGTTTCCGTTTCATCGCAGCGTGAGCACTGCATAACCTTTGAGCCGTCCTGTTCGCAGGTTGCGGCAACGGTTGATTTTTCAACGGAGAAGTCATGGCCGAGAGCCTCGCCTTCTTCGCCTTCGGCAAAGGTCAGTTCAAAGTGGTCACAGCCTTCTCTTGTGCAGAAGGTCTTGGTATATGTTCCGTTTACGCAGTCGCGTTTATGTGTTTCGGTTCTTGCACCATCATAATTGTGGCCGAGTTTTTTAATTTCAGTTACCGTATCAGCCTTGCTTGCGCCGCAAATGGTGCAATGGATCGACTTTGAGCCATCGGTGGTGCAGGTTGCGGGAATATCTTCTGTGTATTCACCGTCAGCCCAAGTATGATGAGCGGTGTTGTCAATCGTTCTTGTTTCGGTTGTTCCGCAGATTCCGCAGACGCGCTGTTCAATTCTGTCGGTGAAGCAGGTTTCGGCTGCGAGAGTCGTCCAATCGCCGAATGTGTGCTCGGTGAGCTTCGGAGTGATCGTTCTTTCAACCTTGTGGCAGACTGAACATTCCTTTTCGGAAACGCCGTCGCTGATGCAGTTCGCGGTTGTGAGAACGATTTCGTCGCCGTAGGTGTGTTCGCCTGTTGCGGGAATTGTTTCAACAACGTCATAATCACAGCCGGCGTTTGAGCACGTTGTCTCTTTGTAGCCTGCGGCAACGCAGGTTGCTGCGACCGTTGTTTTCGTTGAAAGATTGTGACCCGTTGCGTCTGTCAAATCAAAGATTTCGGTGATACCGCACTCTGTGCAGGTGTGGGTGCTGTAGCCGCCGACAGTGCAAGTCGGAGCGACAACTGTTGTGTCTCCCCACTTGTGCCCGGCAACGTCGATTTCTTCAACTTCTTTTCCGCCGCAGCGTGAGCAGGTCTTGACTTTCATTCCCCTGCCGGTGCAGGTTGCGGAAATCTCTTCAACCCATTCGCCGAAATTGTGACCGAGGGGATCAATGACTGTTTTTGAGCTTTCGTCGATTGTGCCGCAAACGGTGCAATATTTTGCCTTGCTGCCCGCTGTTGCACAGGTGGCGGGAACAAGCTCTTTGTAATCGTCGCTCCAAGTGTGATGAGCCTTGTCTGTTTCACTGACCGAGGTATATGAATAACCGCAGTCGCAGGTGTGCTTGATGACTCCGTCAGCCGAGCAGTCGGACGGTGTAACTGTGTCGGTGAAAACGTGCTCAACAGCGTTGAACTTTGCAATATACTTCAGGTTATCGGTGACTTTGTCACATTCTGAAAGCTCGTTACTGTCGGAATCCCAGCCTGTGAATTTATAGTGATAATTTGCGTCAAAATCTTTTTCCGGAGCGGTCGGAACTTCAACCTTGTAACCGTAGTTTACATAGAAGTATCCGTCCTTGATGATTGCGCCGCTTTCGTCAACGAAAAGAACGGTGAAAGTTTTGAGCTTGAGGTTTTCTCTCGCGCTCTTGAGGTTTTCGGCGATCGTGTCAACCTGAGACTGCTGAGACTTGAGAAGCTTGTTGTTGTTTGAGTCAACAGCAGTCTTAAGAGCGTTTTCAAAAGCGTTGACTGTTTCCTGAGTGTATGCGCTTTCTTGGTAAAGGGCTTCGCTCTTCTTCGCGTTCGCCGCGTTGATCTGATTGACAACTTCGGTGTAATCGGCGTAATGAATTGTATCACTATACTGTGCTGTATAAGTAACATCATGTGCCGGCATTGTTGCGACTATTTCTGAATCCCAGCCTGTGAAAGTGTATGTATGGTCAACATTGGGAGAAATCTCTTTAGGAATGTCAGGAGCTTTTACCTCAGAACCTACATAAACATCTGCCACATAAGAGGTGTCTTTATAGTTCTCATTTTTGTAATTAAATGTTGCTTTATACTGATTTACGCGCCATACAGGGTACCAAGAACTATCTTCGTAAATTACATAATCAGCGGTAAGCGGATTACCACTTGGCTGCGACTCACCGTCATTAAACGGACCCTGAGGACCCTCGCTCGCTGGATAGAACCCGATAAGGGTATAACCGTCCCTAACTGCATATGGGGCTGTACCATAGCTGTCACCCCACTGTTTTGTGAGCGGTGTCTCGGTCTTAATTTCTCCTACGTTATCTAAAAGAGAAACAGTATATGACGGATCAGAAATTTTAAACGTTTTGAAAACCGGATTAGTATTTGTCGATGTCGGTGTTCCGTTATAATTGTAATCAGCTCTTACTGTTACCAATCTCGTATTGTTTCCATTACCGGGAAGACAAGCCTTTTTATTTGCACTCACAGTAACAGAAGCCTTTTCTGAATCGGCATTTGTTGAAACACCCAATCCTTCTGTCGGCTCGCTCGGATCATAAGTAACTGTATAAGTCGGATCAGCTGCAAGCCTTGCACCATACTGATCGACGCAATAGCTTTCTGCAATTGTGCTTACCGAAGTTTCATCTTTAGGAATAGTAATATCATTTGGAGTCTTAGTCCAAACAACACTTGTTGCTGTCGGATTTGTCCAAGCGGAGACATTTATATCTTTGTTCCAGTTGTCTTTATCTGTTTTATTGCGCCAACATCCGCTTTGACTCAAATCAAAATAATATGAATTCTTTCTGCTTGCAATAGATATTTCACCAGTGAATATCGTCCTAAGATTTCCCTCATGTGTTCCCAGTTCGACTTTTGTTACACGAAGCGTTCCACGTCCACCTGAGTCATTATTAATATATCCGTGAATGTTTGTGGGAAAACCGGGAATTGTGGCAGTTGCATATTGTGTAGCCTTTCCTTTGTCATTTGTTTCGGACGATTTAAAAACCCAGTCTTTAGTTCCCGTACTACCTGCCCCATTGTTAGTCTTATAAGTTACAGTAAAACCACATCTGTCTTTACCGCTCGTAGCATTTGTAGTATATGTTTGATCAATCCAACAATTATCCTCCATATGCCATGTTATTTTGATATAATAATTGCCTGCAGAAACGCTCGCTGCCTTTACTTCAGGCGCAGCAAACACCAGTGCAGTGAACGCCATCAGAACCGCCATAAAGACGGAGAGGGTCTTTTTTCCTGTTTTCAAAAACTTCTTCATCAAGAAATTCCTCCTTCTAAAAGGTTGTTTCCCCGGCGGGGAATCGAATCTATATCAACGGCAGGCACTGCCGCTAAAAAGGTACACGCCCCGTGCCTGACCGCACGAAGCAGAAAATAAGTGCAAATACTCACTATGCACCTATCCTATGATACATTGTTATAATAAGCGATTTCCGTCTAAAAGTCAATGAAATTACGGCAAATTGTGACGTAAAAATTAACAAATGATTTCTGTTTAATTTGACAACCTCTTTTTTCGGCAAAAAAACCGCCCCGAAAAGTTTTCGGAACGGTTTTTATGTGTTTGCGTTTTATATTTACATTTTGCCGGGTCTGCGCTTGTAAAGTGCGGCAAAAAGAAGGAACAACAGCATGACCGCAAGGCAGATTCCGTATACGGCAAGGTTTTTTACGTTTAGGCCCGAGGAGCCGCCCTGCCCCATGTTGTCCGGCGGCTGCTGTCCGTTTCCGCCGGGGAAGTTTCCGCCGGGCTGAGCTGCGGCTGTTGTTTCACTCTGCCCGGAAGCGGCGGTGCTGTCCGTCTCCTTTTCCTCAGAAGAAGCGGCCCCGGTCTCGCCCTGAGCTTGCGAGGCTGCGACTTCGCCCTCATTTTCTGCGTTCGGTGCGGACTCGGCTTTGCCCTGAGCTGCGTTCGGCGGCGTCATTCCTTCGGGCGGTGTCATTCCTCCCGGTGCTTCACCGTCGGGCTTTTCCGGCGGTGTGCCGTTCTGCCCCGCCGCGCCGGAAAAAGCGTTTTGAACCTGCGAGGAAGCGTTCTGAGAATCCGAGGTGCTTTCCGTTGTTGCCGCGGTATCGGTTTTGCCGGCGGAGGAATCATCCGCAGTCTTGCTTGCGTTCACCTGCCTGGCGTCAAAGCCGCCGTTCGGGCCGCCGTTGTTCATGCTGCCGAGCACGCTGAGTGCAAGGCTCGACGCGTCAACAAGGTTATCTGCGCCTTTCTGCTCCTCGGCCGTTGACGGGATCGTTTTGTCAACCTGCTTTTCAATTGATTCACCGCGCAGCTTTACAAGCTCAAAGAGTGTTTCGGCCGCCTTGGTGTAATCGTCATAGCCGTAAAAGGCGGTCGGGTCTGTTTTGACAAGCTCGTCAATCTGACTTCTGACGCGGTTATAGAACTTTTCAAATTCGCCGCCGCTTATATATTCCGCAACCTTTTTGAGGTTGTCGTAGTACAAAGCGTTGTATTCTTCGTTCGCGGTGAGCGTATCAAAGAAGTTTGTTGCGGAAAAAGCGTTGTCAACGGCATCGTTCACGACCGAGGTCGCTTCTTTTCCTCCACCCATACCGCCGAAAGCAAGGTTATAATCCCACGGAATGAGATTGAGCATTCCGCCCGTTTCATAAAGATAATAGTTATGCGTCATTGAGCCGGAAAGGCTGTCATCATTGACCGAAAAAACATGAACCGCCATGTACCTGACAAGGTTGTCAATATCCATATATTTTTGCAGGTCGGTGCCCTCTGAAATATTCTTGAGCGCAGTCACGACCCGTTTTCGGTCGGCCTTTTTTGCGTCGGTTATCTCGCCGTCCCAAATTGTTGAATAGGAGTCAAGCTCATCATCGGTGTAGTTGAGGTCCGCACCGCCGTTTCCGGAGCCTGCGCCGCCTTTTGAGCCGCCGCCGATGTTCATGCTCTCCGGCTTATAAAGCTCGCCGCTCTGAACGCCGTAGCTGCGCAAAAGGAAGCTGTCCTCAACCGCCTCAAGCGCAAGGTAAACGCCCCGGTATTCGCCGTTGACGTTGATTTTCGCGTAGTTATAAAGCGAAGCATCCGCGCCCACATATTTAAACAGGTCATACACCAGAGCTTCCTTCATATTGGTTGCGTCGGCGTAATTGTTGTTGAGCACCAGCTTGTCAAGGCCGAAGCAGGTCTGGCCGTCAACATACTTGTCAAACTCAAGCTTGAAGCTGTAGCGGTCGGTCGTCGGGTCTGACGCAATTGAAGAAAGGCTTGTGTTCCCCTTCGGGCGGATTCCGACACGGTAAAACGTTGTTCCGTTGATTTCAACATTACACTCCCTATATTCCTCCGAGATTGCGTTTGAAAGCATATCCTCCCAGTCGGAGGCATCCATAATAATGTTGATGTCAAGCGGCGTTTCGGTGTCAAAAAGCGCAGTTTCATATTCCATGCTTATCCCGTCCGAACCGGCGTAGGTTTTGACAGTCTCTGAAAAAACCGCCATGCACAGGCACAAACAAACCGCAAGCGCCATGACAACGGAAATTATTCTTGTTATATGTTTATGCTCTGCCATTTTTGCTCCCTCCTCATGCCATGTATTCGCCGTTATAGCTGACGAGCGTTGCGTTTTCAACGCCCTCAATGACTGCAATTGCGTTGACAAAGGCGGTTGAAGCGTCTTTTGTTCTCAGCTCGGCAGTCAGTTCAATTCCGTCGGCGGTGATTGTTTTTGATTTGACGATATAGTGAGCGGTGTTTGCGCGAAGAAGCTCAAGAGCGCTCTGTTCAGACTGCTCGTTTTTGCAGGAGAGAACCAGAAGATAGGGATTGTTTTTGATTTTTCTGTTTGCAAAAAGCAGAAGGATAACGCCGATTATTGCCGAGCCGATGACCGCAAGGGGAATCATTCCGGCTCCTATAACGATTCCGACGGCAAGCGACCAGAAAAGGAAAACAATTTCAACCGGCTCTTTGATTGCCGTTCTGAAACGCACGATTGAAAGCGCACCGACCATACCGAGCGAAAGCACAACGTTTGAAGTGACCGCCATGATAACAAGAGTCGTGACGAGCGAAAGACCGACGAGCGTCAGCGCAAAGCCGCTTGAATACATGACGCCGGTGAGCGTTTTTTTATAGATCAAAAAGATGAACAGGCCGATAACCAGTGCCGCGGCAAGGCCGAGCAAGGTATCGAGAACGGAAAACTCCATGATGTTTTCAAGAAAGCTTGATTTAAAAATGTCATTGAAAGTCATAAGTCATACTCCTCTTTTTATTTTTTAGTTTTCAGCCGAACCTTCGGCAGGCGCGGTATTTTGAAAAAGCCTGCTGCCTTGTCATACCGGTCTGAATGAGCCGCGCAACAGCGTCCGGAAGGAATTCGTCAAACTTGACCTCAAGAATCACATCGTTCGGCGTGTCGGTCGCGCTGATTCCTTCAAAGCCGCTGCCTGCAAAATCACGGACAAAAAGGCTTGTTCTGATTTTTGAGTCAAAGGTAACTCTGACATTCCCCGGCTTATAAAAATAGGCTTCGCGAACATATGAAACAAGAACGCGCGGGCGAAGCTGCTGGGTTTTCATTTTGCAGTAAAGCTCCCTGACCAGGTTTTCCGGATGCTTTTTCATCCAGCCTCCGCCGCCTGAAAGAATCGAAAGAAATTCGTCCTTTGAAATTCTTGCGCTCTGCTTCGCACACAGGTCGTTGTACTTCACCTTTTTTTCAAGCGATATAAATGAAAAGTCGTTGTTATAATAGCGAATCCTGAACTTTTCTCTTTTTTGAACGCCGTTGACCTTTTCAAGCAGAGCCTTGTCATAGATGTTGTCAAAATAGACGCTGAAAACCGTATATTTTCCGTCTTTGTCGGCATGGATATCCGTTTTCATCACGGGTCTTATCCGCTGACGGATCGCAAAACAGTCCGCCGCCGAGATTTTATATTTCAGCTCGTGGCGATATTTTCCGCTCAGTTCCATCATCTTCCTCCTTTCTGCTTCATGGAATGACTGAATTTTTACATCTCTTCCCGAAATGTACCTGAAAAACCTCCTGAAGTTTTAAAGTTTTCATTTTGGAGTAAAAGCAAAGCCGCTCCGAAGTCATTCGGAACAGCTTTGCGTCAAAGGAGATACACCGATTTTGATTTTGCGGCTGCCTATAAAACAAAGCTTCATGTTTATTGGCTTGGGGAGGCTTTGCTATAACCGCTTATATATATTGAAAGGTCCGCAAGAAAATTGCAGTCCGTTGTTTTTTGCCTGCCTCTTTCCGGCGGGCAGCAGCCGATACAAAGTTCCTTTGTGATGTCTGTATTATCCGCCAGCTTCCTGAAACGAAACCGAAAAAGAGCTTAAAAGCAAATTAAAATTCAAAACACCGCCTGAAAAACTTCTGCGCGGTATTGATTAAAGTCTTTTCATTTACATAATTTTTTAAGCACATTTCAACATGACGTTTTAATGTATCAGAGCAAACCGAAAACGGATATTTTCAGACCAAAAACAACCGGAGGGATTTTTATGCGTGTACTCATTGCAGAGGACGAAACAACAATTGCAAGAGCACTCAAAATCATGCTTGAAAAAAACAAGTTTTCCGTCGATACCGTTGACAACGGCCTTGATGCACTGGATTACACAAGAGCAACACAGTATGACGCCGTTGTTCTTGACATCATGATGCCGGGCATGGACGGAATTGAAGTGCTGAAAAATATGAGAAAAGAAGGAATCATGACACCCACCCTGTTTTTGACGGCGAAGGGCGAAATTGAAGACCGCGTTGCAGGGCTTGACGCCGGAGCTGACGATTACCTTCCCAAGCCGTTCGCCTCAAGCGAATTTCTTGCAAGAGTCAGGGCGCTTTCAAGGCGCAGCAGTGCCTTTGCGCCAACGGTGCTTTCGCTCGGCAACACCCGTCTCGACTGCGGACGCTACACACTGAGCGCAGAAGGTGAAGTGCTCAGGCTCAACAACAAGGAGTTTCAGCTCATGGAGCTTTTTATGCGCAACCCCGGTCACGTCTTTTCAACCGACTGCCTGATGGAAAAAATCTGGGGCTTTGACTCAGAAGCGGAAATCGACGTTGTCTGGACGTATATAGGCTTTCTCAGAAGAAAACTCAAACAGCTTTCTTCAAACGTTTCAATCAAAACAATACGCGGTGCAGGCTACACTTTGGAGGAGATATAAATGCTGAAAAAAATGCGCTGGCGCTTCATCGGCGCGGCAATGACGGCGTTCGCCTCAGTTATTCTTGCCTTGCTTTGCGCGGTGAACCTTTGGAATTATCACGATATCACAGCTCAGCAGGATTCCTCTCTCCTTCACCTCTCTCAGGTCAGCGGCGAGGGAAAAACTTTTCCGCCCGAGCCGAACGCTCCGCCGATTGAAGGCGGCGGAAGGTTTTCAAAAGAGGTTCAGTATATGCTGCGCTTCTTTTCGGTTCACTATGATTCAAGCGGAAACGTGACGCGCGTTGACAAAGACCACGTTGTTTCAATTTCAGAGGAAGAGGCGCAAAGCTATGCCACACGTGTTCTGAACGGAAAGAAAACCGGCGGATATTACAACAGCTATCGCTTCCTCGTCAAGGAAACCGACAGCGAAACAACGGTTCTTTTCCTTAACTCCGAAAAAGAGCTTCAGTCCGTGCGCTCTTTGCTTATTCTGACCTTGGTTATCGCGTTGTCCTGCCTGCTCATCGTTTTTCTTCTTGTTATCTTCTTTTCAAAGCGTGCAATTGCGCCCTATGTCAGGAACCTTGAAACTCAAAAGCAGTTTATCACCAACGCAGGTCATGAGCTGAAAACGCCTTTGACCGCAATTTCAACCAGTGCCGATGTCCTCGAAATGGAGTATGCGGACGATGAATGGGTTCAGAACATCAAATTCCAGTCCGGCCGCCTTTCAAAGCTGATTTCAAACCTTGTCACTCTTTCGCGCCTTGACGAAGAGAACCCCTTTCCCGAAAAGAGTGAGTTTTCGCTCAGTGACGCGGTCTGGGAAATTTCGGAACCGTTTGAAACGCTTGCGGCGGCAAAGGGCTTCCGATACGACAGAAGCATTGAAAACGACCTGACCGTGACAGGAGACTGCGCGGCGGTTCAGCAGATGATCTCCATTCTGCTTGACAACGCCTTGAAATACACTGCCGAAAACGGCAGAATTTTCCTCAATGCCTACGGCAACGGAAAAAAGAGCGTCATTGAAATCGGCAACACCTGCAGCACCGAAGAGATTCCGGATCTGTCACGGCTCTTTGAGCGCTTCTATCGACCCGACAGCTCACGTTCAAAATCAACGGGCGGAACGGGAATCGGCCTTTCAATTGCAAAAGCAACGGCCGAGGCACACGGCGGAACGATTAAAGCAGAAAGAACCTCAGACGGAATTATGTTCAAAATTGTGCTATGATGTAACAAAGCCAAAAGAGCAATAAAAAAGGGGCTGTCGCATTTAGATGCAGAAAGAGTTTTCATGGCTGAAGATAGTCCGGCTCAATATGGTTTTTTAAGGCAAATTTTCGCCGATGCTGCGTTAAAAAGCTTCGCAATGCGTCAGCATTACTCA
>CAKSYX010000037.1 GCA_934525065.1 uncultured Eubacteriales bacterium
ATTCGCAGGTTGTAAATGTGTAAACCATGTGCTTGCACTACCTGTAAACTATGTTACTCTTGACACATGCCCCGCCCCTACGAATCTAGATGATAGACGTTAGATATTAGATATTAGATGGATTTATTTTTATGCGGTGCAGGACGTTAGATTGTTCGCAGTCCTTTAAGTTGAATATATCTAATGTCTAGAATCTAACATCTAAAATCTAATTTCGTACGGGGGTCGCTTGAGGCCCCCATGAACGCTGCCGCTTGCACACACCCATCCACAAAACCGCAATGCTTCTCAGATAATAGATATTTGCCGCACAGCGGCAATCTAAAATCTAACATCTAACATCCAACGTCTAAAGATATTAGATATCTTAATCTACCGGGTCATTCCTCTAAGTTTTCAACATTTTCGCTTTCATCTGTTGAAACTTCGGCTTCGTCAGAGCTTCCGCCGTCGTTTTTCGGCTCTTCGCCCTCTTCGCGCTTAACGGGTGTTACGGAAACGACCTTTTCTCCCTCGCCCGTTCTCATAACGTTGACGCCGCGTGAGGTTCTTGAAGAGATGTTGACGCTTTCGGAATCAATTCTGATTACGATTCCGTCCGATGAAATGAGAATAAGATCATCGCCGTCATGAACAAGGCAAACTGCGGCAACAAGACCGTATTTTTCGCTCTTATAGTTGATTGAGCCCTTTCCTGCGCGCGACTGAATGTGATATTCCGAAATGTCGCTCCTTCTTCCGATTCCGCTTTCGCTGACGGTGAGGATTCTTGCGTCCTCAGTCTCGTCCTTGGAAATTGAGCACATTCCGACAACCTCATCGCCGTCGCGAAGGTCAATTGCGCGCACACCCCTTGCTGTTCTGCCGATTGCTCTTGCATCGTTTTCATTGAAGCGGATTGCAAAGCCGTTCCTTGTTGCAACAAGAATGTCATCGCTGCCGTCAGTGAGACGTACCCATGCAAGCTCGTCTCCTTCGTCAAGATTGATTGCGATTATACCGCTCTTGCGAATATTTTTATAGGCGTCAAGCTCGGTACGCTTGATGATGCCCTCTCTTGTGACCATGCAAAGATACTTGCTTTCCGTGCCGAAATCGGGTACGCGAATCATTGCGCTGATTTTTTCGTCCGCTTCAACCGGAAGCAGGTTGACAATGTTCATGCCTTTGCTCTGCCTGCTGCCCTCCGGAATTTCATATCCCTTAAGGCGGTAAGCTCTGCCCTTGGTTGTGAAGAACATAATATAGTCGTGACTTGAGCAGGTGAACATCGTTTGAGCAACGTCCTCCTCACGGCGGCTCATTCCCTTGATTCCCTTTCCGCCCTTTTTTTGAACGGTATAGACCGAAGCCGGAATACGCTTGATGTAGCCGAAGGTGGTGAGAGTGAATACGCACTGCTCCTGCGGAATGAGGTCCTCAATGTCAACCTCGCCGGAGACGGCGGCAATTTCCGTGAGCCTGTCGTCGGCATAGCGGCGCTTGAGTTCAAGAGCCTCGTCCTTGACGATTGCAAGAACCTTTGACTCATGAGAAAGAATATCCTCAAACCTTGCAATTTTTTCGCAAAGCTCTTTCAACTCGTTTTCAATCTTGATTCTTTCAAGACCGGTGAGCTGGCCGAGACGCATTTTGACGATTGCGTCCGCCTGAATGTCGTCAAGGTCAAAGCGTTCCATGAGAGCGGCCTTGCCTTCATTCTGATCCTTGGCTTTTCTGAGTATGGCGATAATTTCGTCAATGAAATCAAGAGCAGTTTTGAGGCCTTCAAGAATATGCTCGCGCTCTTTGGCCTTTCTAAGGTCAAAGCGTGTGCGCCTTTCAATAACCTCTTCCTGGAATTTTATATAATGCTCAAGAATCTGCTTGAGGTTGAGTATTCTCGGCACACCGTCAACGAGAGCAAGCATGATGATTCCGTAGGTGATTTGAAGCTGAGTCATTGAAAACAGCGTGTTGAGAACAACCTGCGGATTGGCCTCACGCTTGAGGTCAATAACAAGGTGCATACCCTGGCGGTTGGAGTAGTCGTTGATGTCCGAAATGCCTTCAATGCGCTTGTCCTTGACAAGGTCGGCCATTGCCTCAATAAGGCGGCGTTTGTTGACCTGATAGGGAAGCTCTGAAACAACGATTGAAAACCTGCCGTTTTTGTTTTCAACAATTTCCGTTCTTGCCCTGACGGTGATTTTTCCCCTGCCGGTGGCATAAGCGGCGCGGATTCCGGATTTGCCCATGACAATACCCGCGGTCGGAAAGTCCGGTCCCTTGATGTGCTCCATAATTTCCTCAAGAGAAGCGTCCGGATTGTCAATGAGGCAGCACATTCCGTCAATGACCTCACCGAGGTTGTGCGGCGGAATATTTGTCGCCATACCGACTGCGATACCGGTTGAGCCGTTGACGAGCAGATTCGGAAAACGTGAGGGAAGAACCGTCGGCTCCTTGAGACGGTCGTCATAGTTCGGGATAAAATCAACGGTCTCCTTGTCGATATCGGTGAGCATTTCCATTGAAATTTTGCTCATTCTCGACTCGGTGTAACGGTAGGCCGCCGGGGGGTCGCCGTCAACGGAACCGAAGTTTCCGTGGCCGTCAACAAGAATATATCTGGTTGAGAATTTTTGAGCAAGACGAACCATTGCGTCGTAAACCGACGCGTCGCCGTGCGGATGGTAGCGGCCGAGAACCGAACCGACTGTGTCTGCGCACTTGCGGTAGGCCTTGTCCGGATAGAGCGAGTTTTCGTGCATTGTGTAAAGTATGCGCCTGTGAACCGGCTTGAGTCCGTCGCGGACGTCAGGCAGTGCTCTTGACGTGATGACGGACATGGAGTAATCGAGGAAGGATTTTCTCATTTCTCCGTTAAGGTCAACGTCGATTATCGTCTGATTTTCAAATCTGAGGTCGTCGTTATTTCTTTCCATATCACTGTCACCCCTTTATATATCAAGATTCTGAACGTATTTTGCGTTCTTTTCAATGAAGTCGCGTCTGGGTTCAACCTTGTCACCCATAAGAATTGAAAAGGTCTCGTCCGCCTGCATCGCATCCTCAAGGTTAACTCTGAGCATGATTCTTCTTTCCGGGTCCATTGTGGTTTCCCAAAGCTGCTCGGCGTCCATTTCACCGAGACCTTTGTATCGCTGAATCGCCGCGCCGGGCATTTCAGCCATGAGCCTGTCCCTTTCCTCGTCGGAATAGGCGTAGGCGTGCTTCTGCCCTTTTGAAAGCTTATAAAGCGGCGGCTGAGCAATATAGACATAGCCGTTGTCAATGAGCGGCCTCATGTAACGGAAGAAAAAGGTCAAAAGCAGCGTTCTGATGTGCGCACCGTCAACATCGGCATCGGCCATGATAACGATTTTATGGTAACGCAGCTTTTCTTCGTTGAAATCGTCAGCAATTCCCGCGCCGAGCGCCATTACAACAGGGCTGAGCTTGTCGTTGCCGATAACCTTGTCAAGTCTGCTCTTTTCAACGTTGAGCATTTTTCCCCAAAGGGGCAAAATGGCCTGAATACGCCTGTCTCTGCCTTCCTTTGCCGAGCCGCCTGCGGAATCACCCTCAACGATGAAAAGCTCGGTGACCGCCGGGTCCTTTTCGGTGCAGTCGGAAAGCTTTCCGGGCAGTGAATTGCTTTCAAGCGGAGATTTTCTTCTTGCGGCTTCACGCGCTTTTCTTGCGGCCTCTCTTGCCCTTGAAGCGTCGAGTGCCTTTGAAAAAATCATCTTTGCAACCTGCGGATTCTCTTCAAAATAATCGGTCAGCTTTGTGTAAACGGTTGAAGCAACAAGCTTTGTGATGTCGGTGTTGCCGAGCTTGCCCTTGGTCTGGCCTTCAAACTGAGCGTCGGTCAGCTTAACGCTGATTACGGCAACAAGACCCTCGCGGCAATCCTCGCCGGAAAGCTTTTTGTCCGAATCCTTGAGGATATTATACTTTTTGCCGTATTCGTTGAATACCTTTGTGAGTGCGGTCTTGAAGCCTGTCTCGTGGGTACCGCCGTCAACGGTGTGAACGTTGTTTGCGTAAGAGAGAATGGTTTCGTTGTAGCCGTCGTTATACATCATTGCAATTTCGGCACTGCGGTCAGCCGCCACGGCGGAAAAATGAATCGGCTTTTCGTGTACCGGAGTAAGGCCGCGGCTTTCATTGATGTATTCAACAAACGAACCGATTCCGCCCTCGTAGCAGAAGTGGTCGGTAACGATATTGTCCGGGTCGCGGCTGTCCGTGAGTGTAATTGCAAGGCCGGCGTTGAGGAAAGCACTCTCGCGCAAGTGACGCTGGAGCGTTTCGTAGTCATAGACGGTGGTTTCTTTAAAAATTTCGGCGTCCGGCTTGAATTTGATGAAGGTTCCGGTTTCGGTTGTGTCGCCGATTATGTCAAGGTCGGAGGCAATGTGGCCTCTTGTGAAGCGCTGCTTATAAACGTGGCCGTTTTGAGAAACCTCAACCTCAAACCACTGTGAAAGCGCATTAACAACAGAGGAGCCGACGCCGTGCAGACCGCCGGAGACCTTGTAGCCGCTGCCGCCGAACTTTCCGCCTGCGTGCAGAACCGTGAGAACGACCGTAACGGCGGGAAGTCCCTGCTGTTCGTTGATTCCGACAGGTATACCGCGGCCGTTGTCGCGGACGGTGATGACATCGCCGGGAAGAATTTCAACCTCAATGTGGGTGCAGAAGCCTGCGAGAGCTTCGTCAATAGAGTTGTCAACGATTTCATAAACAAGGTGGTGCAGACCTCTCGGGCCTGTTGAACCGATGTACATACCGGGGCGTTTTCTGACCGCCTCAAGCCCTTCAAGAACCTGAATTGCGTCTGCGTTGTATTCTTCGGTAACAACGGTATCCATCAGGTCAAGGTCTTCCGGAAGCTCCTCGCGTTCAATTTCAAACTCATCGTTTTGGTTTTCCTGCTGTTCTTCAAGGTTTTCTTCGAGAAGCTCTTCGTTTTTGTTTTCGTTTTTATTCATGGCGCGAATTACTCCTTTGTAAAAATATCTAATATCTATTATCTATTATTTATTATCTATTATCTAATTTCAAATGGGTGTGTGCAAACGGCAATGCTTCTTAGATAACGGATATTTGCGTGGTTCAAACAAAAACGTTTCCCGGGCGGTTACGAGCCCCGCCCGTACGAATTTAGATTTTGGATGTTGGATGAGTTTGTTTTTTTATACGGTGCAGTCTAATTTATTTTTCAATATAAAAATCAACCTCGGCATCGTATGGGGGTCGCTTGAGGCCCCCATGACCTTATTATTTGCACCGCATAAAAACAAACACATCTAACATCTAAAATCTAATATCTAACATCTAATATCTAACATCTAACATCCTTCTTGCAACCGTTCCCGACGATAGGTGCGAAACAAAAATTCGCCTGCCCTCGCAAACAACGAACGAGCGCGGCATTTCCGCCGAGACGTAATAGACGTTCTTTTTCTTTTCGTTAATTTTCAGATAGTCGCGGGTAATTTTTGAAACAGTCGTGCTTTCAAGGTCAAAGATACCGATGATCTCCTTGTCGGTAACAACGCTGTTTTGTCCGATGTGGATATACAAAGCAATTTCTCCTTTAAAGGACGCTGCCGTTTTTAATTTCAAACGCCTTGCCGTATTTCAGATTTCTGACCGAATGCGGGTCACAGCAGGTGATGAACACCTGCCAGTTTTTGATGTGGTTGAGAATATAATTCTGCCGCGAAAGGTCAAGCTCGCTCATCACGTCGTCAAGCAAGGCTACCGGCTGTTCTCCGGTGAAATCGCGGATAACAGCCGCCTCTGAAAGCTTGAGCGAAAGTGCGGCAGAACGCTGCTGTCCCTGAGAACCGAAGGCTCTTGCCGCAACAGCGTCAATGTTTATTGTAAGGTCGTCCCTGTGAGGGCCGACTGAGGTAAAGCCTGTCGGCAGGTCGGTTTTTCTTGAAGCAAAGAGAAGATTTTTCAGGTTTTCATAAATTTCCTGCCTGTCCTTTCCGAAGGCCGGACAATTTTCGCGGTATGAAACGGAAAGCTTTTCTTTTTTTGAAGAGATTCCGCCGTAGATATCCTCGCAGAAACGAGAGAGCGCATTGACATAGCCTATTCGCTGTCTGATTATTTCGCTGCCGTAAAAAGCAACCCTTTCCTCCCAAACATCAAGCAGGTCTGAAAGCTCGCTGTGCATAAAGCAGTCCTTTAAAAGAATGTTGCGTTCTGAAAGAGCCTTGCCGTAGCTTGCAAGTGTCACGGCGTACTTCGGCTTGAGCTGACTTATTGCCGTGTCAAGAAATTTTCGCCTTTCGGCAGGTCCGCCCTTGACGAGCGTCAGGTGTACCGGAGAAAAAACGACCGAAAGAAATTCGCCGATTATTTTTGAAGATGATTTGAGCTTGATTCCGTTGAGAGAAAATGCGCGCCCCTTTTCAATTTCAAGCGCGGCGTCCTGTTCGCGTCCGCTTCCGAAAAAAGAGAGCGAAAGCTTTGCCTTTTTTGCGTTGAAGTTGATCATTTCGCTTTCAGCCGAACCGCGAAAGGAGCGGCAGCCGGTAAAAAGCCAGATACCCTCAAGAATATTGGTTTTTCCCTGGGCATTATCTCCGAAAATGACGTTCACTCCATCGCAGGGCTCAATTGAAACTTCTTTGAGATTTCTGAAAGAGACACACTCAAGGCTTCGAACATTCATTTTGCAACCTCATAGATGACGCCGGAAAATTCAAAGCTGTCCCCTTCTCTGAGCTTTTTTCCTCTTTGAAGGCAAGTTTCACCGTTGACCTTGACAAGTGAATCGAGAACAACGGTTTTTGCTTCACCGCCGCTTGAAACGGCATTGGCAAGCTTCAGCGCGGAATCAAGGCGAATGAAGTCCGTTACAATAGGAAGCTTTTCATGTTTTTTTTCTGCAATGCGTACTTTGATTTTCATATATATTTTCCTTAAATTTAGATTTTAGATGTTAGATTTTGGATGTTGGATAGGGTTTGTTTTTATGTTGTGCAGGAAGGAACGTTCACGGGGTTTCAAGCGACCACCCGTATCTAGATGCTAGATGCTAGACACTAGATACTAGATATAATCAGCTTAAAGGGCAGCAAACAACCTAACATCTTGTAGCGCATAAAAACAAACCTCAGCTTCGTACGGGGGTCGCCTGAGGCCCCCGGAAACGTTGTTTCTTGAACCACACAAATAATAGAGTTCTCCCTTTCATTTTTAATTTCTGCTTTATCAGCTGCGCCCCCCGTATCTAGATGCTAGATGCTAGACACTAGATACTAGATATAATCAGCTTAAAGGGCAGCAAACAACCTAACATCCTGCACAGCGTAAAAACAAAACGCATCTAGTGTCTAGCGTCTAAATTCTGACCGGAAGAACAAGGAAAAGAAAATTATCTCCCTCAATAGGCAAAAAGAGGATCGGCTGACTCGGAGAATTAAGCTCAATTCTGACCTCATCGCTCTCCGTTGCTTTGAGCGCGTCAAGAACAAACTTGCTGTTGAAGCCGATTTCAAGGTCCTTGCCTTCAATTTCGGCCGGCATTTTGTCGTTCGCCGTTCCTATTGAGGTGACAGAGGAAAACTTCATCACGCCGTTTTCAATCGTACAGCGTACCGGACTTGAACGGTCGGTAATAATAAGCGCCGTTCTTTCAACGCATTCGATGACTCTTCTTGTCGGCGCGGTAATTTTTGTAGTTGCGGAAATCGGAATTGCAGCCTTGTAATCAATGAAGTTGCCTTCAAGCAGGCGCGAAATAATCCTGTATTCACCGATTTCAAAGCAGATATGCCTTCTGCCGACGCTTATTGAACAAAAACCTTCATCATTATCCGAAAGCTTCATAACTTCGCCGAGCGTTTTTGCCGGAACAACAAAGGCAACGTCCTCTCCGGTGTAATCAATATCTTCCCGTCTGACGGCAAGTCTTGCTCCGTCAACGGCAACAAGAACGATTTTGCCTTCGCCGATTTCAAAACGAACACCGCAGTGAACCGGATTCCTTTCGCTCGTTGAAACGGAGAAAATCGTTTTTCTTATCATGTCCTTAAGAAGAGCCTGATTGATAACGACCGGAAAGCCGCCGGAAACCTCCGGAACGTCCGGATATTCATCGGCTGAAGTTCCGATAATCGAATACTGAACATCTCCGCTGATGATTTTGCAGATGTTCCTTTCATCGCTTTCGATTGAAACGGTATCGTCCGGAACCATTCTGAGAATGTCGCAGAGATTGCGCGCATTGAGAATGACGCTGCCGTTTTCCTGAACCTCGGCCGGAATAAAGGTCTGTGAGCCGACTTCAAGGTCATATCCGGTGAGCTTTAAGGAATCCGAAAGTGCTTCAATGAGAATACCTTCGATCGACGGTATTGTTGATTTGCTTGAAACTGTTCTTTGAACATTCATGCAGGCCTTTGAAAAAGCGGCACTGTCGCAGATAAATTTCATATTACCATAGCCTTTCCGGCTGCAAAATGTTTATGTCACGTTAATCCCTGTTACAGCCGGACAAGGCGTGATGGTAATTCGTCCATCTCAAAATTGTGCCGCAGGCAAATTTTGAGGGACATATAATCGGCGAAGCGTAACAGTGCTCGGCACTGTTACCATAGCCTTTCCGGCTGCAAAAATAATAAAGCTTACATCATCCCCTGTTACAGCCGGACAAGGCATGACGGTGAGTTGTTAAAAATTACTGCCTTTTCTCACTCTGCCTGCAATTATCAAAATTGCAGGCGAAAAGCAAGAAATGTAAGATATAAATAAATAGTAGTAGTAGTAGGCGGTGTGAAAAACGTTAAAAACGGAAGAGTTTCTTGAAAATAAAGCCTTTTCGTCCTTTTTTTTCCGTTGAAGGTGCTGTTAAAAAAACAGTACTTTTAACAGTTCACAAAAAGAAATATTGAAAATGTTGAAAGATGTGTGTTGAATGTTAAAAAAAAGGTTAAAAATTCTTTTAATTTTCGTTGACGTTTTTGATGATATCATCAACCGTGGCTTTGAGCTGAACGTTGTCTCTGAGCTTTTCTTCCATTTCCTTGAGAGAATAAATAACGGTTGAATGATGCTTGTTGCCGAATTCTTCTCCGATTGCCTTGAGCGAAAGAGACGTGACTTCATGAACAATATAGATTGCAACCTGCCTTGCAAGGGAGATATTTGCGTTTCGCTTGTCAGAGCGGATGTCGGCGGCAGTGACGTTGAACGTTCTTGCAACCTCACCGATAATGTTTTCAACCGTAACCGGAAGCGGCTGATTGTCGTTTATAATGTCGCTGATTGCGCGTTTTGCGTTTGCAATATTCGGCTTTGTTCCTTCAACGTCCTGATAGGCCTTGATTTTTTTGACCGCGCCTTCAAGCTGGCGGATATTTTTCTTGATATTTTCGGCAAGGTATGTAATAACCTCGTCCGAAAGCTCAATGTCAAGGTCATCGCTCTTGCATTTAATGATAGCCATTCTTGTTTCAAGGTTCGGCGGCTGAATGTCTGCAATGAGGCCGGATTCAAAACGCGAGCGAACTCTTTCCTCAAGGGTCATCATTTCCTTCGGCGGACGGTCTGAGGAAAGAACAATCTGCTTTCCGGCGTCAATGAGAGCGTTGAAGGTATGGAAAAATTCCTCCTGAGTCGCCTCTTTTTTAGAGATAAACTGAATATCGTCAACCAGAAGAAGGTCTGCACTGCGGTATTTTTCATGAAAGGCATGAGTATTGTGATTTCCGATATAGTAAACCAGTTCGTTTGTGAAATGCTCGCCGCTTGTGTAGATTATGTTCGCGTTCGGATTCTGCTCTTTGACATAGTTCATGATTGCGCAAAGCAAATGGGTTTTTCCAAGTCCGCTGTGGCCGTAGATGAAAAGCGGGTTATAAGCTTTTCCCGGTGAATGGGCAACGTTGAGTGCTGCCGCGTGGGCAAAGCGGTTTGACGGACCTATGATGAAATTATCAAACGTGTAATCATAATCGGCGCCGGCGCGGCTGCTTTTTGAAGAGGCTTCGTTTTTTTCCGTTTCCTGCTGTTCCTCCGCGGGTGAACGGTAGCAGACATTGACCTTAAAGCCGAGAACCTTTTCACATGTTTGCTCAATGACGCCCTTAAATTTTGAAACGATGATCTGTTTTTTAAATTCGCTGATTCCGAGAACGAGGGTATCCTCCTTGAATTCAATAAATTCAAGCGGCTCAAGCCAAATCTTATAAACGACTTCGGTTGATTGATTTTTAAGATCCTCTTTAATCAGCGCCCATACATCGGCAAAGGAATCCATTGTTATCCTCCTGTTTTTTTAGTATAATTTATTTTAATTGAGCGGTTTTTTTGCTTGACGCAATGGCGTCGTGATATATAATATATAATAACTGAAAGATATAAAGCTAAGAGAAGCCACAAATAGATAAAATAGGCATATACACCTACCTACAATTGTAGCACATGGAAAAACGTAATGCAATAGTTAAAGCGAAAAAAGTAGGTTAAGCGCGTTTTACCCTGCTATGCGTATAGTTTTATAAATATGCCTGTTAAACGTTAAATGAGCTATTTTGCGCGATTTTTGAATTTTTTTCAAATATAAGCAAAAAGACGGAGGTTTTAAAATGACGGTCAAAGAAAAAAACGGCGATGTAATTCTTTCTTCACCCGAATGTTTTGATGTTAGGCTGAGCGTTTTTTGCGGACAGGCCTTTCGCTGGACGGAAAAAGGCGGCGTAATTCACGGCGTTATCGGCAAAACAACGGCAGATATTATTCAAACGGAGAATGAAGTTATATTTAAAAATACCGACCTTGAAGCATTTGAAAAAATTTTTGCGCCGTATTTTGATCTTTCGCGCAATTACAGCAAAATTCTCACCTCCTTTGATGATAAATATATAAGGCTTGCCTGCAAAAAGTATTACGGAATACGAATTTTAAAGCAGGACGAATGGGAAGCGCTCTGTTCTTTTATCATTTCTCAAAACAATAACATTCCGCGAATAAGTAAAATTATTGAGCGCCTTTGCGCTTCCTTCGGAGAACCGCTCGGAAACGGCGACTATACTTTCCCGTCATATGAAGTGCTCGCTTCCTTGAGTGAAAACGACCTTGCTGCGCTCAGGGCAGGTTTCCGCGCAAAATATATTCTTGACGCTGCCAAAAAGCTTTCCGGCGGCGAGGTCAGCCTTGAAAAAATCAGAGCACTTCCGCTTGAGGACGCAAGAAATGAGCTGATGAAAATCAAGGGAGTCGGAAAAAAGGTTTCCGAATGCACGCTGCTTTACGGCTTCGGCAGACTTGACGCTTTTCCGATTGACATTTGGGTCAGAAGAATTCTTGACGAGCTTTATGACGGTGAGCTTCCGAAGTGTGCCGACGGTTACAGGGGTGTTGCGCAGCAATATCTTTTTCATTGGCGCAGAAATCTACCCTCAGCTCTCCTCAGCTAAAAAAAAACCTCTCATATATACCCTTAAAAACGAAAAAAGTCGCAGAAAAAACGCGACTTTTTTGCAAATTTTTGAAAAAATAATGTTTTTTAATTTTTATTTCCGTTTGCACAACATAAAAACAGACCTCAGCTTCGTACGGGGGTCGCCTGAGGACCCCTGTCTAGATGCTAGATTTTAGATATTAGATTTTAGATGTGTTTGTTTTTATGTTGTGCAGGACGTTAGGGTGTTTGCTGCCCTTTAAGCTGATTATATCTAGTATCTAGTGTCTAGCATCTAGCATCTAGATACGGGGGCCTCAAGCGACCCCCCTACAATGCCGAGAATTATTTTTATGTTGCACAAACGGCAAGTTTTTCACGGGCGATTCGTGAATTGCCCCTACAAAATTGTTCTTGGTGCGCATTAAATCGTAGGGGCGGGGCATGACCCGTCCGGAAAACCCAATTGTTCGCACCGTCTAAAAATAAACCACATCTAACATCTAACATCTAAAATCCAACATCTAACTTGCCACTTTAAACAGTAAACCAAGCAATGTTTGAATATTTTACGTCAAACTGTACAAATTTAAAAATTTTTCTTTGTAACTCTTCTAACAAAATAACAAAAAACTCTTGTCTTTTGCTTTTGCAAATGGTATGATAAACACAATAGGATAACTATAAAAAAAGAAGGTGCCCGAATGTCCGGAATAAACAAAAAAGGTGATGAAGCGGCTCTCTATTTCTTCCACAGCGGAAAAAGCTGCCGCGCATATGATTACCTCGGCTCCCATAGGCTGCCGGGGAAAGACGGCGTTGTCTTTCGCGTTTGGGCACCGAATGCCTCTTCGGTCAGCGTAATAGGCGATTTCAACTTGTGGGACGGCTCTCATGACCCGATGTACCGCCTTGAGGACGGTCAGACATGGGAGACGGTCATTGCCGGAATAAATCAGTTCGATTCCTATAAATACCTTGTCTGCTACCCGGACGGAAAAACCACGGCCGCAAAGAGCGACCCATACGCCTTCCACAGCGAAACAAGACCCGGCGATGCTTCAAAATTCTTTGAGCTTTCCGGCTATGACTGGGGCGACGAAGAGTGGCTCAAAAAACGCAGTGATGTGAATCCTTATGAAAGCCCGATGAATATTTATGAGGTTCACGCCGGTTCATGGAGAAGATATAAGGACGGCAGTCCGTTTTCTTACCTTGACCTTGCACGCGAGCTTGTGCCTTATGTTAAGGATATGGGCTATACCCACATTGAGCTCATGCCGCTTTCGGAGTATCCGTTTGACGGCTCCTGGGGATATCAGGTCACGGGCTATTTTGCCGCAACTTCGCGCTACGGAACGCCGCACGAGCTTATGGCGTTCATTGACGAATGCCACAAAAACGGCATCGCTGTCATTTTAGACTGGGTACCGGCGCATTTTCCGAAGGATCTGCACGGCCTTTCACTTTTTGACGGAACTCCCTGCTATGAATACGCCGACCCGAGAAAGGGCGAGCACAAGGACTGGGGCACAAAGGTTTTTGACTACGGAAAAGGTGAGGTTGTTTCATTTCTCGTCAGCTCCGCCGCTTTCTGGTTTGAAAAATATCACATTGACGGGCTGCGCGTTGACGCCGTTTCTTCAATGCTTTATCTCGACTATGGCCGCGAAAACGGAGAATGGCTCCCGAACAAATTCGGCGGAAACGAAAACCTTGAAGCAATCGAATTTTTGAAAACGCTAAATATGACTGTTTTCCGCGAGTATCCGCACGCCCTCATGGTTGCCGAAGAAAGCACCGCATGGCCGCTTGTTTCAAAGCCGGTCGATGCCGGCGGACTCGGCTTCAACTTCAAATGGAACATGGGCTGGATGAACGACACGCTGAAGTATTTTTCGCTTGACGGTCTTTCAAGAAAGTATAACCATAACCTTTTGACCTTCTCGTTCTTCTATGCCTTTTCGGAAAACTTTATTCTGCCTGTTTCACACGATGAGGTCGTTCACGGAAAATGCTCGCTCATCGGAAAAATGAGCGGAACCTATGAAGAAAAGTTCGATACCCTCAGAGCCTTTTTCGGCTATATGATTGCGCACCCGGGCAAAAAGCTCTGCTTCATGGGTCAGGAGTTCGGCCAGTTCATCGAATGGCGCTTTGACGAAGAGCTTGACTGGCTTTTGCTTGATTATGAAAAGCACCGCGCCCTCAAAAATTACGTCAAAAGGCTCAACTCGGTCTATAAAAAATATCCTCAGCTGTGGCAGATCGACTACGGCTGGGAAGGCTTTTCATGGTGCGTCAGCGATGACTGCGACAATTCCGTCATTGCCTTCACCCGAAAGGACAAGGACGGCGGCGCTCTCGTCTGCGTCTGCAACCTCACGAGCGTTGAAAGGGATAAGTATTCCTTCGGCGTTGAAAAGGAAGGAATATACGAAGTCATTCTCAATTCCGATGACACAAAGTTTTCCGGAGGAGGAAGAGGAACAAAGACAAAAGTTTCCTCAAAGAAAAAGCCCATGCACGGCTTTAAGAACAGCATTACGCTGAATCTTCCGCCGCTTTCCTGCATTTATCTTGTGAGAAAACCGAAGCCGGAAAAGCCAAAAGGAACAAAAGAGACTAAAAAACAACGTTCCTCAGATAATAGATATTTTTAATCCAGTGTCCGGAATCGGGCGGAACACAATCCGCCCGGGAAACCTCACCGTTTGCAGAACAAATAAATGAACTGCAAATGGTAAGGTCATGGGGGCCTCAAGCGACCACCGTATTTAGATGCTAGATGCTAGACACTAGACACTGGATACTGGATACAATCAACTTAAAAGACAGCAAACACCCTAACGTCCTGCACAACATAAAAACAAACCTCAGCTTCGTACGGGCGGGGCATGACCCGCCCATGAAACCTTGCCGCTTGCACCGCATAAAAATAAACACATCTAACATCTAAAATCTAATATCTAACATCTATCTTTGCTGCGCTCCCCGCGCGGGGATTACTTTTGTCGATTGAAACAAAAGTAATCAAAAATGCGCTTTTCATACGGCGCGAGAGGTCGCCGAAATCGGAGTTTCTACGAAACTCGATTATCGTCTCCATCGCGCCTACAACAACAGTTCTGCTCTTCCCCCTCACCGAACACAAAATCCGCTTTCATAAGCGCACACTCTGTTGTGCCCTGCAATCGGCAAAGCGAAAAAGAAAAGCTTCTGCCCACTTTCAGACGCGGATTTTTTCTGCAAGGAGAAAGGTTTTCTCAATTCCTGGGTTTAATTAAAACAGCCTGACGTCTTGCAGAACATAAAAATAAACACATCCAACATCTAATATCTAATATCTAACATCTAAAAGGAGGAGTTTCATGGCAAAGAAAACCGAATGTCTTGCAATGCTTCTTGCCGGCGGACAGGGAAGCCGTCTCGGAATACTCACAAAGAACATTGCAAAGCCTGCCGTTCCTTACGGCGGAAAGTACCGTATAATTGATTTCCCTCTTTCAAACTGCATAAACTCCGGCATTGAAACTGTCGGCGTTTTGACCCAGTATCAACCGCTTGAGCTGAACGATTACATCGGCAACGGCGCGGCATGGGACCTTGACCGTGCGCACGGCGGAGTGCACATTCTTTCGCCCTATCAGCAAATCAAGGGCACTCAGTGGTACAAGGGCACGGCGAACGCAATTTATCAGAACATCAACTTCATTGACCGCTATAATCCCGAGTATGTTGCCGTCCTTTCGGGCGACCATATCTATAAAATGGACTATGCAAAAATGCTTGCCTATCACAAGGAAAAGAACGCCGCCTGCACCATCGCAATGCTTGAGGTACCTTGGGAAGAGGCTTCAAGGTTCGGTTTGATGTTCGTCAACGACGACGGCTCGATCAGCGAGTTTGAGGAAAAGCCGAAAAATCCGCGCAGCAACAAGGCCTCCATGGGTGTTTATATTTTTACCTGGAGCGTTCTGCGCAAATATCTCATCGATGATGAAAACAATCCCGATTCCGGAAACGACTTCGGCCACGATGTAATTCCCGCAATGCACTCAGCGGGCGAAAGGCTTTTTGCCTATCAGTTTGACGGCTATTGGAAGGACGTCGGAACAATAGACTCCCTTTGGGAAGCTAACCTTGACCTGCTCAATCCGAAGGTTGACCTTGACCTTTCGGACAACAGCTGGAAAATCTATTCAAAAACCACCGCCGCTCCGCCGCATTTTATTTCGGAAAAGGCCGCGGTTGAAAATTCAATGATTGCCGAAGGCTGCGAAATTTCCGGAGAGGTCGATTATTCCGTTCTCTTTTCAAACGTTACGGTTGAAGAGGGCGCAACGGTTCGCTATTCGATAGTGATGCCCGGAACAGTGATCAAGTCCGGTGCCGTTGTTGAATATTCAATCGTTGCGGAAAACGCAGTGATTGAAGAAAACGCCCATGTCGGCAACGATCCGGCTTCAATGAGCAACGCCTTTGACGATTGGGGCATTGCCGTGGTCGGTGAAAAAGTGAAGGTCGGCAAGGGTGCCGCCGTTGCCGCAAAAGCAATGGTTGACAAAGATGTAAAGGAGGCAAAGTGATGCGCGCTTCAAACGTTCTCGGAATAATTTATTCTAACGTCTATGACGAATATCTGAGTGAGCTGACCGGTGTCAGAACAATGGGCTCAGTTCCCTTTGCCGGAAGATACCGCCTGATTGACTTTGTCCTTTCCGGAATGGTCAACTGCGGAATCACAAAGGTCGGCGTCAGCACAAAGAGCAACTATCAGTCGCTCATGGATCACCTCGGTTCGGGCAAAGCGTGGGATCTTTCAAGAAAGCGCGACGGATTGACCCTCCTTCCGCCGTTCAGCCTCGGCGAAAACGGAGGCGTATACAGCCACCGCTTTGAGGCTCTGCGCGGAATGATGAACTATATTTCGCAAAGCGGAAAGGAGTATGTCCTCTTCTGCGACTGCAACGTTGTCTGCAACCTTGACTATGAGCAGTTCATCTCCTCTCATATAGATTCCGGCGCGGATATCACAATAGGCTATAAGCGCGGCGTGAAGCCCGCAATTTCCAACATCATGACCTTTGACCTTGAAGGCAGCAGAATCACACGCGCCTCTGTCGGCGAAATGGGCGACGAAGCGAAGAATTATTCGCTCAACATCATAATCATGAAGCGTGTTCTGCTTGAACGCATTATGAACAGTGCCGCCGCAATGGGTCACACCCGTTTTGAGCGCGATATAATCGGAAAGAACGTTTCCGGTCTCGATATTCGCGGCTACAAAATTGAAGAATTCGCTGAAATGATCGACTCGCTTCAAAGCTATTACGACATCAGCATGAGCCTGCTTGCAGGAAAGCGCAAGGAGCTTTTCAAAAGCGGAAGAACGATCTATACCAAGGTCAGAGACGATGTTCCGGCAATTTACGGCGTTTGCTCAAAGGCGTCAAATTCACTGATTGCCGATGGCTGTGTAATTAAAGGCACGGTTGAAAACTGCATTCTTTTCCGCGGCGTGTATATCGCCGAGGACGCGGTTGTCAAAAACTCCGTCATTATGCAGGACAGCTATATAAGCTCCGGCTCAAGAATCAACTGCGCAATTCTTGACAAAAACGTTGTTGTCAAGCCGAACCGTGAAATTTCCGGCGCCGAAACATATCCCGTTTACATCGGAAAGAACATTACGATCTGACATCCAACTTCGTACGGGCGGGGCTCGTAACCGCCCGATTCTAGATGCTAGATTCTAGACGCTAGATTCTAGACACTAGACACTAGATATAGTTAGCCCAAAGGACAGCAAACAACCCAACACCCTGCACTGCATAAAAATTAACACATCTAAAATCTAATATCTAACATCTAAAATCTAACTTCGTACGGGTGGATTGTGTTCCGCCCGTGGGACGTTGCCGTTTGCACACACCCATCTGCAAAACCTCAACATCCCTTAGATAATAGATAATGGATAATAAATAATAGATAATAGATATTTGCCGCACAGCGGCAATCTAACATCTAAAATCTAACTTCGTACGGGCGGATTGTGTTCCGCCCGTGGGACGTTGCCGTTTGCACACACCCATCTGCAAAACCTCAACATCCCTTAGATAATAGA
>CAKSYX010000038.1 GCA_934525065.1 uncultured Eubacteriales bacterium
GGTTTTGATAAGCTTCGTGAAATATAGTCTTTTTCTTTTTGTTTTGCTCTTTGGTCTGCACTAAATGCGACAGCCCCTTTTGCGATTGCTTGCGGTGTACCTTGCCGTTTATACTGCATAAAAACACCCATCTAACATCCAACATCCAAAATCTAAAATCTGACTTCGTACGGAGGTCGCTTGAGGCACCGTGAATTTAGATTTTAGATGTTAGATATCAGACGTGTTTATTTTTACTCAGTGCAGAGATGAACGCCCATGAAAACCGAGGCTTGCGTTTATTCGCAAACAAACGCAAAAAGGACCGCTTAGAAAACCAAGCGGTCCACTGTTTAACTTGTGAAGGCTTTCCGACTTATACCAAAAACAGCTTTTGCATTATACCATTTTGAGCAGCGCAGGAAGCTTCATGATTGCCGAGCCGAGACCGGCAAGAATTTTTCCGACGCCCTTGACGGTGCTGCCGTCATCATTGAGAACCATGAGCAGACCCTCTGCCATATCCTCGGTGAAAACGCCGCTGCTCATCGTGATAAAGTTGCGGATCGGAATCTGGAGGGCCATAGCCTTGACCATGTCAACCGTTGAGTTGCTCTCCTTGAAAACTGCGTTGAGTGCCTTGTCAATGACGGTGTTGATGATTCCGCCCCACTTTGAGCCCTTGGTGCGCTCAAGCGAATCAAGAAGGGTGAACGGCTCGTTTCCGCGCTCACACGGCGGAATTTCGTGACCGAGAACAGCGGTGAACGCCTCATCGGAAACCGTCTGAACGTCTGCGGTGTAATACTCCGGAGCAACCTTCCTGTAATCGGGAACAGCAACGTCCTTTGCGGTCGATTCAACCGTAACCGTGCCCTCAAGGCGGATGTCGCGGCTTGAAGTGCCGACAAGAATATCAAACTCACCGCTTTCAACGTGCCAGTCGTTGATGTTTACGTTGTAATAAGCGAAAGCACGCTTTGAAAGAACAAGCTTGACCTCTTTCTCTTCGCCCGGCTCAAGGAAGGTCTTTGAAAATGCGCGAAGCTCCTTTACGGGGCGAAAGATCGTGCTTTCCCTGTCTGAAACATAAAGCTCCGAGATTTCGGCACCGCCAGCGCTGCCGGTGTTCTTGACCTTGAAGGATACGGTCAGCTCATCGGTATCCTTAATTTTTTTCTTTGAAAGCTTAAGGTCTGAATATTCAAACGTGGTATATGAAAGGCCGAAGCCAAACGGGAACAGAACGCTTCTTTTTGCCGAATCGTAGTATCTGTATCCGATATAAACGCTGTCTCTGTATTCGGTCGTCATGACTGTTCCGGGGTAATAATTGATGCACTGGGTGTCGGCAAGGGAGAGTGGATAGGTCTCCGCAAGCTTTCCGCAGGGATTCTGCTTTCCTGTGAGTATATCGCAGACTGCGCCGCCGGTCGCCTGTCCGCCGAGATACGCGTTGAGAAGACCCTTCACGTCTGAAAGCCACGGCATTGTGACGGGTGAACCGCCGGAAAGAACAACAACAACGTTCTTGTTAACCTTGCAGATTTCTTCTGCAAGGCGGTTGTGCGCTGCCGGAAGCTCAAGCGTGGTTCTGTCATAGCCCTCCGCTTCGTATTCATCGGTCAGGCCGATGAAGAGCAGAACGACGTCGCTCTTTTTTGCAAGTGCGCAGGCGTCATTGATGAGAAGCTGAGAGATTGCAGAGCTCTTTTTGTTGTAGCCCGGTGAATAAAGGGGCTGATAACCTGCGCTCACAAGCTCGGTGAATGCGTCCGAAAGCTCGGTCGGGTTGATTTGTGAAGAGCCTGCACCCTGATAGCGCGGTGAACGGGCAAGTTCACCGATGACGGCAATTTTCTGACCCTTTTTGAGGGGAAGAATATTGTCTTCGTTTTTGAGCAGTACCATTGACTGAGCGGCGATTTTGCGCGCAAGCTCATGGTGTGCTTTTTTGTCATATGAATAAACACCGAGGGCTTTTTCAGACTTGAAGGCAAGGTCAAGGAGCCTGTCAACGCATTTGTCAAGGTCATCAACAGAGAGCCTTCCGCGACGAACCGCGTCGGCAATCTTTTTGTCATTGTAACCGCCGGAGGTGGGCATTTCAAGGTCGTTACCGGCAATTATGCCCTGAACGCGGTCGTTTGCTGCGCCCCAGTCGGTAACGACGATTCCGTCAAAGCCCCATTCGTCGCGCAGAACCTGCGTCTGAAGGAAGAAGCTGTCTGAGCAGTATTCGCCGTTGAGCTTGTTATAGGCATTCATAACGGTCCAGGGCTTGCCCTTTTTGACCGCAATTTCAAAAGCGGTGAGGTATATTTCGCGCAGTGTGCGCTCGTCAACAACGCTGTCAACGGACATACGGCGCATCTCCTGGTTATTGGTTGCAAAATGCTTGAGAGAGGTTCCGATCCCCTTTGACTGAATGCCGTTTATGAGGCCTGCGGCAACCTCGCCGGCAAGCAGCGGATCTTCGGAAAAATATTCAAAGTTTCTTCCGCAAAGGGGAGAGCGCTTCATGTTGACGCCGGGGCCGAGCAGAACGCTGACCTGTTCGGCAAGGCATTCTTCGCCCAACGCAACGCCCATTTCATAAAGCAGCGAGGGATCCCATGAGCTTGCGGTCGTTACGGCAGTCGGAAAGCACGTTGCCGGAACGGAATTGTCAAGGCTCGGGCCGCCGTTCTTTTCGTCTTTTTTTCTCAGACCGTGAGGGCCGTCCGTGAGCATTATTGAGGGAATGTCAAGGCGTTCAATGCCTTTTGTGTGCCAAAAATCCTTGCCGGAGCAAAGGCTCGCTTTTTCTTCAAGGGTAAGCTTATCAATGAGTTCCCGGTACTTCATATCTGACCTCCAAAAAATTTAGTATAGCTTTATAAGCCATATTCACTTCTAATTATATACATCTTTTCTTTCAAGGTCAACTGTTTTTAAAGACATTGTTTCCTTCGAAAGAAAGGCAAGCCGTGTTCCTTGACCGGGGATTAACAAATGTCCTGCGGAGCATTGTTTTATTTTGTTTTTTCCTTAGTCTCCTCTCCGAACTCTTTCCCGTTGACAAGGAAGTCTATCGAAAGAGAAAAATAATCCGAAAGCCTTCGCAGCATTTCAAGGTCGGGGCTGCGCTTTCCGTTTTCGTAATAGGAGAGGGCCTCGCGGCTGATGTTCAAATCCATAGCGACCTTGAGTTGGTTGAGACCGCGGCTTTTTCGCGCTTTCTTCAGGCCTATCATGCCGTTCAAAGAGAACCCCTCCTTTCGAAAATACCGTTGACTATATTGTAACAAAATGTTACAATGGTTATGTAACAGTGTGTTACATCTATCTTCTTTTCGGAGGTGATTCAAGGTGGCTGAATTCTGCGTTGACTGCTTCAACAAAATGAATTGCTCAAGTATAAAAGAAAAAAACCTCGTTCTTTCCGGCGAAGCGGAGCTTTGTGAGGGCTGCGGAAAATATAAGCGGACGGTCGTTTGTCTCAGACCGGGGCTGCTTTCCCGGCTGAAAAAAGTGCTGTTTTCTTTCGGCTGAACTGTTATGAATGTTACAATTGTTTTACAATCCTTGCTATTGCTTTCGCTTTCGGTTATAATTCCGTAGTAACTATTTTGAAAGACAGGCGGTATACAGATGAAAACCGAAGCATCGTTCAAAAACAGCAGCCATTCTGCATCTGAAATCAGGAATGGGCAGAAGATGACCGCAGCACAAAGGCTCAAGGCCCACTTTTCTTTTCAATTTAAAAGGCTCAAAAGCGAAGGCAGTGTGATTGAGTTTATCTTTTGGGCGGTATCGACCGCTCTGATGATCTATACGATATATCACGGAAAACAAGAGGAGCTTGCTCCGAGCCTGATTCTCGCAATCACGCTCAACACTCTTGCAACGGTTGCGGTTCCGGTTTTTGCAATGATTTTTCCGCACAGCTTTTTCCTCGGCAGGCTGACGGCCAGAACTCAGACTTATTTTGATATTCTTGTCATTTCCGGCTCGTTCTTCTGCTACGGATACAGTATGTATGAATACATTGCGGAATATGATAAGTGGCAGCACTTTATCTCGGGCTTTCTTGTTGTTTTCCTCGGAGCGGAGCTTTTGAAAACCTTCTTCCCAAAGAAAAAGATTGAACCCGTTTTCGGCCTTATCGGCGGAACAGGACTTTCCTTCGCAATTATTGTTATCTGGGAGCTGTTTGAGTTCACCGCAGACTTTTTTATTGCAGGCTCAACCAATCAGGGATATAACTACGGTATGGACGAAAAGCTTTTGTTCATCAGGCTTTTCGGCCACGGTGCCGGAAACGTTGGGCAGTACCCGCTGTTTGACACGATTTTTGACATGATGGCGGCCACGGTCGGAATTGCCGCGGCGGCGGTTCTGTATATCGTCATCATGAAAATCAAGGAGAAAAAAAGCGCGAAAAGAAGCGCGTAGGCGTAAAAATATGACCGTTTCGGAGGTTTTCCAAAGCGGTCTTTAATTTTTGAAAAGCATATTGACGGACGTGCACTTATTATGGTACACTGAAGCTGATATATGGGGAGAGAAGAAAAATAAAACTTTTTACGTTTTAATGTTGTCTTTAGGTAGTCGGGTTATTATATAACTGTAATCAGGAGGTGGCGACATGAACGGAAACAACGTTCTCGTTTGCGTAACGCCGCAGGAAAGCTCAAAGAACCTCATTGAGGCCGGCAGGCTCCTTGCCGAAAAGAACGACGCGGAGCTTGAGGTCATCACGGTTCTCCCCCTCAACGGCGAAGCGCAGAAGGACTGTCCGCAAATGCTTGACCGGCTGTTTCAGGCCGTTCAGGACGCAAAGGGCGAGATGGCGGTCTATTTCAGCGATGATCCTGACCTCACCATTGCCGCTCATATGGCAAAAACAAAGCCGATGCTGCTTGTTGTCGGTTTCCCCGGAGAAAACAGTAATAATTTCGTTTCACTGATACATCTTCTCGTTCCGGAGACGCCGATAAGCATGGTTGACGGCAACAAAAAGATTTACAATATGCTCCCCTTTGAGGAAAACCACGTTCGCTGAACATAGCGGTTTCTCCTGCTCATAATCTAAACAGCTTCCACAAACTCTCCCCCGGCAACTTGGTTGCCACGTTTGTTTTTTCATTTTTTTCTCTCTGCCAAAAGACCGACTCGAAAGAGCCGGTCTTTTGGTCTTTTCAAACTCAGTAGTTCTGCTGCTGATTCTGCTGCTGTCTCTGTTGCTGCTGCTGATTCTGCTGGTTCTGCTGCTGATTCTGTTGCTGCTGCTGAGCCTGCTGGTTCTGCTGCTGTCTCTGCTGTTTATTCTGCTTTGCCATTGGTTTCAGTCTCCTTTTTTGAAGTTGACGAAAATCCGTCGGATTCTGTCAAGCTTAGTATTCCGCAAAGTCCGCCGTCAATTCAAATTGCCCTGAACAGAGATCAAGGAAATTTTTTGAAAAAATTCTTCGCCGGCAGCTGCCTGTTCGGTAACTGCCGGCGAAGATATATATGGTATCACACCCGTCAAACCTTATCGACCGAAGAAATTCCGAGCGGACAAAGCGGCGACCATGCGTTGAAAAGCGCATTGCTGCTTTGTGCGGCCTCCGGCCTTGTGAGAGCAAGAGCGGCTTCCTGCTGTGAGAAGGAAAGCTCAGGCTTCCTCTTTGTTTCACTGACGCTTACGCCGCCGTTTTTGAGCGTAATTTCAAGCGTTTCTTCTCCGAGCTTCAGAACGATTGAACCCTCCGGAAGAGGTGTAAGGCTTTGCTTGAAGGAGAAAAGCTTTTCGATAACATTTTTGAAGTTTAAAATTTTGATGCTTGCCGCCGTTTCAATTTTGTAATGCTCGGCGAAGGCAAGCACTTCTTTAAGAATTTTCGGCTCAAACGGATCAAGCCAAAGCTTAAAGCCCTTTTTCAGCCGTTTCTTTTGGCCGAAGGCGGAGAGAACGTCCTTTGCATCGGCGCAATCCTTTAAAACAAGCTCGGAGACAGCCGTTTCGTCACCCTTATAAATGAGATATCCGGCTGTTTTTCCGCCATCGTCAAGAATGAGGAACGGTTCGCTGTTCCACGTTGAGAGGATTGAAAAGAGCCTTTCGCTTTCACGCTCATAGTACGCCGGAAGCGTTTTTTGAAGCGCTTCAAGCTCAAGCAGCTCGCTTTCCTTTTCGGGCTTTTTGAAGGAAAAGCTTTTTTTCGCGTTGTATCTGCGAAGAAAGTGATCCGAAATCTCTGCGCTGTAAAGCAGACCGCAGGGAACGTAACCGTAACGCTCATAGCGTCCGCGGTAGCCGGAGAGGATTGCGAGATCGGCACCGTTTTCAAGCCCCTTTTTGTTTGAATAGAGCAAAAGCTCATTCATGATGCCCTTGCCGCGCTGCGATTTTGCAACCGCAACCGAACCGATTCCGCTCACGGTGAGACTGCCTTGCGGAAGAACAAGCTTTCCGGGATACACCAGAACAGCACCGACAATTCGACCCTTGTCCTTATATATTCCGTGCATAGCGGCTGTTTCAGGATACCGGTACACCTTCGGAACCTTTTTTGAAAAGTCAATTTTAAAGACCCTGTTTTCAAAGTCAAGAAGCTCTTCAAAGTCATTTCTTTCGGCTTCAAAAATCATTTTGTTTTCCATTATTTTACAAGAAGATAAACAATACCTCCAGCGGCGGCAACAAAGGTGATGAGATATTTTTCAAGGTATGCACCGACGTAGCAGCCGAGGAAGCCGGGAGAATAGATGATCTTCTGGAAAGTGTTGCCGTGCTTATATACCTTTTCCTTCATGTTGAGCGCGTCCTCAATTGAAGGATAGCTGTTGACATAAAGCGAAACGGCGAACCAATAGGCAACGATGTTGACAATTTTTGACGCGGCACCCGTCATTTCAAAAGCAAACAGGCCGAGCATCGGCGCCCAAACAAGGAAGAGGGCAAGAAGGCCGTTCATGAACGCCGGAACAAAGCAGACGGCAAAAGCACCCTGAGCGTGAGGCATGAGCTCATGCTCAATATGGCTGCACATTTCGTTGTTTCTGAAGGTGCGGTTGTCCTCAACCGGTACGCCGCAGATTTTGCAGACAAGGTGTTCCCACATAGCCCTGACAAGCGCACCCGGAAAGGTGATAAAGCGTGTTATTACATAGAGAATATTCATCAGATATCACCTCCGACATCGGTAAGAACCTGCTCAACAGTGAGTTTTCCTTTTTTATACTTCTGAACGTTTGAATCAATTTCAAGCGAGTAGTTTGCAAAAAGATCCGCAATCTTCTGATAGCTTTCGTCATCCTTAATATATGCGGCGCAAAGCGCATAAAGGTTGCCCGTTGCGGTTGAAATGCTGAAGCCGCTGTCAACATAGGCACTGATAGCCTTGAAGGCGTTTTCGCCGTCTCCCTTGAGCAGGTAGCCGAGAGCGTAGATGCTCTGGTAGGTCGGCGGATACTGAGAACTTGTCGGCCAGTTTTTCTTTGCAAGGTCGGCAACTTCAAGAATCTTGTCTGCGTCCGGCTTTTCGCAGAAGCGGAAAACGTTCGCATAGTAGACGTAAGCGTTGTCATCCTGAAGATTCTTCTTCAAACTCATTTCAAAATACTTCTCGGCGTTTTCGGTGTCGCCGAGCTTTGAATAAGTTGTGATAATTGTCGGCAGATAATAGGAAGCGTGTTCGCCCTTGTCGATTTCTTCAACCTTGAGAAGCTGTTTGAGCTGTTCCTCAAGGTCTTTTCCGGCCTTCTGCATGAGGGCATAGCGGTAATACTCAACGGTGAAAGCACTGTAAGCCGTTCCGCTGTCATCGGTACCCTTTTCAAGGAGGGCGTCAAGCTCTTTTGATTTTTTGTTGTAGTTGAACTTTGTATCCGACTGAATAATTTTGCCGAGGATAGGCTCAAGCGCGGTAATGGTTGCGCTGTATGATTTATAGAACTCACCGATTTCGGCATATTTGCCCTTTTTGAGCGAAGGAATCTTGTCCGAATACTGCTCGATCACGGTGCTGGCGTAGTTATACTGGCCGAGGTCATAATAAATTTCAATGAGTCTCTTGACGGCAACTGCGGAAATGCTGTCGTTTCCGCCGTACTGCTGAATGTAGTTGCCGTAGGTCAGGCAGGCGTCAACGAGCTTGCCCTCGGAATAAGAAGCATCGGCGTTGATGAGGTCGGTGTATTCATTCAGTCCGGTCACCGCCGAGGTGAGTGCCTCGCCGAGCTTGCCGCTCACGAGCGAATTTGCTCCGTCCGATGAAAGGAAAATGAAGGAAACAAGCCCAACGAGAATCATAACAACGAACATAACGATTCCTCCGACGTGAGCCGGGCTTGCCGTCATCAGCTTGCGGCATTCGCTGCAATAGGGATAGTCCTCGCCGAAAGAGGTGTCGCATTCGTTTTCTCCGCAGCATTCGCAGAGTCTTTTCGGCTGCTGCTCGCGGTCACCTTCGTCAACTGCGGTTTCGTCAATTTCGTCAAGCTCCTGAATGAGCTCGCCGGGAGCATATTGCTCTGCTTCCTCCGCCTTGTCAAGCTCGGTCTGCAAAAGGTCGCGTATTCCCTCAAGCTCCGTCACAAGTCCGTCCTCAAAGCTGCTTGGGCTTTCATCGGCGTTGTCCGGGGCGGCCGCGGCGGTTTCTTCTTCGGGCAGATTGCTTTTGCTAAGGTTCTTGTTTTCAAAATCGTCCAAGAAAATGCCTCCTTGATCTTTATAATAATCAACTTTGATATTTTATCACCTATAACTTAATTTTGCAATAAATTTCCTCAATTTTTAGTCAGCCGAATTTCTTTTCTTAATGCCCTTTCTTCGGCAGTAAAGAGAGGAAAAGGGGCGTATATTTTGTCGAAAATCCAAAAACTATGCACAGTAACCAAAAATTTGTGCACAATATTAGTTATAAATAAGTTTGAACTTTTGTGAATTTTATGATAAAATATCCAATGTTAGCTTCAACTATTGCATATTTTAACTAAATATCAGCTTTTGGAGTAACTATTTTAAAAGGCGGTCTTCCGCCGTGAATAAGAACTGCCGCCGGGCGAGTGTCGTTTCCCCGGTTCGTGCGGTTCAAGGAGGTAACAGATATGAAAACTTACGACGCAAATAACATCAGAAATATCGCCATTGCCGGCCACACCGGAAAGGGTAAGACCACCCTCGCCGAGGCTATGCTTTTCCTTGCAAAGGCTACCGACAGACTCGGTAAGGTTGCAGACGGAAACACCGTAATGGACTTTGACGGCGAAGAAAAGAAGCGTCAGTGCTCGCTTTCAACGGCTTTTGCTCCCCTTGAGTGGAGAGACACAAAGATCAATCTCCTTGACGCACCCGGCAAGTTCGACTTTGAGGGCGGCGTTTCCGAGGCTATGCGCGCGGCGGAGTGTGCTCTTATCGTAACCTCCGCAGGCTCGGGCTTTGACGTCGGCGCCGAAAAGGCAATCAAGGCCGCAGACGCAAGAGGAATTGCAAAGTTCTTTGCAATCACCAAGCTTGACGCAGAAAATACCGATTTCTACAAGACCTTCGAAGCTCTTAAAGCTGAGGTCGGTTCAAAGCTCTGCCCGGTCGTTATTCCCCATGTTGTCGGCGGAAAGGTTGAGTCATACATAAATCTTTGCAGCAACAAGGCCTTTAAATATGAAAAGGGCAAAGCAACCGTTATCGACATTCCGAACGATGAACACATCTCCGCAATGAAGGATATCCTCATGGAAGCCGTTGCCTCTGTTGACGATGACCTCATGATGAAATTTTTTGACGGCGAAGAGCTGACCAAGGAAGAAATCATTGACGGCCTCACCAAGGGCGTTGAGCAGGGCGAGATTTATCCCGTTTACGGCTGCTCCGGAACAACTCTTGAAGGCGTTGATCTGCTTCTTGACGCGCTCGTTTTCTCTGCTCCGTCACCCGCTCAGGCAGGCTGTGAAAAGGCGGAAAACGACGCCGGTGAGGAAATCGACGTTAAGTGCGACCCGAACGGCCCGCTTGCCGCAATCTGCTTCAAGACCGTTGCTGACCCGTTCGTTGGAAAGATGTCCTTTGTCAAGGTCATTTCCGGCAAAATCACCGCTGACGTTCCGGCCTTCAACGCTTCAACAGGCGAGAGCGAAAGAATGGGCAAGCTCATCTCCGTCAGAGGCAACAAGCAGGAAGACATCGCCGCAATCACCGCAGGCGACATCGGCGTAATCACAAAGCTCTCCGGTCTCGGCACCGGCGACACAATCTGCAACGCAAAGAACATCATCAGGCTCAAGGGCGTTTCCTTCCCGGCTCCGTCGCTTTCAATGGCAATCGTTGTCAAGAAAAAGGGCGAAGAGGATAAGGTTGCTTCCGGCCTTCGCAGAATCATGGGCGAAGATCCGACCGTAGGCTTTGCCACCAACGAGGAAACAAGAGAAATGATTCTCTCCGGCCTCGGCGAACAGCACCTTGACATCGTTCTTGCAAAGCTCAAGACAAAATTCGGCGTTGAGATCGACCTCAAGATTCCGCGCGTTGCATACAGAGAAACTATCCGCAAAAAATGCCAGGTTCAGGGACGCCACAAGAAGCAGTCCGGCGGTTCAGGCCAGTTCGGTGATGTATGGATCCGCTTTGAGCCGCATGACGGCGACGAGCTGATTTTTGAAACCGAGGTTGTCGGCGGTTCCGTTCCGAAGAACTACTTCCCGGCTGTTGAAAAGGGACTTCAGGAAGCGATTCAGAAGGGCCCGCTTGCCGGCTATCCGGTAGTCGGACTCAAGGCTGTTCTTTATGACGGCTCCTACCACCCCGTTGACTCAAACGATATGGCTTTCCGTACCGCAGCGAAGATCGCGTATAAGAACGGTATGGCTCAGGCTAACCCGGTAATTCTTGAGCCCATCGGCGACCTCAAGGTCTATGTTCCGGACGCAAATCTCGGCGACATCATGGGCGACATCACAAAGCGCCGCGGCCGCGTTCTCGGCATGGGTGCCGCAGACGAGCCGAAGATGCAGGAGCTTGTTGCCGAAGTTCCGATGGCTGAAATGGGCGATTTCTCAACCATGCTTCGCTCAGTCACCGCCGGAAGAGGCCACTTCTCCCTCACCTTTGCGCGTTACGAGGATGCTCCGGGCAACGTTGCTCAGAAGGTTATTGAAGAAGCCAAGGCAGAAGCCGAGGATTGATTTGATTTCTTGACTTTTCAACATAAATAAACACACAAACAAGAGCCGCCGGTTTTCCGGCGGCTCTTGTTCTTTATAAGCTTACTTCTCTCACTTGCCGACGCAGAAGGAGGAAAAGACCTCGTCAATCACAGCGTCGGTTGCTTTTTCGCCCTTCAGCTCAAGCAAAAAGCCGATGGCATCGTCAATGCAGACATTCACCGCGTCAAGCGTCAGTCCGTTTTCAAGTGCCTGACGCGCCTGACGAACAGCCTTGAGGGCCTCCTCGGTGTTTTTGCGCTGACGTTCGGTTGAAAGGATACCCTGTGAGGTGTCAAGCTCCTTTGTGCAAAGCAGCTGTTCAGCCTTTTCTTCAAGCCCGGAAAGACCTTCGCCGCTTTCTGCGCAAAGCTCGCAGTGGACGGGAAAAATCTCCTTGAGCCTTTTTTCGTCCGCAAGAACAGGCAGATCGTTTTTGTTGAGGACGGCAATGACCCGCCTTCCTTTGCAAAGCGAAATTATCTCTTCGTCCTCTTCCTCAAGCGGACGCGAAAGGTCAAAGACAGCAAAAACAAGGCCGGCGCGTTCAAGTCTCGCCTTGGCTCTTTCAACGCCGAGCCGTTCAACCTCGTCCGAGGCGTTTCTGATTCCGGCGGTGTCCGCAAGGCGCAGAACGAGCGCGCCGAGGTTCACCGTGTCCTCAACAATGTCTCTTGTTGTGCCTTCAATGCCGGTGACGATTGATTTTTCGCAGCCGGCAAGCAGATTCATCAATGCGGATTTGCCGACGTTCGGTTTGCCGATGATTGCCGTTTCAACGCCCTTTGTGACCGCCGCCCCGGCGTCAAAGCCCGAAAGCAGAGCAGAAAGCGCAGCTTCAACCTCAAAAAGTGTTTTTAAAAGAACGTCAGTCTCAAGTTCTTCAATTTCGTCGTCCGGGTAATCGACCCACGCAGAAAGCTGAGCCGAAGCGGAAATCAAACGCTTTGAAAACGAGTCAATTTTTCGGCTCAACGCGCCGCCGAGCGCGGAAAGCGAAGCCTTTGCTCCCTGCTCATTCTGCGCGCCGATAAGCTCCATAACGGCTTCGGCTTCGGTCAAATCAAGCTTTCCGTTAAGAAACGCTCTTTTTGTGAATTCGCCCGGACCTGCCGGTTCGGCACCGGAGGAAAATACGGCGCGAAGAACCTTTTTGAGCACGAACAGACCGCCGTGGCAGGAAAGCTCAACAACGTTTTCGCCTGTGTAGCTCTTCGGTGCACGAAAAACAAGGGCAACACATTCGTCAATTCTTTCTCCCTCAAAAACAACAAAGCCATGCGCCGCACGGTAGCCCTCAAGCTCGCTCAGGCGGCGTTTTCCCGTCGGTTCAAAAATTTTGTCTGCAATTGAAATTGCCTCTGTGCCGGAAATTCGGATGATTCCGATTGAGCCGGTATTCTGCGGCGTTGCAATTGCCGCTGCGGTTGAAGCCATGCGCTCACCCCTTTACCTGAAGATTATACCGCGCCGCAGAAGAAAAAGCAAGGTGCTTGAAAAAACACCTCCCCTGTGATAGAATCAAAAGCAGAAGGCGGAACCTTGCGAAGGGGGAAGAAATGTGCAAAAAGTAATATATATGCAGCAGATTCAGGAATACAGCGAGTATATTGACCAGTCGGTCATCGACTATATAAACGACGGCCAGATTGAAACGTTTGAAAGCTTTGATACCTATGATTTCATCGCCTTTGACTGGTATGACCTCAAAAATCTTTCCGCACCGCCCGCTCAGATAATTATTTATCTTGACGCCGACGATATTTTCTATATCTGCGAAAACGAAACGTCATACAAGGTTGCGAAGCGCTTCTTTTCCCACGGTGAAACCAACGAGCAGGCTCTCTATATTTTCTTTTGCAACCTGTTCAAGGGCAGCGCAGCCTACCTTGAAGGTCTTGAAAACGAAATCTCCGCGCTTGACGATGAGGTCTCAAGCCGAATCAATGACGGTCAGAAGGGAAAAATCACCGATTTTCGCTACAACATTCTGAAGCTTCGCCGATATTACGACCAGCTTGAGTCAATTTTTGAGTGTATATGCGACAATGACAACAGCCTTGTTTCCGAGCACAGCCTCAGATATTTTGAAATTCTGAAATCGCGTTCGATAAAGCTTGTTTCTCAGCTGACAAGCCTGCGTGAATACATCATGCAGGTCAGAGAATCCTATCAGGCGCAAATCGGCATTGAGCAAAACGACCTCATGAAGGTTTTCACAATGGTGACGTCGATTTTTCTTCCGCTGACGCTCATTGTCGGCTGGTACGGAATGAACGTTCAAATGCCGGAATTCAAGTGGAAATACGGCTATCCGTTTGTTGCCGTGCTCAGTGCAGTTGTCTGCATTGTCTGGCTGATAGTTTTCAAAAAGAAAAAGTGGCTGTAATAATAGCCGCACCGCGCGAAAGTTTTTTCAAATTGAATGAATCTCCCTTTTTTGTCAATGATAATCAAAAAGGGGGATTTTTCATTATGAAACAGCCGACCAAAACAGTATACATCCGCGTCATAAGTTTCCTTTCATTCTTGTGCGCAGTCCTCATTGTGTCAACAATAATTTTTGCTGTCAGGGCAGGAAAGTACAAGGCAAGCGTTCTTGTTTCAAACGAGCGCGCGGTGAGTGAGCTTTGCGAAAACCTTGATTCAATTACAACAGACCTGCAAAAAAGCCTTTTTTGTTCGGGCGGTGAAATGCTTTCCTCGCTGGGAACAGAACTTTATAAAAACTCCGCCGCGGCAAAGGTGGGCTTAGGTCAGCTGACGGAAAAGAACTTTGAAAGCGACGGAATATATAAGTTCCTCTCCCAGGTAGGCGATTATACGCTTTCACTTGAAAAAAAGCTTTCAAACGGAAAAACGCTTTCGGCCGATGACCGAAAGGCACTTTCCTCGCTCTGCGAATACTCAAAAAGCCTTTCCGGTTCAATGGATTCCCTCCTTTCCGGAACGTATGACAGCACGGTGCTTTTTGAAAAGGAAGCGTCGAATCTTCCTTCCGGAAACGACGGCGTTTCATATTTTTCCGACGGTATGAACGACACCGAGCAGTCGCTTGCGGATTATCCGACCCTGATTTATGACGGACCGTTCGCAGACAGTGTTCTGAACCGCGAAGCGCTTTTTGTCAAGGGCAGACGGCAGTTTACCCAAGAGGAAGCCAAGGCAGAAGCGGCGAAGCTTCTCGCCTGCCGCGAAAGCGAGCTGCGCACGGACAGCGCCGAAGCCGGCGCGCTTGAGCTTTACTGCTTTTCAAAGGGAGAAAAGGCTGTTGCCATAACAAAAAGCGGCGGCTATCTCTGCTATATAACGAATCCCGATCATTCGCTTGAGGCTGCGCTGAACGAGGAGCAGGCGGCCGCAAGAGCCAAGGAATTTCTGAATGAAAACGGCTACCCGAACATGACTGAAAGCTATTACAGCACCTATGACGGAGTATGCACGGTGAACTTCGCCTTCAAAAAGGGCGAGGTCATCTATTACGCCGACCTTATCAAGGTTTCAGTTGCGCTCGACAGCGGAAAGGTTGTTGCGGCGGACGCAAGGGGCTTTCTTTCAAACCACTGCGAACGAAAGCTGCCGCAAATCAAGGTTACGCTTGAAGAAGCGAAGAAAAAGCTTTCACCTTCGCTGGCTCTCAAAAGCACCGCCCTCGCGCTGATACCCGGCAAGGACGGCAAAGAACGGCTTTGCTACGAGCTGCACGCCGCAGACACAAAGCAGCAGGAGGCTCTCATTTATATTGACGTTCAGACCGGTGACGAAGCAGACATTTTGCTTTTGCTTTACTCCGACGGCGGTGTGCTGACGAGGTGAAAAAACCGGGTGCTCTTTGCAGGCACCCGGTTTTTCTGTCAGCTGTGAAATTCGTTGAAATAGTCCTCGGCGTCATAAAAATCGTAAAACTCATCCATGTTGTCGTAGTAAAAATCCTCTGCATCATAATAATCGTCGACATTGAAATGGTCGTCATCATATTCATCGAAGTCGCTGTTCTTCTTTTTGGTCGTTGTCGGCGGTCTTGTTGTTGTCTCACGCCTGTCCAGACTTGGTACTACTATAACCTTCCATTTTTTGGGAGGAACGTCGTTTTCGGATTTCGGGTTTTTTCGGTAGTCCCAGACATCGGTGATACGTCCGTTTGAGCAACGCGCAACAAAAATGACCTTACCGTTCTTTTTAAAATGATAGAAGGTATCTTTATCGCCATCGGTGTATTCCACAACAATTTTGTTTGCCGGTTCGCCGAGCTTTGAGGAGCCTATTGCTTCCTCCTGTATAAACGCACGCGGAACCTTGAGATTTCTGTAATCATAGACTTCTATGACCTTGCCAAAAAGGCAAACAGCCGAAAAAATCAACTTCCCGTCCTTTTTGAAGTCATATATATTGGTTTTGTAGGTTTTTACTTTAGAGTGTATATATTCCGAGCCGTGGCGGATTTTTGCTTCGTGCTTTCCGAGTTCTGTTTTTGAAATGTATTTTTCGGACATACCGATGTACGGAGTATAAAGATTTCTGTAATCAATGACGTCAATTACCTCGCCGAACGCGCAGGTTGCCGTGAAAATGGTTTTGCCGTTTTTCTTGAAGTCATATATGTTCGTCTTATATTTCTCTCCGTCAACATAATCCGAACCGTGGCGAATCTTTTTCGAGGGATTACCAAGCTTAGAAGCCGCAACGGCCTCCTCCGGCATACCGATGTATGGCTTTTTCTTTTTTCTGTAGTCAACAGCCTTAACCACCTTGTCGTACACGCATTCGACCGAAAAAATGAGCTTGCCCTTCTTCTTGAACTTGTATTTGTTGCCATAGACATGTCTGCCCTTATATAATATTAACTGATACTTAAGTGTCTCCGCAGGTTTGCCGAGAGACGTGTCGCCGATAAATTCTTCATACATGTCAATATACGGAACCTTTTTTGAAAGCTCTTCAAGCCAGATATCGCGGGAGCTTTTTGTGGTGGGTTGCGTTTGCTCGGTTGTCGTCTCGTCAATAATTTTGTCAAGTGAGAGCATACTGAGAGCGGTAATACCGGCAATCACAATCAGAAAGATAAAGGCCACGACCAAATATTGAATTGCTTCTTTGCGGTCGCGTTTCTTTTTGGAAGCTGTTTGATTTTCAGAGCTGAGATTTTCTTCGTTTGTGAGCAGCATCGTTTTCCCCTCCAAAGAATTTGTATGTACATAATAACACATTCAAAGTACAAAAAGAAGGACATATATAAGTTTTTGAAAAAACAGCTTGTCGAGAAGAGCTGAAATCATTCTTTTCGGGTATTGACATAAAGTGAGCAAGGTGGTAGAATAAACAGGCGTTGGGATGTGCCTGACTGAGTGTAAGTGAATATACGCCTCCTTAGTTAAATGGATATAAGAACCTCACGCCGTTTTCCGCAACAAGTTGCGGACGGCTGAGAGAACCTTGTTACTCGCTTCGTTCGTAATAAGAACCCGAATGCGGAGCATTCAGAACCTTGTTACTCACTTCGTTCGTAATAATAAACCCCAAAAAGTGAATATATGCCTCCTTAGTTAAATGGATATAATAAACCCCTCCTAAGAATATGTTATAACGACCGCCTTTCGGGCAAAGGCGATTGACATTGAGTAAGTTTAAGACTAAAATTGA
>CAKSYX010000039.1 GCA_934525065.1 uncultured Eubacteriales bacterium
GTTTTTTTGCCCACTCGCGGTATCTACATACAGCTTCGGGGTAGGCTGAAGAAAGTCCGACGCAATATGCCTGAGGGCCTTGTTTTTCCGCACATTGCGGCACTTTTTGTCTCACCATACGTCAGTATCGTTTCGACAAAGAAGCACCACACTGCACAAAAAAACAAGTCCTTCAGGTGCGAAGCAGTTTTTAAAGAGCAAATTTTTGTCGAGACAAGGCAAAAAGGTGAGTAATGCTGACGCATTGCGAAGCTTTTTAACGCAGTATCGGCGGAAATTTGCCTTAAAAAACCATATTGAGCCGGACTATCTTCAGCCATGAAAACGCTTTCTGCATCTAAATCCGACAGCCCCATTTCGTGAAGTATTAACGGCAAAGATTTAATTAAAACCTATTAAATCCTTTTCCGAGGCACCCTTTCGGAGCTTTTTGTTTCCGTCAATGAAGCATTGCCATCATGGCAAACTGTTCAAACTCATAAAACGTTCCATCCGTCGGGATGTCTCCGCCTTCTCTCACGACAACGAAAATCATAAAGACGACCCAGCCGATGATGCACAAAATTCCGATCGCTCCGATAATAATTGAAAGGATGATCGCGATTTTCGAATACTTCTTCGACTTATCCTTGTACGTCTGAGCGAGCGGGAAATTGCCCTGCCTCAACGCAGACTCGTAGTCATTGAAACCGGTCAGCGAAAGAACCGCCAAAACCAGGCCGATAACATTGAAAAAGACAACGTTCAGGATGATTGCAATAATCGCGTTGGTGTTTTTGAACGGTGCTTCATTCTGAAGCGGCGAATACGGCTGAGAATATCCCGGCGCTGTGCATTGGTTGTTGTTATACGGCTCATTATACACGTTGGCGCTGTACGGCTGTTCGCTGCCGTTATTTTCGCTCTTCTGCTCTTCAAGAGCAGCTCCGCAGTTGCTGCAGAAGCGACTGTCGTCCGTGTTATATGTGTTACAATTTTTGCAGTACATGATGATTCCTCCTTTTTGTACTTCAATCATATTCACGAAAGCTTAAATGTAGCTGAATATAAAGACATATTCTTTGTTTTTATTATATTAAAACGAATCAGTCTTTTCAAGTACCGCAATAACATTTTCCGTGTATGCCACGATTTTATAGCCCTCCTTTTTCAAAAGCTTTTCGTCAAACTTTCGTCTCATGTCAATAACAATGTATTCACACTCGTCAAGGTGCTTTGTTGTTTCAAGCTCATAGATAACCCTCCGGCTCGAAAGGGCGGGAACATAAAACGCTGAGGCTGCAACCGGCGCATCCTCGCCGACGCAGCTCATGGCACTGTCGATTGCCGTGCGTTCATCTGCGGTGTCGGCGTATGTTTTGAAATAGGAAAGTCTGCCGGAAAAAAGGCCGAAGAAAACGATCGCCGCGCAGGCAAGCGCAAGAAGAGACTGCTTTTCCCTCTTGCTTTCCTCAAGCTCCGGAAGGTTCAGCGCAGAAAGGAAAATGAGGAACGTTCCGCTGCCGAAGCCGTACTGATATCCCATGCGGTGCTGATAGCCGTAATCGGGAACGAGGTTGAAAAGCACAAGCGGAAGCAGAAGAATCAGCCGCTCCGGCTTTTTGATCATCAGCGGAAGGAAGAACAGCGTAACCGTTGCCTGAACAAAATAGAGAACCTTGTCCTTTTCAAACGCTTCACGGATAACAATGACAGGGTCTTCAAAAACATTTTTCAAAAGCTCAACAAAGCCGCCGTCGCCGTATATGAGATTTCCGAAGCGGCCGGTCATTACTCCGTCGCCGTACTTTGAAAGGTAGGTCGTGACGGCAACGAACCAGACGACCGAAACGCCGAGCATTGAAAGCGAAAGCAGGGGCTTCTTTTTGGAAACGAGGAAAAAGAGCGCCGCAATTGCCGCGTAGACCGGAGCGTCCTCTTTGACCGAAAGAGTGAGAACGGTGAAAATTATTACACCGGCGCTGTTTTCTTTTTGATAGAAATAAAACAGCCACAGCAAAAACGGAACAAGGAAGCAGTTTTCGTGAAGATAATAGAAGCAGCCGCCCCAAAACGCCGGGTAAAGCGAAAAAACAATGAGCAGAACCGCCGAAAGCTTTGATGGCAGCTTTAACCTTTCGCAAAGCAGAGCGAGCGGAAAAACGCCGCTTGCAACAACAGCCGCCTGCAAAAACAAAAGTGTTTCCGGCCTTGGAAAAAGAGAATAAAACGGCAGCATAAGGTAATAAACCGGCGAAAAATGAACCGCAAAATGAGACAAAAGCCCGTCGCGTTCACAGGTGACAAGCTGTTTTCCCGTTTCCTTCATATAATAGAACATCTGAGAAAACAGTCCGAAGTCAAAGCAGGAGGTCTGGTCGTTGCGGTAATAGAGACAGCACACCGTTCCGGCAATGGCGGTGAAGAGCACAAAACAAGCCGTTGCCGTGACGAGCAGACTTTTTTTTGAACGGACAAGGTTCGGAATTTTCAGGTCTGCAAAAACAAAAACCGCGGCGGCCGCAAGGCACAGCCCGATTGAAAACCATTCGTCATTTCCGAACGCGGCGGCAACAACAAAATACGCCGTGCCCGTTACCGCAAGGAGCACGGAAACAATAGGCTCATATTCAATCCGCGTGAGAAGCGCCGTGAAGGAAGCGAAGCAAAGAGCAAACAGCAGAAGATTATACTGAGAAACCTCCTCAAGCCTGTTCGCCGCCTCAGGGAACAAAAGCAGGAACATCAGTGCCGTCAGAAACCAGCCCGTGAGCACACGCGCAAAAACCGTTTTGAAGCTCAGCTCAAAGGGGAAAAGCTTTTTGATAAATTTCATTTTTATCCTCCGAAAAAAAGTGAGGACGCACCGAAAAGGTACGTCCTCACCGGCAAAATCAAAATGATTATAAGCAAAAGAAATTAAATAAATCAAACAACATTATAACAAACATATAACGATTCAATTTTCTTTTTGCGCTTATATCAATCTGTTGTTTTCAAGCCGGATAAAAAACTTAAGCTGAGGGGAGCCGAACTCAATGTGCCTGAAGAACTTGTTTTCTCGCACATTGCGGCGCTTTTTGGTACGCTTACGTCATCAGTATGGCTTCGGCAAAGAAGGACCACACTGCACGAAAAAACAAGTCCTTCAGGTGCGAAGCAGTTTTTGGAGAGCAAATTTTCGTCGAGACAAGGCGAAAAAACGAGTAATGCTGACGCATTGCGAGGTTTTTTAACGCAGTATCGGCGGAAATTTGCCTCAAAAACCGCATTGGATTCGACTCCCCTTAGCTTATTTGATATCGTAACGCATGAAGCGTTTTTCCTCTTCCTTGAGGTCAAGGCCGATCGTTCCGCCCGGATTCATGTTATACTTCGGGTCAAAGTAGTTCTTGAGAGCCTTGAACACACCGAATTCGGTTCTGCCGAGGCTGCCCTCAAGCCACGGAGCAAACATTTTTCCGATTCCGTGGTGGTGGCTGATTGCCGCGCCGGACTTCTGAATCGCGTCAAGGATGCTCGTGTGGTACTTTTTGAACTCCTCAGAAGAGGACATCTTCGTCAGGAAAATGAAATAAAGGTTTGCGCCCTGCGGATAGCAGTGAGACATATGTGTGGTAACGATCGTATTCGGCAAAGCCTTGCAGACCTTGCGAACATCGGCGTGAACCTGCGCCATGTTTGACCAGTTGACCGTGCACTCAAGAGTATCGGTGGTTACGCCGAAATCCATGAGGGTATCTCTGAGGTACGGGTCGTTGAAGCGTCCCTTTTCCCAGCTCTTGCAGACGAAGGAGGTCAGGCTCATTGCGCCGTATTTCTTTGCAATGCGGCGGATGTTTTTCGCAACGTTTGCCGAATAGCCCTTTTCGCCGTCGGTAAAGCCGAGGAAGAGGCAGCGCTCCATATCCTTGAAGCCGGTCACGTCAAGCAGCTTCCAAAGCGGAGTTTCGTCAACGTTATAAAGGCGGAGCATGAGGTTGGTTTCCTCCGGGTCGGAAAGGCGGAAAACGGAGGAAAATCCACATTCGCACTGCATCATTTCTCTGCCTGCGTCCATGGCGGTCTTCCAGTCCTTAAAGATATATGAAAAACGCTTTCTGTTTTCGGGCATATATCTGAAAACTCTGAGAGTTACTTCTGTAAGCACGCCGAAGGTTCCCTCGGAGCCCATCATGATCTGATTAAGGTTCGGGCCGGTTGCTTCTCTTGAATAGTGGCTTGTTTGGAAATTACCTATAGGCGTTGCATACTTCTGAGAAAGGACGATGTCGGTAATGCAGCCGTAGTAGGTGCTGTTCTGTCCCGCGCCGCGCGTTACCGTCCAGCCGCCTACGCTTGAAAACTCGAACGACTGCGGAAAATGGCCGCAGGTGTAAGCTCTTTTTGCTCCGAAATTCTGAACGGCGTTGTTGAGCGTTTCTTCAAGCTTCGGGCCGGACATACCTGCCTGAACGGTAATCGTCTGGTCAACCTCGTTGAAGCGGATAACCTTGTTGAAGCGCATTCTCATATCAAGCGAAACGCCGCCCTTGATGGGCTCAACGCCCCTTGTAACGGTTGAGCCGCCGCCGTAAACATAAAGAGGAATATCGTTTTCGGTGCAGTAGGCAACGATTTTTTCAACCTGCTCGGTTGTGTCGGGATAGATTACAACATCGGGAAGGGAGTCGATTTTTCTTTCGCGAAGGCGAAGCAGGTCATAGGCCGTTTTTCCGTAGGCAACGGCAAGGCGGTTATAATCTGCGGTTGAAACATAGGCATCGCCGACAACCTCACGGAAAAACCTGAGGTGCTTTTCGTCCATGCTGCTCTTCTGTGTAAGCTCAACGGTCTCCCAGCCGATATCAACGGGATACTGCCTGAAATCATCGTCGGTCATGATGAACTTATCCTTCATCATTTTATAAAGACTCTCCTTGGGATACTTGACAAATTCGGGGTCGCCCCAACGGAAAATCGAGCGGTAGCTGTCCTTCGGTGCGGGCTCTTTGATCCACTTCGGTTCAAAATCCTTATACGGTTTGGTGCTCATAGTTTTATCCTCCTTGAAATATGAATTATTTATTGCTTTGTTTTCCGCCGCATTATATTTTCGGCAGAACCTTTCTTCTGAGCTTTTTATAAATCGGCTCAAGGCGTTTATACATTTTTGAATAAACGTGGCGGTAGATTTTCATATATATCTCGTGTATCGCCATGTCCGGCTCAAAGGTACGTCCGATTTGAACCATGCTCTTTGTGGCTTCTTCGTAATCCTTGAATTCGCCCTTTGCAACAAAAGCAACCATTGACGAGCCGAGGCCGCAGGCTTCGTGGGTCTGAATACATTTGACGGGGAGCCCGGTCACGTTTGAAAGGATCTGGCAAATTGCGGGGCTCCTTGAACCGCCGCCGCCGACAAAAATTTCGGTGATCTTTTTTCCGGATTGCTTTTCCATTGTTCTGATTCCGTCAAGCAGAGCAAGGTCAATGCCTTCAATGATTGCGCGGTAAAAATGCTTTCTTGTGTGTCCGTCGGAAAAGCCGATCATTGCGCCCTTTGCAAGCGGATTTGCCATTCCGGCGCGCCAGTACGGCTGAAGAACAAGGCCGTCGCAGCCCGGCGGAACCTCGTCAAGGTGAGAGTCCAGAACACGCTCGACCGACCAGCCCTTTTCCTTTGCCTCCTGCTTTTCCTCAGCGGCAAATTCCTTCACGAACCACGAAACCATCCAGTAGCCGCGGTAGATTTGAAACTCCGGATTATACATATCGTTCGGAACCGCCGGATACGCGGGCAGGAACTTCTGCGGCTCAAAATAATCCTTGACCATCATCTGAACCGTTGCCGAAGTGCCGAGCGAAACGGCCGCCTGGTTCGGCTTCAGAACGGAAAGGCCGAGCGTTTCGCAGCCCTTGTCCGAACCGGTTGCAATCAGCGGAAGGCCTTCCGGAATACCTGTGAGCAGGCTTATCTCTTTCCCTATGGTTCCGATAGTTTCTCCCGAAGGAACAAGCTCGCAAAGCTTTTCCTGAGGAATATCGCAGACACAGCGGGTCAGGTTGCTGCTGCTCATCCAGCGGCGGTTTTTATAATCAAACGGAACGTGGCCGACCATGTTTGCGGCCGAGTCGCGCAAAACGCCTGTGAGCTTATAGTTGAGATAGGTCGGAAGCATGACGTATTTTGCGGTCTTTGCCCAAATTTCGGGTTCGTTTTCCATGATCCAGTTGCAAACCGAGTTGCGCGTCTGATCCTTGACGGTGTCTTCCATTTTGACAAGCTTGAACATCGCCTTTTTGACAATTCCGAACCTTTCGTCATTCTTCGCCTGACGTTCGTCGAGCCAAATAATAATGTCGCGCAATGCCTTGTTGTCCTTGTCAAGGCAGAGAACGGTGTCGCGGATAACGGTGAGGGTGACGGCGATCACATCGCCGAGCTTTTCTTTGTTCTTTTCGCAAAGCTCTTTTGAAACGCGGCAGATCGCGTCAAAATAAAAGTCCGGAGTCTGCTCGGCGTGGCCGCGCTCTTTTGAGATATACGGCACTTCATAGGTATACTGGCAGACATCCTCAAGCTGACCTTTTTTGTTGACAAGCATTGCTCTTGTGCTCTGGGTTCCGACGTCAAAGGTCAAAACAAGCTTTTCCGGCATGATATTTTCTCCTTTTCTGCATGATTCAGCTGTTGGTTTCTTTTGCTTTTTTTGTTTTCTTCGGTGCCGCCTTTTTGGCAGGCTTTTTCTTTTCTTCTTTTTCCTTTGTCTCTTTTGAAGCCGGAGCATCGTTCAAAACATCGCTCGTTGCAATAACGTCAACGCCGAGCGAAAGCACGTTTTTGATTACGGCTTCACCGCGCCTGACGCGCTTTTTGAGCGTGATGTGATTGATTTCTTTCATCACGTCAAAAATTCTTTCCTTCGGAATTTCCGCAGACACTCTGACGGGGAGAACGGGAACGGACGGGAAAGCGGTTTTGACAACGGAGGAAATTGTGCGCTTCGGCGCGGTCATTTCATCAAGAGCAAACTGAACGCCCCTTTTACATTTGTTTCCGCTGACGGAAAGGCCGTTTTCACCCTCCGTAATTTCAAGCTCACAGCTGTTGGGGCAAACGATACAGACTAACTTTTTCATTTCTTTTCGCCCTCCAGTGTTACCGTGATTTTATCTGTGTTTTTAAGTCCGGCTTCCGAAAGAGAAAGGACAAGCCTTTCCATTTCCGGCGGACGCAGGAAGGGATACTTCTTTTCCTTGACCGTTTTTCCGTTCACGGAAAAGGTCAGCTTGCATTTATCAAGCACATCACGGCTTCTGAAATAGAAGCAGACCTCGTCCATGGGCTTTGAAAGGTCAATCCTTTGCGGAACGATATAGGCGATATTGCTGTCCGGAGCGATGATTGCAAAGTCACTGCCGCCCTTTTCAAAGCTGCAGGCTCCGTCGGCGGCGGTCACGGCACTTTCGGAAACATAGTCAACAAGGTCATTGACGTGAAGTGCATTGCCGCAGCTGAAAACTCCGGGAAAACTCGTCATAAGGCTCTGGTCGCAAAGCGGGCCTTTCGTTTTCGGGTCGATACAGACACCAAGACGCTCGGCAAGCTCGTTTTCCGGAATAAGGCCGACGGACAAAATCAGTCCGTCACATTCAACGTAGCTTTCCGTTCCTGAAACGGGCTGCATTTTTTCGTCAACCTGCGAAATTTGAACACCTGTCAGCCTGTCGTCTCCGTATACCCTTGTCACGGTATGTGAGAGGTAAAGCGGAATGTCATAGTCATGCAGACACTGGTGGATGTTCCTCGTAAGACCTGAGGGCGTGCTCTTGGCTTCATAGACACCGAGCACCTTTGCGCCCTCAAGGGTGAGCCTGCGCGCCATGATAAGGCCGATATCGCCCGAGCCGAGAATCACGCATTTTTTCGTCGGAAGCTGCCCCAAAAGATTGGTGAGGTGCTGAGCCGTTCCGGCGGTGAAAACTCCGGCCGGCCTTGTTCCGTGGATGTTGACCTGCTTTGCCGTCCTTTCACGGCAGCCCGTTGCAAGAATGAGCGTCTTTCCGCGGACAGAAGCCACGCCGTCTCTGCTGACGAGAGTGAGCTCAAACAGCCCGTCATATACACGGATGTCGGTAACAAAGGTGAGCGTTGTGACATCGGCCTTCGTTTCTTTGAGCATATCAATATATTTTTCGGCGTATTCGGGACCCGAAAGCTTTTCCTGAAAGCGGATAAGGCCGAAGCCGTCATGAATGCACTGCTTGAGTATTCCGCCGAGTCTCGCTTCGCGTTCAATGAGCAGGACACTCTTTCCGTTTTCATCGCACCTGACGGCGGCGGCAAGACCGGCAGGGCCTGCGCCGATTATGATAACATCATAAAGTGTTTTCATCTCACTTGCCCTCCTTCGTTTCGCCGAATACTATTACGGCATCCTCATTGCCCTTTCTGACCTCGGAAAGCGGAATGCCGAGGTACTCGGCAATTATCCTCATAACGACCGGGGAGCAGAAGCCGCCCTGGCATCTGCCCATTCCGGCGCGGACGCGCTTTTTGACGCCGTCAACGGTCGGAACGCAGACAGGTGAGCGCAAGGCGTCAAGAATTTCTCCGCGGCTGATCTCCTCACAGCGGCAGACTATCTCGCCGTAGTCGGGGTTCTTTTTAATAAGCTCGGCCCTTTCCTTCGGGCTCATGTCGCGCAGATGGGGAATCGCTTTTCTGCGCGGATTGAAGCTGTTGTTGCGTTCGGGCTTTATTCCGTAGCAATAGAGAAGCTGCAGTGCCATTTTTTCAATGTCAAGCGCAACAACCGGCGCGGTGGTAAGGCCGGGGGACTGGATTCCCGCGCAGTGAATGAGGTTATGCGTTTCTCTTCCGCGTTCGATGATGAAATCCTCCTCAAACGAAGGGGCACGGACACCGGTAAAATAGGTGATGATGTCGCTGCGTCTGAGTCTGTCGGTTGCGCTTTGCTGTTTGTTGAAAACGTTGGTAATACTCTCGGGATTTGTTGCGTGGTTTTCCTTTTCAAAGGTTTCAACCGCGTCCGGGCCGACAAGCAGATTATGGTGAACTGTATGAATTATCCCGCCGCCCTTGGTGTGACCTGCGCCGGGCGTCTTTTTGAGTGATTTTGTTGTGACAACGGAGTGAATGAACGCTCCGGCTTTTGTGTCGAGAATACTGTTCGTTCCGCGTCTCGGGTGGATCGAATAGAAGCGGTCGCCGGCCATTTCGGCAATGTCATCGGCAAAAACGCCTGCGGCATTGATGACAATTTTCGGATAAACGGTTCCGCGGTTTGTGGTGACGGAAACGATCTCGCCGTTTTTTGTCTCCATTGAAAGAACGGCGGTATTAAGGCTGAGCACCGCACCGTTCTGAACGGCGTTTTCGGCGTAAGCTATTGTGAGGGAATACGGACAGACACAGCCGGCCGAGGGGTTATAGAGGGCGAACTCGATATCGGATTTGAGATTCGGTTCGGCTTCAAAAAGCTCTTCTTTTGAAATTACTTTTGTGTCCTTTACACCGTCAACAAGTCTGCGCTTTGCGGCGTAAGCCTCCACAAAGGGCTTCAGCTCCTTCTGATTGAAGCCGACATACTGCCCGCAGCGCGAAAAAGGTACGCCGAGGTCGCGGCAGATATCGCCGTAGACCTTGTTGCCGAGCAGAACATAATGCTGTTTAAGGCTGCCTTTTGAAAGGTCAACGCCCGGGTGAACCTCTCCATCGTTTCTTCCCGAAGCACCGAGAGCGAGGTCATACTCCTTTTCAACAAGCAGAACATCAAGCTTCCACTTTGAAAGCTCGCGCGCAATCGAAGTGCCGGAAATTCCGCCGCCGATAACAAGTACGTCCGGCGTTTTTCCCTCAAGGGCGGTGTCCCTGAGCTTCGGGGTGCGCATTTTCGGAATCGACGCGCCGGTGAAGGTGATGTTATTGACAACGTGAACGTCCTTTTTGCCTGTGACTGCCATCTGGCAGGCTTTGACAATTCCGTCCCAGTCATTCCATTCGCCGGTCATTACCCTCATGCGGTTCTTATCGGTGAAATCAATTTTTCCGCCGTAAAGCTCACGGAGCTTTTTTCTGAGTTTTCTTTCGTTCATATCAAATTCTCCGAATCGTGTTTTTCCGGCACGAAAGCCGGATACGAAGTTTTTCCGCCGCAAATGCAAAACAACACACAGACGGACGCTTATGTAGTAATCATACACTAAATCAGGACAGTTGTCAAAATAAATTTTGTCAAAAATGGATAAGAGAGGAAAGCGCGTTCAAATTTCACGCCGTTTTACTTTTCTTATTATTATAGTCCGGCAAATTTTTGTATGTAAAATTTGCATTTGCTTTTGGGCGGTGCAAATGTATGATTCCGGCAAACGGCCTTCAGAGCAGACAGAACGGGCAAAACGAGAACAAACTCTTTGACCGAATTGAATATAACACAACAAAAAACGGGCTGTCGCTAACTGCCACAGCCCATTTTAATGCTTTCGGGTAACTCTTATTCGCCGACGTGAGAGATGATTTTTTTGTTGACATATACATACGAAGCAACCGTAACGCCCAGCGAGACGACCTCGGCGATCGGGAACGCCCACCAGACATTTTCAAGCACACCGGTTTTTGAAAGGAAATACGCAACCGGAACCAGAACAACGAGCTGACGGGTAAAGGAGACTATCATTGAAAAATAGCTCTTTCCGATAGCCTGGAAAACCGAGCCCATCGCAATGCTGAAGCCTGCCATAACGAAGGAAAGGCTGATCGTTTTAAGCGCAGGAATGCCGATTGAAAGCATATTCTCCGAAGCGTCGAACAAAAGAAGCATCTTGTCCGGGATGATCCACATGAGCACCGTTCCGACCGCCATAATCGAACAGGCGAGCACCATGCTGAAGCGGACGGTTTTTGTCATGCGCCGGCGGTTGCCCGCTCCGTAGTTGAACGCGATTATCGGAATAATTCCGTTGTTCATTCCGAAAACCGGCATGAATACAAATGACTGGAGCTTGAAGTATACGCCGAAAACGGCCGCGGCAGTCTGCGCAAAGCCGAGAAGAATTTTGTTGACAAGATACGTCATGACGGAACCGATTGCAACCATAATGATCGACGGAACGCCGATTTTATATATCTCACCGATGATTTTTCCGTTTGGTCTGAAGGCCTTCAGGCGGACGGAAACCTCCTTGTTGAATTTACGGTTGAGGATGAGGGCAACGATGAACGCGGCAATCTGACCCATGACGGTTGCAACGGCGGCACCCTTTGCTTCAAGGCGCGGGAACGGGCCGACGCCGAGAATAAAGAGCGGGTCAAAAATGATGTTGATGGCCGCGCCGATGAGCTGGGTTATCATTGAAAGAACGGTCTTTCCCGTGGACTGCATGAGACGCTCAACCATAATTTGACCGAAAACGCCGAAGGAAAGCGAACAGCAGATGGTGAGATAATCAACGCCGTAGGCATAGACCGGAGAATCGGCGGAAACCTGCGTTCTGAAAAACAGCGGGGTTGCAAAAAGGCCGAGAAAAAGGAAGACCGCCGAGCTGACAATTGCAAGGAAGACACCGTTTGAAGCGACCTTGTTTGCCTTTTCATAGTCCTTTGCGCCGAGACTTCTTGAAAGCAGAGCATTGACACCGACTCCGGTTCCGGTCGCAACGCCTATCATGAGATTTTGAATCGGGAACGCAAGCGAAACGGCCGTCAGCGCATCCTCACAGACGCGGGAGACCCAGATGCTGTCAACAACGTTATAAAGTGCCTGAACGAGCATTGAAAGCATCATCGGAACCGACATTGAAACAACGAGCCGTCCTATCGGCATTACGCCCATTTTGTTTTCTTTCTGCATTTTTATCTTTCCTCCGTTTTGATATTTCCGAATAACGGTGCCGCCTGCTGTTTTGCAAGAGCCTTGCGTGTTTGTTTTGAACCGGCGGAAAGCCGTTTTGGGTCAGAACAGCGGACACGGATAATAATTATACCATTTAATTCACGCCGAATCCAGCCTGTTTTTCAACTTTTTTGTAGAAAATGTTAAAAATTGTCCTTAGCCGTTTGTGCAGAACGTCTTTTTCTTTGTCTCTTTTGCCCAAAAGGGAGAAAGCAATTCTCACCAAAATGCCGAAAATTTTCTTTGACCTTTTTTCGCTGTAAACGGGAGTGCTTTTCTGCTATAATATAAACGAAAAATTTTTCAAAAAGGAGTATGCGAAGATGAAAAACTTAAAAAGAGCACTGTCTCTTTTCCTTGTTTTTGCGCTTGTGATGAGCTTTGCGTCACTCACCTCCTACGCGCTCCCCGAACACGGAAAGACAGTTGCCTCCCTCCCGTTTGCAACCATGTCGGATATCCATTACTATCCGGAAAGCCTCATGGGCTCGCGAAGCGATGAATGGCTTGAATTCTGCCGCCTTGAGTCAAAGATGTATAACGAAAGCGAGCAGATTTTGCGCACCGCACTTGACACTCTCGCCGAAAGGGCGAAGAAGAACCATATCAAATATGTTCTTCTTCCCGGCGATCTCACAAAGGACAGCGAATATGACGCTCACGCCGGCCTTGCAGAAATCCTTGAGGAATATGAAGCAAAATACGGCTTCCAGTTCCTTGTCATCAACGGCAACCACGACATAAACACCACCAAGGCGATGACCTTTGAAAACGACAAAAGGGAAGATGCAAGGCCCATCACTGCCGATGAATTCCGCGAGGTATATAAAAACCTCGGCTATGACCTTGCGATCGACACCTACGCGAAAAAGGGAGAAAAGGTTCAGGGCGCGCTTTCCTACGTTGCCGACCTTGATGAGGACTACCGCCTTATCGCTGTTGACTCCTGCCTTTATTCCTTTGACGAGCCGGGCAAGGACCAAACCGGCGGAAAGGTCACTGCGGAGCTTATGCAGTGGATCAAAAAATGGGCAGACAGGTCAAAAGAGGACGGCAGAACGCCGCTTCTTATGATCCACCACAACATGGCTCCCCATATGGAGTGTGAACCTTCAATCACCTTTGCTTTTACGCTCGACAACTATCTTGAGGTTTCCGAGCAGCTTGCCGACTGGGGAATCCATTACTCCTTCAGCGGCCACCTGCACACAAACGATATTGCAAGCGTTACCAACGACAACGGCGAAACGCTCTATGACGTTGAGACCGACTCTCTCACGGGTTTTCCGAATCTTTACCGCGAAATAACAATTTCAACCTTTGCCGACGGCGAAACCGGGCTTGAAGCAAACGTGGTTGACTTTGACGCGGAGAAGAACATGGTCTTTGACGGCGTTAGCTATGACAACGGCACCTACAAAAACAGGGCGTTTGACCTTTGCTTCGGCGGCGGCCTTGCCGAAAACGGAAAGGCCAACGTTACAAAGTTCCTTGTCGGAATCGTCAAGAACTTTGCCGGCGGCTACCTTACAAAAATTACCGAGGCGGGCGGAATTCTGCCCTTCCTCAAAACGATGAACATTGACGTTGAAAAAATCCTTTCCGATTTCCTCAAGCCGTATATCGGAAACGGAGTCAAATTCGGTTCGGTCAACGTTATTTCCGTTGACAACCTCATGTGGTTCCTTGGCGACCTTTGCGACCAGATCAGCGAAATCTATATCAACGACCCGGAAAACCTCTATGCCTTCCTTGAGCCTATTGTTCAAAAGCTCGTTGACTTTGAGGTTGCGGACGTTCCCTGCACAAAGTTTATCGATACTCTCGGCTTTGGCAGCAGAGACAGAAACGGCACTCTCGGCGACGTAGTGCTTTCCGCAATGTATTATTGGTACACCGGAAATGAGGATACCTCGGACGATGAATTCCTGAACACCGTTATCGACAATTTTGAAAACGGAACGCTCTTCCATGACTTCTTCTATTTTGTCATAGACGTTGCAATTAAAGACATTGTTGAGGACGGCCTGCTTTCAAAGCTTGAAATTCGCGCTGACAAGCTCCTTGCCGACACCGTGATTCAGAAAAAGATGGGCGAAGGCATCAACTACCTCCTCAAATATGTTCTCAGGGGAGATTACAGCTACCTTAACCTTGTCAAGACCGTGTTCATGCTCGGCGTTCTCCCCTGGTCAAGCCTTTATGATGTTCTTGACGGACTTTTGCTGAGCAAATATCTGACGGAAAGTCAGCTTGAGTCAATAGGAATTTTTGTAGCCTACATTCTCCGCGACTTTTCAAGTGACGAGAACCCGAAAAAGCTCGGCGATTACAACGTTTCATATTTCTCGACCCCGGTGACCCCGGAGGCAACAAGGGAAAACTACCGCCTGCCCACAATGGTAAGTCAGGTTATGGGCGAGGATTCGCAGACCGAAAGCATAATCAGCTGGTTCTCAAAGTATTCGCTTGAAAGCTCCGACATTGAAATCTATAAGGCGGATTCTGAGCCGGCCTTCACCGGAAAAGCAACCGCCCCCGAAGAAATCACCGTTAAAACGGAAAGCGAAACGGTTACACGTTCCTTCCCGGGAATCGACCTCGGCATTTTCGGCCTGTTCCGGTATGAATTTGAAATGGTTCGCCACACAGCGTATATCAGCGGCCTTGAAAGCGGCTCAACCTATTATTACAGAGTCGGCAACGAAGAGCGCGGCTGGTGGAGCGAAACCGGCAAAATTACGACCGCCGACGGTTCAAAGGACGTCACCTTCTTCCATATGTCCGACCCGCAGTCGCAGAACGTAAGGCAGTATGAAAGAGCGTGGGTGAACGTTTTGAAGAATGCGTTTGAAATGTATCCGGATGCAGCCTTCATTTTGAACACGGGCGACCTCGTTGACCACGGAGACAACAACCGCCAGTGGCAGTATATGTTCGACACAGCTTCAAGGTATCTCATGAGCACAAGCATGATGCCGCTCAGCGGAAACCATGAGGGCAAGGGCACGAACGCCACGGCAAACTACTTCACTCTTCCGAACGTGCCCTGGCAGGACACAACCACAGGCGTTTACTATTCCTTCACTTATAACAACATACACATTGCCGTTCTCAATTCAAACGACCTTGATGAAAACACCGACGGCCTTTCCGATAAACAGCTTGAATGGCTCAGGGCAGACATGAACGCAAGCGATGCGCAGTGGAAGTTCGTTGCGCTTCACAAGTCGCCGTATTCACAGGGCTCCCACTACAAGGACAAGGACGTTTGCGCAATCAGAAAACAGCTTTCGGTTCTTATGCCGGAGCTTGGAATTGATATGGTCTTTGCAGGCCATGACCACGTTTATTTGAGAACCGCTTCTCTCATCAATAACGAGAAGGCCGAAACCGAGATAAGCTACCTTAAAAAGGACGGCGAAATCTATAAAACTCAGGTCACGCCGAGCGGCACAACATATGTTATCACCGGCTGCGCAGGCGTGAAGTCATACATTCAGAACGACCCCTCGCTGACGGATGACTACTTCCCCAGAGGAGAAAAGGTGTTCTCGCTCGATTGCCCGATGTTCGCTTCCGTTGAAATCAAGGACGGCGTGCTCTATTTCAACGCATACGGCGTTGACGAAAACGGCACAACAAACGTTGACCGCTTTGCAATTCAAAAGGATAAGACTCAGGGCGAAGTTGTTCCCGATTACAAAGAGGCAGAAGAAGCCGTGAATGATGACGAAGCAAAGAGCTTTATTCTCAGCTACCTTGACAAGCTCTTCAAAATCATCAAGGTTGTTTTCAGAGTGTTCCTCATCTACATCGTTAAAATTGACTTTTAAAAGCTTTTCATAAAGAGGGGCTGTCGCATTTAGCGCAGACCAAAGAGCAAAACAAAAAGAAAAAGACTATATTTCACGAAGCTTATCAAAAC
>CAKSYX010000040.1 GCA_934525065.1 uncultured Eubacteriales bacterium
CTATCCCCCATTATTTATAAATGATAATTAGATATTATCCTGTAATTTATCCAATTTTAATTATACTCCCCAAATCAAAAAATTCAACAAAAAATGCAAAAATACATAAAATTATGTCAAAACTGCAGAAATAATTTAATATAATCTATAGAAGTTGGTAGAATGAGGAATAAATATAGATGTCGTTTCTGCCTTCATTAAAAACGGTACATTCTATCAAAGCGTGCCGATTAATAATATTGTTTTTATCGGTTTCAATGAAAATAACAAACCTAAATATGCCGACATGAGAGGCACGTATACGTATCGTTACGTCGCTGATGCGTGCGGAAGTTACAAAGCCTTTCCTTTCCAACCGGCAAATAAATAGAATACAAACATTCATATTTTTGAAGGCACAATAGATTTATTATCATATGTCACGCTTCTTTACGAGCAAGGTTCTGATTTGAAAAGTCAGAACCTTGTTTTGTTGTTAGGCGAATATAAATCACCGAAAGATGTAAAGCATTTCCGGTTGTCCGCAGCATTAGTAAAGATTCTGGAAAGCAATACGAAGATTAAACCTGTTCACCTTAATTTGACTAATGACCTTGCAAGATAAAAATCTGCAGATGATATCAGTGAGTTATTGGAAGCGCAATATGAAGTGAAAAATGTTTTGTCCCTGTTAGAAAAGATGTAAACGTTTATTTTCATTACACATAAAAATTGCCATATAAAAACCACGGAAAGGAGGTTTAAAGATGAAAAAGTACAACGTAACCATTACAGAAACGCTCAAAAAGACAGTCGAAGTCGAAGCAGGAAGTCAGGAAGAAGCCGAACAAAAAATAGCCGATGATTGGTACAAAGGCGAGCATATTCTCGATGCAGATAACTTCACAGAAGTCAACTTTGAAGCCGAAGAAAAAGCGCCGGAAAAGATGAGAATTGTTTTGCTTGAACCCAATAAAACGGCAAAAGTAGCCGAGATAGGAACAGAACTTGAGGATTTACAAAAGGTGGTTGGTGGTTTAATCGAACCCGCATATTAGGCATAGTAACACGCTCCAATGCATGTTCTTTTGGTTGACAACTAAGCGTAAACGCTCGCTTGTCAATTTGGCCTGTAAACACATAACCGGACACCAATTTTGATACAATGCGTATTTTGATTGGTGTCCGGTTTCTTTTTGCAGAAGTCCCTATTTGCAAGGGCTTTCATATACCTTTTAACGAAAGCAGGCTCTACGGTATGTGAATTAACACAATTAAACGTCGTGCAAAAACTAAAAACCGCCCCAAGCTTTATTCGCAGCTTGGGGCGGTTTGTAATTTGACAGTCGATGTCTGTGCAGTTATTCTTCTTCTGTTTCTTCGTCAGCTTCAGCCTTGAGAATCTCCGTTTGGTTGGTGAAGAACAAAAGCTCATCAATGTTTTTGTCAAAAATCTTTTTGCATGAGGCCGACATGAGCGGCATCATTTTTGACTCAACAACGGTGTTTATGCAGGCAAAGTCGATGAGAACCTTGACCTGGTTCTTGAAGAACTCATCGTCCTTGTCGGCGAAGAAGGAATCGTCAACATCGCCGATTTTAACGCCGCTCAGCTCCATGTCATTTTCATAAATGGCACCGTTTTTTTCAAAGCACTTTTGAATGAGCTGTTTCATCTGTTCGATGTTGCCGCTCTTGAGCGCATTTTGAAGTGAGGTGGATTTGAGCTTGAAGCGAAAGGAGATCTTTGTCGCTTTGATGACTGAATTTGCAAGCCTTGTCAGTTGCGGATTGATTGCTTCCGGGATGAACGGCTCGCCGTTCAAAAGGTAAAACTTACTCATTTTTCTATCCTCCGGTTGAGCCGAGTTGATTGAATTTGACTTACTCGGCTTATGATTTTTTCCGTCAGCTATTCTACCACATTAAAATTCAAAATTCAATCTCAATTAAAAAACTTTCGGCAGCCTGTTTTGAGCACCGACCGGCGCATTTATTCAATACCGCGCATCTGTAAAAAGTTTATTGGGCACAGGGTGCTCTTAAGCTTGGATCGACCGGATCCGATCGCTCATTTTTCAGCAGCATTTTATTCAGAAATCAGCGTGGTATGACCGATTGACAAAACCGGCGCGCAGATGTAAAATACAAAAAGATTTTGCTCACGGGAGGGTACTATGCCGAAGATTTTTGAGCCTGACGAATATGTGAAAAGCGTTTTTGAAATTAACTTTGAAAAACTCTATGAAAACGGTTTTCGCGGTCTGATGTTTGACATAGACAACACTCTCGTTCCCCAGGACGAGGACGCAACAGAGCCTGTTAAAGCACTTTTTGAAAAGCTTTCTGCCCTCGGATTCAGAACAGTCATTCTTTCAAACAACAGCGAAGAGCGGGTGAGCCGCTTTGCAAGGGAAATTCCGGTGTTGTATCGCAGTCGTGCACGAAAGCCCCTAAAACGCGGATATAAACGTGCTCTGGCACTTTTAAAAATGGAAAGGGAACAAGCTGCTTTCATTGGTGACAGGGTCATGACGGACATTTTCGGCGCAAAACGCGCAGGTATATACTGCATTCTTGTTGAGTACATCAGAAAAAACGGCGAAAAGCCGAATCTGCTCAGAAAAATTGAAAACAGGCTGTATAAAAGACCGTGAGCGGAAAACCGGAAGGATGATTAAAAATGGAAGAACAGGGAAAAGCCTTGACTAAAAAAGAAAACCGCCTCGGACGTTTTTTGATGGCGGCCACTGCTATTCTTTGGGGACTTGCCGGTGTGTGCGTTAAATCCATCACATGGAGCTCGTTTTCGCTTATGGCGGTGCGAAGCTTTATTTCCCTTATAATGCTCGTTGCGGTCAAAAAAAGCTTCAGGGCAAAGCTCACAAAGGCGAACATTTTCGGCGCACTCGCAATGAGTGCCACGGGAATTCTTTACGTTGAATCAATCAAGCTGACGACCGCCGGAACCGCAATTGTTCTTCAGTACATTGCGCCGATCCTGGTTTTTCTGTATTCCGTAATTTTTCAAAAGAGGAGGGCGAAGTTTTCCGAGGCGGTCATTACACTTGCCGTTTTCGGAGGCTGTGTTCTTTCGTTTGCAGACAGCCTTGACCCAACGAGGATCGCCGGCAACATTCTCGGAATTCTATCGGGCATAACCTTTGCCGCGCAGATAATTATTATGAATGCGGAAAACAGCAACAGCGATGACTGCTTGTATCTGAGCAATATCATAAGCTTTGCTGTTTGCCTGCCGTTCATGTTCTTTGACAGTGGACTGACCTTTGACAAAAAGAACATAATCTGGGTTCTCATTCTCGGAGTTTTTCAGTATGGCCTTGCGAACATTCTTTTCAGCCGCGGAATCAAGCGTGTTGACAAGGTTGAAGGCTCGCTCATTTTGACCATAGAGCCTATTTTCAATCCGATCCCCGTTGCAATTATTTGCGGTGAAAAAATGGGCAGGCTTGCAATTGCCGGCTTTGCAGTTGTTGTTGTGTTCGTCACGCTTTACGGTCTGCTCCCGGCGATTGAAGAAAGGCTCAAAAAGAAATCGTAAATCTTTTTTTGTTGCCTTCTGTGCCGAAAATGTTTGCATTCTGAATTTGGAAAACGAACTGTAAAAAACAGACTAAAAACCGAGACTCGCTTCAACGAATCTCGGTTTTTCAGTTTCAAATTACACTTATTTTGCGCGCCTTTTTTATAATAGGTAAGCTCACTTTCCAAATAAAATTCGCATAAAATTTCGTCTGCCATACAACACACGCACAACAAGCACTGTATCATTTTCTATACGATAAAAAGCCGTATAGTTTCCGCAAACGAGGAAACGATAATTTGTGTTAAAGTCAACAATTGAATTGAGCGCAGCTCCGGAATTAGGAAAAGCTTTCAACCTGTTAATATGTTCCATAATTTTTGCAATTGTTGAATTGGCGGCTTGCTTATTATAAAGTTCGTCTGTAATATACGCTTTTATTTGATGCAAATCATCTATTGCCTTCGGTGAAAATTTTATCTCAGCCATTAGTAACTCCCAACATCTTTTCTACATCGGCAAAATCAGTCCAACCTTTTTCTTTGCCGGATTGCTCGCCTTTTGAGAGCTCTCCCATAAGTTTTAATATGGCTTGTGTCTTTTCATATTCTTCCATATCGACAATAGCATATTTTCCTCTGCCGTTTTTAGTAAGGAAGACCGGCTCACCTACGGATATGTCTCGCAATACCTCTGTATAATTTCTTAAATCTGACACAGGTTTAATATTTGGCATAATACTGCACCGTCCTTTCTGCTGTGTTTATTATATACTAATTCTTCGTAAAATACAACATCTGATTTTGTAATTTCATAAACCGGGGTGTAAGCAGACTAAAAACCGAGATTCGCTTCAACGAATCTCGGTTTTTGAATCGATTTTCCAGTTTCTCCCTTTCGGGCTGCCATCTCATTTCTCGTTCTTTTTGAAGTCTGTGATGAGGCCTCCGGAGCACTCAAGCGTAACAGTGTCTCCCTCTTTGAGAAGGAGCATTTCCTCATGCTCGGAAGCTTTTGACTTATAAATCTCGCCTTTTTTTGTGATGAGATAAATATAGGTGTTTCCGTCAATGTCAATGTAACGGATCGCTTCAATCACTGCGGTGACACTTTTGGTTTCGGCCGTAGGTGTGTCATTCGCGGCAAGGCCGAGCTTTGCACGGTATTTTCTAAGGCATTCCTTCTGCGTATCGGCCGTTGCGACGATATTATACTGTTCAACGTTGACGGCGGCATAAAGCTTGACAAGGCCGCCCGAGTCCTTGAGAACCATGATATATGTCGGCTTTGAAGCAACGCTTATAAGCGACGGGAAGGATGCCTGATATCCCTTTTCCTGAACCTCGCCCTCTGCGGCGGTCATTGCGGATTTTTCATCGGCACCGGCAATGTTGAAATAGTGAGCTTCGCCGGTTCTTTCGTTGGCGAAAAGGAAGCCGATGTTTGAGCTGTCTCCGTTGAGAGAGGTTACACCGGTATAGATCCAGATGTCTTGGTCCTTTGAAACGTAGCCGTAATCGCTTGTGGGTACGCTGTCGTCGTCATCGGTAGCTTCATCACCGTTCAGGTAGGTCGTGACCTGCTTGCAGCCCTTTTTGCCGATAAGGCTGTTGAGAAAACCGTTCTGATACCTGCCGTACCAGTTATACTGCTCACAGATGAGATCGCCGTCAAAAACAACGTCGATCCACTGCGGAATGTCACCAACGTCATATTTTTGTGTCTCGCCCGTAACTGGGTCAAGCGCAACGCAGCCGCTCACTGTCGTTCCGCCAAAGAGAAAAACGGTTCTTTTATATATCGGAGCGATATAATAGGGCTTTCCGCTTTCGTCAATTTCAAAGTGGACGCTGCCGAGCAAAAGCGTCGGGTACTTGAGCCAAAGGTGGCGTTCGGCGTTTTCAAAGAAGTATGCCGAGGGAACGTATTTCATCGAGCCGTATCCGGTGAATTCGGCAGACATTGAAACAGGGTCAACCGTAACGTAGCCGACAACGCCGCTGTCCTTGTTGTTTATCCACTTGAAAAAGCCTGCGTAGCCGAGAGCGGAAACCTTGACGGGCTTTCCGCGGTAGTCAATCTGAGTGTAGTCATCCGAAACGTTGAACTGGCTGACCACGTTTGAAAGTGAGCCTATCTCCCTGTCGCCGAGCATTTTTGCGGACGCGGTATCCATCAGTGCAATTGAATCCGTTCCGACCGATTCGGAAATGTCCTTTGAAAAGTCCGCATCGGTCACTGTCAGAACAGAAGCGTATTTTGACGCGTTGAACACCGTACTGCCTGCGATGCTCAAAACAATAAAGACCGCAACAAGAAGAACGAGAAGAATGTAGGGCTTGAAATTGACGTTAAACTTGTTGAATTCAACGCGCCTGCCTTTTTTGGTTCTCCTGGTGATTTTTACCCGACCGAAATCCTTAAAGCCGAGCGCGAGTCTGCGTACCGCAAGAAAAACGGCGAACGTGATTATGATCATCAGCCAGAAGCCCCTTGACTTAAGATTAAGCGGAGTCATAAGGCCGAACGTACCGATGAGTACCACAACAGCGGCGGCAAGCAGACCGGCGATAACCGGCCCGATTCTGAATTTTTTCATTGTTTTTCCTTTCCTTCGTAAACCATGTAATAATTATGTATTCCCACGTTTTCAAAGTATTTATACTCAAGCGTTTTGAAACCGAGCTTTTCATAAAACGGAACGTTTTCCGGGTTCTGCGTTTCAAGTCCGAGCTTATAGCCGAGCGGAACAAGGTCTTCGATTCCCTTTTTGATAAGCTTTGTTCCGATTCCCATGCCCTTGTGGGTGCTGTCAACAAAAACGGGAGAGATGAGCAGCGTTCCCTTTTCAAAAACGTTGTTGTTGAGGTTTGAAAACACCTTGAGCGTTCTTATCAGCGAAATATTGTATACGCAAAGAAAAACCCAGTTCGGGCAAAGCAGAAAGTCAAACATCGTGTAATCATTGTGAGCGTCGCGCCATATGCAGATTCCGCGTTTCTCCTCATCTTCATAAATGAAGTCCTCGCCGTTCGAGGTGCTCAGACGTTCAAGCATGAAGTGATACAAAAACTTCTTTCTCAGGTTTTCGTTCTTGGTTGCGTAAACGTGCACAGGATCGTCAACATAGGTTTCAGCTGCCATTCTTGCATAATATTTGAGCGTTTTGCGCGAGAGCTTTTTCTTTTCCATGAGATACCTCCGAGTAGTTTTGCCGGCAACTTTCGGAGTTTTCTTTCGCTTCTTTGAATCCGCTGCTATAATTAACGCCGAAGCCGCCTTCTTTTCGCATATGATGCTTTTAATTGTACCATAATTTTTTTGAAATTCATAGTCATGTCATTGAATTATGGACGTTCCATGCAATATATCCGCCGCAGTTGTCGCCGGAAAAATTGCAGTTTTTCGGCTCGGTTGCGCTGTGCCAAACTTTATACGTCTTTTTGCCGACGGAAAACTCAAGCGGCTTTTGCTTCGTTTTGTTTTGAAGCAGCTCAATATATTCCTCAAGGCAAAGTCTGTTTTTTGTGATGTAGTATGCGTGCGGCACGCCGACATAACGGAAGTGCCACGGCTCATAGCCTATGCCGGTTTCGCTTTCCTTGTCCTTTGGATAGCGCAGAATGAAGCCGTATTTCCACGCGTTTTTTGAAAACCATTCGTATTTTCCCTTGCCGTCAAAGTCCTGTGAGCTTCCGTCTTCGGGGTTGAAAAGTGCAAGGTCAACGGCAAGCCCCGTGTGGTGTTCGCTGCAGCCGGGAGCTTGAACGAACTTTTTCGTGTAAAGCTTTCCGAACTTCAGCTCCTTGTCACGGTAGATTTCAATTTGAGACTGAACGCTCCTTCTTCCGCTTATTACGTTGATGGTTCGCAGTCCGGTTTTGTTCCTGAAAGCGTCGAGCATATTGCAAAGCGGCTTAACGGCTCTTTGGTCAAGATAAATTTCTGTGGTGCTAAGGAAAAACGAGGACGTTTTTTTGTCGTATAGCCGAACCTGTTTTGCGCCGGTGTCTGCATATTTATGGCTGTTGTTCACGAGTGCGAGTATTCCGCCGCGTGAGGTGTCGGATACCGTCTTTTCTTCTTCGGTTGTTTTTCCGCTTTCGCTCAAAAACCAATCCTTTATTGCCGGAAGGCGGTCGGCGAGCAAAAACAGCATGACCGCCGCCAGAAGCAAGGCTGTAATTTTAATTCCCTTTTTCATTTCCTTTACCTCTTTGTCAAAAAAATCACGGCTCATTTCCGAACCGTGATGATTATAGTATTAAAAGGGAAAAAGTGTTTTAATTTGGACTTACGTTTTGCTTACGAAATTCTTACAGATCTGTTTCGTTTTCGCTGCCTTCACTGACGAGTTCTTCAAGTGCGGCGTTTCGATAGGGGAGAATAACGGTGAAATCCGTGTAATTCTCGGTGCTCTTTGCTTTGATAGTTCCGCCGTGCAGTTCAACGATCTGCTTTGAAATTGCAAGCCCCAGACCCGAACCGCCGGTTGATGATGTGCGGGAAGAGTCGAGACGGAAGAACTTTTCAAAAAGTCTGTCAAGCGTATCCTTCGGAATTTCGTCGCAAAGGTTGCGGAACTTGACGATGACATAACCGTTTCTTATCCTTGCACCGATTTTGACCGGCGTGTTTTCATAGCTGTAATTGACCGCATTTTTGAGGAGGTTGTCAAAAACTCTTGCAAGCTTGTCCGCGTCGGCGAACATGACGATTTTTTCCCTGACCTCAAGCTCACAGGTGAGGTTTTTCGCCTTGAACATCGGATAAAACTCTTCGGTAATCTGCGAAAGCATCAGGCCGAGGTCGATTCGGTTGTTTTGGAGCGTGATTTCGTTGAGGTTGAAGCGCGTAATTTCAAAGAACTCATTGATAAGCTGCTCGAGCCTGTATGCCTTATCAAGCGCAATGCCGGTGTACTTTGCTTTCTGTGCGGTCGGAAGCTCCGGACATTCGTCGAGCAGCGAAAGGTATCCGATGATGCTTGTCAGCGGAGTTTTGAGGTCATGCGCAAGGTACATGACAAGGTCGTTCTTTTTTGATTCTGCCTGAGCCGCAAGCTGCTGGTTCTTAAAAACGTCGTGCTTGATGTCCTTGAGGGCAATTTCAACTGAGGAAAAGTTTTTTGAAAACTTTTTGATCTGCCTTTCGTCCGTCGTAATTGCCGAAAGGCTCAGCCAAGTTTTGTCGAAATTGACGAGGGTCGAAGCCGAAAAGAAAAAGCAGCTCAAAAGGAAAAAGCCGAGATATGCCGCCGCAACAATAATAAGGCTGCATTCAAACGTATAGTTTTCGCCGAAAGTGCCGAATATTCTTACTATAATGTTTTTCGCCGCGCCGTAGATGACACTGTATTGCCTTGCGGCAAGGAAAACGAGCGCATATAAGAATAACAGCACCGCAAGGCAGAGAAGATTGCTGCGCAAAAAATCGCGGATGATTTTTGTGCTCATTTTTTCTCCGACGGAAAGAGACGCATCCTGCTTTCTGTTCGGTTTATTTTTTGCTTTCGGACTGCTTTTTGCAGCTTTTCTTTTATTCTTTGTCGATTTTATAGCCAACACCCCAAACTGTTTTGACATAGCGAGGATTCCTTGAAGGCTCGCGCAGCTTTTCGCGGATACGTCTTATATGTACCATGACAGTATTGTTGCTGTCAAGATATTTTTCGCCCCAGACCTTTTCAAAAATTTCTTCGGTTGAAACGACTTTTCCCGCGTTTTCGCAAAGCAGGAGAATAATTCCGAACTCCGTCGGCGTGAGCGGAATCTCTTCGTCAAAGAGGAAGCACCTGTGGGTGTCGCTTTCAACCCTGAGTCCGCCGAACTCAAAAACGTTTTTGTTCTCGGCTTCTTCGCTGCTGTTATATTGCTTGTATCTTCTCAAATGAGCCTTGACCCTTGCTGCCAGCTCAAGCGGATTGAACGGCTTCGTAACGTAATCATCCGCGCCGAGGGTCAATCCGGTAATTTTGTCAATGTCCTGTGTCCTTGCCGTGAGCATGATGACCGGATATTTATATCTTTCGCGAATGAACGAGCAGACGGAAAAGCCGTCAACGTCCGGCAGCATGAGGTCAAGAATTGCGAGGTCAAACTTTTCCTTTTCAATGGCCTTGAGTGCCTGCGATCCCGTGAAGCACTTCACGCTCTCATATCCCTCATTTTTGAGATACACTTCAATAAGGTCTGCAATTTCCTTTTCGTCGTCAACAATAAGAATTTTCATGTGTTTTACTCTCCGGATTTTGTTTTTCTTTGCATAAAATCAAATCAATAGAATTACACAAAACAGTATAACATAGTTTTCCATGAATTGTTTCTTACAAATTTCTTAATTTTGCGCAAAAAACGTAAGCTGTATGAATCTGCCGACCGATATTTACATATTGCGACAAATATGATAAAATCAACCCAATAGGAGCTATATAAAAAACGGACGTTAAATTAAACGGGGGAACGGAAAATGAAAAAACGCGCGGGTCTTGTTCTTTGTCTTCTTGTTGTGATAATAATTTCAATTTGCTTTGGTTTTATAGCGGGCTTCACAGCAGGGGTTAGCGAAAGCAAAAATGAGTTCTTTTCCGTTTTTGCCCGAAAGGTTGCACCGGTCGCCGATTTAGAGCTTTTTGTGCGTCTTTTCGGAAAAGAGGACGACTCTGAAGAGGAAAAGCTAAAAACCCTCTTCAAAGAAGTTTGGCTTCCGGTCGGCGAAAACTTCAAAAATGCTTCGTTTTACTCCGCAGACCCGAACCTTGATTTGAAGAGCATGAAGCTGACTGCCGTGTCATCGGATGAAAACGTTGCTTCGGCTTCGCTTCTCGGCGGCGATGAATTTTCCGTGAATGTCAGCATATTTGCAAAAGCTTTCGGAAAAGCCGAAGTTTTCCTTTTGGATGAAAGCGGAAAGACCGTCTCGGAAAAGATTTGCGTTTCGGTCGGCTCGGCTGCCGCTTCGGGAGAAACAGCAGAAAATGAAACGGCTGTACCACTGCAAGGCGAAGCAGAAGTAGAAACGACCGAAGGCGAGGTGGGCGAAACAGAGAAGAAAACGACCGCACCGCAAAAAGAAACGACCGAAAAGCTCAAAGCCGAAACAACGAAAAAAGAAGCTTCTGCACCGTCGGAAGAAGTGACCGAAAACAAAAGAGAAAAAGAAAAGCATACCCAAACTTCAGCAAAGCAAACCGAAAAAGAGGCAAAGAAGGAAACAAAAGGTCAAACGGAAAGCGTAAAAACCGAAGGAAAAGGAAACATTGTATACAGAACGCCGAGCGGAAGCTGTTACCACAGAATCGGTTGCCGATATGTTAAAAGCAACGCCACCGCTTTGACCGTTGGCGAAGCGAAAAGCAGCGGTTTGAGGGCGTGCAAGGTCTGCAAGCCGTAATTTGGGGCAAAAGAGGGGATTTTCTCCCTTCTTTTTCCTTGACATAGCTCTTTAAAATATTATATAATAACAAGCTGACAGAAAAACAAACGCGGAAATGCGTTTCATTCAGAAAGGATGATTTTAATGGCACAGGAAATTTTGCTTACCTCAGCCGGTATTAAAGAACTTGAGGACGAACTTGAACATCTTAAGGTTGTCGGCCGTCAGGAGATAAAAGAAAAAATTCAGGTTGCGCTTTCCTTCGGTGACCTTTCGGAAAACAGTGAATACGAAGAAGCAAGAAATGACCAGGGCAAGCTTGAGGCGAGAATCAGCGAAATTGAAGGAATTCTTTCAATGGCGAAGGTTATTGATGAGGACGCACTCAGCACAGATGTCGTTCAGATCGGCTCAAAGGTCAAAATTCTTGACCTTGAGTACGGAGATGTTTATAAATATCAGATCATCAGTTCAACCTCAACCTCAAAAGACAAGGGCGACGATTACCTCACCAGCGACGAATCTCCGGTTTCAAAGGCTCTCATCGGCCACAAGGTCGGAGACATCATTTCGGTTGAAGCTCCGGCGGGTATAATCAAATACGAAGTTGTTGAAATCACAAAGTAAAGATATATTCAGAATTTGAAAGGACAAACATATGTCAGAGGAAAAGATCACAAAGAAAGAAAATGCCGCTTCCTCAGAGGACGTGAACGAACTCAGGCAGATTCGTGTTCAAAAGCTTGAAGCACTCCGGAACGCCGGCAAGGATCCGTTTACCGTGACCACGGCCGAGCAGAGCATCACCAATGCAGAAATCAGAGCCCGTTTTGAAGAACTCGAAAACACAGATGTTTCGATCTGCGGAAGAATCATCGCGTGGCGTGACATGGGCAAGGCGAACTTTATTGTTCTCAGCGACCGCAGCGACAAAATGCAGGTTTATGTCAGAGTCAACGAGATCGGCGAAGAAGAATTTGCAGATTTCAAAAAGTGGGATATCGGCGATATCGTTGAAGTCAAGGGCTTTGTTTTCAAAACAAGACGCGGTGAGATTTCCGTTCACGCAAAGAATATCCGTCTGCTTTCAAAGTCGCTCCTTCCGCTTCCGGAAAAGTTCCACGGTCTCACCAATACCGATTCAAGATACCGCCAGCGTTACGTTGACCTTATAGTCAATCCCGAATCAAGAGATACCTTCATTAAGCGCTCGCTCATTATCCGTGAGATCAGACGCTTTCTTGATGCTCAGGGCTTTCTTGAGGTTGAAACTCCGATGCTTGTTTCAAACGCAGGCGGTGCAGCAGCAAGACCGTTTGAAACCCATTCAAACGCCTTGAACGAAAACTTCAAGCTCAGAATTTCTCTTGAGCTTTACCTCAAACGCCTTATCGTCGGCGGACTTGAGCGCGTTTATGAAATCGGCCGCGTTTTCAGAAATGAAGGCGTTGACACGAGGCATAACCCCGAGTTCACCCTCATGGAGCTTTATCAGGCCTATACCGATTACCACGGAATGATGGATCTTACCGAAAACCTTTACCGCACCGTTGCAAGAAATGTTCTCGGAACAGAGAAAATTGTTTTCAACGGAATTGAAATGGATCTTTCAAAGCCGTTTGCGCGCATGACAATGGCTGACGCTGTCAAGAAGTATTCCGGCGTCGATTTCACAGACGTAAAGACAGACGAAGAAGCGAAGGCTCTTGCAAAAGAAAAAGGCATTGCCTTTGAGGAACGCCACAAGAAGGGCGATATCCTTAACCTCTTCTTTGAAGAATATGTTGAAGAGCACCTCATTCAGCCGACGTTCATCATGGATCACCCGGTTGAAATTTCTCCGCTCACAAAGCGTAAGCCGGAGAACCCGGACTATGTTGAGCGCTTTGAGTTCTTCATGAACGGCTGGGAGCTTGCAAACGCATACTCCGAGCTTAACGACCCAATCGACCAGCGAGCCCGCTTCAAGGCTCAGGACGAGCTTTTCGCTGCCGGAGATGAAGAAGCGAACCACACCGACGAGGACTTTCTCACTGCACTTGAATACGGTATGCCGCCCACAGGCGGAATCGGCTTCGGCATTGACCGCATGGCAATGCTTCTGACCGACTCTCAGGCCATCAGAGATGTTCTGCTCTTCCCTACAATGAAGTCCTTAGATGGTGTAAATAAGAAAAATGATGTAAATAATACAGCTTCTGAAGCACCTGAAAA
>CAKSYX010000041.1 GCA_934525065.1 uncultured Eubacteriales bacterium
TTTTATCATAAAACTGTAAACGATGTTATTGCACTGGTTGTAAACTATCTTATTACACTATACATCATGACCCGCCCGTGAAACTCAATTGTTTGCACCGTATAAAAACAAACCGCGACTTTGTAGGGGGGTCGCTTGAGGCCCCCGTGAACGTTTTTGTTTGCAGCGCAAAAATATAAACGTTTCCCGGGCGGTTACGAGCCCCGCCCGTACGAAGTTAGATTTTAGATGTTGGATGTTTGATGTTAGATTGCCGCTGCACGGCAAATATCTGAGCTTTGCGGCTCAAATAAATAGATATTTTTGCACATCCGAAATCTAAGGTCTGTTTAATTTTTGCAGATATAATCAAGCCGTGGAAAGCTTCCGTAACAAAAATCAAGGATTCAAAAGGTGATTTTGTGAAAAAAGAAAAGAAAGCTGTGAATGGAAAAAAGAAAAGCAACCCGATTGCCGCCTTTTTCTGGACAAATAAACGCCAAAGAGCAAAAAACTTCTATTTTCTTTTAACGGTCTGCGTTATGATTGTTGCCGCCGGTGTCGGCTATGTCAGCAATATGCTTGACGCAATAGACTATGATGACAAAAAGAACTCCCAGACCGTGACCGTTCCTCAAAACGACATTGTTGAGGACGAAGAGGTCAAAATCATGAAGGCCATCAACTCCGCCGGCTCACTCAATGAATATCTTTATGAGTGGGCTAACAACGGCGGCGAGCTGCGCTCAAGCAAAAACGTAATCAACGTTCTGCTTGTCGGCCTTGATTCCGACACCGCGCTTGAAAACGGCGGCAGGTCGGACTCGCTGATTCTTGTTTCGCTCAACAAAAAGACCAGGAAAATCAACATGACGTCGTTCTTCCGCGACACCTGGACTTATATGGACATAAACGGAAACGGAAGATACGGAAAAATGAACTCGTCTTATTATTTCGGCTCCGATGAGGCGTTGCTTGATACGCTTGAAAAGGACTTCAAAATTGACATTGACTATTATGTTGCCGTTGACTTTTCCTCCTTTACCGACATCATCAACGCTTTGGGCGGTCTGACGATTGAAGTTCAGCAGTATGAAGCAGAATACATCAACCGAACCACCGTTCACACTATTGATTACGGCCCGGCGGTCAAGCTTGACGGCTATGAAGCACTTGTTTTTGCGCGTATCCGCCACTCGGATTCCGACTCGGACGTCAGCAGAACAAGGCGTCAGCGTCAGGTCATTTCTGCGCTGATCAATTCCGCAAAGGGTGCAAGTCTCTCTCAGCTCAGCTCGGCACTTGACTCGCTTTTCAAATATGTTAAGACCGACCTGACAAAAATGCAGATTCTCTCCTACGCCGCTCAGGCTCTCGGAAGCGGCTGGATAAATTACGAAATCGTTCAGACCCCGATAAGCGACAGCGACGTTTTCCGCACCGGCTGGGTGGGTGGCGAATCGGTCGTTCTGATGGATTTTCCGCTCGCCGCTCAGCGTGTTCAGGAGGCAATCTACGGCGAGGGTGAAAGCAACATCGTCCTTGACGAAAACCGTGTGATTCCCTTCTCTCTCGTTTCCGGATTTTGAGTTATATTGAACCCAACGCTGCTTTGGTGTTGGGTTTTGTTCAGTTTTGAGGTGAGTGTGTATGAAATATGATTATGTGATCTTTGATTTTGACGGAACCGTTGCGGACACGGGTGAGGGCATTCTCAAGAGCCTTCAGTATTCGTTTGAGCAGATGGGACGAAAGGTGCCGGACCTTTCCGACCTCAAAAAATTCATCGGTCCGCCGATTCATTACAGCTATGTGAACTTTTACGGCGTGGCTGAGGAAGATGTTGAGGAGTACATCAAAAAGTACCGTGAGCGTTACCGCAAAATCGGCATTTTTGAGTGCTTTGTTTATCCCGGTATGCGCAAAACGCTGCAAAAGCTGCGCGAGGCAGGAGTAAAAACAGGTATTGCTTCGTCAAAGCCTGTCAAGCTTGTTTATGACGTTATGGAATATCTCAGACTGACGGAATTTTTTGACGCTGTTGTCGGAACGCAGTTTGACGACAGCAATCACCCCGGAAAAACCGACCTTGTTCTTGAAAGCATGAGAAAGCTCGGCGCAAAAAAGGAGCGCACTCTCATGGTCGGCGACAGGTATTTTGATATCGACGGCGCAAAGGGCGCAGGCATTGACAGCATCGGCGTGGTTTACGGCTACGGCTCGCGTGAGGAATTTATGGAGCACGGCGCAACATACATTATTGACGCGCCGGAGGAGATTTTGGATATTGTTCGGGAAAATCCGACGGCCGGCTGCTGATTGCACTGCGTAAAAATAAACCTCGGCATCGTACGGGCGGGGCTCGTAACCGCCCGAAACCCAACTGTTTGCACGGCGTATAAATAAACCTCGGCATTGTACGGGCGGGACCTGTGCCCGCCCATGAACGTTGCGGTTTGCACCGCATAAAAATAAATCGCGGCATCGTAGGGGGGTCGCTTGAGGCCCCCGGGAACGTTTTTGTTTGCAAGCTCGTAAATAATGAGGTTTTCACGGGCGGCTCGTGAGCCGCCCCTACAGTTTAATGCATAGTGAGAATATTCTGTATGGGCGATTCACGAATCGCCCGTGGGAGCATTGTTGTTTATGTCACCCATCCGTAAAACTTCAACGTTTATTTTAGATAATAGATAATAGATATTTTGATCTAGCGTCTAGTTTCACGGGCGGTTACGAGCCCCGCCCGTACGAATCCGGATATTAGATTTTGGATTCTTGATGTATTTCTATATAGCAAATTATTATATAGAAAAAAGCTCTGATTGAATTTTTAAAGTTTTTAACGCTCTTTACATAAAATGTTGAAAACTCAACCGAAATCAGAGAAAAAATGACCGAAAAACTGCATTGAATAAAAATTTTTTCAATGATACTTCGGTCATTCGGAATAAAATTATCAAACGCAGACGAAAAGTGATTTTGCGCCTGCAGCGGAGGTCAAAATGCAGTTTTTTGCAAAAAACTATGACGTCATTGTAATCGGCGCAGGCCACGCCGGAATTGAAGCTTCTCTTGCCGCGGCTCGGCTCGGTGCTTCGGTCGGCGTGTTCACAATCAATATGGACTGGGTCGGCAATATGCCCTGTAACCCTTCGATCGGCGGAACGAGCAAGGGTCACCTTGTCCGCGAGATTGATGCCCTCGGCGGCGAGATGGGTAAGGCCGCCGATGCCAATACTCTTCAGAGCCGCATACTTAACCTCGGCAAAGGCCCGGCTGTTCATTCACTGCGCGCGCAGATCGACCGCCGCAGATACAGCGAATACATGAAGCACACGCTTGAAACACAGGACGGACTTGAACTGGTACAGGCCGAAATTACAGACATAAAGCAGACCGAAGCCGGCGGGTGGGAGCTGACAACGCGGCTTGAAGCCGTTTACAGGGCGAAGGCTGTTATTCTTGCAACGGGTACCTTCCTCGGCGGCCGAATCTATGTCGGTGATGTCTCATATGACGGCGGCCCTGACGGAATGTTCCCGGCAACCGAGCTTTCAAAGGCACTCAAAAAGCTCGGTCTGAGTCTGCGCCGTTTCAAAACCGGTACACCTTCAAGGGTAAACCGAAGAAGCATTGACTTTTCGCACCTTGAAAAGCAGGAGGGTGACGAAAAGACGGTTCCGTTTTCTTTTGACACCGAGTTTGAAATAAAAAACAAACTGCCGTGCCATATGACATACACAAACAGCGAAACAAAGCGCATTATTCTTGAAAACCTGCACCGTTCACCCCTTTACAGCGGAAAAATTGACGGTGTCGGCCCGAGGTACTGCCCGAGCATTGAGGACAAAATAGTCCGATTTTCTGAAAAGGAGCGGCATCAGCTCTTTATTGAACCGTGCGGCGAATACACGGAAGAGATGTATCTTCAGGGAATGTCGTCATCACTGCCGGAGGACGTTCAGCTTGCTTTTTTGCGTACTATTCCCGGCCTTGAGCACGTTCAGGTGATGCGCACGGCGTATGCAATCGAATATGACTGCCTTGATCCGCTTTCGCTTTATGCGACCCTTGAATTCAAACGCTTTCCCGGCCTTTTCGGGGCAGGGCAGTTCAACGGCTCAAGCGGATATGAAGAAGCCGCTGCGCAGGGACTTGTTGCCGGAATCAATGCGGCGAAGTATGTTCAAGGCAAAAAACAGCTGGTTCTCGACCGCGCAAGCTCATACATCGGCACGCTTATTGACGACCTTGTGACCAAGGGCTGCAGCGATCCTTACAGAATGATGACCTCACGTTCGGAATACCGCCTGATTCTTCGCCAGGACAACGCTGATCTGCGCTTGACAGAGATCGGTTATGAAGTCGGCCTTGCCGGTGAAGAAAAGCATGAAAGGCTGCTCAAAAAGAAGGAGCTGATTAAAAAGGAGCTGAAACGTATTGAAAGCACCGGTCTTGCGCCGAGTGAAGAGCTGAACGCTGTTCTTGTTTCACGTGGAACATCGCCGATGACAACAGGCAGCAGGCTGATTGACCTGATTCGCAGGCCGCAGCTTGGCTATGAAACACTCAAGCCCTTTGACAAAACACGCCCGGACTACCCGGACTGCGTTTTTGAGCAGGTTGAAATTGAAGTGAAGTATGAAGGCTACATCAAGCGTCAGCTTGCGCAGGCTCAGGAAATGCGGCGCCTTGAAAGCAGAGAACTGCCGGAAACGCTGGTTTATAAAGACATTGCAGGCTTGCGGCTCGAAGCGCAGGAAAAGCTTGACCGCGTGAAGCCGAAAAATCTCGGCCAGGCGTCGAGAATATCCGGAGTCAGCCCGGCAGATATATCTGTGCTGATGATATACCTGAAGTTAGATGCTAGATATTAGATTTTAGATGTTAGATGTGTTTGTTTTTATGTTGTGCAAGGCGTCAGGCTGTTTTAATTAAGCCCAAGAATTGAGGAGGCCTTTCTCCTTGCAGAAAAAATCCGCGTCTGAAAGAGGGCAGAAGCTTTTCTTTTTCGCTTTGCTGATTGCAAGGCACAACAGAGTGTGCGCTTTTGAAAGCGGATTTTGTGTTCGGTGAGGGGGAAGAGCAGAACTGTTGTTGTAGGCGCGATGGAGACGATAATCAAGTTTCGTAGAAACTTCGATTTCGGCGACCTCTCGCGCCGTACTAAGAAGCGAACTTTTGGTTACTTTTGTTGCAATCGACAAAAGTAACCCCCGCGCGGGGAGCGCAAGCAAAGCTGGATGAAAGCTGGATGTTAGATATTAGATTTTAGATGTTAGATGTGATTATTTTTATGTTCTGCAAGACGCTAAGCTGCTTGTTGCCCTTTAAATTGATTATATCCGGTATCTAGCGTCTAGAATCTAGCATCTAGATATGGGGGCCTCAGGCGACCCCCGTACGAAGCTGAATTATATTTTTATGTTTTGCAAGACGCTAAGCTGCTTGTTGTCCTTTAAGTTGACTATATCTAGTGTCTAGCGTCTAGAATCTAGCATCTAGAAACGGGGGCCTCAGGCGACCCCCGTACGAAGTTAGATTTTAGGCGTTGGATTTTGGATGTTAGATGTGTATATTTTTATGTGGTGCAGGACGTTGGAATGGTCGCTGTCCTTTGGGCTGACTATATCTAGTGTCTAGCGTCTAGAATCTAGCATCTAGTTTCACGTGAAACATCTGAAAGGAGAAACCATGTTTATACCGACTGATAAGCTAAAAAGACTTGCAGATTCCTTCGGCGTTCAGCTTGAAGGAACAGCACTTGAACGCTTTGATATATATGCAAAGCTTCTTGCTGAATGGAATGAAAAAATCAACCTGACCGCAATAACCGATCCGCTCGGAATAACGGTCAAGCACTTTGCAGACAGCTTGACGGTTTTCAAATACTGCAGCTTCCCTCAAAAATCAAAAGTAATTGATGTCGGAACCGGTGCAGGCTTTCCCGGCCTTGCGCTGCTCATCGCACGTCCGGACCTGCAGCTGACACTGCTTGACAGCACAAAAAAGAAGCTCGGCGTGATTGAAAACATCCTCAGCGAAACCGGACTTTCCGCCGAACTGCTTCATTCAAGGGCGGAGGAAGCCGGGCAGAACGCAAACTACCGCGAGCACTTCGATTTTGCAACGGCACGAGCTGTTGCAAATTTGCGTGAGCTTTCCGAGTACTGCCTGCCGTTCGTCAAAAGGGGAGGGTACTTCATTTCCATGAAGGGTGCGAATGCCCTCGAAGAGCTTGACGGTGCAAAAAAGGCAATAGCTCTTCTCGGCGGCAAGGTCGAAAGAGAGGAGAGCTTTACTCTTGAGGACGCGGGTGAAAGATGCATAATCGCCGTGAAAAAGCTTTCGCCAACGCCCGGCAAATATCCGCGCCCATCGGCAAAAATTGCAAAGAATCCGCTCGAATAATTTACCTTTGCGCCGAAAGACGACAGTTTTGCAAAATTGAAAAATATGGACAAGCCTCCCATGCTGTGCTAAAGTAAAGCTTATAAAGCACAAAGGGAGGCTGTTGTTTTGACCACAGAAAAACCGCGTTCGGCAGGACAGGTACTTTTGATTCCGAACGAAAAAATATATCCGAACCCAAATCAACCGAGGAAGCTCTTTGACCAGAGCGAGCTTGTGAACCTTGCAATAAGCATAAGAATGAACGGAATACTCCAGCCGATCACCGTCAGAGAAACGGCCAAGGGCTATGAGCTTGTTTCGGGAGAAAGACGTTTGCGCGCGTCAAGGCTTGCCGGCATGGTTGTTGTTCCCTGCATCGTTATTGAAGTCAACGAGCTGAAATCCGCAATTTTTTCGCTCATTGAAAACCTCCAGCGCCAGAATCTCGGCTATTTTGAAGAAGCACTCGCAATTGAAAAATTGATGGAGCAGTTTTCTCTTTCTCAGGAGGAGGCGGCAAGGCGACTTGGCAAAGCACCGTCAACCGTTTCAAACAAGCTGCGTTTGCTTACTCTTCCGGAACAGGCGCAGCGGATGCTTGTTTCAAATTCACTTTCGGAGCGGCACGCGCGTGCCCTTTTAAAGCTCGACAGTGAAAATGTTATACCTGCACTTCAGCATATAATTGAACGCAAGCTAAATGTTTTACAGACAGAAAAATATATAGACGAACTTCTTGAAAAGAAAAATGCACCAAAGCGCACAACAAAGCGTGCCTTCAGCAATATAAAAATCTTTCTCAATACGGTTGAGGGAGCAATCAAAACCATGCAGCAGGCCGGAGTTGACGCAGATGTCAGCCGTGAGGATACGGGGGAGAGTGTGGTTTACAGAATAGTTATTCCGAAAAAGGCAAAATGCTGACAAAAAAGGCTGCCGGACTTTCTTCAGCCTGCCCAGAAGCTGTATGCAGATACCGCGAGCGGGAAAAAACGCGTAAAAGAGCAAAATCATTTTTAGATTCCGTCAACAAATAAAGACTATATTTCACAGAAAGCCTTGGTTTTGACAGGCTTCATGAAATATAGTCTTTTGCATTTTGTTTTGCTCTTTGGTCTGCGCCAAATGCGGCAGCTCTTTTAATTATTCAGCTTTGGAGGAATTGCCGCTTTCTCCGTCGGTTCTGCTTTCGGCGTTGCCGGTCATTGAGGTGCTCTCCTTTTCGCTTGTGCTCTGAGCCGGGCTTTCACTCGGGCGTTCGGTCGTCCGGGAGTCTGAAACGGAGGAGGAAGGCTTTGTTGTCATGTTGGTATCTCCGCCGCCGCAGCCGGTGAGGAGGAGTACCGAACAGAGAAGAACAGCGAAAATCGTGAGAATCAAGAGAAGCTTTTTCATTTTTGTATTGAACTCCTTTACAGTTTTTTCGGAAAATACTGTCTGTATACACAGTATTTCCGAACAGTAAAGGTTTATTCACCGAGAAGCGAAAAAATGAATTTTTCAGAAAATTTGTTCAGCTTTTCAAAGTCCATGCTGCGGATGTAGTATCCTTCAAGCTTGTCGTGGAGGCTTTTTGCATCAAATAGTGCTTCGGTGGCAGTGCCTATCAGCTGAGAGGAAAGGCGTGAATTCAAAAGCAGTCTGCGGCGGTGCAGCTTCAGTGCATCCTCGGCAAGAAAGCGTTTAGCCCTGACGGTTCTTGAAATCGGAAGGTCGGTTTTGTGGCTGCTTTTGAGGGTAACAACGGCCAGCGACAGCTCCGGAATAAGCAGATGTTCACATTCCTTAGGATGCATCGGACAATGGCAAAAAACAACGTCAAAGCCGCCCTGCACCGCCGTTTCGCCGATTCTTTCAAGCAAAAGAGGGGCGGCCGCGCCGAACTCATCCTCAACGGCGAGCACCCTTGAAGCGAGGGCGCGCACCGTTTCGCCGAAAAAGACCGTACCCTCCGGCGTGATTCCGGAAAGGAAGCAGTTCATCTTTTTTCCGGGTGCCGCACCGCGCTTTTTGAGTTTTTCTCTTGCGCAAAAGCGCCGCGCAAAGCCGTTCACCTTTTCCTCAAGGACGAAGGGCGCAAGCAGCCGCGAGTTTTCCTCAAGCAATGCACCGGCCGCGGAAAGAAAACGGGTCGAGCGGCGGTGGCAAAGGGAGTTTTCAAGCGTCAGGGCGCGGATTTTGTCCGCGTTTTCAAAAAGCTCTTTTTCGTTCCAGAACGCTCCGAGGTTCAAAAGGTTTTCGCAGGCTCCGGGAAACTTTGGCTCAAGAACGTGCGGAGTGGTTCCGTCCGCAACGCTGACGGAAAGGCCCGGAATAATCACTCCGTCAAGGCTTTTCGGGTCGCTGCTGCAATAGACGTAGATTACGTCAAGTCCCTTTTGTTCGGCAGCCGCACCGAGCTTTTTCATGAGCGAGGACTTTCCGGTTCCCGGGCCGCCCTTGATGATGTACGCACGGCAGTTTCTGTAAGGGTTATAAAGCTCATCAAAAAAGGAAACAAAGCCGCTCGGGCTGTTTGCGGCAAGAAAAACTTTCTTTTTGTTACTCATTTCGCTACCTCCGCAGAAAAAGTATTTGTTTTCCTTTTCATTCTATTCTCCGCAGGGAGAAAGGTTAATTCGGATGTTAGATTTTAGATATTAGATGTTAGATGTGTTTGCTTTTATGCGGTGCAAGACGTTAGGTTGTTCGTTGCCCTTTAAGCTGATTATATCTAGTATCTAGTGTCTAGCATCTAGATATTGCACTGGTTGTAAACTATCTTATTACACTATACATCGTGAATCGCCCGTGGAATGTTTTTTTGCAGTGCAAACAAAAAACTCGGCTGCCGCTTTCGCGACAGCCGAGAGTGTTGCTGTTGAAATAATCAGCCGATGTTTCCGAGGATAGACTCAAGCTTATCGTAGTCAATCTCAGTCCAAGCAAGCTTCTCCTTCCAGTTTGCAGCCTTAACCTTGAAGAGGGCTGAAGACGGAGAGGTCTTGAAGCCCTTGATTTCTGTTGCTTCCGCCTTGCCGTTCTTGTCAATGTTGTTGATCTTGACAAGCTGGCTGCCGCTGAACCAATACTCGGTGGTGTTGCCGTTTTCGTCAACGGAATAGTCGATGTCATATCTCTTGCCCTTAACAAATTCGGTTCTGGTCTGAACGTTGTCAAGCGAAATGTCGCCGAGAGCGAGTGACTTCGAGATATCACCGAAGTTGAAGTCCTCCTGAGGAACGTTCTTAACAACATAATTGATGCCGCCGAGCTTAACGACAAGGTATGTCTTGTCATTGCTCTTGATGTAAACGAAGCGGATCTCAACGCCCTTCATGGTCGTTTTGATTGCAAGGTCGCCGTTCGTTTTTGAGCCGATCGTAACCTCGGAATCGCCCATTTCTGCATCCTTCATGGTGATGCTGAGCTGATAGTTGCTCTTTTTGAAGGCCGTTGCAACAGCGTCAATCTTGTATGAGCCTTCGGTAACGGTTGCGGTTGCAAGCTTTGAATATGAAGAATAAACCTTCTTCTTTCCGTTGAGCTTGTATGCTCTGACGGCGAAGCTGTATTCAGCCTTGTCAAGACCTGAAACGGTGTACTTCGTCTTAGTCGTTGCGCCGAGAGAGTAATACTTCTTTGCGGCTGAGTCATAGATATAAACCTCATAGCCTGCTGCGCCTGCTGCAGCCTTCCATGAAAGCGCAACCTTGTTTTTGCCTGCCTTTGCGGTAACGACCGGAGCAGCCGGAGCAACGCAAACCTTTACAAGGGAGGAATATGCGTCACTTGCATAGGTCTTCTTGCCGACGTTCTTGTATGCCTTAACGGCGTAAGAATATTCAACACCCTTCTTCAGCTTCTTAACGGTTACGGTGTTCTTTTTAACGGTTGCAACCTTTGTATATTTCTTCTTGGCTGCGTTGTAGGAATAAACAACATAGCCCTGAGCGCCCTTGACTGCGCTCCACTTGAGGGTTGCGCTTGAGGTTGTGAAGGAGGAAACCTTGAGGCCTTTTACCTTCGCCGGGAGAATTTTAAAGGTGACGGTTTTGCTTCCGGTGTAGCCGCCCTTTTTGATTCCGGTGATTGTGATTTTGCCAACGCCGATATTCTTGTTGTTTGAATATTTAACGGTGTAGTTCTTACCGGACTTGAGGGTCTTTTTGCCGTAGGTGACTTTTACGGCAGGCTTAAGAGCCTTGCCGGTATAAGCAACAGCTGAAACGACCTTAATCTTTGTTTTTGAAATGCTGACTGTTTTTGCTTTTGCCGCCTGGGCAACGATTGCAGTTGAGGAATACTCCGGAGCAATGTATGCTGCCGAGAATACCATCATCGCAGCCATGAGGAATGACAGAAGCTTGAGTGAAAGGTTTTTCTTTTTCATAAGTATTCTCCTTTGTGAAAATTACGGCTCACGCCGCCGGGGGAAGATGTATTTTACGCCCTTCCCACCTTTTCAAGAAAGCGCATGAAGCCCTCTCTTCCTTCGGCGGTGCGTTTGTATACACCTGCGTGTTCGAGTACCTTTGAAAAAACAAGACCGACCTCTTTTTTGAGGATATCCTCCGTGTTTTCTTCGGTGAACTCGTATTTATCTTTGAAAGACGCCACCCAGGCGGCGTGCTTTGAAAGAACGGGATCGTCTTTGAGCCCGGCACCGCTCAGAATTGCAGAACGAAGCAGTGCAAGCTCATTTTTGAGCCTTGCCGGAAGAACGGCAAGTCCCATGACCTCAATGAGGCCGATATTCTCTTTTTTGATGTTGTGAAGCTCCGGGTGCGGGTGGAAAACGCCGAGCGGAAACTCCTTTGTTGTGATGTTGTTGCGCAAAACGAGGTCCATTTCAAAGTCCTCTCCCCTGCGCCTTGCAATCGGGGTGACGGTGTTGTGCTTTTCTCCGTCCGTTTCGGCAAAGATGAAGCATTTTTCATCGCTGTAAGCGCGCCATTCAAGCAAAATCCTGTCCGCAAGAGAGACCACGCGCTCCTTGTCCTTTGAGCTGATGCGGATAACGGACATCGGCCATCTGACGATTCCGGCCTTCACGTCCTCAAAATCTTTGAACGTGATATCGGTTTCAATCGGTGCCTTTGCCATTGCGAACTCATAACGGCCGCCCTGAAAATGCTCGTGCGAAAGGATTGAGCCGCCGACTATCGGCAGATCGGCGTTTGAGCCGACAAAGTAATGCGGAAACAGCTCGGTGAAATCAAGAAGCTTCTTGAACGCGCTTCTGTCAATTTTCATCGGGATATGCTTTTTGTTGAAAACAATGCAGTGCTCGTTGTAGTAAACGTAGGGGGAATACTGAAAGCCCCAGTCACTGCCGTCAATGGTTATCGGTATGATGCGGTGATTCTGGCGCGCCGGGTGGTTCATCCTTCCGGCATAGCCCTCGTTCTCCGGGCAAAGCAGGCATTTCGGATAGCCTCCCTGAACGGCTCTTTTCGCCGCGGCGATCTCCTCGGGAGTTTTTTCCGGCTTTGAAAGGTTGACGGTGATGTCAAGTGTACCGTATTCGCTTTCGCTCTTCCATTTCAAATCGCGGCAGACGCGGTAGCGGCGGATGTAGTCGCTGTCGCAGGAAAGCTTATAGTAATAATCCGTTGCCTTCTGAGGGCTTTCGGAATAAAGCTCATAGAACCTTTTTGAAACGTATGACGGACGCGGAACAAAAACGCTCATCAGCTTTGTGTCAAAAAGGTCGCGCGCCGTAACGCTGTTTTCAATAAGACCCTTTTCGCAGGCGAAGTCAAGAATAGCCTTGAGAATTTCTTCAAGCTCTGCGCTTTCGCCGGAGATGTCCGGCTCTTTAAACCCGTCAAGAGCGAGGATTTCAAGCAGGCGGTTAACGCAGAAAGTCCTGTCGCCTTTTTCTATCAGACCGCAGTCAAGCGCATACCTGACAAGCAGCCCGATCTGTTTATAAATCATCGGCAAAAACCTTCCCTGAATATTATGATACACATTGATAATACACTAAAGCGCACCTAAAATCAAGACCAAATATAAAAAAACTCAGACGTCAAAATCTAAATTCGTAGGGGCGGATCATGTGTCAAGAGTAACATAGTTTACAGGTAGTGCAAGCACATGGTTTACACATTTACAACCTGCGAATACGTCTGT
>CAKSYX010000042.1 GCA_934525065.1 uncultured Eubacteriales bacterium
TTGGCAGAGGTATAAGGATTCGAACCTTAAATGACGGAGTCAGAGTCCGGAGTGTTACCGTTACACTATACCTCTATGTTCAGCTTTTAAGTTCTCTCTCAAGAACGAGTGATATTATACACACCGCGAAAGCAAATGTCAAGCATTTTAAAAAATTATTTGTCAAACTCCTTAAAATATTCGCACTGCGGCGTTTTTCTTTCGGTATTCGCACCGGCGAAAGCACCCGGCGGCCTAAACAATTGACATACGCAATATAATGGTATAAAATGAGAGGGTATACTTGGACTTTCGTCCGAAAAAAGGAGAAAAATTATGATATACGTAAACGGCAATAACGTTTTTCACCTTCAGACCGGTAACACCAGCTACGTTTTCCGTGCTCTTCCGACCGGTCAGCTTGAAGGGATGTATTACGGCAAAAAAATCAGGAATTGCGGCGACTTTTCCTTTATGTATGACAAGCACGAATGTGGATACAGCAACGCTACTCCGCGTTCACAAGAGGACACCTCACTTTCGCTTGACCACATCGCACTTGAGTATTCCTCATACGGAAAGGGCGATTACCGCCAGAGCTCGATGCAGCTGCTTTCCGCCGACGACAATTTCACAACCGATTTCCTTTTCAAAACCGCTGCTGTTACAAAAGTCAAGCCCGAGCTCAACGGACTGCCCTCAAGCTACAAAGACAGCGAAACGCTCACCGTTATCCTTGAGGATAAGATTCTCGGAGCGGAGCTTCATTTGTTCTACACCGTTTTTGAGGACTGCAACGTAATTACCAGAAGCGTCAGACTTTACAACAAGAGCGAAAAAAACATCAAAATCAAAAAGCTCATGAGTATGCAGCTTGACCTTCAGCGCGGCGATTACACCGTGCTTACGTTTGACGGTGCATGGATCAGAGAACGCTATAAGCATGAACACAAGCTCACGGCAGGTGCTTTTTCAATTGAGTCAACGACCGGAACCAGCTCAAACCGCCACAATCCGTTTTTCGCTGTCAAAAGCGGTGTATGCACCGAAAGCGAAGGCGAATGCTACGGCTTTAACCTTGTTTATTCCGGCAATCACCTTGAAAAATGCGAAATTTCCTCCCACGGCCTTCTGAGAATCCAAAACGGAATCAACCCGTTTGAATTTGAATGGCTGCTTGCTCCGGGAGAAAGTTTTGACACGCCTGAAAGCGTTCTCACCTTCAGCGCAAACGGCCTCAACGGAATGAGCCGCAATATGCACCTTTTCGTTAAGGAGCACATTGTCAGAGGATACTGGAAAAACAAGGAGCGTCCGATCCTTGTCAACAACTGGGAGGCAACATACTTCAATTTCAACGAGAAAAAGATTCTTGAAATTGCAAAGGCCACAAAAGAGATCGGCGGCGAAATGTTTGTTCTTGATGACGGCTGGTTCGGAAAGCGCAACAACGACAAATGCTCTCTCGGCGACTGGTACATCAATAAAAAGAAGCTCCCCTCCGGTATTGACGGACTTTCAAAGAAAATCAACGAGATGGGGCTCAAGTTCGGCCTTTGGGTCGAGCCGGAAATGGTTTCGCCTGACAGCGACCTTTACCGTGCGCACCCGGACTGGGCAATCAAAACCGATGTCTATGAGCCTTCTCAAGGCAGAAACCAGCTCGTCCTTGACCTGACGAACGATGAAGTTGTTGAATACATAATCAACACGATGACTGACGTTTTCAGATACGGCAACATCGAATATATCAAATGGGACAACAACCGCCAGATGACAGACGTTTTCTCTCACCGCAAAGACGCAAGAAGCGGCGAGTTCTTCCACCGCTATATGCTCGGCCTTTATAAGGTTTGGAGTGCCCTGACCGAAAAGTTCCCGGAAATTCTTTTTGAAGCCTGCTCAAGCGGCGGCAACCGCTTTGACCTCGGCACATTCTGCTATATGCCTCAGTGCTGGACGAGCGACAACACCGATGCGCTTGAAAGGGTCTACATTCAGGCAGGAACGTCTTACGGTTATCCGCAGTCGGTCATGACAATGCACGTTGCCTGTTCGCCGTCCTTTGCCTGTCTGCGTCCGTCATCAATTGAGCATCGCTTCAACGTTGCCGCCTTCGGCCTTTTGGGCTATGAGCTTGACGTGACGAATCTTTCCCGCTTTGACAAAGCCGCTGTTAAAAAGCAAATAGAATATTACAAGGCACACCGCTATCTCCTTCAGTACGGTGAATTTGACCGCATAGGCGATTTCTTCACAGACAACATTGCAAAATGGCAAATCACCTCACCGGATAAGAAAGAAAGCATTCTCGGCTACTTCATCAATCGCGTCTCTCCCAACTGGGGCAATGATGTAATTCGCTTCACCGGCCTTGACGAGGAAAAGGACTATGAGCTTTCAGCGAGAACTCAGCTGTTTTCTGTTCGCAATCTCGGAGAGATTATCAACACTCCCCTTCCGAAGAAAATCGACATTGAAGACAGCAGACTTTATGACTTCCTCGTTGAAACCGTAAAGCTCAGAACGGAAAAAGAGGAGTACACCGTTGGCGGAGATGCCCTCATGAATGCCGGCCTCAAACCGCATCAGCCGTTCGTTCTCAGCGGCTATAAATTCGGCGTATCAAGAATTCTGCTTGACAACGACTCAAGAATGTATTACCTCAAAGAAAAGGCAGAGAAAGCCGAATGAACATGAAAAAAAACTATGAAACGTTCTGCTTTGAAGGCGAACCGGACTGGCAGAAGGTTCCGGTCGGAAAAATCGACTGCTTTCAATGGGAAAACGAAGAAAAATACCGTCCTCAAAGTACTTTTCAGATGTGCCTTGTCAAAGGAAGAGGCGTTTTCGTCAAAATGCATTCCGATGAAACGAAGCTCCGCACCGTCTGCACAGAACGTGACGAACACATCTGGGAGGACAGCTGCCTTGAGTTTTTCTTTTCACCGAAAGAGGGCGTCGGCTATCTGAACACCGAAATGAATCCGAACTCAGCTTTCCTCACTCAGGTTGGAAAGGACAGAGAACACCGCCGTTTTTTGAAGAAGCTTACCTCCATCGCTCCGCAGGTCTGCGGGTATAAAGACGAAAACGGCTGGGGAGTCAGTCTTTTCATCCCCTGCAAAGTTTTCAGCGAAGCCTTTGGGATAAACTTTGAGGCTTTGCCCGGAACGTACAGCGGAAATTTTTATAAATGCGGCGACAAAACCGAAAGGCCGCATTACGGCTCATTTTCTCCGATGAGAAAGGAGCTGACTTGCGGCTTTCATGACCCGGAGTATTTTGCAACAATAACAGTTAAGGAAGATGTATCAAAAAATGGTTAGCAATGAAACTATTATCAAGGTCTGCCGCGCCTTCGGCATTAAAGGCAGACTGACCGGAACCAAGGTTCTCACAGACGGACACATCAACACAACAGTCTGCGCTGTTTTTGAAAACGGCGGCGAGGAAAAAAAATACCTTGTTCAAAAAATCAATACCCATGTTTTCAAAGACCCTGACGCCTTGATGCAGAACATTGTCAATGTTACGCATTTTCTCAGAAAAAAGATTCGTGCATCAGGCGGTGACCCGGAAAGAGAGACGCTGCATTTTCTTAAAACGGCAGACGGAGAGCTTTACTTTGAAGACGAAACCGGTTGTTGGCGCATCTATCGCTTCATTGACGATTCCTACACCTACAACATGATTGACAGCGTTGAGGTTTTCCGCAACGCCGGCGAAAGCTTCGGAAAATTCCAGAAGCTGCTCAATGACTATCCGAGCGAAACACTCAAGGAAACTATTCCGGATTTTCATAACACGCCTAAGCGCATTGAAAACCTTGAAAAATCCGCCGAAGCGGATGTGTGCGCAAGAATAGCCGGCGTTCAAAATGAAATTGACTTTGCCGTTTCAAGAAAAGACAGAGCCGGCCTTGCCCTTAAGCTTTGCGAAAACGGCGAGATTCCGCTTCGCGTTACCCACAACGATACAAAGCTCAACAACATCCTCTTTGACGCAAAAAGCCACAGGGGAATCTGCGTTATTGACCTTGACACGATCATGCCCGGCCTTTCGCTCTATGATTTTGGCGATGCGATCCGCTTCGGCGCAAAGACCGCCGACGAGGACGAGCCCGACCTTTCAAAGGTTTCTGTTTCACTTGAGCTTTACGAAGCCTATACGCGCGGCTACCTTTCAAGCTGCGCCGCCGCATTGACAAGAGCCGAGGTTGACTCACTCGCCTATTCGGCTTTTCTGATGACATATGAATGCGGCGTGCGTTTTCTGACGGATTACCTTGACGGTGACGTTTATTTCAAAATCGCCTATCCCGAGCACAACCTTGTCAGGGCGCGCAACCAGTTCAAAATGGTTGAGGAAATTGAAAAGAAGCTTGACGAAATGAACCGCATTACAAGAAAAATTTACAGTGAGATCATGGGCTGACCCTTTCTCAAAAATCAAAGCAAGCACCGCACAGTTGCTAACGGCAAATGTGCGGTGCTTTTTGTATGGCGTTAAAAATGAGCCGCCGCACTTTGTGCTTCGGCTCACTTGTTTGCTCTTCAATTCATCGAATATGCTTTACGGATGCGGCGATTCTCACTTATGATATTTGGTGCCGTTCTGAATCTGAAAGGCGCGGTAAACCTGCTCAAGCAGCATCACTCTGAAAAGCTGATGCGGAAACGTCATTCGGCTGACAGAAAGACGCAGGGTGCTTTTTTTCTTAACCTCGTTTGAAAGTCCGAAGGAGCCGCCGATGACGAACGCCACGCTGCCGATTCCATGAGTTGCAAGCTCGGAAAGCTTTTTTGAAAGCTCTTCGGAGGAAAGGTGCCTGCCCTCAATGCACATTGCAATAATCGCCGCGCGGTCGGGAATTTTTTCAAGGATTCTCTTTCCCTCGATGGAAAGTGCTTTCTGAATCTCTGCCTGAGAAGGATTTTCCGAAAGTCTCTCCGGTGCAAGCTCAATCACTTTCAGCTTGCAAAAAGCCGAAAGCCGCTTTGAATACTCCGCGCAGGCATCACGCAGATACTGCTCTTTGAGCTTTCCTATGCAGACAAACGTAACTTCGGGCATTTTTAAAACCTCACGATATCTTCCGTATTTTCCTTTGGATTGACCGTCAGAATATAGTCGCGGCCGTTTTTCGCACCAAGCTCGTCAATCGTGCAAAGGCTCGTTTGAAAAGCCAGCTGCGGAACGTTGTTTTCCGTGCTGAGATGGCCGAGAAACAGCCTTGCCGTTCCCCGCTCAACAAGGTCGCGCGCAACAGCGGCACAGTTTTCGTTTGAAAGGTGACCTCTGTCTGAAAGAATTCGCCTTTTCAAATAATACGGATACGGCCCATTCCGGAGCATACCGACATCGTGATTTGACTCAAGCATAACAAGGTCACAACCGAGAACGCCGCCAAGCACTTCATTTGTCACACAGCCGATATCGGTTGCAACGGCCGCCTTCCTTCCGTCCGGGAATTCGATTCTGAAGCCGCAGCTTTCAAGGCTGTCATGCGGCGTTTTAAATGACTTGATAAGTAAATCGCCGATCTCATTCCCGTTTTCCGAAAGCTCACAGACCGGAAATTTTCCGTTCAGGATTCCGGCCTCTTCAAGTCCTCTGAGAGTACCCGCCGTTGCGTAAACCGGTATTTTGAAGCTTGAAGCAAGCACCCGGATTCCCTTAATATGGTCACTGTGCTCGTGGGTAACGAAGATTGCCGAAATTGAACGCGGGTCAATTTCGCGCGAAATGAGCGCATCTTTGATTCTTTTTGCGCTGACACCTGCATCAATAAGTATCCCCGTTTTTGAAGAACCGAGGAAGGTTGCATTCCCTGACGAGGAGGAAAAGAGCGAACAGAATCTTGCCAAATTCATCATTCCTTGTCTTTCTATAACTCAATTTCAAAAAAAGGAGCCGAAGCTCCTTTTAAAAGTTTGTTTTTTCAGCCTGCGGCGTGAGTCTTGCTATCGTCGTCATGAATCTCAACTCTCTTGATATCCGCACCGAGAGCCGTGAATTTTTCAACGTAATCTTCATATCCGCGGTCAATGTAAATAATATCTTCAATTTCCGTTGTGCCCTTTGCAACAAGGCCGGCAATAATCATGGCTGCGCCTGCACGAAGGTCATCCGCCTTGACCGGAGCACCGGAAAGCGATTCTACACCCTGAAAGACCGCAATCGTTCCGTTGACCTGAATGTTTGCGCCCATGCGGATGAGCTGGTCAACATACTTGAAGCGGTTATCCCAAACGCCTTCGGAAACAACGCTTGTTCCGTTTGCAATTGAGAGGATTACACTCATCTGCGGCTGCATATCGGTCGGAAAGCCCGGATGCGGCATGGTTTTGATGTTGCATTTTTTGAATTTTCCGTCAGATTCAACCCTGATTGAATCGTCATATTCGGTAACACGGGCACCGCACTCAATGAGCTTAGCCGTGATTGATTCAAGGTGCTTTGGGATAACGTTTTTGACGAGCACATTTCCGCCCGTTGCAGCAGCGGCAACCATATAGGTTCCGGCTTCGATTTGATCCGGAATGATTGAATATGTGCAGCCGTGAAGCGAGGAAACGCCGTGAATTTTGATTACGTCCGTTCCTGCTCCTCGCACGTCCGCGCCCATTGCATTGAGGAAGTTTGCAAGGTCAACAATGTGCGGCTCCTTTGCGGCGTTTTCAATTATGGTAAGGCCTCTCGCCTTGACAGCGGCGAGCATAACGTTGATCGTTGCACCGACGGAAACCTTGTCCATATACACGAGACAGCCTGTGAGACGGTCGGCGTAAGCATTGATCATCGCGTTTTCAACAACCGTTGCGGTTGCACCGAGCAGCTCAAACCCCTTAATGTGAAGGTCGATCGGCCGAACGCCGAAATTGCAGCCGCCGGGGAGCGCAACCTTCGCCCTGCCGTAGCGACCGAGGAGCGCACCGATGAGATAATAGGAAGCGCGAAGCTTTTTGGTCATCTCATGCGGAACAATGTATGAATTAACGTGGCGCGTGTCGATCTCAATGGTGTGCTTATTTATATATTTCACAGCGGCGCCCATGTTGCTGAGGATCTTGACCATACAGCTTACGTCACTGATATTCGGAATATTTTCGATTCGACAAACGTCCTGAGCCAGCAGCGTGGCCGGTATAATTGCAACGGCAGCGTTTTTTGCGCCGCTGATTTCAACCGAGCCGTAAAGCCGGTTGCCGCCTTTTATTACTATCTTTTCCAAAAAAATTCTCCTCTTTTCGCCGTTTGAAACAAAGCGCATATCAAAAAATATATGTAGAAGGTGTCATGCGGAATTTTCGCAGACAAAGACACAAAGACAATCACAAACTACAGTATTATATCATTGACTGTGACAAAAAGAAAGGCTTTTTGAAGATTTTGTTGAAAACAGCCAAATTTTTTCATCCATTTCAAGTGTTTGTTGGAACGCCTTTACCCTCCAACAGTATTATTCCCGGTTTGCCCTCGCAAAGCACTAATAATTAAAGGCAGCAAAGGGCGCTTTTTCAAAAAATTAAAGCGAAAGCATTTTGAGCAGAATATCAGAAAGGCAGCTTTCGGCCTTCTCGTTCATCTCTCGGTACTCCGCAGCTGAGCAATCATCGGCATCATCGCTGATTTTTCTGACGGAAAAAAATGGAATCGAGCACTTTGAGCAGACAGCAGCAATCGCAGCCGTTTCCATGTCAAACGCGCAAATTCCAAACTTTTCCTTGAAAAGGTTCTTCTTTTCTTTGTCGGTCAAAAACAGGTCGCCTGTGCCGAACCTTCCTGTTTTAAGCCCGAGTGCTTTTGCCTGTTCAAGGAGAGCTTCGTCTCCTGTATGGAGTGATTCCTCGCCCGAAGGCTTTTGACCGAGCTCATAGCCTATCGCGCTCAGGTCAAAATCACATTCTATAAAGCTCTCGCCCGCAACAATGTCTCCCCTGCGAAGGCCGCTCACTGCGCCGGAAAGACCGGCGTTCATAATTATATCTGCTCCCCTTTCAAGAATCAGTGCCGAAGCCGCAAAGGCGGCGCTGACCTTGCCTATTCCGCTTTCGATTGCAATAACGGTAAGCTTTTCACCGTCTTTCTCCGCGTCAAAGCTTGTAAAGCGGCAGGAGCGCAGTTTTCCCTTTACTGCGCCGAAAGCGGCCGCGGCTTCTTCAAAGGGCTTGTATTCCATTTCATCAGCAAAAATAATTCCAACTGTTTTTTTCATCCGAAAAATCCTTTCAAAGCATCTTTATTCAGTAAAACATTACCTTTTTCAAGTTTTTTCATACAAATTAAATTATATGTATCTGTACCTCTCCTGTCAACAGAAAAACGGCGGCATAAACTGAAAATGAGAGCTGACGTTCTTTTGAAACGCGCTTTTGCGGCGTATGATTTTGGCGGCAGAAATGCCCACGGGGAACCAATATTGCAGTTTTAAAGGAATAAACTCTGCCTGCGCCGCTTGATATAAAAGCTGAGGGGGGTCGAAAATGACCGGGCTTTGCCGACTCCTCGGCTTTTGAGCCTTTCGGAAAGCAGAACAGGAAAAATTACTTTCTTCAAACTTTGTTCAAAAAATTTTCAAAACTGTTGAAATCCTGCCTTTTTGTTGATATAATCATCATGTAGTTTTGCATGGAAAGGATGACACCAATGAAAAAGTCTTTGAAGAAAACGATTTGCGTTGTGCTTTGCGCGCTGATACTTTTCTGCTCGTTTGTTTTTGTCGGCTCGGCCGAAAGCGTTGACCACCCGAGCGGCTGCCAGTGCGCCGAATGCGCCGGAACCAAGGATCCGAGCGACCTCACCTACGTTGCGCCCTCGGACGAAACCACCAAAAAAAGCGGCGTTGACGACTTTGTTTCCGAAGTTATCGGAACGAACCTTGACGGAAAAGAAGACGAAATCTACGAAAGCATGAGCGTTTTTCAAAAGCTGCTTGAAAGGCTGCGCGATTTCTGCGCCATGCTTGCAAGATTTGCGGATGAGCTTTCAGAGCCGCTCAAGAACTTCTTTAATTCAAGAGCGTGAGGAAGACTTAGTCTCAGCTGTTCTTACATAAGTATAAACGTCAAATAAAAGAGCGCCCTAACGGGCGCTTTTTTGCATATATTGATGTCTGGAACCGACATAGGCTGTTCGGGCGTCAAAAAAAGGAGCCTACACGATGTTCAAGACCGGGACGGAAAAAATCCGCACCCACGGCACGGCAATGAAACATTTTGTCTCTTGTTATAATTTCTCAATTCAGCTATAATCAGGTTGCCGATGGTTGATTGGCGGTGAAAACACCGACGTGGCGATTTTTGCCGGACAGAAAAGCTTCTGTCTGTCGATTAACCGACGGCTACCCAAGTTGCAACTGAGGTGGAAAATATGAAAATCGCTCAAAAAATACGGGAATTGCGGCAAGCGGCAGGCATGACCCAGTCAGAGCTTGCCGAAAAGCTCTTTGTCTCAAGGGACCTCGTTTCCAAATGGGAAGCCGGGTCGCGCCGCCCGGACTACCGAACAATAGCAAAAATTGCGGAAATTTTCGGCGTCTCCCCCGATGAGATAGTAAGCCGCAGCGACGTTCTGCTCTTTGAACTTTCAGGCTGCATTCCGCCCGGCTTTGATTTTGCGGCTAATAGCATTGACAAGCTGCTGAACGGTTTTCTCCGAAGCCTTCCTGAGCGGGAATGCGACGTTTTCATACGAAGATATCACTTTTTGGAAAACAGCTTTGAAATTGCGTCCTTTTACAAAATGACCGAGGCCAATGTTCGCCTGATACTCCACCGAACAAGAAAAAAACTGAAAAATTACCTGACGGAGGCATTGAAATGAAAGAGTATGAATTATTTGATTCACTGTCAAGAATTGATGATGATCTTATCGACCGCTCCAATCAGAAGGACAAGTACAGAAAGGAGAACAAGGGTATGCCGGCAAAGAGCTTTGTTTTCAAACGAGTTGTCCCTGTCGCCGCTGTTTTTGCGGTGGTGATTTCGGCGGTATTCGGTATACGCGGGCTTTATCTCAAAAACGGCGGCAGCAACGGCACCGCGCTTTGGGGTACCGACAGCAAAAGACCCACAGCGAGCCTTATGAAATACAGCATTGCTTGGCCGGAGATTCCGAAGCAAGTTCAGTACACCGAAGACTACAACTCAAAACAGTCCGAAGATTACTATGAGGAAAACGGAAAACGAATTGCAGGCAACAAAATTGACAAAGCGGAGTTTTCCAAGTTCCTGAACCTGACAACGCAGAGCTTTATTTCCGCAAAGGACGGCAAAAACAAAGTCTACTCCCCCGCAAACATCTATATTGCCCTGTCAATGCTTGCAAGCTGCACCGACAAAGACACTCAGGCTCAGATTCTTAATGTGCTCGGTGCCGATTCACAGGCAAAAGCGCAGGAAACAGCCGTCAAGCTGCTCAAGGGCAACTATGTTGACAACGGCTCAAAAAAGAGCCTTCTGACCAATTCCATTTGGACCGGTTCGGATTTCAGCCTGAACGAGAGCTTTTTGAAAAAGCTTTCGCAAAATTATTACGCGCCGATATTCAGCGGAGACCCGGCCGACAAAAAGTATTCGCAAGCCTTTCAAAGCTGGCTTAAAGCTTCAACAAACGGTCTTTTGAATGACGCCGCAGAAAAAATTAAATTTGATGAGCAGATGGCACTGACACTCGTTTCAACGCTGTATTACGCAGCAAACTGGGACAGCGAATTTTGGGCAAAGGACAACACCGAAAATGTGTTCCATTCGGTCAGCGGCGACCGAACCTGTACCTTTATGAATCAGCAAAAATACGGCGCCTACATTGAAAAAAGCGGATTCAGCGCTGTTACAAAGCAGTTTTCCGCCGGCGGACGTATGTATTTCATTCTGCCGAACGAGGGAACTTTTCCCGAATCTGTAATCGGCTCAAAGGAGCTGACCGATATGCTGTGTTCTAACGATTCAGACGACGGTGAACAGACAAATATCAAGCTGAGCGTTCCGAAGTTTGACATATCTTCGGATATCGATCTGAAAAACTCTCTCGTCTCTCTCGGAATAACGGACGCCTTTGACCCGGAAAAAGCAGACTACTCCCCCGTTTCTCCCGACAGTCTGTATCTTTCAAAAATCCGGCATTCTGCAAGAGTTTCTGTTGACGAAAAGGGCGTGACAGCCGCTGCATTTACGGTTGAAACCGTGCACGGATTTGGCGCGATTGAAAAAAAGGTTAATTTTACGCTCGACAGACCGTTTATCTTCGCAATTACAGCCGACACCGGAGATGTAATGTTTATAGGAATAGTGAACGAGGTTTGATTTGGGCAAGTATTTTTGTGTCGCTATCAAAATCTTATTTTTATAGGTCTAATAACCGTTTTGCTCCAAATATGCATCCATAAGTGCAACCGTTGCAGGTTCATCATCAAGCGCTCCCATGTTCATAATTTGGACACACAAGCCCTCATCAATCGTCATAAACTCTGCCGACGAGCATATTCATACTCCAATCTGTTTTCCTTCATTACCTTAATCGGCATTGAAAGATTTTAGCAAGATTCAGCTTTTAATTTTCCACTTTGCGCCATCTTCACGAAGGGTATAACCGCAATAAGAACAGCATCCG
>CAKSYX010000043.1 GCA_934525065.1 uncultured Eubacteriales bacterium
GCTTAAAAGAGCAAAATTATTTTTAGATTCCATCAATAAACAAAGACTATATTTCATAGAAAGCCTTGGTTTTGATAAGCTTCGTGAAATATAGTCTTTTTCTTTTTGTTTTGCTCTTTGGTCTGCGCTAAATGCGACAGCCTCTTTCCTTTGTCTTCTATTTTTTCATCAGCTTGAAGAAAGCTGTGCCGGCAGCGATTGCCGCCGCGGCAAGACCAAGCCGTTTTGCCGCCTTTTCAACCTGTTTGACCGATGAGGGCGTGTGGGTAAAAAAGAATTCGGTGAGCGGCTTTGCCGGCTTGTAGTCGCAAAGCTCCTCCATTGTGACCGTATATGTCCGGTAGCTTTGCGGCTCGTTTTCGTCCAGCGTGAAAACGCGAACCCCGCGCTTTTTCCCCGGGCCGTAAACGTTGAAGCCTGCGCCTTGGGTGTAGCCCAGGTCAATTCCCTCAACAGCTTTAACAAAGCTGTTTATGTGGTCGTGGCCGAAAAAAATTCCGAGAACGTCTCTCTTTTCTTTCATTGCTTCAAATTCACCGCAGTTGCGGTCGGGTGCGGCAGGAGACTCATGCATAAATCCGCCGCTTTGGAGTGTTTCGTCGAACAGAACATAATATTCGTTACTGTGAGAGTAGAAGGCTTCAACCGCTCCCTTTGTTCCTTTTTTAACCCTTTTAATTGCTTTGAAAATTTCAGGAACGGGAATATGCTGAAAAACAAGAGACGGAAGGTATTCTCCGTTCTTTTCAAAGAGCCTGTCGCGTTCGTCTTTATACCAATCAACATGTTCCTTGAAAACAGGGGAGTATGTGCCGTCCTTCTCTTTTGAGTTGGAGTCAATGATATAGAGTCCGAAAACGTCATTTTTGTTCTTGCTGTCCTTGATTTGAAGAGAAAATGTTCCGCTGTCCTCCGGGCATCTCGGAGTTTGGAAAACGAAGCCGGGGAAGGTCTTGTAGATTTCCATTTGTTCGCTGTTTTCAATTGAGCAGTTGTTGTCGTGGTTGCCGAAGGTTGCGGTGAACGGAATTTTCCGTTTGATTACCGGCTCAAAAAGTTTTTCGAGTGTGCTCGTGATTTTTCTTTTTGTGTCTCCCTTGAATGATGCGGAGTAGCCTTTAATTTGGTCGCCGGTGAAAATGACAAAATCCGGCTTTTCCCTGTCGAGCGCAAGAGAGATGAGCTTTATTGTGTCCGGATTAACCTTGAAAACCTCCTGCGTGTCCGTAATCTGCATGATTTTGAACTTTCCGTTTTTAAAATGAAGCGGGTTTTCCAAATCGCTCACTCCTTATTTAAAATACATGAACAGCTGGCACTTGATCATGCCGTTATAAAGCTTTCTGCGCTTGTCGGCCTTTCTTCCGAAAGAAAGTTCAAAGTCCTCAGATGGGCTTATGATGTAATATGCCCAGCCGTGCCTTTGAACGAACTTTTTGCCCATGAGAGCGTAAAGCCTTTCCGCCTCGTTGAGGTCGAGCAGTCTTTCGCCGTAGGGCGGATTGCAAAGGACTGTGCCCTTTTCGCTTCTCGGCTCAAAGTCCTTGATATCGCGTTTTTCAAAGCTGATGTATTTTTCAACGCCCGCTCTTTTGGCGTTAGCTTCGGCAATTTCAAGGCAACGCCCGTCAATATCGCTGCCGTAAGCAACAAGTCTGCTGTCTTTCAGAACGAGCGAACGCGCCCTTTCTCGCTCCTGTTTCCAGACCTCTTGCGGAATAATATCCCAGCGTTCGGCCGAAAAGTTTCTGTTTACGCCGGGAGCAATGTTGTTTGCAAGCATGGCACCTTCGATAAGGAGCGTGCCTGAACCGCACATCGGGTCGTAGAGCGTGTGATAGTCGCGAACTCTTGCCAGCGAGCAAATTGAAGAAGCAAGCGTTTCTTTAATAGGCGCACCGCCGGCCTCAAGGCGATATCCTCTTTTGTGAAGACCCACGCCCGAGGTATCAATGAGCAGGCTGACCGTGTTTTTCATGATTGAAAACTGAATCTGATGAACAGGCCCCGTTTCGTCAAACCATGAGATCGAATACTTTGACTTGAGCCGTTCAACAACGGCCTTTTTTATGATTGACTGACAGTCGCTGACAGAGAAGAGAGCTGAATTTATCGAGTATCCCTTAACGGGAAAAGCGTCAAGCTTTCCGATCCAGTCCTCCCAAGGGAGTGCCTTTGTTCCCTGAAACAGTTCTTCAAAGCTCATCGCCGTGAAGGAGCCGACAAGAATCTGAATCCTTTCTGCGTGGCGTGAGCAAATATTTGCGCGCGCAAGAATGTGCTCGTCACCTGAGAACAAAACGCGACCGTTTTCAGCTGTAACATCTTTTGCGCCGAGGGTCTTTATTTCGTCTGCAATGAGTTTTTCAAGGCCCAAAAGGCAGGGTATAACAAAATTTATTTTCATCTTGACCTACTTTCGCGGCAGAAGAGCCGCAATAAAAATCAGCGGTGGTTTTGCCACCGCTGAAGAATTCTATCACATATTGAAATTAAAATCAATCAATATCGGGAATAATGAGGCCGTAGCCTCCGTCATTTCTGGCGTATACAACGCAGATCTTCTCGTTTTCACTGTTGAGGAACATATAGAAGCGGTGGTCGAGCAGGTTCATCTGCAAAATCGCTTCATCAACGCTTTGCGGCTTGAGAACGATTTCCTTTGAACGAACAACCTCAAATTTGTCCTCGCTGTCAAACTCATCAATTGCGTCAAATGCCTCAAAAGCACCGGAGCGAAGCTTCTTTTCAACTCTGGTTTTGTTCTTGCGAATCTGACGGACGAGGGAGTCGGCGCAGCGGTCGAGCGCGTCGTTCATGTTCGCCGCACGTTCCTGTGAGCGGAAGATCATTGAATTATAAAAGACAGTAACCTCGACGATCTGCTCATTTTTCTCAACAGTGGCAGTGATTTTTGCCTCGGCATCCGGACCAAAGAATTTCTCGACCTTTTTGAGCCGTTTTTCGGCTCTTTCTTTGAATGAGTCTCTCGGTGTGCACTTTCGTCCGATGATGGTTATTTTCATAACTCTACCTCCTTTATATATAAACTCCGGGCGAGGAACGCTCGGAGCTGTTACCTCTTTAACTGTAACATTATTATAGCACATTTATACATAAAAATAAAGTACTTTACCGTATTTTTATCACTGTTTACTAAAATATAGTTAAAAAGAACCGACGTATTGCCGGCTCTTGAAATTTAGTATTCAGATTTTGCTGATGTCATACGGCGTTTTCTGATAGACAAAATAGTTAAGCCAGTTTGTGAACATAAGTGTGCCGACGTTGCGCCACGTCATAAGCGGCTGCTTTGTCGGGTCATCATTCGGAAAATAATTATAAGGAAGGGCAATGTCAAGGCCTTTTTCCTTGTCTCTGAAATACTCTTTCGCAAGTGTATCGGCATCATATTCCGAATGGCCCGTTGCAAAGAATTTTCGGCATTCGAGGTCAGAAATCAGATGTATGCCGGATATTTCCGAGTATGAAAGGATCTGAAGGTCTTTACAAAGTGCAATATCAGAAAATCTCGTTTCTGTGTGGCGCGACTGCGGAACAAAATAGGTGTCATCAAAGCCACGCAGCAGCGGATGGAACAAATCGAGCGGCTTGTGCGGAAACACGCCGAAAACCTTGTGCGGAAGGCTGTACTTCGGAATTCCATAGTGATAGTAGAGTGCAGCCTGAGCACCCCAACAGATATGAAACGTTGAATATACATTAGTTTTCGACCACTCAAAAATTTTGCAAAGCTCGGGCCAATAGTCAACGTCTTCAAATTCAAGCTGTTCAACCGGTGCGCCGGTCACGATCATGCCGTCATACTTGTTCTCTTTAATTTCGTCAAAGGCTTTGTAAAATGTCAGCATATGTTCCTCATCGGCATGAGAAGCCTTGTGTGTGGCTGTTTGAAGCAATTCGATGTCAACCTGAAGAGGGGAGTTTGAAAGCATTCTCAAAAGCTGTGTTTCCGTTGTAACCTTGGTCGGCATCAGATTAAGTATTATGATTTTCAAAGGGCGGATATCCTGAGTTTTTGCTCTGGTTTCCGTCATGACAAAAATATTTTCATTCTTCAGGCTTTCCTTTGCCGGAAGGCGGTCGTTGATTCTGATGGGCATATACTTACCTCGCAAAAAAAGAGTGCTGTGCAAAAAGCACAGCACCAATTATAACACAAAGTGCAGATAAATCAAGCGTAATGGGCGCGTTCGCCGCCGATGTATTTAGGCCTCGTTCTTGCTGCGGTGATGTGTGCCTGACCGATGTTGTCAACGGAAAGCCTCAGCGGAACCGCAACGTGCTTTAAATGCATACCGATGAGCGTAAGTCCGATGTCAAGACCGGCATCAGCTTTGATCTCCTCAACGGCAACCGGATTTTCAAAGTTTTCATAAGCGGTGGTCGCAAAGCTTCCGCCCGCCTTCGGCTTCGGAACAACGCAGACGATTTCATAGCCCCTCTTTTCAGCCGCTTCCTTTTCAAGGATGATTGCGCGGTTGAGATGTTCGCAGCACTGAGCGGCAAGGAAAATGCCCTTTTCCTTGAGATAGGGGTATATTCCGGCAAAAACGTCCTGAGCCGCCTCAAGAGATGAGCCTTTTCCGATTGTTTCTCCGACTATCTCGCTTGATGAACAGCCGACCACCAAAAGGTCGCCCTTTTTGAGCCCTGCTTTTTCAACAAGCTCCTTGATAACTTTTTCAGCTTGAGTTTTAATGTCGGTCATATGTGTTTCCTCCTTAGGCTTAAATCCAGTTTAACTGCGTTTAGTGAGTTCGGCAACGGCACAGTAGTGAAGAACCTCAAAATACTTCGGAAATCTTGAAGCGAGAAGCTCAAGGTGTTCTTTTTCAAATTCCGCAACTTCCTTTTCTGAAAGCGAAGCGCCGATTCCGCGGCAGGCTTTGACCCGTCCGTTCCAGCTTTCGCGCGTGAAGGGTACTAAAATTTTATATTCTTCACGGAAGGTGACTTCAAAATCGGTGTCATAACACTTCGGAATCTCAATCGGGTGCATTGTTTCGCCTTTACCGCTCCAGTCGGGATTATATTTTAAAATAAGTTTTTCGCTTTCCCCGGCAACCTCATCCTCAAACGGAAGCCAAGCCATGTAAAGAACAAGGAGTTTTCCGTTGGGTTTGAGCATTTTTAAAAGCTTTGGAACAAGCTTATCATGATTGAAATACCAAAAGCATTGGCAGGCCGTAACTACATCGAATGTGTAGTCAGGAAAAATGATATCTTCCGCAGACACTGCGCGGTATTGTATGTCGGAATCTTTTGAAAGCAGACGAGCTTGTGCTATCTGCTCTTCGGAAATATCAGTCCCGACCCATTTTGCGCCGTAACGATACATATTTCTTGGCAGAACACCGGTGCCGGTTCCGAGGTCGAGAACTGTCTGACCTTTAATGCAAAGTCCGCGTTTTGCGATTCGTTCATAAAAAGACGCAGGATATATGTCGCGGTACATGGCATAGTCAACTGACGTTTTTCCCCAGTCAAAGGGCTTGCCGCCGTCAATGCTTTTGTTACTGATCAGCATGACACAACCTCCGAAGCATGAATATAATGGCCGTAGCCGTGTGTACCGAAATTCAGTTTGCAAACCACTTTGAGGTCTTTTTCCTGATTTTGTCAACGGCAGGCGAGAGGGCGAGGAATAAAACTGTGCTACCTACGGCCTGAATAAAGTTCTGAAGAATCGTTCCGGCCGCTGCGGTGAGTGCTCCTGCTGTCGGCAGACCGTTTACCGTAATACCGATGAAGAATTCGGCAACGGCGTAAATTGCAATTGAAGAAGCCGCCGCGATGAAAAGAGCGATGATGTTCTTTTTGCAAAGTGTTTTTTCTCCCTTTGACGTGAACGGCAAAGAAATAACCGCTTTTGCAATGAGCGTTGGAATGACGTAGACAAGATATCCGCCTGCTGCGTCCGAAATTGCGCCGCCGACCGCAGCCGCAAGTGCCGCATAAGGCGTTGGGAGCAGAACCGCTCCGAGGTAGATCACGGCGTCGCCGAGATTGATGTTTCCGGTTGAGCTGTACGGAACGTGAACAAGTGTGATGAAGATTGCCGTCATTGCGGCGAACAATGCGGAAATCACCAAGTATTTAAGATTGCTTTTGCTTTTAGCTTCGTTTTTCAAAACTATCACCTCATGTATTGACATTGCGTGATCACGGGATATAATATACTCGTAATCTGTCGTGATTAAAATACACAAAAACGATAATTTTTTAGGGGACAGTTTATGAACAACCGAAAAACAGCAAAGTACATCGAGCTATATGAAAGATATAAAAAACTGATATTATCCGGGATGCTCGCGCCGGGAACAAAAATGCCGTCGGTTCGCCGCTGTTCGGAGCAATTCTCGCTTTCGCGGACAACCGTTGAAAACGCATATGGAATACTGACTGCGGAAGGCTATATCACGGCAAAGCCGCAAAGCGGCTATTATGTAAGCAAGCTGCCGTCAGGTCACACGGGCGGTGAGATGCACCCCTTGAGGGGGAAAAGCCAAACCGAAAAAAAGCCGATATATGACCTTGTTGATGTTGCTGCGGACAAAGAGAGTTTTGACTTTACCCTATGGCAGCGCTATGTTAAAAGTGCATTGCGTCAAAGTGAACGCCTGCTTTTTTACGGTGACAGCCGCGGCGAAGAGGACTTGCGCGCAGCAATTGCAAAATATGTGAACGACAGGCGCGGCGTTGTCGGAACAGGGGAAAACGTAATCGTTTCCGCCGGAACTCAGGTGCTCCTTTCAATTCTATGCGTGCTTATGAAGGAACGAAAGACTGTTGCCTTCCTTGGCTTTGATTTTCCGAAGGGAAGAACCGTTTTTGAAGATTACGGAAAGGAAGTTGTGCTGCTTTCCGAAGGCTTCGATGAAAAGAAGCTTGCAGAAAGCAAGGCTTCGATTATATATGTATCGCCTTCGCATATCGACAGTGCCGGCGGAGTTCTGCCGATGGGTGAGCGGCTGAAAATAATTGACTATGCAAGAAAAAACGATTGCATAGTCATTGAGGACGATTATGACAGCGAATTTCGTTATGCTTCCCGTCCGATTCTGTCACTCCAGGGACTGGACGGAGGGAAGAATGTCATCTATGTCGGAACGTTTTCACGGATGCTTTTGCCGTCAATACGAATAGGCTTTATGGTTCTGACGGGTGAGCTTTGCAAGGCATACGCCAAACGTGCTCATCTTTATAATCAAACCGCTTCAAAGGCGGAGCAGATTGCTCTTTGCCGGTATATAACGGACGGTCATCTGCTTTCAAGAATCAAAAAGCAGCGCCGAAGCTACGAGGTAAAGAGCGAAAAAATATGCAGCCGCGGGAACGAACTTTTTTTTGGCGAGGCCGAGTTTCTTCGCTCCGAAACTGCATATTTGATTAAGGTCATTGATTTAAAGAAAAGAAGCTCCGAAGCACTTGCAAAATCCGCACTTGAAAACGGAGTAAGGGTTCGTCCGCTCAAAGAAGAGGGGGCAATTCTGCTTTCTTGTGCGGGCTTTGACGCGGAAAACACCGATGATATGCTCATGCGTCTGAAAAAAGCTTTTGATTAAGAAATCACCGGTATTTTCTGAATCCCTTTTCACACATCTGCTTTGAAAATGCGCGAAGCTCGCTGAGCGTTTCAACTTTTGTTCCGCTCTGAACAATACTTTCCTGAAGAAAACGCGGAAGCTCGTTGAAATAGTCACGCATTTCTTTTGTGTAGCGGCTCGTGTCTGACAAAATTATCACCTCAATATTTTGTTGTGTTTATATTTATTCTTTACGTCTTGAGCCGGATATATGCGAAAAATGTGTTGCCTTGCTATTTAGATTTATTCATGCGGCGGCCGACGGCCGGCACGTCAAACGCTTTTTGGAGAACTTCGGCCGACTTGCCACGAATTTTGAAGAATACATCCGGGCCTTGAGTCAAAAGCAGCTGCAAATGTACCGTTTTGGTGCATTGCAGCTGCTTTTTATTCAGCTATACCGCGCCGAAGGGAGCTTCTAATCATACCGTACCGCTGATGATGAGCGTTGCTGTTCCGGGAGTAACCGTAAAGGTGCCGTTCTCGTTTTGTGTGTATGAAGCGGCAGGTACTGTGATCTGTCCGGGAAGCGAAGCAAACGCGCCCGTTGTCTCATCGTAGGTGTAATTTGTGCCCTGCGTCCATGCAGTGCCGTTGTACGCGACGATAAGGTCGCTCAAAACCGGGTCAAAGTTGTCCGTAAAAACAACGTCATCGGCAATTTCAGCGGCGGCGTTACCCGTGTTTTCAATAACAAAGGTGTAGGTGATGCGTCCTCTTTCCGCAACTGCTGCCGGGGAAAGAGCTTTGCTGATGCTGAGATTTGCGCGGCTTTCCGCGCCGATGGTTTCGGTTGCCGTAACAGGGGCTGCAATTGCCGCGCCGGTCACGGTAACTGTGTTTGTGATTGTATTCTCTGCCGCGAGCGGCGCATAGGCCGTTATGTCAGCTTCATAAACAACAGTTGCGTTTCCGCCTGCGGGCACGCTTATGCCCTCGATTGTGAGCGGAGGGCCTGCTGTGGCTGTCGGTGCAGTCTGCAAAACGCCGTTGATGAAATATTTCACGGAACCCGCTTTGTAAGCAAGGGGATAGACCGTGTTTCCGCCGACAGTGTATCCGCCGAGGTCATCTGCAAGCGTAAGACCGCCGAGCGGTGTGCTGCCGCTGTTGACGAGGTTTATAACGTACGCAACGTCTTCGCCCGCGCCGTATGAGCTTCTCACCGCTGTTTTTGTTGCGGCAAGAGTTTCCAGAATCTCACCTGTAACGGTGTTTGAATTTGTTGTTCCGCCGTTATAGGAAAGAGTGGCAAAGTTTGTAAAGCTTGCCATATAACACACTCCATATTCTTTTTTTCGGGGTTTCCCCTGATACAGAATATGCAAAAATGCTTTGGGCGGTGAAAAGTATGTCTGCAAAAAAATAAAATAATTGCTGACTTATTGCTTATTGTGTGATATAATAAACCGCAAAGCATTGAACCGACACTTTTAAAACGGAGGTTAAGCTATGTCATATAAAGCTCATGCGGCTTATAGGAAAATGAAAACCGGAGGGAAAATTGCGGTTTGCATTGCTGCGGCTTTGCTCATAATTTTTCTCGTGTTGGCATGCATGAATCCAATCATGTACTCATATTATAAACGCACCGGCATTTATGTTGACGTTAAGTATGATATGAAAAGTGCGGTTTCTTTAAATGACAGCGATGAATCTGCAAAAACAATTTCCGGCCCTTCCTGCTTTGAAACTGCCGATGGAATCGAATACATCGCTTCCGACGGAAAGAACTTCACAGTGAAAAGTACGGAAAATTGCAAACTTTTTGGAGCCCATGAAAAAGGGGACCACTGCTATTTTGTTTTCAGAGGTGTCGAGGAGTTTAATTCGCCGCTCAACAGCAAGACACATACATATGACAGACTGGTGCGTTTGAATACAAATAACGGAACATCGGATGAACTGAAAACAGATGAGAACGGCTGGATTCTCTATGCAGATGACAGCAAGACGCTGATTTTTAATGTGTCGGATTACAGCATTTATATTTTGTTCGGTTCGGAAAACAAGGAAATTGTGTATTCGTTTGATAAGACTTTAAAATATAAACGCTTTGAATTCAGAATTACGGACACCGAACTTGAATTCAGCTGTGAACCTCAGAACGGCGAAATCTTTAGTTCTTCATTGAATCTTCGGAAAATCGGATTATAACAGCTACATAATTCTAAACTCCCGACTGCAAAAGACGCAATCGGGAGTTTTTGTCTGCTTTAGTAATTCATAATCAGAGCTTTTCAATGTCGGCGATCAAGGCACTGACTTCCTCTTGTTCGGTCGCCCAGCTTGTGCAGAATCTCGCAACGGTTCCATTTTCGGTTCTGCCGTTTTCTTCAAAATAATACTTTTGAGCGAGCTTTTCCTTTTGCTCGTCAGACAAAATCACAAACTGTTGGTTTGTATAGCTGTTCACCCAAAACGGAATTTCTTTGCGCTCAAACGCTGCCTTTATTTGCATCGCAAGCTCGTCGGCATACGCCGTTTTTTCAAAATACTCGCCGCTTTCGAGCATGACCGCAAACTGAAGACCGAGCAGCCACCCCTTTGCAAGGACAGCACCGTTCTGCTTCATATGCGCTTTAAATCGGCGCTTCAAGGCCGAATTTGAAATAACCAACGCTTCTCCGAACAAAGCGCCGCATTTTGTTCCGCCGATATAAAAGACATCGACAAGCTTTGCAAAATCCGAAAGGTTCAGATCGTTTTCTTTTGAGCCTAAGCCGTAGCCCATTCTTGCCCCGTCAACGAAAAGGTACATACCGTATTTGCGGCAGACATTGTGAATTTCGGTCAGCTCACGCTTTGAATAAAGTGTTCCCTTTTCCGTGGGAAAGGAAAGATAAACCATTTTCGGTTCTGTGAGGTATTCGGGCTCTCCGCCGCCGTAATACTCTGCCGCGCATTTTTCAATCTGCTTAGCGGTTATTTTTCCGTCCGTATTAGGAAGCTCCAGAATTTTGTGTCCCGTGTTTTCAATTGAAGCGGCCTCGTGGCAGTTGATGTGTCCCGTGTCTGCGGCGATTACGCTTTGAACAGGGGAGAGGGAAGCGGAAATCACAACGAAATTAGCCTGCGTTGCTCCGGGCAGAAATTTGACGTCAACGCTGTCATCGTTGACAAGGCCGCGAATTATGTCTGCGGCTCTTCGGCACCATTCGTCTTCGCCGTAACCGGCAAAGCTTGTGCAGTTTGTTTCCGCCAATTTATCAAGAATAGATTTGAACGCGCCGTGGTTGTAGTCATTATTGAATCGAATCATGAAAATGTGCTCCTTGTCAGAATGTTACCGGGTAATTATAACATTTTGCACCGAATAAGGCAATACTATTATCGAAGAAGCATCCGGAAAGCGATTCATTTACGCATATCAGGAGCAAAGCAGTTATTCCACGATTGACTTTTTCAAGCGTGCCATAACTTATTTCGGATATGCTCCGAACATACTGCAAACCGATAACTGAGGTGAATTTACACATACACAAAAGACGAAACGAATACATCCGTTAGATGTGTTTTGCAGCACTTATGGCATTGTACACAAGATGATTCGACCCAGGACACCGTGGCATAACGGCAAGGTAGAGCGCAGTCACAGAAACGACCAAAGATATTTTTATGATTGGGAAACATTCGGAAGTGTGAATGAATTGAACGAAAAATTAGTAAAACATCTTGTTTGGAGCAATAATAAAACGATGCGGACATTAGGTCGAAAAAGTCCGGTTCAGCTTCTCCGGGAGAAGCTGTCGCGTGTCGGCTGATTTTTGTAAGCCTTTTCGTTCCGCTACGCTCCACTTCAAAGGCTTACAAAAATCATTGTACTATACTTTGACT
>CAKSYX010000044.1 GCA_934525065.1 uncultured Eubacteriales bacterium
TCTCGCGCCGTACTAAGAAGCGAACTTTTGGTTACTTTTGTTTCAATCGACAAAAGTAACCCCCGCGCGGGGAGCGCCGCTGATAAAGCAGAAATTAAAAATAAAAGAGAAAACTTTTATTTTTCGCGCGGTACAAACGGCAAGGTTTCATGGGCGGGTCATGCCCCGCCCGTACGATGCTGAGGTTTATTTTTATGCGGTGCACCCTGAACCTTGGATAACAGATAATGGATAATAAATATACAAAACAACAGGAAGCCGCGTTTGCGGCTCCCTGCAAAAAAACTATTCTGTTTTTCCATCATTTCACGCCCGGTGCCTGAGTAACAGCAACCGTCGGGGTTTCTTCGCCCTTCACATCGGCATCAGCCTCGCCTGTTTCCTCCGGTTCGGCGTAAATGAGCGAGTTTTCCATTCTGCCGCTCTCCATGCCGAACTGCCTGATGTTGTGCTCGTCGAGGGTATAGACCTTGTCTGCAATGAACGTTCCGCGGAAAATATAGGTTCCGTCGTTGATAACTCCGTGGTTGTAATCCTTTTTCAGAACAATCTTGTTTTCCTTCACAGTGAACACCTTGAAAATGCAGCTTTCGCGGTACTTGTAATCGCCGATTTTCAAAAGCTTTGATTTTTCTCTCTTAACCGGGATTCCGAAGGTGTTTTCGTCAAGCATCACAAATTCCTTTGCGGAATATGTGTCAACATTGAAGGAGCAGTTCTTAATAACCTTTGAAGAAAGCTCTTTCGGCTTTTTCTTGTCGCTGACGTCAAAGAGCGAGATTTTGAGCGTGCTCATGTCCGCGTCCTCGTCGTCTCCGTCATAGCCGATTCCGATAAGCAGGTTTTCTGAAATCGGGTGCAGGTACTCCGAAAAGCCGGGCAGCTTGACCTCGCCGAGCATTTTCGGCTCGTCGGGCTTTGAAAGGTCGATTGCAAAAAGCGGGTCGGTGTTCTTGAAGGTGACCGCATACGCCGTGTCTCCCATGAAGCGCGCAGACTTAAGCTCCTCGTCCTCTGCAATATCCTCAAGCCTTCCGATGACGTTCAGGTTTTCGTCAAGCACATAGAGGTTTGTGAAATCCTTGTCGGTCTTTGTGTTATAGCCGTCAGTGAAAATTCGGAAGTAGTTTTTGTTCTGATCCATCGTGTACTGACCGCTGCTGCGGCCGGGAACAGCTCCACTCGCCTTGTAGGCAACAACTCCGTCCTTGATTGAAAAGGCGTTGATCACGGTTGACTCCATGTTTTTCTTTTCGTCATAATGCAGATCGGTAACGTAAAACGTATCCTGAGAGCAGTATGTGGTGCAGCCGCTCGCTATCACGCCCGTTTTGCTGACGGTACCTTCCGCGTTCGCGGTGTCAAAGCCGCTCAGAACAATATAGCCTGCGTCGGCGCCGTCTTTGTCCTCAATGTAGACCTCGCTGCAGCTGAGGTTTGTTCCGTTGACCTTCGGCGTATACTCCGCCTCTTCGCCGCCGAGGTCGGGGTAATAGCTTGTTGCGGTGTAGAGGAAGGAGCCAACCATTCTTGAGGAAATTACCGAGCCGTCCTGTGCCACTCTGCGTATTTCGGCAGGGTTTTCCCTGTCGGTGATGTCATAGACAATGGCTATCGAGCCGACCGTTTTTCTGAATGTACCGATACAGCCGCCGTAATACGGAATTGTTTTTTTGTTGCTGCTGTCTGTTTTTTCGCGTTCTTCGCCGGTAACAACAAGTCTGTTTCCGTCAACATAAAGCTCACTGATTGAAATTTCGCGCTTGCTGTTTGCCGAGCGCAGCTTCTTACGAACGGCAAGCTTCATTGTTTCGCCGTCAATTATCGAAAGGTACTGACCGTCCGCAATATAGATATATCTGCTGTCGGTCTTGACGATGTCGCCCTCGTCAACGCCGCTCACCTGAGTGTTGGTTGTTGCGTGGGCGGTGCCGTCCGACATTGAAGGCACGTTGCTTGATTCGGCTGCTGTTTTTCCGTCCGAAGCCATCGCCGCCATGGTTGCGCCTATGATGTTTTCTTCTTCAACGCTGTAAGCTTTGTTCTTTTTATATTTTGCCGCAAGGTTTGAAAAGTAGTTGTCAAGATCCTTTTCGCTTTTGAAGCTTGAAAGGGCGGGCTTTCCGAGTCCGAGGTCAAGTGCCTTGTAGGAAGGCCCGGTCGGTTCCTCTTTGCTGACCTGCGTCTCCTGCTTTACGATAGTTTCTTCATCGGCAACAGTCTGCTGTGCGGTTGCGGGAACGGTCCGAACCGGCCTGTTTGAGCCGAACGTACCCTGAAAAACGGCGAACGCCCCGGCCGCAACAACAACGAACGCGGCCGCCGACGCCGCAATGCGAAAAACGGGTCTGTTGCTTTTCTTCCCGGGTGAAAAATCTCTGACGTTTTCCCTTGACGGTTCGGTTTTTGCTCTTTCGGCCGCTTTAAGCTTTTTTACCATCTCTTCCTTTGAAAGGCTCTGAGGAAGCCGTGTCTCCTGCGAAAGCAGGGCCTCGATATCGTTGAATTTTTCTTTCTTCATAGCTGTCACCTCGATCTTATAGTATATCAGAGCATCGTTTTTCTGAGCTTTTTGACTGAACGCGCCTTTTTTGACCGCACGGAAACGGCCTTCATTGAAAGCATTTTTCCGATCTCTTCGCTGCTGTATCCGCCGATGAAGGAGAGCAGAAGAATCTCTCTTTCGTCCTCGTCAAGCACCGAAAGAAGGCTTTGAACGTCTGCTTTTCCGCTTTTTTCAAAAGCTTCCTGAGAAAGACCCGAAGCGGCCGAAAGCTCGACCCTTTGAAGCGCAAGTGCTTTTTCCTTCTGCGCCTTTTTGCAGCAGTTAAAAAGAATTGAAAAGAGCCACGACTTGAAGGAGCCGGTTTTTTGAAGCTTTTCAATGTTCTGAAATGCGTTCAGAACGGCCTCGCTCACCGCGTCCTCGGCAAGATACGCCTGACCGGTGTAATAAAGCGCAAAGCGGAACATATCCTTGGCATAATAGGAATAAAGCTCGCCAAAGGCTTCGGCGTCTTTGTTTTTAGCTTGAACGACCAGATTTTCGATAAGACTTGAGCTCATGAGGTTATCACTCTCCGTTCGTATGATTAGATATAAATTCTCTTCTTTTTGTTGCACTAATTTTACAAAAATTCCGAAAATTTTTCAACATAGAGGCAGTATGTTTTCAAAAAATAAAAGTGACCGGCAAAAAGCCGGCCAAAGGAGGTATAGATTTGAAAAATAAAAAAGAAAAGCGTTCTGCTCCCCTCAATCCGAAGGTTGAAGAGCTTATTAAAATCTGGCGTCCGCGTTCGGACACGGCAAACACCGATGTTCTCGGTTCATACACCGGCACACCCGAAAGCGGCGACCTGAAGCCTGTTCAGGACGCAGACGATCTTTAAAAGGCTTCTCCGGCGGAAAAGCTCCGCCCTCATGAACCCGAGCACCTTCAGGAAACTGCCGGCCTCTTTTCCTTGCTCAAAACGCCTTCAAAGTCAATCGCATAATCGCTGACGCCGCAGGAGATTGCTTCCTCGGTCAGCTCAACGGCAAGCTGAACCGCTTTTGAAAGCCCGGTGTTTTTCATCAGCAGGGCAAAAAGAAAGCTTGAAAAAACGTCTCCCGTTCCGCTTTTCACGCCCTCATGCTTTTTTGAAAACGCATAGCTGACTTTTCCGTTCAAAAGGTATGCAACACCGATTTTTCCCTTTTCAAGGCTTACTCCGGTAATCATCGGAACAGCGCAGCCGAGCTTTTTGAGGGCAAAAAGCGTCTCTTCAACAAAGTCTTCGCCGTAGCCCGAAAGCACGGGCTCTCTGCCGAGCAGAAGTGCGGCTTCGGTGAGGTTCGGCGTGATAACGTCTGCTTTTGAAACAAGCTCGAGCATTTTTTCTGAAAACGCCGGGCTTTGCATCGCATACGGTTTTCCGTCGTCTCCGAGAACCGGGTCAACAAGAACCACCCCGCCCTTTTTGACAAGCGAAAGCGTTTCAAGCGCAAGGGCGGCCTGCTTTTGAGAAAGCATATATCCGGAAAAAAAGCCGTCAAAAAAAAGCCCCAGCTTTTTCCAGTCGTCAAGAACAGTCCGCATCTCTTTTGTCAGGTCAAAGCAGCTGTAAACCGGAAAGCCCGTGTGCGCCGAAAGCAGCGCGGTCGGGAGCAGCGCACATTCAACGTCTGCGCACGAAACCACCGGCAGCGCAACAGTTGCCGAGCATTTTCCGAAGCAGGAAACATCCTGAACAATTACGGCCTTTTTCTGCATGGTTCAATCACCTCGATACCCCGTATTCTACCACACATAAAAAGGAAAATCAACAACACAAAAGCTCCCTGCAATTTGCCGAAAGCAGGGAGCTTTTAATTTTGTTCTGTTACGCGGCAAGGGGAAGGTCGAAGTCAAAGTCAACGTCGTGACCCTTGAGGAAGTTTCTTCCGTGGAAGGAGATCTCGTTGTCATAGACCTCGATGTAATAGCCGATGCCCTTATCCTTTACGCCGAAGTCGTTGGTCTTTCCGAAGGACGGAAGGTTAACGCTGTAAACGTTTTCTGAAAGTGTTTCAACCGAACGCTCATACATACCGTCGTGAAGATGGCCGTTGATGTAAACAACGTTTTTATACTTTGTCAGGATATCCCTGACCTGCTGCGACTGGTCGCCGAGGTCGCCGGTTCTCCAAACCTCGGGAAGGCCGTGGGTCTCCTTGAGCGGCTGATGGCAGATTACGAAAGTAACCTGACCGTTTTCTGCCGAAGCTTTAAGCTCGCTGTCAAGGAACTCAAGCTGTCTGTCAGAAATATATGCGCGTTCAAATTCCTGTCTTTCGCTGCCCATTACAACAAACTTATAGCCGTTGATTTCGTATTTATAGAAGCTTTCGCCCTTTGTGTCAATGCCGAGATATTCCTCAGCCTTTTTCATGATGAGCGGCTTGTTTTTCTTGTAAGCATAGCGGACATCGTGGTTGCCCGTGGCAATGAGGAGGGTGTCAATAACGTCCTGCCTGTCAAGAACGCCGAAGAAGCGGTCATACTCACCCTTGAGGCCGAGCTCGGTGAGGTCGCCCGCAATTACCATTGCGTCAAACTTTTCCTGTGAATTGCCGAGATCCTTAAAAAGGTTTTCAAAATTGAACTCGGTGATGGATTCGTCCATAACATGAACATCGCTGACGGCAACAAAGGAAAGCTTCACGTTTTCCTTATCGGTGAAGGTGATCGGGCTGTCTGTTGCGGGATAGGCCAGCCAGCCGAGGGAAATGAACAGCGCGGTGAAAAGTGCAAAAATTTTTCTGAACAGTTTTACGGTCAACATTTAATTAAAAATCTCCTTCCGCCCCACCGGGGACAATTGCTTTTCTTTGTTTTTCTCTCCGGTGCCTAAGCTCGCCGGAAAACGTTTTCTTCTCAGATATCCCAGCCGAGCTTTCTCAAAAGCTTGAGGATAGTGTGGTAAAGGGCTACCAATGCGTCAAATGTGAACATAAGCTTTTCTCCTTTCGGTCGTTCGACCATAATATTGACAGTCTCATTTTATACCAAAAACTGTCATTCGTCAAGAGCACCGCTCAGGAAAGCTAAAGCATCCCTTGAGTAATTGAAAATTCTGCGATTATGTAGGTCAGCAGAACAGGAAAGAAGTTCCGCCAAAGCTTTTTGGGGTAGTAATCCTTATAAAAGAGAAGCGCATCCGAAACGAAAAAGCAGACTGCACCGAAAAAAGCGAGTGCACTCGCCGCACAGGGCTTTGACAAAAGCAGCATGAAAGAAAAAACGTTCATCGCTCCGTTGCAGACCATGTAGTATACCATTGCGCCGCAAAGCAGCTTTTCTTTAATGTGCGGCGCAAGCAGCCTGAACACAGCCGCAACCAAAACGAGATAGACCGCCGCGGCGCAGACGGCCGGAACCGCACTCACAGCCGAAAAATCTATCCGCAGAACGAACAGAACAATAAAGCAGAAGTGAGCCGCCATAAAGCTCGCTCCGCCCGAAACGAACCACTTCGTTCCCTTCGGAATCAGCAGAACGTCTCCGAGCCAGCTTGCCAAAAGAGCGGTGACGAGAATGGGGTCGGTTTTCTTTGCCGAAAAGATGTAATAAAGCAGAATGAGAATAAGGATGAACGGCATTGTCATTCTGCGGTACTTCTGATTGTCAAAAAAGCTTGCAATCAAATGCAAAACGGCAAAGAGCAAAAACAAGGCTAAGAATATGTACTTCATTTTTTCTCCTCAGCTTAAGCTGGGGAGAGTCGAACTCAATGCGGTTTTTTAAGGCAAATTCTCACCGATACTGCGTTAAAAAGCCTCGCAATGCGTCAGCATTACTCGACTTTTTGCCTTGTCTCGGCAAAAATTTGCTCTTAAAAAACTGCTTCACACCTGATGGATTTGTTTTTTGGTGCAGTGTGGTTCTTCTTTGGCGAGGCAATACTTTCGTATTGTGAGACAAAAAGAGCCGCAATGTGCCGAAAAACAAATTCTTCAGGCGCATTGAGTTCGCCTCTCCTCAGCTTAAAAAATACGGACGGCCGATATACCGCGCCGCCCGTGCTTTTGATTATTTCATTTTGTTTTTGTAGTAATTCATCAGGCAGCCGTCAAGGATGATTTGCTTTTCCTCGTCGGTGAGACCCTTGACGAAGAGTGTGATGTCGTGAACACCGTCCTTTGCAATGACCTTCGCGGGAATTTCTTCCTGTCCGTTTTTGATTGCGTCGCGGATACCGGGAACGAAAACATAGTCGCCGTTTTCATAGTCAAACGCGGTGCTCCTGTTGAGCGTGAACGGGAGGATTCCCCAGTTGATGCAGTTTGAACGGTAGCGCTTGGTTGCAAATTCATAGCAGATGTTCGCAAAGCCGCCGAGAACCTTCTGGCAGGACGCGGCCTGCTCTCTTGCCGAACCGTCGCCCGGCCTTTTTGCAAAGATGCAGGAGCCGAACTGGGTTTTCTTTGCCTCCTCTTCCGCGTTGCCGCAGACCTTTTTGAGAACGGAAAGAACTTCCTCGCTGCCGCCTGCTCTGCGTTTTGCTTCCTCGGCTGCAACAGCTTCTGCGCGCTTTACATACTGCGGCTCGCGGCGCGAAAGCGCAAACTGAGCAAGGCGAAGCGGATTGCTGCGGTAGCTTGAGGTTTCGCCCGAGGGAATCAGCTCGTCGGTCGTTGTGACCTCATCGCGAAGCACCGCCGCAAGCTTGACAAGCAGGTTATCCGAAAGCGCATACATTGAAGGCCAGTCAGTGATGTTGGGGCCGAGCTTCAGCTCATAGTCGGGCTGAGCCTTGCCGAAGCCGTTATAGACCCTCTTGTCATAAACACCCTTTTCAAAGGTATATGTCTTGTCGTATTCGGGAATGTCAACATCGGTCGCGGCGGTGAGAACACCGTGGTTGAGCGCCGTTGCGGCAATTGAGCGTGCATCAACAAGTGCTACGCAGGAAAGCTGACCGTCGCCGGGCTTGCTGCCCTCGCGGTTCGGAAAGTTGCGCGTGGTGTGGCGAATTGAAAGGCCGTTGTTCGCGGGAACGTCGCCTGCGCCGAAGCACGGGCCGCAGAAGCAGGGCTTGAACACCGCGCCGGACTCAAGCAGCTTTTGCTCTGCGCCGTTTTTGATGAGTGCAAGGTTGACGGGAACGCTTGAGGGATAAACCGAAAGCGAAAAATAGCCGTCGCCTGTGCTGCCCTTTTCAAGGATTGCCGCGGCCTCGCAGATGTTTTCAAACATACCGCCCGCGCAGCCTGCAATTACGCCCTGGTCGATGTAAATTTTTCCGTCTCTTACCTTGTCTGAAAGCGAGAAGTTGACCTTGCCTGAGAACTGAGCCTTTGCGGCTTCCTCAACCTCCTTGAGCAGAGAGGGATTCTCCTGAAGCTCATGAATGGTATAGCCGTTTGACGGATGGAACGGGAGGGCAATCATGCTTTCAAGCTTTGAAAGGTCAATGCAGACCGCCATGTCATACTTTGCCGCCTGTTCGGGCTTGAGCTCTTTATACTCCTCTTCTCTTCCGTGGACACAGTAGAAGCTCTTAACGGTTTCGTCAGTCTCCCAGATTGAGGAAAGGCAGGCGGTCTCCGTTGTCATTACGTCAACGCCGATTCTGAAATCCATTGAAAGGTTCTTCACGCCCGGGCCGACAAATTCAAGAACCTTGTTTGTAACAAGTCCTTTTTTGAAAACGGCAGTGCAAAGAGCTATTGCAACGTCATGGGGGCCGATTCCTTTTTTCGGTGCGTTTTCAAGGTAAACGAGAACGACCTGCGGCGGTGTGATATCCCATGTGTTTTTAAGAAGCTGCTTAACAAGCTCGGGGCCGCCCTCGCCTACGCCCATGGTGCCCATTGCGCCGTAACGCGTGTGGCTGTCGGAGCCGAGAATCATTTTTCCGCAGCCGGTCATCATCTCGCGTGCATACTGGTGAATGACCGCCTGGTTCGCCGGAACATAGATTCCGCCGTATTTCTTTGCCGCGGAAAGGCCGAAAACGTGGTCATCCTCGTTAATCGTTCCGCCGACGGCGCAAAGGCTGTTGTGGCAGTTGGTGAGCGCATAGGGAACGGGGAACTCCTTGAGTCCGCTTGCGCGCGCGGTCTGAATGATTCCGACATAGGTGATATCGTGAGAAATCAGCGAATCAAAGCGAACCTGCATTTTGTTTTCGCTTCTCTTTACGCTGTGAGCGTTAAGAATATGATAGGCAATCGTGCCCTCGCGCGAAGCGGTCAGTCCTCTTTTTGAAAGCTCGGCCTGCTGCTGCTCGGGCGAACCGCAAAGCAGCTCGCGCGAATTGACAAGGCTCACGCTGTGGTCGATGATTTTAATTGCGTCCATTTTTGTTTTTCCTTTCCTTTTTAAACGTTTGTATAGCGTGTTCGGGTTTGAGAATATCCATGGTATTTTTATTTACCGGCGGTAAACGGAGTTGATTTCTTTGAAATAGTCCTCATCAATGTCTGCAAGAGCATTTTCGGTGATTCTGAAGCTCCAGTTATCCTCGCTCGTTCCGGGCTTGTTCATTCTTGCGTCTGCGCCGAAGCCGCACATATCCTGAATTGCAACAACGGCGGTTTGTGCGCTGCTGCGCCAAACGCTTTCAATCACGGCGCGGCAGGAGCCGGAGTGTGCGCCGCCCTCGCCCCAGTTGCGGCCGCCGAAGCAGCAATAGCGCAGCGCAAAGGCGCGTTCTGCCTCGCCTGCCTCCCAAAGCCAGCCTAGAATGGTGTTGTTGTCGTGAGTGCCGACATAGGCAACGCAGTTTTTGTCATAGTTATGCGGCAGATGTGTGCTGTCCGAGTTCACGTCAAAGCCGAACTGAATGACCCTCATTCCGGGGAAGCCGGTGTCCTCAAGCAGCTTCACAACGTCCTCGCCGAAAACTCCGAGATCCTCCGCAACAATATCCGCTTCGGGAAGCGCCGCTTTGATTTTTTCAAACAGCTCCATGCCGGGGCCCTTGAGCCATTCGCCGTTTTTGGCGGTCCTGCTTTCGGCCGGAACTGCCCAATATGAGGCAAACGCCCTGAAGTGGTCGATCCTTACACGGTCAAACAGCTTGAGCGCATGAGACAGGCGGTCGATCCACCAGCGGTAGCCGTCCTTTTTCATTTTCTCCCAGTCGTAAAGCGGGTTGCCCCAAAGCTGGCCGTCCTCTGAAAAATAATCCGGCGGAACTCCGGCAACCTTTGAGGGCAAAAGCGTTTCCCCGTCAATGAAAAACTGCTCTGTATTGCTCCAGACATCAACGCTGTCGCGGCTGACATAAATCGGCATATCGCCGAAAATCAGAATTCCTTTGCTGTTTGCGTACTCCTTGAGTGCGCGGAACTGGGTGAAAAAGATGTACTGAGTAAAGACATAAAAGTCTGTTTCCTCCTTGAATTCATCGGCGCGGGCAAGGGCGGTACTGTAATGCGAATGCTCTTTTTTCCATTCCCACCACGGCTTTTGACCGTTCGCGTCCTTGAGTGCGCAATAAAGCGCGAACGGACGAACCCACGGATTTTGAAGAGCAAAAATATCAATCAGCGCTTTTGTGTCGCTGTCAAGGCGAAGGAAAGCCTTTTTCAAAAGGGCAAGCCTTTTTTCGTGCGCAAATTTTTGGTCGGCGGCATAAATACTTCCGTGAAATTCATTTTCGCCCACCTCTTCATCCGTAACAAGGCCGTCGTCTCTTAATTGACGCGGGTCAATAAAAGCGATGTTTCCGGCAAAGGCACTGACCGAGCAATAGGGCGAGCCTGTGTGGTCAACGGGGCAAAGCGGCAGCATCTGCCAAAGGGAAAATCCCGTTTTTTGCAGCTTATCGGCAAAGGCTCTTGCTTCCTTTCCCATTACACCGACACCGAAAGGGCCGTTAAGCGAAGAAAGGTGGAGCAGAACGCCTGCCGTTCTTTTGTGGTTCATATTGAAGCTCCTTCGTTTGCGGCTTTTCTGAGCCGCAGAAAAACATACCGCATAATTATACTACATACTGCCCTGCGTTGCAAGATTTATGCGGCACAATAGCTCAACTTTATTTGCATGTCCTTTTCCGCAGCAAATTTTTGTTCGCACAACATAGAAATAATCCTCGGCATCGTAGGGGCGGATGTGTGTATAGTGTAATAAGATAGTTTACAACCAGTGCAATAACATCGTTTACAGTTTTATGATAAAATAAAAGGCAAATG
>CAKSYX010000045.1 GCA_934525065.1 uncultured Eubacteriales bacterium
AGGTTGTAAATGTGTAAACCATGTGCTTGCACTACCTGTAAACTATGTTACTCTTGACACAAGCGACCCCCCTACAAATCTAGATATTAGACGTTAGATTTTAGATGTTAGATTGCCGCTTTGCGGTTTTGCACAGCGTAAAAACAAAACACATCTAGTGTCTAGCGTCTAGAATCTAGCATCTAAATTCGTACGGGCAGATTGTGTTCCGTCCATGGAGCGTTGCTGTTTGGATTATACAAATAACAAAACCGGGCAATCGCCCGGTTTTTCAGCCGGCAAGCCGTTGATTGATAAACTGGCGGAAGTTGCTTTCCGTCAAAGCATTGCTCACCGCGTCTCCGACAACGATTCCGTTTTCGTCAACAAAATACGTCTGCGGAAGGAGAGTTACCCGGTCGCAAAAATCGTTCAGCCCGTCGTCCGTGATAAGATACGGATACGGCTTGCCGTTTTCCTTGTAAAGAGCTTTTGCTTTTTTGAGCAGCTCCCCGTCTGTTTTTCCGTCCTCCGCAACGTCAAGAACAATACCGAGAAAGCCGATGTTTTTCATGTCGTCTGCCTTTGAAAGCTTTGCCAGTGCCGGAAGTTCAAATTCGTTTGAGCCGCACCACGTTGCAAAAACGTTGACAACGGTCAGCCTGTTTTTTGAAAAAACCTTGTTCGTCACTGTTTTGCCTGTAACATCCTTTGCCTTAAAGCTCGGGAAGAGGGAACCCTTTTGTCCGGGGAGGGCCGTTGTGCTCTCCTCTTGTGCACTGACGAGCGATTCGCCGGGCGCGGTCGTTCCCTCCGTTTTGCCTGCACCGCAGCCGCAAAGCAGGGAAAAAGCAAGCGAAAGCGAAAGCACCGCCGCAACTGTTTTTTTCATTGATACCGTCTCCTTGAAGCACGCAGTCTGCTGGAATATGCTTCGTGCCTGTAAAAAGAGTTTATCACAGAAAAAACACCGCGTCAACAGCAAAAAAGTCACTTGACAGAAGCTAAGGCGTCAAAGTATAATTGAAACCGATGGAAAACAAAACATTTTCGGGAGGTTCAAAAATGAACGTAACAAATGACATCAGATACGTCGGTGTGAACGACCATGAAATTGACCTTTTTGAAGGCCAGTACATTGTGCCGAACGGCATGGCGTATAATTCATATGTGATTCTTGACGAAAAGACGGCTGTTCTTGACGGCGTTGACGGCGCGTTCTCTGACGAATGGCTTTCAAACATTGAAGAAGTTCTCGGCGAAAAGGCACCGGATTACCTGATAGTTCACCACATGGAGCCGGATCATTCCGCAAGCATCGCCGCTTTTGCCGAAAAGTATCCGCAGGCGAAGATAGTTTCCAATGCCAAAGCATTCGCCATGATGGAAAACTACTTCTCCTTCCCGCTTGAAGAGAGAAAGCTGACCGTTCAGAACGGAGAAACGCTTTCGCTCGGTGCACATTCGCTCTCGTTCATTTTTGCGCCGATGGTACACTGGCCTGAGGTTATGGTGAGCTTTGACGAAAAGGACGGCGTGCTCTTTTCCGCGGACGCTTTCGGAAAGTTCGGTGCCCTTGATATTCAGGAGGACTGGGACTGCGAGGCGAGAAGATACTACATCGGCATAGTCGGAAAGTTCGGCGCGCAGGTTCAGCAGCTTCTCAAAAAGGCCGCTGCGCTCAGCATCAAAATCATCTGCCCGCTCCACGGTCCGATACTTAAAGAAAACCTCGCTCACTATATTGAAAAGTATGACATCTGGTCGTCATACCGCGTTGAAACAGAGGGAGTTATGATTGCATACACCTCTGTTTACGGCAACACGAAAAAGGCTGCGGAAATTCTTTGCGAAAAACTAAAGGGGCGCGGCTGTCCGAAGGCGTTCACCGTTGACCTTGCGCGCGAAGACATGGCGGAAGCCGTTGAGGACGCTTTCAGACACGGAAAGCTCGTCCTTGCAACAACGACATATAACGGTCAGTATTTCCCGTTCATGAAGCATTTCATTGAGCATCTCGTTGACCATAACTTCCAAAGCAGGACGGTTGCGTTCATTGAAAACGGCTCCTGGGCACCCACGGCCGCAAAGCTCATGAAGGCCGACCTCGAAAAATGCAAAAGTCTCATTTTCTGCGAAAATACGGTAACAGTCCGCTCTGCGGTGAAGGAAGAGGACATTTGCACAATCGAAAAGCTTTCAAAGGAGCTTTGGCCCTGAGTCTCTTTGGTCCAAAACACTTGATTATATTTACTCATTGATGTATAATACAAAGGTGTATAAGCGTTTTCCGCCGCAGGGCGGAGGCACGCGGCGGAAAGAGAAGGCCGCGCTTCGTCAGAAAGGAATGATGTCACAATGGTAAGGAATAAGGTCAAGCTTTCAATCGCCGGTGCGCAGTATGCGATACTCACCGAGGATGAGGTCGGCTACGTTGCCGAGCTTGGAAAAGAGGTTGATCTTGCAATCGCAAAGACGATGAAGGAAAACCCCAGGGTCTCAACAACTCAGGCGGCTGTTCTGACAACTCTTCAGTACGCCGATGATTGCAAAAAGGCTACTGTTTCGGCGGACAGACTGCGCGAGCAGATCAAGGACTACCTTGACGACGCTTCAAGCGCAAAGTCTAAGGCCGACCTTGCCAAGCACGAGTCTGACAAGCTTAAACGCGAGCTTGAAAACGCAAACCTTGAAATTGAACGGCTCAAGGCTCAGCTCTCTTCTGTTCTTGAGCAGCTCGGAAAAAAATAAATGCAGAAAGAACCTGAAATTCTTGCTCCCGCCGGTTCGCCGGAATGTGTTCTCAGTGCCGTAAGAAGCGGTGCCGACGCGGTTTATCTCGGAACAAAAGCGTTCAATGCCCGAAGGGGTGCTGAAAACTTTTCCGACGCGGAGCTTCAAAAAGCAATTGAATACTGCCGCGCAAGGGGTGTTAAGGTGCACGTTGTTCTTAACACTCTTGTTCGTGACGACGAACTTCCGTTGGCTTTTGACGTAATACGGCACGTTTGCGCCCTCGGCGCGGACGTGCTGATTTTGCAGGACGTCGGCCTTTCCGCGCTGGCACGCGAGTGTGCACCCTCCGTTTTGCGCCACGCTTCGACCCAGATGTCTGTTCAAACCGCGGCCGGCCTTGAGCTTCTCAAAAAGCTCGGTTATTCAAGGGCGGTTCTTCCGCGTGAGCTGACGAAGGAGGAAATCAAAAATCTTCGCAAAAGCACAGACATGCAGCTTGAGGTTTTCGTCCACGGAGCACTTTGTATGTGCGTTTCCGGTCAGTGCTACATGAGTGCCATGCTCGGTTCGCGCAGCGGAAACCGCGGCCTTTGCGCCCAGCCCTGCCGCCTTCCGTTTTCTGCCGGAGAGCCGGGACGGCACGATTTGAGCCTCAAGGATCTTTCGCTTATCGGGCACCTTGAAGAGCTTTCAAAAATGGGCATAGATTCCTTTAAAATTGAAGGACGAATGAAAAGACCCGAGTACGTTGCCGCCGCAGTCAGGAGCGCAAAGGAAGCACTCGGCGGCATGACGGGAACCGAAACTCAGGAGAAGCTTCGCGCGGTTTTTTCGCGCTCCGGCTTCACCGACGGCTATTTTGAAAACGCAAGAGGACCGCTCATGTTCGGAACAAGGCGGAAGGAGGACGTTGTTTCCGCCTCGGCAAAGGTGCTTTCCTCGCTGAGAAATCTCTATTCAAAAGAGACGCCGCGCGTTCCGGTCAGTTTTTTTCTGACGGTTCTTGAAGGGGAGGAGCTTTCGCTTTCGGCGCGCTCGGGGAGCAAAACGGTTTTTGTTTCCTCCTGCTGCGTACCTGAAAAAGCATTGAACGCACCGACCTCTGAGGAACGGCTCAAAGAGTGGCTTTCAAAATGCGGCTCAACTCCGTTTTACCCGGAAGAAATTGAAATTGAGCTTGATGAAGGACTTTCGGTGCCTGCTTCGGCGGTTAACGCATTGAGAAGAGAAGCCCTTGAAAAGCTTGAAAACGCACTCAAGGCTGTAAAGCCATGTAGCTTTACAGCGGCGGAATTCAAAATTCGTCCCCACACCGCAAGAGAGAAAAAGACCTTCCACCTTGTGCTTTCAAGCGCAGAGCAGCTTCCGCAGAATCTTGAAAATGTTGAAAACCTATATTTTCCGCTTGAAATTGAGGAAAAGTATGTTGAAAGCGTTGAAAACAAAGGCATTACAGTGGGTGTGAGCGTTCCGCGCCTGCTTTGCGGCGCGGAGGAAAAGGCTCAGAGGCTTTTGCTTCGGGCGAAAAATCTTGGGATAACCGCCGCTCTTTGCGGAACACTTGACGCAGTTGCAATCGCCCGAAAATGCGGCCTTGAGGTGCATCTCGGCTTTTCGATGAACGTTTTTAACAGCCTTTCCGTGCTTGAATTTGAGCGCATCGGTGTAAAGTCAATAACCTTGTCACCGGAGCTTACGCTCGCTCAGTGTGCCGCCATAGGCGGAGAAGTTCAGAGGGGTATCATCGCCTACGGCAGACTGCCGCTTATGCTGACGCGCAACTGCCCGGTGAAGAACGCCGTGTCCTGCGCCGAATGCCGCAAAAAGGGAGTTCTCACAGACAGAATGGGTGTTTCCTTCCCTGTTATGTGCCACGGCAATTATCAGGAAATTCTCAACTCCAGGCCGATATACATGGGAGACAGAACAGAAGAAATCAAGAACATTGACTTTATGTCCTTCCTTTTCACGAGGGAAAAAGCGAAGAGCGTTGACGCAGTTCTTGACGCTTACAGAAAAGGGAAAAAAGCCAAGGGAGACTTCACACGGGGTCTTTGCTACCGAGGCGTTGAATAAAACGACTGAACTCAGTAATTGAAAGGAAGTGCCAAAATGCCGAAAAGAAAAGACTATCTTTCCTGGGATGAATACTTCATGGGGATCGCCGTGCTTTCGTCCTATCGCAGTAAGGACCCGAGCACGCAGGTCGGCGCCTGCATCGTCAACGAAAAGAACAGAATCATGTCCGTTGGCTATAACGGTCTGCCGGTCGGCTGCAACGACGATGTCTTTCCGTGGGAGCGCGACGGTGAGCCGTATGACACCAAGTACCCCTATGTCTGCCATGCGGAGCTGAATGCAATCCTCAACAACGCCGGAGCATCGCTTGCCGGCTGCCGGATTTATGTTGCGCTTTTTCCGTGCAACGAATGTGCAAAGGCCATCATCCAAAGCGGTATCCGCGAGGTTATTTATATCTCCGATAAATATGACGGCACACCGATGAACAGAGCTTCAAAGCGGCTGTTCATCGCCGCCGGGGTGAAGCTCACCAAGCTTTCGATGAAAAGGAAGCAGCTTGTTATTGATTTTCGGGAAGAAAACATATAAGGAGGAATTCCGATGAAAAAAACAAAAAAGGCTCTTGCCCTTTTCCTTTCGCTGATAATCTGTTTTGCGTTTTGCTTCGGTACATTTGCGGCGGGAATAGAAATTTCGAACCCATATGAAAACGTTGACTGGAGCAGCGTCAAAGCATATAAGACCGCGCTCCATTCCCACACCAACGCGAGCGACGGCGACCAGACGCTGACTCAGTCGCTTGAACGCCACGCGGAAAGCGGCTTTGACATTGTTGCAATTACCGACCACGGAACGGTCGATTACGGCTGGACAAAGGACAACGCCGGCCTTGTTCGCGGACTGCTTAAAATTGCCGGAAGAAGCGACGGAAAAATCACTCCGATTGAAAAAAACGGAACCTTTGAAAACGGCATGACCTATTCATATTTCACTGCCGAAAACGGAGACGATTATCTCAGGATAAACGGCGAAAAGGATATTCTTCGCGTACCGTTCGGAATTGAAAACAACGCCGTTTCCGTCAACGCCCACGTCAACAGCTGGTTTGTTGATTACCGCAACAACAGCATCACGACCTATGAGGACGCGGTAAAGGGAGTTGAAAAGCTCGGCGGCGTTTCGGTCATAAACCACCCCGGCGAATACACAAAGGCGCGTTATGAGCTGAGAAGCGAAAACGCATACAACGAAAACAGCCTTACCTATAAGTATTACATCAACAAATACGCCTCTCTGCTTGAAAAATATCCGACCTGCCTCGGAATCGACATCAACTCAAAGGGAGACGCAAGAACACGCTTTGATCGCATTCTCTGGGATAAGCTTCTCACACGATTTTCCGCCAAGGGAGACACGGTCTACGCAATCGGTTCAAGCGACGCGCATCAGCTTGACAGGATAAATACCGGCTATACGCTGCTGCTGATGGAAAGCCTCGATTCCCAAAGCGCGAAAAAGGCACTCGAAAACGGCGAATTCTTCGCCGCGAGCCACTGCATCGGAAACTACGACGAGCTGAGAAGAATTTCCGCCGCTCTCAGGGAATTTTACGGCGAGACACAAACCTATAAAGCCGTGACTGCCGCCGCAGACGAAATGCAGGAGAGAATCGAAGGCATTGAAAGCGGAAAATATAAGGCCGATTCTTCAATCGGAACAACATACAGTGTGCTTGATTCAGACGGACGTCTCACCGCAAAGACCGAGCCGAGAATCACTTCGGTAAACGTTGACGGCGGAAAGATTGCGCTCAAAACGAAGGATGCCCTCATCGCCACGCTTATCTCGGACGGAAAGGCCATTGATACCAAAAAGGCTGACGCGGCCGTTTTTGACCTTTCGGATTACGGCGAACAGCTCGGAAATTATGTCAGGCTCGAGGTCTTCGGTGAAGGCGGCGTGCTGTATACGCAGGCGTTTTTGCTGAACGCGGGAGAAAAGGACGCTTCGGCTTCGGCGGTTGACAAGGGCTTTTTTGACGCAGGAATTTTTGACTTCCTTTTCGGCGAGCTTCACAAGCTTTTCTCCGTCCTTTCAAGAAGGTTCGGGTGAAGCGATGAGAGCTGAAACCGAAAAAGCGAAAATGCTGCTTGAAAAGGGGGAACACACCCTTGTTCTTTGCAGCAAGGCCGAAACGCTCACGAGCGGCGAAAGGGGAGTGAAAGCCCTCCTTTCAATGTATGATGAGGGCAAAACGCTTTCAGGCTTTTGCGCGGCGGACAAAGCGGTCGGAAAAGGCGCGGCGGTGCTTTTTGTTCTCCTCGGAGCCGAAGAGGTCTACGCCGAAGTGATGAGCGAAAAGGCGAAAAAACTTCTTGAAGATAACGGCGTTTCGGCTTACGCTGCTTTGACAGTTCCGGCGATACTTAACCGGAGAAAGGATGGCTTTTGCCCGATTGAAACTGCAGTCGGTGAGGCTGACGAACCGAAGGAAGCGCTCGGAATAATCAAAGCTACGCTCAGAAAAATGAACGCGCAGAATTAAAAATACGGTCAGATCCGGTCGGGTGTTACAGTTTTACCCATCGGAAGGAATCTGACCGTATTATTTTTTGCCTTTTCGGTCTAATATAATAGCAGAAACAAAGAAAGGATGACCTCTATGAATATCATTCGTTTTGCAAAAAGGTGTTACATCGGAACCTCGGTTCTGCTTTTTGTGCTCGGAATTGCGTTCCTTTTTTGGCCGGGTACGTCATTGGCTGTTCTTTCAAGGCTTGTCGGCGCGGCTATGGTGCTTTTCGGCGCGGCAAGAATCGTAGGCTATTTTTCAAACGACCCTTACCGCCTTGCGTTTCAGTTTGATTTTGCAATGGGTATTCTGACCTGTGCGCTGGGACTGGTTATGCTGATTTTCCCCGGTGCCGTTATGAAGTATATGACCGCCCTCATCGGCTTGTTTGTTGTTGTTGACGCGGTGCTCACGGTGCAGAATTCGCTTGAAGCGCGGCGCTTCGGTCTCGGCCGCTGGTGGCTGCTGCTGCTCGGCGGAATCGTCACTCTTGCGCTCGGTGTCTGCGCCCTGATAAGACCGTTTGAAACCGGAATGCTCGTTCTGCGCCTTTGCGGCGCGGCGCTGCTCTCGGACGCGGTGCTCAATATAATCACGGCAATAGTTGCCGTACACTGCGAAAAAAAGAGCTGAAAAAACACACTCGGCTGTCCGTCTGTTAAAGCCTGACGGACGAAGCACACCTTGCCCGGCTGCGGCACGGTGTGAATATGCATTCTGATTCATTTTTGCAGCCGGAAAGGTTATGATAATATGAATGAAGTAAAAAAGCCAAAAAAACCGTTGATGTATTATTATTGCATTGCTCTTCTTATTCTGCTGCTTATGAATCTTTTCATAATTCCTGCAATTCAGAAGGTGCAGATAAAGCAGGTCGATTACGGAACCTTTATGACCATGATTGACCAAAAGCAGGTTGGCAAGGTTGAGGTTCAGAAGGATGACAATCAGATTCTCTTCACTGACAGAGACGGAAAGAATATCTATAAAACGGGCATCATGGATGACCCCGACCTGACAAAGCGGCTTCATGAATGCGGCGCGCAATTTTCGGGAGAGATAACCGAGCAGATGTCACCGGTATGGAGCTTTGTTCTGACGTGGATACTGCCGATTTTCATCTTCTTCCTGCTCGGCCAGTTCTTTTCAAAAAAGCTGACGGAAAAAATGACCGGCGGAAACTCTTCGATGATGTTCAACCTCGGAAAAAGCAACGCCAAGGTTTATGTCAAGTCCTCGGACGGAATCAAGTTTGATGACGTTGCGGGCGAGGACGAAGCAAAGGAAAACCTTGCCGAAATTGTTGATTACCTTCATAATCCGCAAAAATATACCGCAATCGGTGCTTCGATGCCGAAGGGCGTTCTGCTTGTCGGCCCTCCGGGTACGGGCAAGACCATGCTTGCAAAGGCGGTTGCAGGCGAATCAAACGTTCCGTTCTTTTCAATGAGCGGCTCGGAGTTTGTTGAAATGTTTGTCGGAATGGGCGCGTCAAAGGTGCGTGACCTTTTCAGCCAGGCAAAGGAAAAAGCTCCCTGCATTGTTTTCATTGACGAGATTGACGCAATCGGCCAAAAGAGAGACGGCCGCGTTGGCGGAAACGATGAACGCGAACAGACGCTAAACCAGCTGTTGACGGAAATGGACGGCTTTGAGGGCAACAACGGCGTAATCATCCTTGCCGCAACCAACCGCCCCGAAACGCTTGACCCCGCGCTGACAAGACCGGGCAGATTTGACCGCCGCGTTCCCGTTGAGCTGCCCGACCTCAAGGGCCGCGAAGCGATTTTGAAGGTGCACGCCAAAAAGGTCAAACTTGCCGCCGACGTTGACTTTGAACACATTGCGCGCATGGCCTCCGGTGCTTCGGGTGCTCAGCTTGCGAACATTATCAATGAGGCTGCGCTTCGTGCCGTTCGCGACGGAAGGAGTGAAGCTGCTCAGGCTGACCTTGAAGAAAGCATTGAGGTTGTCATTGCCGGCTATCAAAAGAAAAATGCCATACTCACCGATCATGAAAAGAAAATCGTCGCCTACCACGAGATCGGTCACGCCCTTGTTGCGGCAAAGCAGACAAACTCTGCTCCCGTTCAGAAAATCACGATTATTCCCCGTACCTCGGGTGCGCTCGGCTACACAATGCAGGTTGATGAGGGCGAGCACTACCTGATGAGCAAAGAGGAAATTGAAAACAAAATTGCAACCCTCACCGGCGGCCGTGCGGCGGAAGAGACTGTTTTCGGCTCGGTAACAACGGGCGCGTCAAACGATATTGAACAGGCAACAAAGCTTGCAAAAGCCATGATCTCGCGCTACGGAATGAGCGACGAGTTCGACATGGTTGCGCTTGAAACGGTCACAAATCAGTACCTTGGCGGAAGCTCGGAGTTTGCCTGCTCCGCCCAGACGCAGACTCAGATAGACGCCCTTGTTGTTGCGCTCGTTAAAAAACAGCACGAAAAGGCACTGAAGCTTCTTGAAGAAAACCGCGCAAAGCTTGATGAGCTTGCCTCATACCTTTATGAAAAGGAGACTATCACGGGCGAAGAGTTCATGAAAATCCTCGGCGAATAAGAAAAACAAAGGGGCTGTCGCATTTAGATGCAGAAAGCGTTTTCTTTGCCCCGAAGCTGTATGTAGATACCGCGAGTGGGCAAAAAAACGCTTAAA
>CAKSYX010000046.1 GCA_934525065.1 uncultured Eubacteriales bacterium
GTAGTATTTATTATAAGTTCCGCCTATCCTTGAGCCGCCTATGAGCCAATCAAGGCGCGGTACAACTATTTCATTTTCCATTTTCATTTTCTCCTTTTCTTTTTGTTTTGAAAAACCTTCGTTTATATGAAAGCCAGAGCAGACTGTTTTTTGAGTACTCTTTATCTCCGCGCAGCACCCCGGTGCAAACGGCAATCAGGCTGTCCTCACTGACAGGGCCCTCAATCTTTCTTTGAGCATCGCCGGAAAACCAATAGATGTTCTCCTTCCTTTTTACAACGCGATGAAGAACATAAGCTCCGCTTTTTCTGCGGTAAAGAACGATGTCTCCGCGCTTCGGCCGCTTTTGAAGTTTTTCGAGAATTACACTGTCACGTCCCTCTTCAAGGAAGGGCAGCATACTTTTTCCCGTAACCGCAAGCACCACCCTTTCACCGGCGGAAAGCTTATACATAATTATTTTCACAAACCCGTCATCGGTCAGTTTTTTCCTGAATTCTTCGATTTGCGCTTCTTTCAAAGCGTATCCTCCTTATTCTCTGTCCGGCAGAATGATTTCGTAGTATTATACCATGTACGCAAAGCGCAACGTGCCGAAGCGGCATGAAACAATGTTCTCCGAAATACTCCAAATCTTTGATTTGGCCAGTGTTTCGTAAGGTTATTATACCACATAAAGCCCGCCGTTGCAAATAAAAAAAACAGGCCGTACCGAAGCTACAAAAATCGGTACGGCTATAATTCATTCAACGGGCACAAAGAGCAGGTCAAAGGCAAGTTCGTTTTTCAAAAGTCTGCACCGATGCAAAGCATACGGAACAGTAAAGACAAAAATGCAGAGCAAAGAGAAAGCAAAAAGCTTCAATCTGAGCCTGCGGCATTCCTTTCGGCAGGCCGAAGCTCTTTCGGTGCTGAGCTTTATGCACTGTGCTGCGTTCATTTCCGGGTATATAAGATAAATATACTCCGAAAGAAAAAGCAGAGAACACGCCTTGCGAAAAAAGAGGAGTCCCAAAAAAGCCAAGAGCAGACAAAAAGCGAAGAAGCCGGCTGTCGCTTCAATCGGAAAGGCTTCGACAACGCGCTCCAAAGAGAAAAGCATCACTATCGCCGGAAGAATAAACCCAACAAATAGCGTTGCCTTAAAAGCAAGCAAAACGAGCGACAAAACGGCAGAGCCGAAAAATGAGCTTTTAGACAAGGAAGCGCACTTTTTTTCGCAAAGCCTTTTGAAAAGACGCCTTTGGTTGGCGGCTCTGAAAATACAGATTGAAAAAAGGCTCAGGAATATAAGCGGCACACCGAAAACGGCGTTGAGCCAAAACACCTCGTCCTTTTCAAGCAGCATTTTTATTATATACGGCAGGAGATTGAGCAGAATGACTGCCGCTGTCTCACCGAGCAGAATAAAAGTCCACGGCAATGTTCTGCTTTTTAGCTTTTCAGAGTCTTTCATCTATTATATCACCGCTATTGTTTTGACCTGAAACGCCCCTTTTTATTCCTCTTTCATCAGCTTTGCGGCTTCGTCAATACATTCCCTTGCGGCTGCGAGCGGATAAAGAACAAAGCAATGGAACACTTTTTCAAAGCAAACTATTCTGACAGATGCACCGAAATCCTTTGCTTTTTCAAAAAATCTTTTGCAGCCGACGGACAGCATATCTCCGTCTGAGGTGAAAATACACAAAGGCACATTCATTCCGAAATCCGTATACAAAGGCTCGGCGTGCGGGTCATCCTTTTCAAAGCCGCTGCACCAGCGTTCGGCAAGAAAGCCGAGCCCTTTTGTTCCGCCGAACATCGGGTCGCGCTTTGCGATTCTTTCGGTTTCTGCGTCACCTATAATTTCATGGTCGAGAAAAGGAGAAAACAAAACCAGCTTTTTCGGCTTTTTAAGCTTTTCATCATTTATATGCGCCAAAAGGCTGACGCAAATCGCACCGCCGCATGAGTCGCCGGCAAAAATGACGTTTTCGTTTTTTTCAAGGAGGCTTTTATAGATACCCATGAGCTGACCGAGACTTTCACGGCAGGTATATTCGGGAAGGGTGAGGTAAAGCGGAACAACAAAGGTAAACCCCGTTTTGGCGCAAAGCATTTTGATGAGCCTTACATGATGGCTCGTCAGTCTGCGGACATATGCACCGCCGTGAAAATACATGACAGCGGTTTTGGTTTGCAAAGCGTTTTCGGGCTTGAAGATATAGTATTCGGTGTCACGATATGCTTCCTTTGACACAGTACAATTCTTAACCTTTCCTGCTGAAACCGAAACGGCTTTGCACTCGGCGGTTTTCAAATATTCCTCACAGGCGCTTATGCTTGAAAACAGGTGTCTGCTGCCGCGAAGCAGCAAAGCAAGCCTGACAAATTGATTCATAAAGCGATCGGAAGGTGAAATCCGTTTTTCAAAGTATCCGTTTTCCATATATTTCTCTCCTCAAAGCTTCTTTGCAACCAATATAGGCGTTTTAAAACACATTGTCAACTGTTTGTCTTTTATTAAACGCTAAATTCAGATTTTGTTAATTATTTCACCATATTCAGCATAAAAGTCGACATAAGTCGCAGTAAATTAAACGCTTTGGGCAAAATTACAGCCGCAGCTGCAAAAACACAGCTGCGGCTTATTCATTAAGTTATGCACACCCCAAAATCAAAGAATCACTTTGCCTTCAATTCCGAAAAGCGCAAGCACACGCGCACATTTGTTGACGGGCAGTCCCATAACAGTGAAATAATCGCCGTCAAGCTTTTTGACAAGGACACTTCCAAGACCTTGGATTCCATACGCTCCGGCTTTATCCATCGGCTCTTCGGTTTGAACATACGACCTCACGGTTTCATCGGAAAGAGAATAGAACTCAACATTTGTGCAGGAAACAAAGCACTCCTCTTTTTCCCTATCCGCGATGCACACACCGGTAAAGACCTCATGCGCTCTTCCCGAAAGAGCACGGAGCATTTCTTCGGCTTCTTCGTGCGTTTTCGGCTTTCCGAGAATTTTTCCGTCAAGCGAAACAACCGTGTCGCAGCCGAGAACGACTGCATCCGTTTCATTTTTCAAAACCGAATGAGCTTTCCTTTTTGCAAGCTCAAAAACCGCACCACGGGCCGAGATGCCGTCAGGCAGCGTTTCGTCGGCGTCCGAGGGTATGACCTCAAAGGTGTACCCGGCGCTTGAAAGCAGTTCGCGGCGTCTCGGTGAGGCAGAGGCAACAACAAAACGTCTCATATCTTGCCCTCCTCAAGAAGTCTCGCGGTTTTCAAAACAAGCGCAACGGTTTTGCTGTCGGCTATCTCGCCGTTCATAACAAGCTCAACCGCTTTTGAAAGTTCGATTTCTTCAACCGAAAGAAACTCGCCCTCATCAAGGTGCTGGTGCGTTTTTTTGAGCCCCTTTGCAAGGTAAAGGTGAATAATTTCGGTACAGTAGGCAACGGTCGGATAGACCTCGCCCATCGGGATGACCTTTTCGGCAGCAACGCCGCATTCCTCCTCAAGCTCGCGCAGTCCGGCGGCAAGCGGTTCTTCTCCTTTTTCAAGCTTTCCGGCCGGAAGCTCAAGCAGAACTTTTCCGTAAGGATAGCGAAACTGGCGCACAAAAAGCAGAGTGTTCCTTTCCGTCAGCGCGGCAACGCAAACACCGCCGTGGTGTTCAACAACCTCACGGGTAGAATGCTTTCCGTTCGGCAGAACAACGGTATCATTATACACGTTGATTATTCTGCCTTCAAAAATTGTTTTTCTTTCAATCATTTTTTCGGTCATGTCCATATTTGTACCTCTTTTCGGAATACCTTTGACCCTTCGGCGAATATAGATTGCCAAAAGGATGTGTTAGCATGAATCTTATTACCGAATATACCAGCGAAACCGTATTCGACTATGAAAAAAACAAAAAGCTTGTGGAAGAACTGACGAAAAGATATTCTTTTCTCGTTCCGGACGTGATCGGCCGCAGCAGCACGGGAAAAGCGATTTTTGCCCTTTCGCTCGGCAACAAAAAGAACCGTGTTCTTCTTGCCGGGGCGTTCCACGGCTGTGAATGGCTGACTGCGCTCGTTCTCTTCCGCTTTTGCGAAAGACTTTGCCAAAGTCTTGACCGAAAAAGCGAGCTTTGCTCGGTCAACATTTCAAGAGCCTTCTCTCAGCTTGGCGTAATGCTCGTTCCCTGCGTGAATCCCGACGGAGTTGAAATTGCCGTCCACGGCGCAGAAGGCGCAGGCTCGGCAAAAAAGTTCGTTGAATCTTTGAAGTGCAAGGACTATTCAAAATGGAACGCCAACGCGGCGGGCGTTGACATCAACCATAACTTTAACGCAGGCTGGGAAATTCTCAGGCGGATGGAAGAAGAAAGCGGAATAAACGGCCCGGCTCCGAGACGTTTCGGCGGCTACAGAGCCGAAAGCGAAGCGGAAACAAAAGCAATGACACGGCTTTGCCGGATACTGCCCTTCCGTCAGGCGATGGCAATTCATTCTCAGGGCGAAGAGCTTTACTGGTGCTATGGAGACGAAACCCCTGCGCAAGCGCACATGATGGCTAAGATTCTCGCCGACTCCTGTTCATACCGACTTGTTGAAAACGATGGTCTTGCGTCGCACGGCGGCTTCAAGGACTGGTTCATCAGCGAATTCTTCCGCCCGGCCTTCACAATGGAAATCGGCAAAGGTGAAAATCCCCTGCCGATCACCGATTTTGAAAAAATCTATTCGCGCATTGAAGAAGCACTGACGATTTTCACCTTGATGTAACAGATATAATACTTAAAGCAGCTTGTCCTTTTCAACGGCGGCCTGAACAGCGTCGGCAACAGCCGTTTCAAAGCCGTTCTTCTTCAGTGAAAGCACGCCTTCAATCGTTGTTCCGCCCGGTGAGCAGACCCTGTCGGTCAGCTCCATCGGGTGTTCTTTTGATTCAAGAATCATCTTCGCCGAGCCGAGAACCGCCTGTGCGCAGATTTCAAGTGCCTGCTTTTTTGGCATACCGTTTTTCACCGCAGCTCTCGCAAGCGCATCAATGAACATATATGCAAACGCCGGAGACGAGCCGCCGATCACGCCGAAAAGCGGAAAATGCTTTTCGGGCAATTCAACCGCCGTGCCGAAGCTTTCGCACATTTTTTTTGCAAAAGCGAGATCCTTTTCATTCGCGTTTTCATTTCCGCAAAAGGCGGAAACTGCCTCGCCGACCGCCGCATTGATGTTGGGCATTACGCGGACAAGCCTGACCTCACCGGAAAGGCGCTCTTCAAAAAACGAGAGCGGTTTTCCGGCGGCGATCGAGATAACGAGCGGCCCATGCTCAAGAATCAGCCTTTTGAGCCCGGGAAGAACCTCAGGCAAAATATTTGGCTTAACGGAAAAAACAACGTTTTCGCATTTTTCAACGATCTCAGCCGCGCTTTTGAGCACACGGACGCCGAGCTTTTTTGAAAGCTCCTGCGTTTTGTGCGTGTCAATATCAAAGACGGCAATATCGTCTCCGGAAAGCGTTTTTGAGGAAACAAGCCCGCTGATCATTGCAGAAGCCATGTTTCCCGCTCCTATGAATCCTGTCATTTTTATTCAGCTTCTTTCTCTTTAATTTCTTCTTTTTCTTCCTCTTCGGGAAGCTTTGAGGTGCAGTTCGGGCACCTTACGGCTTTTATGCTGATTTCACTTTGGCAAAACGGGCAGACTTTCGTTGTCGGTTCAGCCGATTTTTCTTCCTTCTTTCCGAGCTCGGCAAGCTTGTTGAGTCCCTTGACAAGAAGGAAAATAATGAACGCCATAATGAGAAAATTGAGAACCGCAGTGACAAACGAGCCATAATTGAGCGTGGCAAAGCCTGCGTCCTTTGCGGCGGCTGCCGTTGAAAACTTTTCGTCTGTTATTGCAAGAACGATGAACTTATCGGCAAAGTTGATGCCCTTTGTTGCAAGCGAAATAACCGGCGATATAACATCGTTTACGAGTGAATTGACGATTGCTTGGAAAGCACCGCCGATAATTACGCCGACGGCAAGGTCAATGACGCTGCCGCGCATGATGAACTTTTTGAACTCGCCTATAAAGCTTTTGCTTTTTTCTTTCATTTTTACACTTCCCCAATCATTTGTTTTTTCGTCTCGTATTCTACCACAAAGAGGCGAAAGTTGCAATAAATTTTCTCGCCGCCGGAATTCACACCCCCGTCAAATCAAAATCCGGGATAAACCCCCTTTCCGCCGAGGAAAGCTCCTGCAAAAAAACATTTTCAAAGCCAAGCTCTTCGAGATATGAAACGACCTTTTCATATTCGCGCCGTGTAATTTTTCGGTCAAGCTCCGGAAGCTCGTCAAGCCTTCCGCAAGGAGTATACTGCGCCATAAGGCTTATATATGTTTTTGTTCCGAGATTTTCTTTTATCCAATCGAAAATGAGCTTTGACTGATTCGTATTTTTCGGCAAAACAAGGTGGCGAATTATCAAGCCCTTTTTCATCAAACCGTTTTCAATAATATCCTCAGGCTGCTGGCGGCGCATTTCAAGAATAGCTGCCGAAGCGTTTTCAAAGTAGTCCGGCGCAAGCGAATACCGTTTTGCTCTCTCGGCGCTTATATATTTAAAATCGGGAAGGTACACATCAACAAGACCCTCAAGCTTTCTGAGCGTCTCAATTTTCTCATAGCCGCCGCAATTATAAACAACGGGCACGGGCGAATGATACCTGCTGAGTACCTTCGCAAGGCGTTCGGCGTAATGGGTAGGCGTAACAAGGTTCAGATTGTGCGCCCCCTCGGCAACAAGGCGGGCAAAAATTTCAGTCAGGTGCTCATCGGATATTTCTTTTCCGACCTCGGCGCGGCTGAGCTCAAAGTTCTGGCAAAACGCACAGCGAAGATTACAGCCGCAGAAAAACACCGCACCCGAGCCTTCGGTGCCGCTTATCACAGGCTCTTCCCAATAATGCTTTGCGGCTCTCGCAACGACAAATTTTTCGCCGACACCGCAAAAGCCTTTTCTATCGTCTCTATCTATATCGCAGTTACGCGGACAGGCATTGCAAACCATTTTTCTCCCCCTTTTCATAAGTCACCTGTATTTTACCACATTAAATTGACTTTTTCCACCGTGAGTAATATAATCAACAATATATACGGACTAAATTACCATCACGCCTTGTCCGGCTGTAGCAGGGAATGATGTAAGCTTTATTATTTTTACAGCCGGAAAGGCTATGGTAACAGCGCTGCACGCTGTTACGCTTTGCCGATTATGTGTCCCTCAAAATTTGCCCATGGCATAATTTTGAGATGGACGAAATTACCATCACGCCTTGTCCGGCTGTAGCAAGGAATGATGTAAGCTTTATTATTCTGCAGCCGGAAAGGCTATGGTAATTATGCTTTTGACAATAGACATCGGCAATTCAAACATCACGCTCGGTGCTTATCAGAACGATTCTCTCCTTTTTGTTTCGAGAATGTACACGGCGAGGCACAAGACGAGCGACGAATTTGCAACAAAGCTGCTCGAAATTTTCAGGCTCTATCATGTTAAAGCAAGCGAATTTACCGGCACGGTGATAAGCTGTGTTGTTCCTGAAATTGAAGGCAGCATCATCCGCGCGGTGAAGCTCATCACCGGCAAGGAGCCGATAACCGTCGGCGAAAAACACCACGGTTGCTTTGAAATTGACGTCCTTCCCGTTGCCGCAATCGGTGCCGACCTCATCGCCGCGGCTGTTGCGGCAAAGGCAAAGTATCCCCTGCCCTGCCTTGTTGCCGACCTCGGAACGGCAACGAAAATCATTGTTGTTGACAAAAGCGGAAAGTTCGTTGGCTGCACAATTTCTCCGGGCGTAAAAATTTCCCTTGACGCTCTCGCGTCACGCACCTCTCTGCTCCCCTCCGTCAGCCTGACAACTCCCAAAAGCGCGGTTGGAACAAACACGGTCGAATGTATTCAGTCAGGAGTGGTCTTCGGAACGGCGGCAATGCTCGACGGACTGATTAAGCGAATCGCAGGCGAGCTTTCGCTTGAAAACGCAACGATCGTTGCAACCGGCGGCTGCAGCCGCGGAATCATCTCATGCTGCGAAGCCGAAATCATCTATGACGAGAACCTCGTTTTGGACGGTTTATGCGAAATTTATAAAGATTCTTAACTTTTTTTGGAAAAATTGTTGTCTTCTTCTGATTTATATGTTAACATATTTCCGGTGTATAAAAAGATTTAAGGAGGAAAAGTATGAAACACTGTTTTAAAAAATCGCTGTGTATCCTTTTGACGGTACTCATGCTGTCGCTCTCGCTTGTGCCTCTTGCTCTTGCCGCCGAGGAGGAGTATCCCATTGTATATCTTTCGGGCTACGGCGCTAGCCTTTACGATGCGAACGGAAACCGGATCGACGCAAAAGACGTTGACAAGGATTACGTTCTGAATGCAACAAAAGAGGTACTGAAAGAAATGCCTGCAAATCCCAACGGCGATTGGAGCAGGTATTGCGACGCTCTTTACAACGCGTTCGCTCCGCTTTATGATGATGTTCGCCTAAACAAGGACGGCGAACCTGTTGACGGCGGTGCAGCCCACATTTATCGCAGCAAAAACCGGCTGCCGAGGAAGTATTCAAACTACGGCTGCCATGACTACCACTTCAATTATGACTGGCGCATTGACCCGTATGAATCCGCAAAAGAGCTCGGTCTTTACATTAACAACGTTCTTTCGGTGACCGGCAAAAGCAAGGTCACGCTTGTCGGCCGCTGTCTCGGTGCGTGTATCGTTGCGGCGTATCTTGAAATGACCGAAAACGTTGAAAACAAGGTTGCAAACGTAATTTTCAACATCCCCTCCGTCGGCGGAATTGCCGTTGCAGGTGCAATTTTCTCCGGCAACATCGTTGTTGACGATGAAGCACTTGACCGTTTTCTCAACGACAACACGGACAGAAAGCCCCTGCTTGAGGACACCGCTTTGCAGTCGCTTCTCGTTTCCGCTGTTTCCCTTGCAAGATACTGCAAGGTGCTCGGCTTCACAACCGACACACTGATGCAGATTTATAAGCGTGTCTACAAAAACCTCGTTCCGCGCCTTGCGCTTGCGAGCTACGGCTCCTACCCTGCTTTTTGGAGCATGGTAGGCACCGACTACTATGAAGAAGCAAGAGACTTCATCTTCGCCGGCAAGGAAGAGGAATACGCCGGAATGATTGAAAAGACCGACCATTTCTATTACAGCGTGACCGCAAGGCTCCCCGAGCTCCTCAAAGAGCTTGACGAAAAGGGAATCAACTTCTCATACATTGCAAAAT
>CAKSYX010000047.1 GCA_934525065.1 uncultured Eubacteriales bacterium
GCGGCAGTCCTGTCCGATTTCGGATTTGCACGGCGGAGATACTGCGTCATATGATTTACGGCGAACCGCCTCTCAGCCATGGTAACGGAAGCTTCCAAAGGACAAAGGCAGCCGGCGGAACATGAGCCGTAAAGTGCTCGTCCGGACAATGCCGTTAGGCAGATTCCTTGGCGTTGTCGCTGTTGGTGTATTCCACGATATATCGGTGGCAACCGAAGTAACTGCCTCATTAACACAAATTAAAGAGCAAAAGACTGTATTTCATGAGACTCATTAGATAAAGCCTCATTAAAAATACAGCCTTTATTTGTTACTTAAAGCAAAAACAACTTTGCTCTTTTCAGCCTATCTGTTTTCTGCTTTCTCGCGGTACATATGTACAGATTCAAAGCAGGGAAAGCACTTTATGCATCCGAATACATAAACTCTCGTAATAGTTTTTGTTTGGTGTCAACCTTTAACATTGAAGTCGGCATTAAGAAGATTTACAGCCTTGATTAACTTGTAAAGATAAACGAAGGGTCCCACAACTATAAGTAATCCCAGAACATTCCAAAGCCAATAATCAGTGGCACTGAATTTGAAATCAATACCGCGGCGTGTAAGCTCCGCGCCAATCCTATTGCTTATTGTGTGATACCATACCATCGGATAGATACCAAGAGTAATCGGCGTGAGAATAAGAACCATGAGGAGATAATTCATGCTCCTCTTTCCGTCATAACGTCCGCAAACCGTGTTTACATCTTCAGTCATGCTGTACATAACAACAAGACCGTAAATGCCGAAAGTGATCAAAGAAAGCAGAATAAGTTTAGCAAGGCCGCGGTCGGTTTTAAGCTGAGCAACCGGCATCTGATTTTGCTGATAAGGCTGTTGGGGCTGTGGCTGCTGTGTAGGTTGTGTGTTGATGTTCGTATTTTCTTCCATTTCTTTATTCTCCTTTGAGCTTTTTTATATTGCAAAGAAACGATCTATTATTCTTTGCTGTCCGATTATACATGATTATTGTTATCTTGTCAATATAAACCGCTGTTTTAATTTTATTTTTTTGATATTGGTTGATTTTATATGCCTGACTTCGGCACTTTACGGCACTGTTCTTCATCTTTTCAAAACGTAGCAATCATGCTGAGATTGTTACCGGCATTCAGTCCTACGTTCATACATAATTTGAACATATTTCGTAAGTATAACAACCAAGCTGTCTGATAATTCAAACAACAAACACCGCCGGAACGAGTTTTCCTCGTACACAAAAATAAAGCCTGCCGCAATTAAACGACAGGCTTTGACTTTATCGCTTATTCTTCCTCAAAAGCGTCCTTGCCAAGTCCGCACCAGGGGCAGACCCAATCTTCGGGAAGGTCCTCCCAGGCAGTGCCGGGAGCTACGCCGTTTTCGGGATCGCCGAGCTCGGAATCATAGACATAGCCGCAAGGGCAAACGTGTTTCATATTGCGTTCCTCCGTGGTTTTTAATTATTTGAAATATCTGTTGAGAAGTCCCTCAAAGGCTTTTCCGTGTCTTGCTTCGTCGCGGGCCATTTCATGAACGGTGTCGTGGATAGCGTCAAGGCCGAGCTCCTTTGCCTTCTTTGCAAGCTCGGTTTTGCCGAGGGTTGCGCCGTTTTCGGCAGCTACTCTCATTTCAAGGTTCTTCTTGGTGCTGTCGGTGATAACTTCGCCGAGAAGCTCAGCAAACTTTGCTGCGTGCTCTGCTTCTTCAAAAGCAGCCTTTTCCCAGTAAAGGCCGATTTCCGGATAGCCTTCTCTGTGAGCAACTCTTGCCATTGCAAGATACATTCCGACCTCGCTGCATTCACCTGCAAAGTTCTCGCGAAGTCCCTGAAGAATCTCCTCCGGTGCGTCCTTTGCAACGCCGACGATGTGTTCGGCAGCCCAACCGAGGGTTCCCTCTTCGCGCTCCTTCATTTTTGCGCCGCAGATGGGGCATACGTCAATGGGCTCGTCGCTTTCATAACCGCATACAGGACAATAATACTTTTTCATTTTGAATACCTCCGATAAAAATTTATGATTGTTCTTTTTGCTCCTTGGCCTTGCATTCGGGGCAGATTCCGAAAAGCTGCAGGTTGCAGGAACGTATTTCTCCTTCAAAATCCTTGAAGAGCGTGCACAGCCCGCCGCTCGGCAAAGCATGAAGGTCGATTATCCTTTTGCAGGCAAGGCAGTTGAAGTGATAATGCTCGCTTGTGTCGGCGTCAAAGCGGTCTCCCGAATCCGTGTGGAAGCGGATAAGCTCCCCTTCGCTTTCGAGCACCCTGAGGTTACGGTAAACCGTTGCAAGGCTCAAAGCCGGGTATTCGGCCTTGAGGTCAAGAAAAAGCTGTTCCGCAGACGGATGGTCTTTCCTTGAGCGAAGCGAAGCGAGAATTGCTTCACGCTGGCGACTGTTCCTGAGCATTTGTTCAACTCCTTTTCAATAACGATAATCGTTATTATTATTATAATCGCTTTTTCGGATTTGTCAAGTCCTTTTTCAAAATTTTTCGGACTTTTATAAAACAAAAAGTCTGCACTCGTTAAGAATACAGACTTATATAAAACGAAGCCTAAAAACTCACATCAATTTAGTTCAAAAAAACCAAACAATTCACGAAGGTCGCGAATCTCTTTTTTGATCGGCAGAGAAAGCGCATTGTCCTCGCCCTTCGGATTGAGCCAAACGCAGTCAAGCCCAACTCCGCAGGCGCCCTTGATGTCAGAGCCGTAGGAATCACCGATGACAAGGAGCTTTTCTTTGTCCTTTTCATCAATATGCTCAAAAACATACTCAAAAAATGCGGCTTGCGGTTTTTGCGACCCAACGGTTTCGGAAACAAACAGACCGTCAAGGAAGCGGTCAAGTCCGCTTTTTGAAAGGCGCTTTTTCTGCGTTTCGGCAACTCCGTTGGTGATTATATAGATTTTATAGCCCTCGTCCTTGAGTCTTTCGCAAAGCTCAATTGCCCCGTCAAGCAGATACTCCCCTTCTCCGAGATAGGAGAGATATGTGTCGGCAATGTAGCTGAGACTCAAATCGGTATGAAATTCGCGCTTTTTGAAAAGGTCGGCAAAGCGCGCGGTGCGAAGCTCGGCCTTTGTAACCTCTCCGCGTTCAAACGCCTGCCAATAGGCAAGGTTGATTGCGCTGTACTGCTTTACAACCTCTTCGGTGACATTCATTCCGATTTCGGTCAGTACACGGCTCAAGGCCTTTTCCTCGGCCGTGTCAAAATCAAGCAAGGTATTGTCTGCGTCAAAGAGCAGCGTTGTGTACTTTTTTTCCATTGTACGCACCTCCGGAAAATCATTACGCTATATTTTAAAACAAGGCGCGGCTTCTGTCAAGCTTTGTTCCAAAGCGGCGACGATTAAATTTATATTACATTTTTGTCGAAATACTTTCATTTGCCGTTTTTTTGTGGTAATATATATCATGTGTATTTATAGATTTAGATTGTTGCAGCAATAGGCTTTTCTGCTGCAAATACGGAGGATATATAAATGGAACAGGAACAAAGTGCTTTCAGCGAAGGCATTGCTCCCGGCGGACTGAGAGACAAGCCGCAAATCAAGCTGCTTGTCTGCTACCTGCTGAAAATGCTTGACAAAAGTCTGACCCGCAGCCAAATCAATGAAATTTTTCAGGAATACCCGGTTGCAAATTATTTTGAGGTCAATGAGGCTCTCAGTGAACTCATCAAAAACGGCATGATCCACAGCGACCTCGGCGAGGACGACGAAATTCTCACCATAACCCACAAGGCGAAGTATGAGGTCGGCGTCATTGAGCGTTCACTGCCGAAATCTATCCGTGAAAAATCCGTCAGCACGGCATTGAGGATCCTTTCAAGAGAAAAAATTCAAAACGAATGTGAATGCTCGGTTGAAGAGCGGGACGGCGGCTACCGCGTCAGCTTTGCAATCGGCGACGTCGGCGTTGAGCTTTTGCGGCTTTCCGTTTTTGTTGCAGATTTTTCTCAGGTTGAAATTGTAAAAAAGAATTTTTTTGACAATGCCGCGGCACTCTATTCTGACATAATCTCAACTCTCACCGTTGAATAAGGTTACGGAGGTTACATATCAATGAAAAAATTTCTTGCTTTTTTTTCTGTTGTTGTCATTCTTTTTGCCGCTGTCGGCGGATTGTATCTCAAGTATATCCATCAGTCCGAATACAACGTTTTTGTTGAAAGCTATGCCCACGGCAAAATGACCCTTGAGGGCGGCGGAGAAAAGGACGGCACGGCGAAAAAATTCCGCGTAACGTGCAAAAAGGGCAAAACCGTTACCGTCAAAATTGCTCCCGAGCGCACCAAAAAAGCCTACTATGACCTTGCGCATTTCACGGTCAACGGCGTTGACCTGACGGATGAGGTCAAGGATTCGCTTGAATATGAATTCACGGTTGAAAAAAAGACGAACATCGTTGCAACCTTCAAAAAGGGCAGGAAGCCCTCTTCAAAAACCAAGACAACTTCAAAAGCAACAAAGGCCGCCTCAACTTCAAGGAGCGCGGATTGATTCTCCTCATAAGACTGCATTGTGCAGATTCAATAATTTTGCGGTGATATTTTGTGCAGTTTTTCATGACAATGCCGTTTTTTGAAATAACTGTTGACAAACACATCAAGCCGCGATATAATCAAGTCAAATTTAAGACAGCACCTGATAGAGGATGCGGATGAGATGAGTACCTCACGATTTAATGCCGGCAAGCATTCGTGAGCGAAAGGTGATTCCGCCGAAGTTTTCAAGCCGGTTGCCGCCGGGTGGGAGCTGGGGTTGCGTTTAACAGACGCCGCACTGTCATATAGTTTTTATATGGAGCGCTATCATTAAGTAATATTTTCGCTATTTTAAAGTAAAGTAACGAACTTAAAGCCTGTGATACCTCATTAAAAAAGGTGCGCAGGCTTAAATTTTTATTTTCACGGGCAAAGCCCGAATTTTTGAAACAGGAGTGTTTTGTATGAGTAACGTAAGAAGAATTATGGCAGTAGTGCTTGCAGCTGTTCTCTGTGCCCTCTGCTTCACAGCCTGCGGCGGCAACGAAAATTCAACCACCGCACCGTCAAACGGCGACGCAAACGCAGCAGTCACCGGAATTGCAGCCGCAAAATCAATCGCAGACCTCAAGGGCATGAAGATTGCCGCTCAGACCGGCACCTTCCACGCCGACGCTCTTAACCAGATTCCGGACGCCAAGGGCAGCACGCTCCCCGACTTCACCGAGCTTCTCAACGCTGTTAAGAGCGGAACCATCGACGGCTACATCGCCGAAGAACCGACCGCAATTTCAGCTTGCAGAATGAACAGCAACCTTGATTATCTCCACCTCAAGAACAACGACACAGGCTTCACAGCAACGGCGGCCGATGTCGGAATCGCAATCGGCCTCAAGAAGGGCTCCGATCTCCTTGACAAAATGAACGAGGTCATCAAGGGCATTACCGAAGAGCAGAAGGAACAGCTCATGGAGCAGATTATCGCCGTTAAGGCCGGTGACACTGTTGAAAAGTTTGTTCTTGAAAGCGAAGAGCCCGCAAACCCGACCGGAACACTCAAGGTTGCAATGGAGTGCGCCTATGAGCCGTACAACTGGACCGAAACTTCGTCTGACACCCGCACCCTCGGCGCTGTTGCAATCAGCGGCGAAGGCAAGGAAGGCCAGTACGCAAACGGCTACGACGTTCAGGTTGCAAAGTATGTTGCAAACAAGCTCGGCATGAAGCTTGAGGTTTATTCCTACGACTGGGATTCACTTATTCCGGCTCTCAACTCCGGCGCAGTTGACGCAATCGTTGCAGGTATGAGCCCGACAGCAGAGCGTAAGGAGCAGATCGACTTCACCGAAACCTACTACGAATCAAACCTCGTTGTAATCTTCAAGAAGTAAATTTTCAAAAACAGTAACTTGCGGCAGGCGGTTTTGAAAATCGCTTGCCGCGAATAAAATAACTAAAGTTTGGCGGAATTTGATATGAGTTTTTTACAGGATGTCCTTAATATTTTTACCAAATACTATCCCCAGCTGCTGAAGGGTGTCGGCAACACAATGCTGCTCGCCCTTGTCGGTACCGTTGTAGGCCTTGCAATCGGCCTTATGACGGGCATCATTCGAACAGCGCCGATGTCAAAAAATCCCGTTCTCAAAATTCTCCATAAGATTCTGAACGCAATCATCGCCGTTTATGTTGAAATCTTCCGCGGAACACCGATGATGGTTCAGTCAATGGTCATCTATTGGGGCTATGCTTTTGCAACAGGCGGAAAAACGCTTGCTCTCATTCCCTCCGGTATTCTCATCGTTTCGATCAACACCGGCGCATATATGGCGGAGATTGTCCGCGGCGGAATCATTTCAATTGACAAGGGACAGTTTGAGGGTGCAATGAGTATCGGTATGACCCATGCACAGACGATGTTCAAGGTCATCATTCCGCAGGTTATGCGCAATATTCTCCCCTCTGTCAGCAACGAGTTCGTCATCAACATCAAGGACACCTCTGTTCTTAACGTTATCGGCGTTACGGAGCTTTACTACTTCGCCGGAATCATCAAAAGGCAGACCTTTGAAACCTTCCAGACCTATCTCATCGTCTGCGTCCTTTATTTCATTCTGACGTTCACAATAACAAGATTGCTTCGCCTTGTTGAAAAGAAGCTGGCCGGAAAAGAAAACTACACCGTTTTCGGTTCGCAGTCAAACAGTGCTGCGGAAATTCATGTTTCAAAGGAGGCGTAAGACCATGGCTGAAAAAGTGATTGAATTGAAGGGGCTTGAAAAAAGCTTTGGCGAAAACAGCGTTCTCAAAGGAATCAGCCTTTCGGTTGAAAAGGGCGATGTTCTCAGCATAATCGGTGCTTCCGGCTCCGGAAAAAGCACCATGCTGCGCTGCATAAATCTCCTTGAAACTCCGACAAAAGGACAAATACTTTACCACGGCAAGGACGTTGCCGCAGGCGAGGTTCAGCTTTCAAGATACAGAGCAAAGGTCGGAATGGTTTTCCAGTCCTTCAACCTTTTCAACAACATGACCGCCCTTGAAAACTGCATCACCGGTCAGGTTTCGGTTCTCAAGCGCAGCCGCAAGGAAGCGAAGGAAGTTGCCATGAAGTACCTTGAAAAAGTCGGCATGGCGCCGTATATCGAAGCAAGACCGGCACAGCTTTCCGGCGGACAAAAGCAGCGCGTTGCAATTGCCCGTGCGCTTGCAATGGAACCCGAGGTTCTCCTTTTTGACGAACCGACGAGCGCACTTGACCCGCAGATGGTCGGCGAAGTTCTTTCCGTTATGCGTTCGCTTGCCGACGACGGACTTACGATGATAGTTGTTACTCATGAGATGGCGTTTGCGAGGGACGTTTCCTCCCACGTTGTTTTCATGGCAGACGGCGTAATCTGCGAGGAGGGCAAGCCGCAGGACATCTTTGAAAACCCGCAGAACGAAAAAACAAAGGACTTCCTTTCGCGTTTTCTTCAAAAATAAACAACTCATATTTCTCCCGAAGATGCTCTTGCGTTTTCGGGAGATTTCATATATAATCGAAAAAACAGCTTTTGAAAGGATGAGACGTAATGAAAAACGACAACACCACCGGCGGCGAACCGATCAAATTCAAGGAGCTTGCCGATAAGTTAAAAGCCTTTTCATCTGACAGCAAAATATCGGATTCAAAGGAAATGAGCGACAAAGAAGAAGATGACCTTCTCTCCCTGATACAAGGCGTTCTTTCATCGGATTCCTTCAATAGCGCAATAACAGAACCTTCGGCTCCGATAAGTGACGATGAAATCTACGAAGAAATTGTTGAAAGCTACTTTGTTCTCATCAGGGAGCTGAAAATCAAAAGCTTCAATTTCTTCCGCTTTCCCGATTATGACGACCCGCGCCTGATAACGGTTGACGGCAGGGAGTACGACCTCGACGATGAATTTTGCCATGACGATGAAGACGCGGCGGGTGCGCTTTGCGCAATTGATTCTCTGATTGGCGACCTCGGCGTAGGCGAAAGAAAGGCTCTCAAAAAAACTGAGAAGCTCATCAACATCAGAAACCGCGAAAACAGTTAAACGAAGCCGCAGCTATAAAATATACAAGCCGACTGAATGTATTTTTCAGCCGGCTTTTGCTTTGTCAAAGGTACCATGATTTGTAATAATTCAAAAGCTTTGGCAGGCGATTGTCCGAATTCTTCTTTTTTCGGTGAATTTGTCTGAATTGAGTTAATTTGATATGTATTGTTTCAATTCAATAAAATCCATTGAGTGTGTCTGCATTTTGTGATATGATGTAACAAATCAAACACAATGTCAAAAGGAGATGTGAAAAAATGCACGAACAACAGGGAATCAAATTCTTTTCAAAGCCACCCAAGGGAAAAATGAAAGCACTTCTTATAGTGCTCGCCTGGATCCTCCTTTGGAACACTGTTTTTCAAATCGTTCACGGTGCCTGGCATGAAATGCCGATCGTGAACTGGGCGTTCTTCATCGCGATAACGATCTTTTTTATGCAGGAAGAACTGACGTACAAGGCGCGCTTCTGGTATACCCTCGTTGGCGGAGCAGTCGGTCTGCTGCTCGCGGCCGGACTTGTGGTTATTTTCACATTGCTTGCAAAAAACGGTGTTTCCACGCTCGTTTCAACCCTCATCCCGCTCTTTATTTTTATTGCAATGCTCATCCTTCTTAACCCTTACCTCCCGATGTTTTTCAACAATGTCGGTTTCTGCTATTTCATCATTGCCCTCATCGACGCCGAAACAGCTGTTGCGAATCTGCCGAAATACCTCCTTTCCCTGCTCTTGGGCAGTCTTATCCTTAACCTCGGTTGCAGCGGTCTGCTCGCACTTTACACGAAAGCCATGACAAAAAAGGCCATGGCGCAAAAGCAAAAGGAAACTGTTCAGTGAAAAATCACCCCCCAAAAAGGGGCTGTCGCATTTAGATGCAGAAAGCGTTTTCTTTGCCCCGAAGCTGTATGTAGATACCGCGAGTGGGC
>CAKSYX010000048.1 GCA_934525065.1 uncultured Eubacteriales bacterium
TTTTGATAAGCTTCGTGAAATATAGTCTTTTTCTTTTTGTTTTGCTCTTTGGTCTGCGCTAAATGCGACAGCCCCTTGTTTTTAATATTCTGATTTATTCGCTCTTTACTTTTTCGGCCGCCTGCTTTTCCTTTTCGGCTCTTCCCTCCGGCGTATCGCGGTAGTACTGGGTCTTGGGGTTCGGATGAGGATTGTTCTTCCAAATTTTCTCCGCTTCAATCGCCCATTCCGCGGCGAATTTGTCACATTTGCTGCAAAGTGCTTCGGCAGTTTCCTCGCCGAGCATATTGGTTGATTTTGCGCCGGTTTCCCTGATGATACTCCTCAGGCACTGAGGATTTTCAAGCATCGGGCAGGGGCGCAAATGGTTGTCGTTGAACGGCTGGCCGTGTCTGAAGGCCATGAAGAGCGGACTTTTAAGTCCTTCAAGAATCGTTTTTTCGCGGATATTCGAGTCTGAGAAATGGATAAAGACGCAAGGCTCCATGTCTCCGGCGGAGTTGATGTGGAAATAATTCCTGCCGCCGGCAATGCAGCCACCGACATATTCACCGTCGTCCTGGAAGTCCATAACGAAGAGCGGCTTTCCGGTCTCTCCGTTGCGGGTCCTTCTCAGCCATTTGTACATATATTCTCTTTGCGCCGGGGTCGGGATAAGCTCAACCGGAGCATCGTGACCGACGGGCATGAAGTTGAAGTAAAGTCCGAACTTGACGCCGAGCCCGGTCATTCTGTCAAGGAAAGCTTCGCTTGTGACAGCTTCAACGTTCTCCCTCGTGTAGCAAACGGACATTCCGAAAAGGCAGCCATGCTTTTTGAGCAGCTTCATCGCGGAAATAACCTTGCCGTAGATTCCCTCGCCGCGCCTTGCATCGGTGGTCTCCTCGCTGCCCTCAATGCTCAGCGCGAGCGCAAAGTTGCCGACCCTGACAAGCTCCTTGCAAAACTCTTCGTCAACAAGCGTACCGTTCGTGTAGGCAAGGAAAGCACAGTCCGGGTTCTCCTCGCAAAGGCGGATAAGCTCCTTCTTTTTGATGAGCGGTTCGCCGCCGGTGAACATATAAAGGTGAGTCCCAAGCTCCTTGCCCTGACGGACAACGTCGGCCATTTCTTCGTAGGAAAGGTTGTTTTTATAGCCGTATTCAGCAGCCCAGCAGCCCTTGCAGTGGCAGTTGCAGGCACTTGTGGGATCCATGAGAATAAGGAAGGGAATGTTGCATTTATATTTATCGCGGTTAGCCCTGACGGCCTTTGTTCCGTTGATTCCGGCACCGAGACCCATCGCGAGGATCATTTTTTTGAGCACGCCGCGGTCAAGGTCATGAAGCAGGTTCAACGCGAAGTCGTAATAAACGCCCCTTCCGCTTTCAATGACTTTTTTCATCGCCTCAAGGTTTTTCTTCGGGAAGATATTGCCTACGAAACGTCCGGCGATGTTGAGAATTTTGAGGATATTTTCCTGCGGGTTTTTGTCAACGAATCTGAGAAGGGTGTCAAGAGTTACACCGACGAACTTTCGTTGAGCCTTTTCTTTATTAGTCATCTTTACACCTCGCAAAAATACTAAGTAATAATATATCATATAAGACTGCATTTGTCTATATTTTTATCACCTAAAATATATTTTAATCAGCATTAAATTCAAGCTATTTTGACAAGCCGTGATTTTTTTTACGCAGCGATTACCCGCTCTGCAAGTATCTGCACCCTTTCCGCCTACACCGCATAAAAATAAATCTCAACATCGCACGGGCCGGGCATGACCCGCCCAAAACCTCATTGCTTGTGTTACATCTATTTGTTCTGCAAAATGCAAAACACAGCAGCCGCACAAAAATCACTTGCAATCACACTGCTTTTATTATATACTTAGTGTTCAGCGTCGTATAAAGCGTATAAGCAGAAAATTCAGATTAAAACAAAGGGGGCTACCATGAAACAGATGAGTAAAAAAACGCGCGACACTCTTCTTGCCATTTTGAGGGCAGCGATTGCAATGGCGATTTTCGTGCTTGCGGTCGTGAACTATGAGAAGCTCAAAAATATCGACGTCCGCGCAATCGTTGCCGCCTCATCGTCTCTTGCGGCCGCCGTGAGCGCAATTTTGGGCGTCTACCTCGTCAAATCGGTACTGTTCATCATTCCGGCTTCGCTCATATATATATCTGTGGGCATGGCCTTCCCGACCGGAACGGCAATTCTGATAAACCTCGGCGGAATCGTGCTTGAGGTCACAGTGACATACCTCTTGGGCGTCTTTCTCGGCGGAGATTATGTCAACAGGCTGCTTTCAAAACAGAAGGCCGGAAGAAAGCTGCTTGAAAAAAAGTTCAACGACAGCTTTCCGATTCTTCTCTCAATCCGCTTTCTGCCCGTTTTTCCGATTGACTTTGTTTCCCTCTTTTGGGGTGCTTCGAAGTGCCGCTTTGTGCGATACTTTTTCGCTTCGGTTCTCGGAATCATGCCGAGGGTAGTCCTTTTCACGATTCTCGGCGACGGAATTTATGACTACATTCCGATCCATCTCATTGTAAAAATCATCATTGCTGCAATCCCAGTCGGCGCAGCGGTCTATCTCCTCCGCCACTTCGTTCGGCAGAGGAAGGCCGTTGCAGAGTCTCGGGAGGTACAAAGCGAAATCATAAATAAAAGCGAAAATGAAGGTGTGTCAAAATGAGTCTTTATGAGCTTTTCATCATCGCGGTCGGTCTTTCAATGGATGCTTTTTCGGTTGCAATCTGCAAGGGTCTTTCCACCGGGCAGCTCAAGAAAAAGCATTATCTCGTCACCGGCGCATGGTTCGGCGGCTTTCAGGCTCTTATGCCCGCCATCGGCTACCTGCTCGGCAGCACATTCAGCGAAAAAATCAACGCCTATGATCACTGGATAGCCTTTATCCTGCTCGTTCTCATCGGCGCGAATATGCTCAGAGAGGCCTTTTCAAAAGAGGAAGAGGACGAATCGGAAAAGAGCGGAAACTCCTTCGGCTTCAAAAGTATGCTTCTGCTTGCCCTCGCAACAAGCATTGACGCGCTCGCGGTCGGCGTTTCATTTGCTCTGCTTGAGGGAGTGAACATCCTCGCCGCCGTTTTGTTCATCGGTGCCGTAACATTCATTCTCTCCGCCGTTGGCCTCAAGGTCGGCAACGCGTTCGGTCTTAAATACAAGAAAAAGGCGGAAATCGTAGGCGGCCTTATACTCATCGTCATGGGCGCAAAGATTCTTATTGACCACCTGTTTTTTCAATAACTGTATGCGGTCCGAAAGGGCCGCTTTTATTTTTCAGTTGTATCACCTTAAAGGACAGCGAACAGCCTAACGCCCTGCACTGCATAAAAACAAATACATCTAATATCTAACATCTAAAATCTAAAATCCAACTTCGGGCGGGCTCGTAACCGCCCATGAACCTCATTGTTTTTATGCGATGCAAACAGTTGGGTTCCGGGCGGTTGCGAGCCCCGCCCGTACGAAGCCGAGATTTATTTTTACGCGGTGTAATCGGCAAGGTGGAATGGGCGGGCACAGGTCCCGTCCGTATGACGCCAAGGTTTGATTTTATGTCGTACAAGCAAAATCGTCTGTCAGGCGTTTTCGCTTTCAAAACAAAACAACATATATTTTCCCCTCAAAGGGCTTGATTTTGTCGGGCTTTTGTATTATAATACTTAAGCTATGGGCAAGATACTTTAATTTGGTCATGCGGCTGCGGGTCCTGTGCGACGGGATACTGCGAACCATGTCAGGCGGGGAACCGAGCAGCATTAAGCGGGAATACCGTGCGACACAGTAAGGCCTGCCGCTGCATGACCAAGCGAATGTGTCTTGTCCGTTTTTTTGAATAAGGGAGTGAGAAGGATGTATCAGGTGCTTTACCGCAAATACCGACCTAAGGTCTTTTCCGACGTCGTCGGTCAGGATCATATCACCCGCACGCTTGAAAGCGAGGTTCAAAAAGGAAAGCTCTCCCATGCATACCTTTTCACCGGTTCAAGAGGAACGGGGAAAACCACCTGCGCCAAAATTCTTTCAAAGGCAGTCAACTGCCTTCATCCGCAAAACGGCAACCCCTGCAACGAATGTGAGGTCTGCCGAGGGATTGACTCCGGCGCAATCCTTGACGTTGTTGAAATTGACGCCGCCAGTAACAACGGCGTTGACAATATCCGCGATATCCGCGACGAAAGCGGCTTTGCCCCGGCGAGCTGTCGCTTCCGCGTTTATATCATTGACGAGGTGCATATGCTCTCGATAGGTGCGTTCAACGCCCTGCTCAAAACGCTTGAAGAGCCTCCCGAGCACGTCATGTTCATTCTCGCAACGACCGAGGTGCACAAGCTCCCGGTCACTATCCTCTCGCGCTGCCAGCGCTTCGATTTCAGGCGTGTTGACACAAAGGATATGCTGCACAGAATGAACTTCATCGCCGGAAAGGAAGGCTTCACCCTTGACGAGGACGCGGCTGTTCTCATCTCCCGCCTTGCAGACGGCGGTGTGCGAGACGCACTTTCAACTCTTGACCAGTGCGTTTCTGTTTCGCCACATGTGACGTCCGAAACGGTCTGCTTTGTTGCCGGAATTGCCGGAAAAGACCACCTTTTTGCCCTTGCGCAAAGCATTGCGGAAAACAATTCGGCCGCCGCGATTGAAAAGCTCAGCGAGCTTTACGCCGCTTCCTGCGATATGGAACGCCTTTGCGCCGACCTGACAACGCATTTCCGCAACCTTATGATCGTCAAAACCGTGAAGAACGCCGAGAACATCCTCGTCTGCACTTCATCAGAGCTTGAAAGCTATAAAAAGCAAAGCGCACTCTTCACCCTTGAAGGTATTTTATATTCGATTGACCTGCTTCAAAATGCCACAGTTGAGCTGAAGCGTTCGGTCAACCGCAGAATCGAAATGGAGATGGCTCTGCTGCGTCTCTCTTCGCCTGCGCTTGAAAGCAGCAATGCTGCCCTCCTGCGGCGAATCGCTGCGCTTGAGCTTGCACTCAAAAGCGGCGCACCCGTTCAGAACGCTTCGCCTTCTTTTGATGCTGCGGTACCGCAAGAAGCGGAAGAAGCAAAGCCGCAGCCCGAAAATCGGCAGCCGCCTGTCTCCGACGCTTTCTCTTTCGTACCCCCGGAGGCCGCAAAAAAGGAACAGCCGACGTTTTCCGGTGAAGCGACCGTTTCGCCTGCCTTTGAGCCTGCACCGCAGCCTTCCGAAACAGCAGCACCGACAACAGCTCAGACCGACGGCAATGACGGCCTTCTCACGTTTTCAGACTGGCCTGCGGTGCTCACGGAGCTTATGCAGATAAATCCGCCTCTCTGGGGCGTGCTGAACAATTCGACCGCGTTTGAAAGCGGCGAATTCGTTCTCATCAAAAGCGACAACCCGACTGTGCCATCCTTCATCAAAACCGGAACGAACGGAAGGGACGTCAAGGAGGCAATTTTCCGCGCCACGGGAAAGAAACGCCGTCTCGGAATCCACAACCCGAAGCCGACCGGAGAAACGAGCGAAAAAAAGCGCGATCCGCTTGAAGACCTCGTTCAAAAGGCGCGCGGTCTTGGCGTAAACGTTGACGTTGAATAAAAGAACGGACAGTGAAAAAGAATAACCCAGGAAGCAAAGATAAAAAATACAGATACAAAAGGAGCAATCAATTATGAAGGCAAGAATTCCCGGTATGCAGGGCGGCGGCCAAATGAACATGATGAAAAAGATTCAGGAAATGCAGGCTCAGCTCGAGCAGAAGCAGGCTGAAATTGAACAGACCGAGTTTTCCGCTTCCGCAGGCGGCGGAGCCGTTGAGGTTGTTGTCACAGGTGCACATGAGGTGAAGAAAATTGATCTTCAGCCCGATGTTGTTGACCCCGAAGACATCGAAATGCTCTCAGACCTCATCATCGCCGCAACGAACGAAGCGATGAGAAAGGCAGAGGACGCAATGGAACAGGCCATGAGCGCGCTCAAGGGCGGCCTTAATCTTCCGTTCTGATGGCAGGCTACAGCGTCGCCTCGCTCTCAAGGCTTATTGAACAGTTTGAGCGTATGCCCGGAATCGGCCACAAAAGTGCTCAGCGGCTCGCGTTCTATGTTCTTTCAATGACCGAGGAGCAGGCGCAGGGCTTTGCCCGGACGATTCTTGACGCCCACCAAAAAATCAAAAGGTGTGTGCGCTGCTGCAATCTCGCCGAAGAGGAGCTTTGCCCCATCTGCAAGAATCCGGCGCGTGACGAAAGCACGGTCTGCGTTGTTGAAGATCCGCGCGACGTGATGGCGTTTGAGCGTACTCATGAATACAACGGACTTTATCACGTTCTCCACGGCGTAATTTCTCCGATGAACGGGATCGGCCCGGAGGATATTACAATTAAAGAGCTGATTGCCCGCCTTGCGGACGGAAAAATCAAGGAGGTCATCATGGCAACGAATCCGACCGTTGAGGGTGAAGCCACGGCGATGTATATTTCGCGGCTGCTCAAGCCGATGGGCATCACGGTCACCCGCCTTGCCTACGGTGTACCGGTCGGTGCAGACCTTGAGTACGCGGACGAAGTGACGCTTCTCAGGGCGCTTGAGGGCAGAAGAAAGCTCTAAAGACCGACAGCAATAAAAAACCAAAGCAGAAAAACGAGGTGAACCTCATGGCGAAAAGCAACGACCTTCCGAAGGTTGCGCAAAACAAAAAGGCATATCATGATTACTTTGTTCTTGAGACCTACGAGGCCGGAATTGAGCTTTTCGGAACAGAGGTCAAGTCGATAAGAAAGGGCAAGGTCAATCTCAAGGACGCATGGTGCAGCATTGACGGCGGCGAAATTTTCGTCAACGGAATGCACATCAGCCCCTATGAGCACGGCAACATTTTTAACCGCGACCCGATGCGTGTCAAAAGGCTGCTAATGCATAAGCGCGAGATAAACCGCCTTTTCGGCGTCACAAAGCAGCAGGGATTGACGCTTATTCCCCTTTCGGTATATTTTCTAAACGGCCGCGCAAAGCTTGAAATCGGGCTTTGCAAAGGCAAAAAGAACTATGACAAGCGGGAAACCGCCGCAAAACGCGATGCAAAGCGGGATATTGAGCGCGAGATGCGCGCCCGCGGCTGAGTGACATTGACAAGGCCGGCGGAAAATGATAGAATACTGTTGTCCTGTCGGATAAATATGGGGATGAAAGGATTTCGACGGGGATTCAGAACTCTGATAAGCGGGTAGTGCTGTGTAATCACTTAAAACTGCACAAACTTTAAAATAAACGACAATACCACAGTATTGAAGGCTGCTTAACGCAGCCCGTCTGAGCTTCGAGGACTGCGGCGAAGCATCAGGCGTCACGCAGCAGTGAACGTGAACGGCTGAGTGTTCCGTAAGCCGTCACGCACAAGGAACTACCGAAGCTTAAAGCCTGTCTTTCGGCGTTAAGCCAAGGGAATTTCAAAAGATCGACTCCACCCGGAGAAAGTCAGACGGAAGAGTTTTCGGACGCGGTTTCGATTACCGCCATCTCCACCAGCAAAGAATAATCCGAAACTTGTTATCATCGGTAACAGTTTCGGATTTTCTGTTTGTATAGATGTAAGGCAGGGTTAATTTCCTGTCTATTTTTTGTTTTATGCTGTGTGTTGTATTATTTTAATACGCTTTTCAAAAGCAAGTTTCCCAAAGTGTTTGTAACTGTTTGTTGCATTGTATCTGTCACATGCATATACGTATTTATTGTAAAACTGTATCGGTATCGTTTACATACTACGATACAAATACCACCATTATTTTACATATGAAGTCACCATTTTGTTATAAAACTTGAAAAATCGAGTAAACTATAGTATAATCGAATTAGCAAAAACGACGATAGCGGCAAAAATATTAAATGAGGTGATATTTTGGAAATCAACAGAGATATCTACTTAAACAGGCTTATTACGAGAAAGCAAAACGGATTTATTAAAGTAATCACCGGTATCAGAAGATGCGGTAAATCTTATCTATTGAATAAAATTTTTTATAATTATTTACTATCCGAAGGTGTAGACAAAAATCATATTATCAGATTTGCTTTTGATTCGGCAGATGATTTATTGCTCATAGACGAAGATATTTTAGATATCAGTGAGCAAAACAGAAAAGTCGATCCTAGAAAATTTATGAAATATCTTGCGGGCAAGATTGTCGATGACGAAATGTATTATCTCCTACTCGATGAAGTTCAGTT
>CAKSYX010000049.1 GCA_934525065.1 uncultured Eubacteriales bacterium
AAAAATATCTGAATTAAAACTGCTTTGCACCTTAAACTTAATTATTTTTGATGCAGAGCAAGGCACAAATGCTATGCGCGAAAAGAATTAGTTTAAGGCGGTTAAAGCCCTTACCGAGACACCCTAAGGGTGACTTTTTATACTGTTGAAATTAAAGATACTTTGTCAAGAATCCAAGACCGATGATCGGAAGGATTGTTTTGAGAATGCCCTTAATCATGTCAAGGAACGCGGTGAAAATTTCATTTCCGCCTTCTTCCTCAGCCGGTGCAGTGGTGATGATTTCGTCGTTCATGGTATTGCCTCCTTTTTTGCGGCTTTCTTCGGCCGCTTATTTTACCTGATTTTAACATATCAATCAGCGTGAAGTCAATCGCCGAGAACAATCTTTTCCGCAATTTCTTTGAACAGTGGCGTGCATTCAACGCTGCCGCCCACGCCGTCCTCGTTCATTACAACAACAATATAGTGAGGATTTTCGGCCGGGAAGAAGCTCGCAAACCACGTTCGGCAAATTTCACGGCCGCTGTCATAAATTCCGCTTTGCGCCGTTCCCGTTTTTCCGCATATTTTGAAAAAGGCGCTTTTTGCGCTCCTTGCGTTGCCTTTTGAAACAACAAAGGAAAGGAGCTTTTTCATTTTGCTCACCGTACTTTCGGAAAGCACGCGCCGCTTTTCTTTCTTCGGCGCTTTTTTAACAAGACCGTCCTCATTGGCAAGGCCGAAAATGACTGTCGGTTCGGTATAGCAGCCGGTTGCTATTGCGTTATATGCTGCGGCGAGCTGAATCGGCGTGACGGAAAGCCTGCCCTGGCCGAAGGAGAAATTTGCCCTTTCGCCCGGCAGGCGCAAAAGCTTTTGTTCCGGCAGGCAGCCCTTTGAAGCAACAACATTTTCCGCAAGCTTTATTTCGCTTTCAAAGCCGAGAGCGCGGCAGAACATCAAAAGCCCGTCCGTATCGAGCTTTTCAATCAGGTTCACAAAATATGTGTTGCAGGAATTTCCGAGTGCCTTCTCCATTGTCTGCTCGCCGTGAGCCTTTTCATTATAACAGGTAAAGACCGTATCGCCCACCGTGCATTTTCCGCGGCAGGTATATTTTGTGTCTGCCGAAATTCCGCTTTCAAGCGCATAGGCGGCAATGACGCTTTTGAAAACCGAACCTGCACTGTATGCACCGAGAGCCTTATTAACAAGCGGCGACAGCTCGGATTTCAGTGCAGCGTCAAGGTTGTTCCGGTCAAATGAGGGTTTGTTCGCAAGAGCAAGTACCTCTCCCGTCAGCGCGTGCAAAACAACAACGCAGCCGCTTTTGATTTTGCTTTTTTCAAGCATCTTTTCTGTGATTTTTTGAATTTTCCCGTCAACCGTCAGCACAACTCCGCCCTTTGAAGAAAAGTTTTCGTCGCGTATCTCCTTGTCAAAGCCCTGAAGCACTCTGCCCTCGGCGTCAACCTCAAAGCTCACCGAAAGCTTTCCGCCGCTCTCCTTCAAAAAATCGTTGTATCCTTTTTCGATTCCGGAGATTCCCTCCCCCGTCTGCGGGTCGGTGTAGCCCACAAGCTGACAGGCAAGAGAAGAAGCGTACCTCACCGGAATCTTAAACGTTCTGATATATTCGTTGTTGATTTTTGTTTTTACTTCGGCCGAAAACGGACGCTTGCTTTTGATGACCTCCTCGGCTCTTTTTGCGCCGAACAGCTCCTCAAGTGTTTTTCTTGAACCGATGTCCGGCGTAAAGACCGCAACGAGGCGGCTCTTTTTGTCAACAAGCTTTTCAAGCGACCTGTCATATATTTTTCCGCGTGATTCACCGAGTTCGATCGTTTTTCTCCCTCCGCTTTGAGACGCGGCGGAATAATTCTTCGCCGTTATTGCAATAATTCTGACGGTGAGAAGCAAAAAGCAAAGAGAAAGAAGAGAAAAAAGCCAGACCGCGCGTTTTCTCATGTTCTGCTCTCCTTTCAAAAATAATATATATTTGTAATATTATTTCAAAGCAGTCCGTTTTAAATCAGAAAACTTTTTGAAAAAAACTTCCATTATTTTCAAAAAACACTTGATTTTTCAAAAAAAATGGCTACAATATACATTAGCACTCGGAGATATTGAGTGCTAAAACTTAGCAATGTAATGAATGGAGGATAAATACAATGAAAATTAAACCCCTTCTTGACAGAGTTGTTCTTAAACCCACCGAAATTGAGGAAACCACAAAGAGCGGCTTCATTCTCACCAGTGCGTCGCAGGAGAAGCCCCAGTTTTCCGAAGTTGTTGCGGTCGGCCCCGGCGGCGTTGTTGACGGAAAGGAAACCGAAATGTACGTCAAGGTCGGCGACAAGGTGATTGCAGGCAAGTATTCCGGAACCGAAGTCAAAATCGACGACGTTGAATATACCATCGTCCGTCAGAGCGATATTCTCGCAATCGTTGAGTAATTAAGGGAGGAACAGAATCATGGCAAAACAGATTATTTACGGTGAAGAAGCCAGAAAGGCTCTTCAAAGCGGTATTGACAAGCTTTCAAACACAGTTAAAATCACCCTCGGCCCTAAGGGCAGAAACGTTGTTATCGACAAGAAGTACGGCGCTCCGCTCATCACGAATGACGGCGTAACGATTGCAAAAGAGGTTGAGCTTGAGGACGCTTTTGAAAACATGGGTGCTCAGCTCGTTAAGGAAGTTGCAACAAAGACCAACGACGTTGCCGGCGACGGAACAACAACCGCCACCCTCCTCGCTCAGGCCCTCGTTCGCGAAGGTATGAAGAACGTTGCCGCCGGTGCGAACCCGATGGTTGTTAAAAAGGGCATCAAAAAGGCTGTTGACGCAGCTGTTGACGCTGTTAAAAAGAACTCCATCCCCGTTACCACCTCGGCCGATATCGCAAGGATCGCGACCGTTTCCTCAGCCGATGAAACGGTCGGAAAGCTCATTGCCGAAGCAATGGAGACCGTCACAACGGACGGCGTAATCACCGTTGAGGAATCCAAGACTGCGGAGACCTGCAAGGAAGTTGTTGAAGGTATGCAGTTTGACCGCGGATACATTTCACCCTACATGGCAACAGACGCAGACAAGATGGAAGCTGTTATTGACGACGCTTCAATCCTTATTACAGATAAAAAAATCTCCAACATTCAGGAGGTTCTTCCCCTCCTCGAGCAGGTTCTTCAGGCAGGCAAGAAGCTTGTAATCATTGCCGAGGACGTTGAAGGCGAAGCCCTCGCGACCCTCCTTCTCAACAAGCTGCGCGGAACCTTCACCTGTGTTGCCGTCAAGGCTCCCGGCTTCGGCGACAGAAGAAAAGAAATGCTTCAGGATATCGCTATCCTCACCGGCGGTCAGGTCATCACCTCAGATCTCGGCCTTGAGCTCAAGGAAGCCACTGTCGATATGCTCGGCTCGGCCCGCCAGGTCAAGGTTACAAAGGAAAACACCATTATCGTTGACGGCGCAGGCGACAAAGAGGCAATCAAGTCCCGTGTCGGCCAGATAAAGGCTCAAATCGAATCCTCCACCTCGGAGTTTGACCGCGAAAAGCTTCAGGAACGCCTTGCAAAGCTCGCAGGCGGCGTAGCCGTAATCAAGGTCGGCGCAGCAACCGAGACCGAAATGAAGGAAAAGAAGCTCAGAATTGAAGACGCTCTTGCCGCAACAAAAGCAGCCGTTGAAGAAGGCATGGTTGCAGGCGGCGGCGTTGCACTGCTCAACGCTATTCCGGCCGTCAGGGCCCTCCTTGACACCACCGAGGACTCAGACGAAAAAACCGGTATCAGAATCGTTATGAAGGCCATCGAAGAGCCCGTTCGCCAGATTGCAAAGAACGCAGGCCTTGAAGGCTCGGTAATCATCAACGAGATTGTTTCCGGCGGAAAGACCGGCTACGGCTTTAACTTCGCAAAGGAAGAATATGTCAACATGGCAGAAGCCGGAATCCTTGACCCGACAAAAGTCACCCGCAGCGCTCTTCAGAACGCCGCTTCCGTTGCTTCGATGGTTCTCACAACAGAGTCCCTCGTTGCAGACATCCCCGACCCGGCAGCAGACGCGGCTCAGGCTGCGGCAATGGCTCAGGGCGGCGGAATGTACTAATTTAGATGTTAGACGTTAGACAGAGGACGGAAAGTCTCCGCAGCCGGTTCGGGCTGCGGAGACTTTGTTATATTATGCACAATATTCATCTGTTTGACCGCGTTTTATTCACTATTTTGCGCAAATTTGCAAAAAAATGCAAAAAATGCTTGACATTCATGTATATAGGTGATAAAATCGCCTTGCAATTAAACAAGGAGGCTATTAGAAATGAAAAAAGTATTGGCACTCGTTCTCGCAGCACTCATGGTTTTTGCCCTCGTTGCCTGCGGAACCTCAAACTCAAACGAAACCACAACAGCCGCTAACGGCGAAAGCTCTGCTCCCGCTTCGGAAAGCGAAAGCACCGCATCGGGCGACAAAAAAACTCTTGTCATGGCGACCAACGCAACCTTCCCGCCGTATGAATACAAAGACGGCGACAACTTTGCCGGCATCGACGTTGAGGTTGCTCAGAAGATTGCTGAAAAGCTCGGCATGGAGCTTGAAATTAAAGACGTTGAATTCGGTTCAATCGTCACCGGCGTTCAGACCGGAAAGTATGACATCGGCATGGCAGGCATCAGCGTAACCGAAGACAGAAAGAAGAGCGTAAACTTCTCCGACACCTATGCAACCGCAAAGCAGGTCGTTATCGTTACCGAAGATTCCGCAATCAAGAGCCTTGATGACCTCAAGGGCGACGGCTCAATGAAGTTCGGCGTTCAGCAGGACACCACCGGTGACATCCTCGCTTCCGATACCGTTGAAAACGGCGGCTACGGCAAAGATAACGTTGTTTCCTTCAAGGCGGCGACCGACACCGTTCAGGCTCTTAAAACCGGAAAGGTTGACGCAGTTATCATCGACAACGCTCCGGCTCAGAACTTTGTAAAGAGCACTGACGGCCTTAAGATCCTTGACGGAACATGGCTTGATGAAAGCTATGCAATCGCAATCAGCAAGGACAACACCGAGCTTCTTGAAAAGGTCAACGCAGCTTTGAAGGAGCTCACCGCTGACGGCACGATTCAGGCAATCGTTGACAAATATATCCCCGCCGAGTAATCCCACGAAACCACAAAGGGGAGCGGAAATTCCGCTCCCCTTTTTAACACTTTATTATTAAGGAGGTATGAAAGTGAACGCATGGTTTTCAAAGCTGGCTGCAAAGTTTGCCCTTTGCTTCACCGACAACGGCTATTGGAAATGGCTCGTTGAAGGCTTCAAAAACTCGCTAATAATAACTTTCTTTGCGCTGCTTATCGGCTTTTCGGTGGGTGTCATACTTGCAATGATACGCTCGTCGTACGATAAGAACGAGGAATCGCTGAGACTGCGCGGCGGCTTCGGCTTCTGGTTTTTTAAAATTCTCAACGCAATCTGCAAAGTATACATCACCGTCATCAGAGGTGTTCCCGTTGTTGTTCAGCTCATGATCTGGTATTTCGTTATTCTAGTTTCTCAGGACAACGGCGTTATTGTTGCAATTTTTGCCTTCGGCTTCAACTCCTCCGCCTATGTTGCAGAAATATTCAGAGGCGGAATCATGTCAATTGATCAAGGCCAGTTTGAGGCCGGCCGTTCACTCGGCTTCGGCTACGTCAGAACGATGAAAAACATCATCATTCCGCAGACCGTCAAAACCGTTCTTCCAACCCTTTTGAACGAAGCCATTGCGCTTCTTAAAGAAACTTCGGTTGCCGGATATGTTGGAATCGTTGACCTGACAAAGGCCGGCGACCAAATCAGAGGCCGTACCTTTGAGGCGTTTTTTCCGCTTCTTGTTGTTGCGGCTATCTATCTTGTGACCGTTATTGTTTTCACCGCGATTTTCTCGGCGATTGAAAGGAGGCTGCGTAAGAGTGAACGCTGATAATGTTCTTATCCACGTTGAGGGACTCAAAAAGCATTACCTCGGCGGAAAAGTCAAGGCTCTTGACGGCATTGACTGCGACATCCACAACGGCGAGGTGCTCGTCATCATCGGGCCTTCCGGCAGCGGAAAGTCAACGTTTTTGCGTTCTCTCAACCTGCTTGAAATTCCGACCGGCGGAAAGATTATTTTTGACGGCCACGACATCACCGACCCGAAGACAAACATCAATCTCCACCGCCGAAAAATGGGCATGGTTTTCCAGCATTTCAACCTGTTCCCCAACATGACGATTCTCAAAAACATGACTATTGCGCCGATTCAGCTGCTCAAAGAAAGCAGGCAGGAGGCCGAAAAAACAGCCATGACGATGCTTGAAAGGGTCGGCCTTGCAGACAGAGCCAACGACTATCCGAGCCAGCTTTCAGGCGGCCAGAAGCAGCGTGTTGCGATTGTCCGTGCGCTTTGCATGAAGCCGGAGGTCATGCTCTTTGACGAGCCGACGAGCGCCCTTGACCCGGAGATGGTCGGCGAGGTTCTTGACGTTATGAAGGAGCTTGCAAAAGAGGGCATGACGATGGCAGTTGTTACGCACGAAATGGGCTTTGCGAAAGAGGTTGCCTCGCGCGTGATTTTCATGGACGAAGGGAAGATTCTTGAAGAAGGCAGTCCTGAGGAGATTTTTTCCAACCCTCAAAATCCAAGGACGCAGGACTTCCTTTCAAAGGTTATTGTGTAAAAATTGATGAGCAGCCGTTTTCGGACGGCTGCTTGATTTTTTCGGCTCTTTGTTTTCCGAAAGTGCAGAAAAACATTGACAAGACAGAACAATTAGACTATAATTATTAGTATGTCGAATAAGTTTATTTTGATATCTCAGCGGTGTCTGCACTTTTAGGCATCTCGCTCACAACTTGTTTGATAATTATCTCAGGAGGTTTAAAAAATGGGAAAATCAATCACTATCGGTCTTAATCCGGGATATGATTTAGGTGCTGTTTGTTCAGCAGCAGATCAACAGCTTAAAGCTCAAGGATTTGAAACCATGCTCACAGTCATGAACCAAAACAGTGCATCCTTGATTGTTAAAAAGGACCGTGACGGATTCAAGAATTTCGTTGGTCTCGGTATTGAATGTCAAGTAAGTGCAACCGTTTTTAACGGAAATACGATGACAGTAAATATTGAAAGCGAGTGGACCAACAAAATTATTGCAATTGCTATCGGCGTTTTTCTGGGTTGGTGGCTTTTGCCTTTTGCTTTGCTTATAACAGGAATCATCGGCTGTTCAAATCAGAGCTCACTGCCAAACAGAATAATTCAGGCTTTCCAAACAGCAGCTGCCGGTGGCGGAATGAATCAGCAGTATAATCAGCAATACCAACAGTATCAGCAGCAGCAGTATCAGCAACCCTATCAGCAGTATCAGCAGCCCCCGCAGCAGTAAACAGACATAACTAATGGGGCTGTCGCATTTAGATGCAGAAAGCGTTTTCTTTGCCCCGAAGCTGTATGTAGATACCGCGAGTGGGCAAA
>CAKSYX010000050.1 GCA_934525065.1 uncultured Eubacteriales bacterium
TCACGGATCATGTGACAAACTCTGAGGTTGGCTCCGCCGTGCCTAATGCCTTTAAGCGAGCCGATCGCCGCCGAATATGCGGAATAGGTATCCGTTCCGGCCGAAGAAAGAACCCGACAGGTAAAGGTAGAGTTATTGCCGCCGCCGTGCTCTGCATGGAGCATAAGGCAAATGTCAAGAAGCTTTGCTTCGGCATCGGTGTATTTTCTGTCAGAACGCAAAGAACGAAGTATAGTTTCCGCAGTTGAAAGGTTATGCTTTTCGGGGTGAAAATAAAGGCTCTTTCCGTAATATTTAAGCCTTTTGACCTGATATGCATAGCAAACAATCAAGGGAAGCTGAGCGATAAGCTGGACGCTCTGACGCAAAACATTTTCAGGCATACGGTTTTCAGGATCCTCGTCAAACGAATATAGAATGAGAATGCAGCGCGCCAGATTGTTCATAATGTCTACCGATGAGTTTTTCATCATGACATCTTCAATAAAGGTTTCCGGAAGCTCGCGGCAAACATCCAAAGCATTTTTGAAAAACTGAAGCTGTTCCTTTGTCGGAAGAGAGCCGAAGAGAAGAAGGTAGGCAACCTCTTCAAAGCCAAAGCGGTTTTCCTTTTCGCAAGCTTCAACAATGTGATTAATATTGACGCCTCTATATTTCAATACGCCTTTCTTCGGAACGCGTTCACCGTCATCGATATAATAACCTTCAACGCAGCAGATTTTCGTAAGCCCGGCCATAACGCCGGTTCCATCGGGATTTCTGAGACCTCTTTTAACACCGTACTTCCAAAAGTCATCGGGGTTGATCTGACTTTTACGTTCAATTTTTTCGCAGATTTTTTCAAGTACATCGGGTGATATAGGGTTAATTTTTTCGTGCATTTTGTACCCCCCAAAAAAGATTATTTTGTAATTTCCTTTTATTTTATATCATAGTAATAACAAAGTCAAGATAAATGTATCTTAAAAAAAGCGAGGTAAAAGAATGAAGCTGTATATAATTCTGACAATTTTTCTCACGCTCGGCTCTGCCCTTGTTCCCTTTTTTGCGTCTGTTGATCTGAGTGATTCAAAAAACAGGACAACCACACATATTCAAGCACAAGTGACCGATGACACCGAAAGCGAAACCGCAACGAAGCCCTCCGAGTCTGTTGCATCAATTAAGGTGTTGAGAACAGGCTCCGGAAAAATCATTGAGAAGGAAATTTTTGACTACGTAAAAGGTTCAGTTGCAGCCGAAATGCCGCCGACATATGAAAGAGAAGCTCTCAAGGCACAAGCCGTCGCCTGTTATACATATGCGCTGTGGCTCAAGAACAATTCAAATTCATCAGCCCTCGGCGGAGCCGATGTTTCGGACAGCCCTGCAAATTATCAGGGATTCCTTGATGACGACGAACTTCAGGATAAATGGGGAGAAAAATATGATGAATATATGAGTGCTGTCACCGATGCCGTAAACGCAGTTGCCGGAGAATTTCTTCAGTATAACAGTGAGCCGATAATGGCCTGCTACCACGCAATTTCAACAGGCAAAACTGAAAGCGCAAAAAACGCATGGGGAACGGATGTGCCGTATCTGCAAAGTGTACGAGCTGACGGCGACATTCTTTCTCCGGACATTGATTCGTCCGTCGAAATCACCGATGAGCAGTTTAAAAAGTGTATGGAAAATCTTGAGGGAGCCGACCTTTCAAAAAACAGAAAAAAATGGGTCGGAAATTGCAAAACAACAAAAAGCGGCTATGTAACAATAATTAAAATAGGCGGAAAGGACTTCTCCGGTTCTGATGTCAGAAGTGCTTTCGCACTCAAAAGCCCCGCTTTCACAGTGAAGAAGACAGACAAGGGCTTTCATTTTAACGTCAGAGGATACGGTCATCTCGTCGGAATGAGCCAATACTCCGCTGACTACATGGCAAGGCAGGGCTCCGGATACAAAGATATTCTGCTGCACTTTTTTAAAGGCGCAAAGCTTGTTAAACCGTAAGAAAACACCGCCGAATCCTCAGTTCGACATTCGGCGGTGTTGATTTCCTTGTCTTCAATAAACCCTGCTCACAGTTCAACGGTTCGAGTTGAAAAAAGTTCAATTTCTTTTGGATCGTGACTTGTAAAGATTATCAGCCTTTTTGAGAAATGCCCGATAAGCATACTGATAATTCTTTTTCTGAGTTTTTCGTCAAGTCCCTTGAACGCTTCGTCAAGAATCAGAACGTCCGGTTCGCAGGAGACGGCTCTCGCAAGTGCAACACGGCGGCGCATTCCTCCGGAAAGCTGCGACGGATATTTGTCAAGGCTTTCTTCGAGCCCGAAGGCCACAAGCCAGAGTATAGCTGCCTTTTCGTCCGAAACAAGCTGAACGTTCTCTTTTGCTGTCATCCATGAAAGCAGTCTGTCCTCCTGAAAAGCAACGCCAATTTTTGAAGGGGCGACGAGTGTAACAGTGCCGCTTTCAGGCTTTTCGAGCGAACAAATAAGTCGCAAAAGCGTGGTTTTCCCTTTGCCCGACTCACCTTTTATGCAGACGCGCTCACCGTCTTCAAACCGATCCGAAAAATTTTTTATGACCTCATTTTCACCGTATGAAAAACAGAGATTTTTACATTCGATCATCAATTACCCTCCTTCTTGATTTTTCCGAGAAGGAACGCAATAAAACGCTCAAGAATTACACTCAGAACAATAACAACAAGCGTCCATGCAAACAGGTCAACAGTTTCAATGTTTATCTTTGAACGATAAAGATTATACCCGACCGAGGTACGCGGCATTGCAATGACCTCGGCAGCAACGCCCGCCTTCCATGCAAGACCGATAGCCGTTGTGCAGGCCGCAGCAAAGTACGGCAAAACAGAATGAACATATATGTTTTTAAAAATGCTGCTTTTGCTGAGCGAGTAGACTTTTGCCATTTCGAGCAAATTCTTGTCTGTGTTAGCTATCGCTTCACTTACGTTAGCCCAAACAATCGGGAAAACAATCAAAAATGTTATAAAAATCGGAACGCCGTCTTTCTTGATCCAGACAAGCGCCAAAATAATAAACGAAGCAACAGGAGTCGCTTTGACAAGGCTGATTAACGGATAGAACAACGCTTTCAAAAAAGCAAATGCAGAAGTGATTACAGCAAACAAAGTTCCAAGCATTACTCCGGCGATATATCCGGTGCTTATCCTCAGGAACGTCATGCCTATGCTTTTCCAAAAGTATTCATCACAAATAAGTTTAGCCAGTCTCATTATTACCTGCGCCGGAGAGACAACCAATATTTCCTTTCCGATGAGCATAAACGCACCTTGCCATACCCCTGCCCAAAACAGGAGTACGGCAAGAAAAACAAGAAACTTTTTCGGTTTTGAAATCGGTTTCTTATGCAACATAGTAAAGTTTGCTTGCAGGCATTTCTCCGCCTACCGACTTCGGGTCGGCATCAAAGTACACCTTAAAGTTTGCGTCAGCGATTGTTTGCATTTCTTTTCCGTCGATGAAAACAATGTTGCAACGCGAGATGACGCCCTGCGCCTTTTCGGTCTTTGCTGCGGCGGCTTTCTTTTCAGAAAGGCTTGAATCAACCGCAAAGATCGCGCCGTCAACAATACCCTTCGCAACAAGCTTGTCGCTGCCGGTTGAAGGATCAAGGTTAAGGCTTTCAACGCTCTTTTTGTTGTCTGCGATGAACTGCTTCACGCCATCGGGATTCTTTTCAATAAACTTATTTCTTGCAATTACGCAGCCCATAGCAAGATCTGTGTCGGGATTAACCTTTTTCCATTCATCGGTAAGGCTGACAGCAGTCTTTACCTTGTCACTTTTTGAGGTTGCAACGGAAACAAACGGCTCGGGAAGAACTGCGACCTGAACATCGCCGGAAATGAGCTTCGCTGCGAGTTCGCTGTGCTCGGAAAGATATTCGACTTTTACATCGTTTTCAAGAGAGTTCGCCTTGAGAAGATGGTTAATAATATATTCGGGAGTTGCGCCCCGACCGGTTGAATAAACTGTCTTACCCTTGAGGTCAGCGAGAGTTGAAATTTCAACTCCGTTGGTAACAACGTACAGAACGCCGAGAGTGTTGATGCCGAGCATTCTTATAGCGCCGTTAGTCTTCTTATAAAGGTTTGCGGCTAGGTTGAGCGGACAAGCGGCAATGTCAACTTCTCCGCTTGAAATGAGGGAAACAACTTCCGTTGGATCTGAAATCAGCTTAACCTCATAGTTGGAATTGTCCATGAGGTCAACCATGCCCATACCTGTCGGCCCCTTGATTGCGGCAACCTTGATTTTTTCGCCGCTGTAAGCAGTTGTTGAATCTGTGGGAGTTGTTGTCTGTTCATCCGATGAGCCTGTGCAGGCGGCAAATGCAAACAGCATCACAGCGGCAAGCACAAGTGCAAGAATTTTTTTTACGTTTTTCATAAATAAAACACCTTTCTTTGTAAATTCGTTTTTCCCCTTTAAAAAGGAAAAACAATAATTACTGAATAAAGCTTTTTAATGCTTCCTTATCAATGAGGCGGATATACTTTCCGTCTCGCTGAACTGCATTGCCTAGCTCAAGAGCATCAAAAGCGCGATAAAGAGAAGCACGGCCTATGTCGAGCGACACAGCAAGCTGACTCATTGAGCGGTCAAGCTCATAGGTTTTATAGTCTGCAAAGCATGAAAGCAAATAATTTGCCAGCCTGCTTTCGGCTGTTCCTCCGGTAAAATTAACTATTCTTTTATTGAGAAAAAGTATTCTGTCTGACAAATAACGTATGTAACTGACTGAAAACGTTGAATCAAGCTGCATAAGTTTGACAACTACGCTTTTATCAATATAGAAAACGCGGGTGTCCTTTGTTGCAACGATTTCATTAACAAAATGATCCTGCCCCGAAAACAGCGCAGCACAGCCAAAAAGTGAACCATCAGTAAGTTTGCTGATAATTACGCCGTTTTCGCTTTTAAACACCTTTGCGCCACCTCGGACAACATATCCGATTGCAAATCGGAAATTTTCGCAAGAGTAGATGGTTTCTCCCCTCTTGTAATCAACCAAAAAAGTTTCATCGCATGAAAGAGTGTTTTTTAAAAGTTCCGGAGCGAGCGATGAAAAAAGGTCAAGCTTCAAAAGCTTTTCAACAAGTTTATCACTTACCGTCATCTTATGTCACTCCTTATAATCTGTCTCATTTGATACATCACGCACATTATATCACCATCGAGAGCTTATGTCAAGTGAATTGAATACATTTGCCGATAAACCTAATGTGCACGGTAGTGTAATTTGGAACATTCCAAAAAGAAACGAAGCCACAGTGCTTGCAGAAAAAAATCAACAAGCATACCGTGGCTTCGAAACCGGGGTGTGAGGCCGAACATCCAAAGTAAATCGACCTATACATATATAGTTGCAAAAAAGCGAAAATTGTTACGCAAAATAGCACTATTTTAATTTTTATTAATATTTATGACTTGCTTTTTTACCCTTTTAACATTTGATCTGTCCATACTTCGATCTTGTTGCGATCTAAGCTGAATGTCTTTTACACATATTCAATTTTAATTTTCTTTCTTTTTGTTTTTAAGACTTTGAACAGAACATCATCAACTGCGTCTGTGTATCCGCCTTGTTCAATTAATCTGTTTTTTAGATTTATAAGGGAAGCAACAATTTCGTTTCTTTCTCTTGTACTTAAACATATATGGTATTTTTCTGCTTTCATACTATCCACCTCGCTGTTTCTATCTGATTTGATGATATATTAAAGAGGGAATTTTATCAAATGTGTAAAAAAGGCTTCTGCCCAAAACAGGGCAAAAGCCTTAAAAATCATGCGATTTTTAGGTTTAGTTGCAAGCCAATGGGGACTATTTCATCTGCCCAAAAACACGTTTTTGAAAAAAGTGTTGCAAAAACGGTTGTTCAAAAAGTGCCAAGTCCCGAAACCCGCATAAATACTGGGTTTTTCGGCACATCTAAACCAAGGGGTGTTACCGTACACCACCCATTATCCTGCAAAAGGCAAAGTTTACTTTCCGGAAATTAACAGATAATGTGAATTAAACTACGATTTTATCTGCAAAAAAAAACGGCTATTTACAAGGCTTTTCGCGTGTCTCAGGCTGAAAAAAATGACCTCAAGGAAAGTTTCCTCAAGGTCATACGTGATATTAAAATTTGTAGTTTTGATTAAAACGGGGTTTGCCTGATGACAAGGGGTGTTACCGTACACCACCCATTATCCTGCAAAAGGCAAAGTTTACTTTCCGGAAATTAACAGATAATTTGAATAAAACACGCATTTTATTTACAAAAAAACGGCTATTTACAAGGCTTTTCGCGTGTCTCAGGCTAAAAAAATGACCTCAAGGAATGGTTTCCTCAAGGTCATACGTGATATTAAAATTTGTACTTTTGATTAAAACGGGGTTTGCCTGATGACATCGTATAACCTTGTGCTATTATTGTACAACAAGGCATTATATTTGTCAAGGCTGATTACGCTGTGCCCGTACTACCAAATCCGCCACGGTCTTTATCTACGAGCTTGTCAACTTCCTCAAATTTAATCTCAGGTTGTTTTTTAAC
>CAKSYX010000051.1 GCA_934525065.1 uncultured Eubacteriales bacterium
AGGTTGTAAATGTGTAAACCATGTGCTTGCACTACCTGTAAACTATGTTACTCTTGACACAAGCGACCCCCCTACAATGCCGAGGCATATTTTTATGTTGTGCAAACGGTAAGCGCATGGGCGGAACACAATCCGCCCCTACGAAGGTAGATGTTGGATGTTAGATTGCCGCAAAGCGGCAAATATCTATTATCCATTATCTATTATCTAAGAAGCGTTGCCGTTTGCACAGCGTAAAAACAAAACGCATCTGAAATCCAACATCCATCGTCTATAACCCTTGACAAATGAATAAAAACCGATTATAATACACAAAATGTTAGCAGGCTAACAATTAGCTTCCTAACAAATAAAACACGGAGGATAGCCAATGGAAAAAAATAAATACATTTTCTTTGAAATGAACCGCTGTGCCCGGCTTATCAAACGGCATATTGACAACGATCCGCAAACGGCCTGCAAAAACGTTGAAAGGCTCACCGGTGCTCACGGCTGGATGATAGGCTTTCTTTATCATAACCGCGGCAGGAATATTTTTCAGCGCGACCTTGAAAAGGAATGTAACATCCGCCGCTCCAGCGCAACCCAGATGCTTCAGCGGATGGAAAAGAACGGCATGATACGCCGCGAGGGCGTTGACTTTGACGCAAGGCTCAAAAGAATCGTTCTCACCGACCGCGCCGTTCAGCTTCAGGAGCAGATTGAAAGCCGCTTTGCCGAGCTTGAAGAACAGCTCAAGGAGGGAATAAGCGAAGAAGAGCTTCAAACGTTCTTCACGGTGCTTTCAAAAATCAGGAAAAATATCGGAGAGGAGGAAAACAATGATTAAAAAACTCTCAAAATCAATCCGGGAATATAAAAAAACCTCGCTGCTGACGCCGTTTTTTGTTGCGCTTGAGGTCGTTATGGAGGTTATTATTCCCTATTACATGGGCAAAATGCTTGACTACGGCGTAAATCTCAAGGATATGAACTACATTGTAAAAACCGGCGCAATGCTCGCGGTCTTTTGCGTAATGTCGCTCGTTTTCGGTACCCTTGCCGGAAAATACGCCGCCTACGCTTCGGCAGGCTTTTCAAAAAACCTGCGCCGCGATATGTTCCATAACGTTCAGTCGTTCTCGTTTTCAAACATTGACAAGTTTTCTGTTTCAAGCCTTGTCACAAGGCTCACGACGGACGTTACGAACCTTCAGAACGCATACCAGATGATCATTCGTATTGCGGTACGTTCGCCGCTGATGATCGTTTTTTCACTTATCATGGCAATAAGGGTCAGCGCAAGGCTTTCGCTCATTTTCCTTGCGGTTCTGCCGTTGCTTGCGCTCGGACTTTATTTCATCGTTACCCATGCACACCCGATTTTCAAGCGCGTTTTCAAAACCTATGACAAGCTCAACAACATCGTTTCGGAAAACCTCCACGGAATCCGCGTTGTTAAGGCCTTCGTTCGCGAGGAGCACGAAAAGGAAAAGTTCAATTCCGTTTCCGACAGCATTTATTCCGACTTTGTTTCGGCGGAAAAGCTGCTTGCCTTCAACGCTCCGCTCATGCAGACGGCGGCCTATTCAACAATGCTCCTCATCTCCTGGTTCGGCGCAAAGCTGATTGTCTCAACCGGAAACGTTCCCGAAGCGGGGCTTACCACCGGCGGACTTGTTATTCTCATCACCTATGCCATGCAGATTCTTATGAATCTTATGATGCTTTCAATGATCTTTGTCATGCTCACCATGTCGCGCTCCTCGGCCGAGCGTATTTCCGAGGTTCTTTCGCAGGAAAGCAGCCTCAAGAATCCGGAGCACCCGGTCATGGAGGTCAGGGATGGCTCGGTCGAATTCAAAAACGTCGGCTTCAGCTATAAAAATGACGAAAACAAGCTTTGCCTGAAAAATGCCTCGTTCAAAATTGAATCAGGCGAAACGGTCGGAATAATCGGTTCGACCGGCTCTTCAAAATCAACGCTCGTTCAGCTCATTGCAAGGCTCTATGACGTCACAACCGGTTCGGTCAGCGTCGGCGGAGTCGATGTCCGCGATTACGACCTTGACACACTGCGCGAAAAGGTTGCAATGGTGCTTCAAAAGAATGTCCTTTTCTCAGGTACAATCAAAGATAATCTTCGCTGGGGCAATCCGAATGCAACGGAAGATGAGATGAGGGAGGCCTGCGTTCTGGCTCAGGCCGATTCCTTCATTCAAACGTTTGAGGATGGGTACGACACCTATATTGAGCAGGGCGGAACGAACGTCTCCGGCGGGCAAAAGCAGCGCCTTTGCATTGCGCGGTCACTGCTCAAAAAGCCGAAAATTCTTGTTCTTGACGACTCGACCAGCGCGGTTGACACTCAGACCGATGCCCTCATCCGCAAGGGCTTTGCATCATATATTCCGGAAACCACAAAAATCATCATCGCCCAGCGCATTTCCTCGGTTGAGCACGCCGACAAGATAATCGTTCTTGACAACGGCGAAATTGAGAACATCGGCACCCATGAGGAGCTTTTGGGCAAAGACCCTATCTACACCGAGGTCTATAACTCTCAAACGAAGGGAGGAAAAGAATAATGGCAGAAGAAAAAGTTTCAAGAGTTCCGGCAGGTCCCGGCGGCAGGCACATGAATATGCGCGGTATACCGAAGCAAAAGGTCAAAAAGGGCACGGCGAAGCGGCTTTTTGCCTATATTCTCAAGGGCAATAAGCTCAAGCTTCTTGCGGTAATGGTTTGCATAGGCATTTCCGCCGCGGCGAGTGTTTCTTCGTCGCTGTTCCTCAAGACGCTCATCGGCGATTACATTGAACCGCTGCTCTCCGCTCAGGAAAAGAATTTTGCTCCGCTTTTCGGTGCAATTGTCAAAATGGCTTGCATCTATCTTGCCGGCATAATTGCCGTGTATCTCCAGAACAGAATCATGGCTGTTGTTTCGCAGGGCGTGCTCAAAACCGTCAGGGATGATATGTTTGCCCATATGCAGACGCTGCCGATAAAATATTTCGACACCCACACCCACGGCGATGTCATGAGCCGATACACAAACGACACGGACACGCTCAGGCAGATGATCTCTCAAACAATCCCGCAGGTGATGTCCTCGTTCGTCACGGTCGTTGCCGTCTTTTCCGCAATGTGTGCACTCAGCTGGCATCTGACGGTGTATGTTGTCATAAGCATTACACTTATGATGCTCATAACCGGCCAGGTTGCAAAGCGCAGCGGAAAGTTCTTTGTCAAGCAGCAGCGTTCGCTCGGCGATGTCAACGGCTATATTGAAGAGATGATAAACGGACAGAAGGTTATCAAGGTCTTTTGCCACGAAGAGAAAACAAAAGAGGACTTTGACAGAAAGAACGACGAGCTTTTTGAAAATGCCTACCACGCAAACAAGTTCGCCAACATTATCGGTCCTGTCAACAACAACCTCGGCCATTTGCAGTATGTTCTTGTTGCCGTGCTCGGCGGTCTGCTTTCCGTCAACGGAATCGGCGGCCTGACGTTTGCCTCGGTTGCATCCTTTATGCAGCTTTCAAAGAGCTTTGTTATGCCGATAAACCAGCTTTCTCAGCAGCTCAACTCGGTCGTTATGGCTCTCGCCGGCGCAGAAAGAATTTTTGACCTCTTTGACGAAAAGTCGGAGGCCGATGAGGGCTATGTTACCCTTGTCAACGCCGAAAAGGACGAAAACGGAAATCTCAGAGAAGCCGAAAAAAGAACCGGCCTCTGGGCGTGGAAGCACCCGCATGAGGACGGCAGTGTGACCTATACCGAGCTGCGCGGAGAGGTCAGATTCTATGACGTTGATTTCGGCTATACGCCTGAAAAGGACGTTCTTCACGGAATCACCCTTTACGCCGAGCCGGGTCAGAAGGTTGCGTTCGTTGGCGCAACGGGTGCAGGCAAAACGACCATCACCAACCTCATCAACCGCTTTTATGACATTGCTGACGGAAAAATCCGCTATGACGGAATCAACATCAACAAAATTAAAAAGAGCGATCTGCGCCGTTCACTCGGAATCGTTTTGCAGGACACGAACCTTTTCACCGGAACTGTTATGGAAAACATTCGCTACGGCAACCTCTCTGCAACCGACGAGCAGGTCTATAAGGCGGCAAAGCTTGCGAACGCGGACGGCTTCATCAGGCGTCTGCCGGACGGCTACAACACCATGCTTTCCGCCAACGGAGCGAACCTTTCGCAGGGACAGCGGCAGCTGCTTTCAATTGCAAGAGCGGCCGTTGCCGACCCGCCGGTAATGATTCTTGACGAGGCAACCTCCTCGATCGACACCAGAACCGAGGCTCTGGTTCAAAGCGGAATGGATGCGCTGATGCGCGGCAGAACAGTCTTTGTGATTGCGCACAGGCTTTCAACCGTTCAGAACTCGGATGTTATCATGGTTCTTGACCACGGCAGAATTATCGAGCGCGGCAGCCATGAAAAGCTCATCGCAGAAAAAGGCGTTTACTGCAAACTTTACACCGGCGCATTTGAGCTTGAATAAAAAAGCGGCCGTGCTTTGCGCAGACCAAAGAGCAAAATTAAAAGGGGCTGTCCTCAGTGTGACAGTCCCCTTTAATTTTATGTGTTCGTCGCATGTGTTCGTCGCTTCTCAGCTTACCCATGCGCCGTCATAGCTGATTTTCCATTCGCCTCCATTGAGCTTTGCCGTGCATTTTTCATAGCCGTAACCACAGAGACTTCCGGCAAGAAGCGAAAGCGAAAAGCTGTTTTTGCTTTTGCCGCTTTTGACTGAGATTATCAGACCGTCTTTAAATTCGCCGTCCTTGAGCCTGCCGCTTTCGGAAAGCTCTTCATAGCTGCTTCTTATGAGGTCGGCTTCGGTCTGCGAGTAAATGTAGTTGCGCAAAACGTATTCAAGGGCGTTTTTTTCTGCGTTTGAAAGGCTCGAAAGCTCCGTAAGGTCGAGTGCAACGATTTCAAGCTTTTCCTTGTAAAAATCCTTGCCTTCACGCTCTTCAAAAATGTGCTTTACCGCTTCGGAATAGAGAGAAATTTTGTCATCCTCTTCCGCTGTGATTTTGATCGTATCGGCGTTTGCGATTCTTGCCGGGTACGTTTCAAGAATATTTCCGTCAAAGGCAATTTGAATTTTCATTCCGGGTCGAAGAGCGGTTCCGTCAAGAGCTTTTCCGTCCTTTGAAACCGATGTTTTTTTGTCAACGTTCAGGAAGTAAAGTCCGCTGTCTGAGGTAACAAGCAATTCGCCGTCCTTTGCGGAAATTATTTGTGCGATTTGTGCGGCGATTATGTTTTCGTTTGTGTCTGTGGGTTCATTTTCGGCGGCCGCGCTCTTTGTGCAGCCGATAAAAGTCGAAACGGCGACTGCAAAAAGGCAGATGACTGCCAAGAGAGAAACAAGCTTTTTGTTTTTCATATTGGTTCCTCCTTACAGGAAAGTATTTTTTATTTATAAGCGCTTCGTAAGATTAGATAATTTTAGAGGGCAAAGTGTTGCAGAAGTTTTCAAAAAATTTCCGTTGTTGCAGTGTTTGTTTGTGGGTAAAACACAGGCGCTTCATCGTACGGGCGGGCACAGGTCCCGCCCATGAACCTCATTGTTTGCACCGCATAAAAATAAACCTCGGCATCGTACGGGCGGGGCATGACCCGCCCATGAAGCCTTGCCGTTTGCACCGCATAAAAATAAACACATCTAAAATCTAGCATCTAGATACGGGGGCCTCAGGCGACCCCCGTACGAAGCTGAGGTTTGTTTTTATGTTGTGCAAGTTGTTCAAACTGCTTTTTATAAACCCAAGAATTAAGAAAGCCTTTCTCCTTGCAGAAAAAATCCGCGTCTGAAAGTGGGCAGAAGCTTTTCTTTTT
>CAKSYX010000052.1 GCA_934525065.1 uncultured Eubacteriales bacterium
CTTTTTATTCCGATACTTGCTCTGCTCATTGCCATGTCTCTCGGAAAGCCTGATGATTACCGTCTGCCGAAAGCAACCTGTGCACTGTGGATAATCTCGGGAGTATTGTTTCTCCTGGTGCTTACGAACGACCTGCATCAGCTTGTTTTCACTTTTCCTGAGGATGCGCAGGTGTGGTCTGACAAATCCAACGGATACGGTATCGGCAGCTTTATTGTGATCGGCTGGCAGATTTTTTGCATGATGTCGGCACTCGTTGTTATGGTCATAAAATGCAGACTGAAAAACAGCAGACGGCAGCTGTGGACGATAATGCCGATGGCTGTGTCACTTGTCTATCTTGCCCTTAATTATATGGATGTGCAATGGTTTAAATTGCTTTTCGGTGATATAACCGCCTTTCAAAGCCTTATGTATATGCTCTGTTTTGAAGGCTGCATTACCTGCGGCTTTATCCACTCAAACAGCCGCTATTTTGACTTGTTCTCGTCCTCGATCGGCACATCTGCGGTGGTAACCGATAAGGATTTCAATGTTCGATATGCTGCACTGAATGCACGGCAGATTCCCAGAACAGATATGATGAAGGCGGTGCACAGGCCCATGACGATCGAAAACGGCTTGACGGTTCATTCCATTCCCGTGAACGGAGGATATGCCGTTTGGACAGAGGATATGTCTGCACTGCTTGCAATCAAAGAGGAATCAGAAAGCCTTGCCGAGGAATTGAACGAACGCAATAATCTGCTGCGTTATGAATATAAACGTGAGGCAAAAAGGCAAAAGATTGAGGAGCAGAACCGTTTGTATGATTTGCTTCGAAGCGCAACTCAAACTCAAATCAACAGAATCTCGGTGCTTACAAGGGAGTATCAAAAAATAAATAAAACAGATTCGGCAAGGGCAAAAACTTTACTTGCCGAAATTGCCGTTCTTTGCAGCTATATTAAGCGTCGCAAACATTTAACATTGTTGACCGACCGTGACTATAAGGTGGCAATAACCGAACTGATAAGAGCCTTCACCGAGTCGCTTCAAACATTGAAGCTGTTAAACGTGCGCAGCACATTCTTTGCCGACAGCGAGCTTTCCATGCTACCGGGAAAATCGGCTGCGGCGATATTTGATTTTTACGAACAGGTGATTGAATCAGACCTTGAAAATATATCCGGTATACAAGTAAGCCTTGCTGACGTTGACGGGCTGCGTTTATCGGTAAATATATGCTGCAAAGCCGACCTGTCCTTACTTGCGTGCAAGGGTAAAGTACGGTATGAAACGGACGATGACGAAGGATATCAGCATCTTGTATTCTTTCTCGAGGGAGGTGCCGGCGTATGAGTGCCTTTTCTTCGCTTCCGTTTTTTTTGCAGGCCTTAATACCGCTTCTGCTTTTCTTGGAAGCCGTGCTTGAATTGGGGCTTTTTATATATCAAATATCTCACCGCTCCAAATCGCTCTGCAACTTGCCGAGTCTTGTGATTTTTGCATTTTTGCTTGCGTTTTTGTTCTCGGTAACTCAGGGAGACCCGTTAAAAGGCAAGGATGCGTTCTTATTAGATGCTCCCTGGCAGATTTTTATTACGGTAATTTTACTTGCTGCTGTTCATTTCGCCGTTGCTCTGCCGAGAGAGTACTGCCGTCGAAAAAAAATGCTCTCCCCGTTTTCCGTTAAGGATGCCACCGACAAGCTGCCTATGGGCTTATGCTATGCTGACCCGAACGGGCGTATTATTCTTTGCAATGACCGTATGCGCCGTCTGTCGTTTGCGCTGAGCGGCCATGAGCTTCAAATCACCGAAGATTTTGAAAAAGCGCTGGAGCAACCCGATAAAAGCATCACCGTTAACGGCGATTGCTACATTCTGCCTGATAAAACAGTTTGGCAATTCCGAAAGCGGCACATCACCGTTGACAATGATGACAACTGGCTTCAAATGACGGCACATAACGTCACTGAGCTTTATAACGGCAACGTCCGTCAAGCCGTTATTAATGAAGAGCTGAAAGAGGTCAACCGTAAGCTGCAAATAATGTATGAACGGATGGCCGATGATATAAAAGAAAAAGAAAGTCTTGACCTGAAAATACATATTCACGACACAATCGGAAGAAGCTTGCTGACAATTCGTGACATAATTGAAAGCGATGAAAACACCGACAAAAAGCTTGAAGCTTTACAGAAAGCCACCGCAGTGTTAACAAGCGATCGGGTAACAGCCGGCGGAACAATGGATGAAGTTATTCAGACGGCGAAGCTCCTCGGCGTAACGGTAACGGTGAACGGATACCTTCCAGCCGATTCACTTGCCGAAGAGCTTACCGTTGCCGCAGCGAAAGAATGTGTAACAAATTGTATCAGGCATGCCGGAGGCAATGAAGTATATATCTGCATACTTGAGCGAAATGATTTGTTTGATATTACGATAACGAACAACGGAATTGCCCCGTCAGAACCCGTTAAGGAGGGCAGCGGGCTGTCATCGCTTCGCCGCAGCATAGAATCTGCCGGCGGCGAAATGCACACGGCATACAAGCCACGCTTCGCATTACTGCTCACTTTTCCGGAAAAGGAGACAAGCTATGATAAATACAATACTGGTTGAAGATGATCTATATATTCAAAAGCATTTTTCCGAGCGACTGAAATCAAACGATGCTTTTCGCCTTGTAGGCGTATACCGCGACGCTTTTGAGGCGGAGAAAAACTGCAACGGATCAATACAGCTTATTCTTATGGATGTACAAACTCAGCACAAGCACTCCGGTCTCGCCGCCGCAGAGCGAATTAAGAAGGCATTTCCTGATATAAAAATAGTGGCCGTCACATCATTGGTTGATCCGGAAGTCCTTTCCAAAGCGAAAAACGGTGCCACAGACAGCTTGTGGTATAAGGACCACGGAACGCAGGAGCTTTTGGCTGTTATAGAAAGAACCCTTGACGGAGAGAAGGTTTTCCCTTCCTCATCTCCGTCGGTCGAAATGGAAAAAGCCATGTCCAAAGACTTTTCGCCCCGTCAGCTTGACATATTGCGTTTGTATATTCGCGGACTGACGTATCAGGAAATCGCCGATAAAATCGGAATATCCAAAAACGGTGTGCGATGGAATCTGGACGACATGGTGGAAAAAGGTGACTTCGAAAGCCGTGAAGCACTGGTTGCCACTGCAATTGAAAACAAGCTGATGGTTACAACATTAAAAGATGAATAATATAAAATCAAAATATCCTCGGTTTTAAAAGCCGAGGATATTTTGATTATTTAATAAAAAATATTAAAAAACAATTATTTTTTGTTAGTTTACTGGCACAAATGCCAGTGACAAACGAAAAAAAAACAAGTACAATTATAAGTGAAAAAACGAGTAACAAGGCGGTGGAGGGAATGAGAAAAATTGTATTGGATATTCAAAGCACTATTCATGCACACAATATGGAAAGAATGCTTATGCAGGAGCTGGAGGATTGTCAGGTTATTGTTTCCGAAGCTCCCGATTCAACTGCCGAATGGTGCAAGCTGCATAATTCCGATGTGCTTTTAATGGAGGTTAAAGCTTACTCTCCA
>CAKSYX010000053.1 GCA_934525065.1 uncultured Eubacteriales bacterium
CAGGAGGACAACAGGATGGCATACAGGGTTAAGGCATGGGAAGAACCTATGAGTCTATGATGGAGGAACTGGAAGTATTGAGATACTTCGGAGTGCTTTATGTTATTTAAGTGAAACACAGAAACGCAGAGTAATTAAATACTTCTTCTATGGTAAAACGCTTGAGAGAATTGCTGACGAAGAAGGCGTCAATTTCACTTCTGTAAGGGAATCAATAAACAGTTCAATAAAAAAGTTGAGGAAATTTTTCTAAAACACCCCCCAAAAACGCTTTCCTATTTCAAACAAGTGAAGGGGTTAATTCTATTCCGGATATGAATTGCCCCTCACAAACATCGAAAGCGAGGATTTACATATGAAAGAAAAGGATTTTAAGAATGTCAGATGGGGCGATATTTATTACTGTGATTTGGGTGTTACCAACGGTAGCGTTCAATCGGGGATAAGACCCGTACTTGTGGTTCAAACAAATCGTTTGAATGAAAATAGTCCCACAGTTGTTGTTGCGGCTATTACTGCCGTTAAGAAGAAAACAGCTATGAATACGCACATTGAACTGGATACTGATTGCGGATTGAAAGAGCCGTCAATGGTTATGCTCGAACAACTTCGAACTGTTGATAAAGCCACCGAGCTTGATAATTTTGTCGGCAGGATAAGCGACTCCAGTAAAATCAATGAAATCAGGCGTGGATTAAAATTTGCGGTTGGTATCCCCATCAAACCCAAAAGTGAGCGAAAAGGAATTGTATTGAGTCTTTGCCCTCGTTGCAGAAGCGAGTTTCAATCTATCCCTGAGAACATCGTAAAAAGACTTGACCCTTTTCAGTCGGAAAAGGATGTGTGCGATAAATGTCAGGTTGGCTATGGCTATGAGTATATGATTTTCAAAAAGCACCGTCATAACGGTTCAGGAGGCAGCGGCAATGTTTGAAGATAAAATTGAAGCAATGAATAAACAGCCAAATGCTTCCGAATATAGTTCCGGTTATGAAAAAAGGGTTTATACCGTCGAAGAAATAATGGACATTCTCAATATTGGAAAGAACACCGCTTATGCTCTCGTGAACTCAGGCGTTTTCCATTTTGTAAAGGTCGGCGGTCATTACAGAATATCGAAAAAGAGCTTTGACCGTTGGCTCGATAATATTGATAACGAAAGCTCCGACTGTCAAGTATGCGATTGAGCCGGTCGCATAATTAACAAAAACTCCGATTTTAAGTACCATATAGCCAAGTCAATTGGCTATATGGTAGTCAGAGTGACAATTATTAAATCGGAGGTAAATGCAATGAACAGAGAAATAAACCATAAGCAGGATACATTCGTGCCGGCTGGGAATGACAACCGGGCATATACAGTAGATGACCTACGAAACATTCTGAAGGTCAGCAAAACTTCTGTATATAGATTGCTGAGAAGTAAGTGTTTTCATTATGTTCGTATCGGTGGTCAGTATCGAATATCAAAAAAGAGCTTTGATAACTGGCTTGATGGTAAGGAAGGAGGAACTGAAGATGGCATTTGTTAATATGTTCAATGAGAGAGTGGAGCTATTCAATCTAAAAGAGGAAAACGAGCGCTTGGCAGAGCTGTTCAGCGACGAAAAGCTTCAGGAGGAAGCTCGGTGGGAAGCCTACTCCGTAAAGGAAATATCCAAGCTGCTTTCCGTTACCGAAGAAGAAGCCTTGAAGCTTATGAACTGCGGTATATTCAAGACATACCGTGTCGGAAATGAATACAGAGCTTCGAAGAAAAGCGTTGAGGAAAACAAAAAGGTCATAAAGGCAGTTTTAACCTATCAGGACAAAAAGACTATGTCCGTACCCGATGTGATGAGGATACTCGGACTTGGAAAGACCGCAACATATCGACTCATCAATCAATGCCGTTTTAAGACTTACTTGGTTATGGGCAAAATGAGGGTTGATGTGGACAGCTTTGAAGATTGGTACTCAGGTCAATTCCACTATGAAAAAGTGAACGGTGAAAGACCCGGCAAGAAATACGGCAAAACGCTCTCTCCTCTTACTGTCGCAAAGGTGCTTGGCATTCCGAGGAGTACAGCAAACGACCTGATGAATGACGGTATCGTTGAGTTTATATGGGTTGACGGCAAGCGTCGTATTAAAAAGGAGAGTTTCGATAAATGGTACGGTTCACAGACCAAATATACCAAGGTCAAGGAAATCGAGGAGGTGGAAAACTATGTCGATTGAAGATAAAGTCCGCAAATTAAATGGCGGTACATTTTCCAAAAAGAGTTACTCGGTAGAGGAAGTACAGGACATTTTGGGTATCACCCGTCAGACTGTATATAAGCTTATCAAACAGGGTTGTTTTCAGGCGATAATGCTTGAAAACGGCTATTTTATAGAATGTTTCCAATATGCGGCATAGTCGACTAACTACAGTCCTTTTTCTGCTTCGATAACCGTATAGTGTTCTCTCGCAGATTCTGCCCCGGTTGGCTGAAAGCCCTGTTTGAGCCAAAAGCTCCGTGCGGATAAATTGGTTTTAATATACCCCAGTCTGATGCGCATGTATCCGTCTGCCCCCAGTGTCTGCGACAGTGCTTTTACAATATAAGTTCCGATACCTTGTCTTTGGTAGCTTTTCGATACCATAAAAAGCCCGATAAAAGCAGTTCGGCTATCCGGGTATCGGTCAATCAGATCTAGGACAGTAACAAGAAAAGTACCGTCAAAAATGCCGATAAAATATTTGTCTGCCGCTTCTTTTGCCGGGGGTAAAGCGGCCAAATCTTCTTTTACCGTTTTGCGGCTTGGACTCGGAGGACAATGCTTAAAGTATTCCGCGTTTTCTAAATATAAGCCCAAGATGTCGGGAACATCAGCCTCTGTTAGTTTTCGCGCTTTGTACGGTGTAAAAATGTTTTCAAAATTCATCATGTGTGTATTCCGTTCATGTACTCTTGAAGCCGTTCAAGAAACCGCCCTGCGTGTGCGCCGTCCATCTGGGTATGGTGGAATTGGAACGACAGCTTCAGCGTCGTCCTGAAAAGCCCCTTATGATATTTGCCCCAAATGATAAACGGGTTGTTGAAAATGCCGCTGTTCATGCCGACCGCCCCGTCAATTTCGGTATCCACAATGGCGGAGGTGCCGATGACCATGCTGTCTGTCAGGTCGTGGTTTTCACAGCTTTCCGCTACTTCGTGTGTCAGCCGCAGGTAGTCAGCGTTGAACTGCGCAAGATCGGCGGAAAACGGCACATCGCAGGAACTGACCTCACCGGTTTTGTTTTTTACGATAGTGTTCACCGCAATGCTGTCATATTGCAGCAGCTCGCGCCCAACAGGGAGAGTATAAAACTCCTTGATCTCGCCGGCAGCCTTGCCGATACACCAGCAGAGAAGCATATTGAATTTCAGCCCGCGCTTGCGGCCGAATCTCACAAGCGGTGTAACATCCAGCGTTTTGAAAAAGGTCACCATAGGGTTCGGCGCGTTCATCCAAAGGTCAAACGCCGCCGCGCGGGTGGTCGTTTTCGGGTCAATCACAGTCGGTTTCATTCTTCACACTCCAACGCTGCCATGTT
>CAKSYX010000054.1 GCA_934525065.1 uncultured Eubacteriales bacterium
TTTTGATAAGCTTCGTGAAATATAGTCTTTTTCTTTTTGTTTTGCTCTTTGGTCTGCGCTAAATGCGACAGCCCCTTTTTGAGTTCAAACGAAAAGAGCCCCGAATAAGCAGTGAATGCCGCTTTTCGAGACCCCAACACTCTAAGGATATCACTTTCAAAATCAATTGTCAATAATATATATAAAAATATTTGATTGTTGAATGATTTTCTATTTATTGCACAAACAAAAGGCGTTTACTTCGTTAAAAATGCGTATTGAAAAAGGGGAGAGGGTCTGCTATATTATAGACAGAAAGGGTGATACCGATGTACAGGTAATCGCAAAGCCCGGAAAAGGTTTTCGGGAAATACCGGAGGGAAAGCCCCCCGGAAGGAAAGGAATGATACCGGTGTACAGGTAAAATTTCGGTTGTTCTTTGATTTTTGTAATATACGATATCGTAGACAGCAACAAATAACAGGTAAGTTAAAAAGGCAAGGTCAAAGGTTTTTCGCAGCCCGCATATGAGAACAAACCACCGTATATTTTGAAAGTCGACACCGCTTTAAACGGCTTGAAGCGAACGCTCAAAACAAACGCTTTTCAAACGGGAAACAAAAAATTGACAGCTCAATCCTAAAGCCGAGAACAATGCGGAGCTTATAACAAATAATGATGACAGGGTTCTCAATGCCGGACGAAAAGTCAGTATAGATTGAAAACAAAAATCAAAACGAACAAAACCGAAAAAATCATCCTGAGATGTCGCAACCGAAATTCTATTAGGCAGATCATCAGTCCCCCTGCTTACGGGAAAAAGAAAACAAAACAGTGCATCCTGCGTAAGACGAGAAGGAAACGACATCGAAAATCCGCAGAAAGCGAAGGTATCCAAGATGTTAGATACTAAGAGCTCACAGAAATGACCCTTGACTGCAAAAAAGCCTGTAAAGAAAGGCGCAGTCAAGGGTCATTTCGCGTTTATAGAGCTTTTGTCAAATTGAATCTGAGCGCAGCTGTTTTTAAGCTTTGACCGTCAGCGTTTTGCGGCTTCTTCTGCAATGACTTTCAGCGCGGGTTTTACTCCGACAAAGTTTGTGAATGAATACCCAAAGTTGAGGTGGTTAAATTTAAGATACTGACTGAGAAAACCGGCTTTGATTTTTAAGCCGGAAATTTTTTTCAAGTCGATCTGATATAACAAGGCGCCGACATTGCTTTTTATGTCGATATCGTAGATATTAAGTGTGTGTCCTTTTACGCACAAGAGGACAGCGCCGTATTCGCCGTTCGGCAGGGAAGTCGCCGTTGCGCAGAAGCCGGCACAGCGACTGTCGCAATATCCTTCTGCTGCAAGTTTTTCCTGAAACTTTGACATACTAAATCTCCTTATAATTACTTCAAGAGGATTATACTACACCAACAGGTAAATGGCAATCGCTTTTTCCAAAGTCCGTGCTTTTAATGGCTGTTGACAGCCACAGAAAAAACTCTCAACCCGTTCGCGTTTCACCGTGGAAGAAAACACGGGAAAAATTGTTTTCAGGCTCTTTCCGAAAACGGAGGGGGTGTTTTTTTATTCAGTCGATCTTTTTGTTGTAATATTTTTTGATAAGCGTTGTTGTCCGAACCGATTTTGAAACCTCACCGCGAAAGAAAAACGGCTGCTTTTCCCTTGCCGGATAATAAAGCGTATAAGTGGGGAGGCCTGAGTTTCTGAAGAACCAGCTGCCGTGTGACTGTATTTCGCGGATATCGCTCCAGCGAATGACCTCGCGCTGCTTGAAATGGTAAACGATCGTTACCGCAGTTTCGTCAAACACATAATACAGCGGCGAAAGAAAAAACGCGGCAATCGGCACAAGGAGAAACAGACCCCAAATTATCAAAAAGCCAAACTCACGCTCATGAACGGTGAAGGCCGAAAAGGCAAGAATGAGCAGAAAGATGAGAAGGCAAAGGAGATTATTTGGGTTGAGTGCAATGTATTTTTCGTGTTGTTTGCGTTTCATAAAGCACCCCGTAAAAGAAAATGTTGAGGAGTTCGGGTAAAAATAAAAGCTCCGATAAAAACATCGAAGCTTCTTTGGCGCGCCAAGAGGGACTTTGTCCCGGTGCTGCCGCACCTATCGCCTCGCGTTGCTCGTTGCCACGTCGGCAAAAACAGTCCACCGGACTGTTTTTTTTCGTCACTTCGTTCCTCCCTCCTTGTTCGAGTCCCTCTTGGGAAAAGGAGTTCGGGTAAATAAAAGCTTCTGATAAAAATAAAAGCTCCGATAAAACATCGAAGCTTCTATGGCGCGCCAAGAGGGACTCGAACCCCCGACCTTTTGGTTCGTAGCCAAACACTCTATCCGGCTGAGCTATTGGCGCATTTGTTTTTGCCAAAGTATACTATCACAAACAAGGGCACTTGTCAAGACCTTTTTGTAAAAAAGACGCCGCACGGAAAACGAAGACCCTGCCCGTGAAGAGCGGGGCAGGGTCGGTCGAGTTTAAAAAGTCAGGTGATAACGCCGCGTGTGCCGAAAATCAAAAGGCGGAGAGGAAGGAGAGAGAAATATACCGGTAATTGCTCGGAACCTTGAAGAGTGAGTCCGGAACCTTTGTTGAAAACTTTGAAATGTTTATGACGGTTTTTGTTCCGTCCTTTCCGGTTTCAACGCGCTTGACCGGGGTATCTCCGTCAAAATACAGGTCTGTTTTTGTTCCGTCTTTCGTCTTAAAACTTTCACGCGTGAGTGTCTTTTTTCCCTGCTTCACTTTGGAAACGCTGATTTTTCCGACAGGCTCGCTGAAGCTTACGAAGCTGTCCATGTCAATTCCTTGGAGTGCATCCGAGGGCATTTTTGCATAAACCTTAAATTTGTCGATAACCAGATAAGCGGTGGGATTTTTTTTGCCCTTCTTCGGAGCGAGGATGATCATTTTGCAGTCCATGCCCTCAAATTTGGTTTTGACATAGGTGTTGCCGTTTTTTGCCGCAACGGTTATCGGGGTATCTCCAAGCTCTTTATCATTCGTTGTGAAGGTCATGAGATATGTTCCTTTTGAAACGATATCGTTGAACTTGGTTGTTTTGTATTTACCGCTGATTTTCGCCGCGGTTTTTATTTTGGCTGTTGCCGAGGTAACCGTCTTTTTGCCGTTCAGGGCGGTGAGCTTTACGGTGTAGCTTGTGCCCGGGGTGAGAGACGTGAACTTTGCGCTCATTTTTGAGGTGCTTACGCTTTTGACGAGCTTTTTGCCGTTGTAAAGCGCGGCCTTATAGGTTTTTGCTCCCGGAACCTTTGTCCATGAAACGGTCACGGTGTTCTTTGTGCTGTCGGTGCTGAGCTTCGGCACGATTGAAAAGCCGAGCTTTTTTGTTCCGCTGTAATCGCCCTTGAAGG
>CAKSYX010000055.1 GCA_934525065.1 uncultured Eubacteriales bacterium
AAAACAAGTCTCTCAACTCGTCTCAACCTATTTCAGAGCTTAATCGCTCATGAACAATACTGACGTATCGTTCTTATCTTTTATCACTTCGCTACTCGCATAGCTCCGTAATTACTGTTGAAAAGTACACTAAACTCTTCTTGAAAAATCTCGGGTTCCTTTTCATCGTTGTTTAATTTTCAAGGTTCAATCGCTGCCTGCGTATTCGTAAACAGCTCGCTTATATTACCACTCCTTTCACAAAATGTCAAGCGTTTTTTCAAACTTTTTTGAAAAGTTTTTGAAAAACGTTCAAAAGCTTCTCCGGGCAAAATTTGCAAGGCCCTTTATCAAAAACGCCCCACGCCCGTAAATCAGGCATGAGGCTCTCTGTTCATTCACCTTCGCCGAATCTTTCAAGCAGCGGTCCGTAATGTGCAATATCCATCGCCGAAATGTCGGTGCTCACAAGATTAACGAACTCATCATACCTCTTTTGAGCGGTGTCATCGCCGTTGTTTTTGAATGAAAGCTTCAGAAGCCGCAGAAGCAAACCGGTCAGCTCCTCGCTGCCTTGTGCGCGGCTGTCACAAAGATAGATAAAATATTTTTCAAGATTTTCCGCCGAGAAGGTCTGACTTCCCTTTTCTATTATATAGCTGACACCCTTGTATTCGTGGCGAATCTCGTTTTTGACATCAACAGTCTGTTCGCCGAAGAGCTTCAAAAGCGAAAGCAGATTGCTTTCATCAACCATCACATACCGGTCAACATTCGCCCCGCAGGCGCGAACAGCGTAAATGAGGCCGTCTTTGCCGGTATTTTTAAAGTGGTCGGAGATCGTACCCTCGGAGCCCGCAACCGAACAAGTCTGCTCGGACGGAATGTACGATACATCAACGCTGCCGCTTTCGCTGTCTGCCGTTATCAGAGCAACAAGCCGCACCGTGCGGTCACTGTCGTTCACAACGGTGAGCAGGAAGCTGCCCTTCATGCTCTCGGCTGTACTGCTGTTCACCGCAACAACGGGTTCGCCGTCTGTCATCGACAGCGTTTCGGCGTTGTTTCCGCCAAATTCCGAGACGAGAGTCGCAACCGAAACGAGCGCAATCAGAATAACGATCCCAATAAAAACGGCAATCAGCTTTTTGCTGTTTAACAGCCTGCCGACCTTATCCTCGCGGCGCATATCGGCGTGGGTCTTTTCTCTTTTATTCCAAAAATCAAGCCTCATTGTTTCCCCTTTTTTGCCCGGCATTCACTGCGCCAAGCGTTCGGCAGCAGCTTTGTATGCCCTCTTTGTTGCCTGCATTTTAACACACGGCGGAACAATTGTCAAATCAGCCTCTTTTTGTACCAAATCCGGCTCGGCTGCGGACTGCTGTTTTTGACAGACGCAAAGCATTTTCGGCCCACGGGGCGGTGCACTTGATTTTTTAACCGTAATTTAGTATAATGGACTACGGTATATGTAATTGCGGGTACTTTTGTACCCTTGAAACGACATTGAATTTCCCGATTTTTCGATTATATTCTCATAAAAAGGATGTGTTTTGAATGAAGAGAACTCTCGCGTTGTTTTTAAGTCTGACGCTCCTTTTCCTTTCGTTGGTCTGCGTTTCTCCCTCTCTTACGACCGCAAAAGCTGCCACTCAGGCAGAGCTTCAGCAGCAGATCAACGAAATAAACGGAAAAATTTCAGACAACAAAGCAAAGCTCAATGAGCTTGAAAGCAAGAAGGAAAAAAATGAGGAATACCTCAACACGCTTGAAAGCCAGATTGAAGCGGTTCAGGTCAAGGCGAATACCATTGAATCTCAAATCAAGGTGATTGACAGCGAGATTGCCGCCTTCAACAAGCAGCTCAAAAAGCTCGGCAACGAAATTGCCGAAACAAAGGAAGAAATCAAGGAAAACAAGGAGAGCATCGACTCGGCAAAGGGCGAGCTTTCTGCCCTGCTGCGTTCATCATACGTCAACGGCGACCGTTCGGTAATGGAGCTTTTCATGGGCTCGCACGACCTTGCAAGCCTTTTGACCCACCTCGAATGGATGAAGCGCACCTCGGAAAACGAAAAGCGCGTTATTGACGACTTCAACGCAAAGATCAAAAAGCTTCGCGCCTCTCAGCAGAAGCTTCAGGAAAAGCAGGACGCCGTTGAGGAAACAAAGCAGAAGAGCGTTGAAAAAAAGACCGAGCTTAAAACAAAGCAGGACGAATACAAGGCAACCGAGAATCAGCTTTCGGCAAGCCACAAAAAGGTCAGCACGCTTATAAGCGAAATCGACCAGAGCAGCGCGCTTTACCAAGGCTACATCAAAAAGCTTCAGGCTCAGAAAGAGGCCGCGGACGCAGAGATTGACAGGATAATCCGTGACAGAGCCTCGACCAACACAAATCCCGAGCCGAGCATTTCTTCAAACGCAAGCTGGGTGTTCCCGGTTTCGCGCAGCTGTTATATCAGCAGCGGATACGGCAACCGCAGCGCAAGCATTTCGGGCTGGGGCTTCCACGGCGGAATCGACATCACCGGAGGCGGCTTCCAGGGCGCAGCAATTTACGCAACAAGAGCCGGAACGGTCATTGCGGCGGTTTACAGCACTGTCGGTTACGGCAATTATGTGATCATCGACCACGGCGACGGCTTCTCCTCGCTTTACGGCCACTGCTCGTCGCTTGCCGTTTCAACCGGTCAGTCGGTTTCAAAGGGTCAGCACATTGCAAACGCAGGCTCGACCGGCAACTCGACCGGCCCGCATCTGCACTTTGAAATTCGCTACAACGGCGCAAAACAGAATCCGCTGAACTATGTTTCGGCTTAAAAGCTCATTGAAATGAATTTGACCGGACGCGTAAGGGTTTCCTTCCGTCCGGTTTTTGTTTTGCGCCGCAAAGCGGCAATCTAAAATCTAACTTCACGGGGGCCTCAAGCTGTATAGTGTAATAAGATAGTTTACAACCAGTGCAATAACATCGTTTACAGTTTTATGATAAAATAAAAGGCAAATG
>CAKSYX010000056.1 GCA_934525065.1 uncultured Eubacteriales bacterium
GGGAACAACAGGGCTCGAACCTGTGACCCTCTGCTTGTAAGGCAGATGCTCTCCCAGCTGAGCTATGCTCCCACATCAACTGCTGTTTGCCTCGCAGTGACTCGTACACTATACCAAAAATAAGCGCGTTTGTCAATCCTTTTTCAAGAAAATTTTTCAGATTTACAGAAAATGATCACTTCGATAAAAATGAAAAGAACGGCTTTTTGTTGGAGTCTTCAAAGTCAAAAGCACCGTCAGGCAAAAAATCCGCAATAACACCGATTACATCGCGCAAAAGCTTAATAAGAGCAATGACCTGCTCAATTCTCATCTGCAATTCGTCCATACCGGCACCTCCTTCTCTTAACTCGTATGATAATACTATATCAATTTCATACCCTTGTCAACACATTGTTAACATTTTTTTAATGAATTACCCTCTGACGGGCAATTTTCTTTCAATCTTTCTGATTGCGGTTTCGTTCATACATATGCACAAGGCGCAAAGAGTTATAAGTACGAACGGCATAATTCTGAACGTTGTTGCCGCGGCAACGAAGCCGAACGTCATCTGAACCGCAAAACCTATTGCATACGCACCGCCCATATGGAAACCGGTAATATCGGCGGAAAACTCAGTGCCGAACCTTTCCGGTACCGAGTGAAGTATGCTCGGAAAAATCGGTCCGCAGCCGACCCCGACGAGTAAAAGGGCCGGAAACATAAGCGGCTTATACTGAAAGACGAGTATCAAAAAGCCGAGAAGCATAATCGTAAGTCCGGCGCGAATCACCGTTTTATCATTAAACTTCATCGACGCAAAGCCCGTAAGAAAACGCCCTAGCATGATTCCGCAGAAATACATTGAAACATACCTTGCGGCAACATCGGCACCGAGCGAAAAAACATTGACAAAATAGCTGGCTCCCCATGTTCCGAGCATAAACTCCATCGAGCAGTAAAAGCCAAGCGAAAGGATGCTCGGAATCATTCCGCGCATTTTGAATATGTGCGGCTTTTCACCTGTTTTCGTTTCTGACTTTTCCTCGCTCGGTTGCCAAACCTTTGCGCTCATATCAAGCGAACGCCATTTTTTCAGCGCAAAAAGCACAACAACACCAATGAGAAGCTCAATCGCTGCAACAACGCGGTAGCCGTTGCGCCACGAACCTTCCTCGCCACCGAGAAAGACAGACATGATCATCGGTGAAGCCGTTACGCCGATTCCCCAAAAACAGTGCAGCCAGTTCATATGCTGCGCCTTATAATGAAGCGAAACATAATTGTTGAGGCCTGTGTCAATTGCGCCCGCACCGTAGCCGAGAACGATTGCAAAAAAAATCATTACCCAAATATTCGGCGAAAGACTGATTCCTATAAGACCAACCGCCGTCAGGATTATTGAGACGAGCGAAACCAGCGGCGTTCCGAATTTTCTTATCACAAAGCCGGCAACGAACGATGCACCGCCGGTACATACGCCGACGATAGTGCTGTAAACCGATGCAAAGGAGTACGGCAAACCGAACTCTACACCGAGAACCGGCCACGCAACACCGAAAAGCGAGTCCGGAAGGCCCAGCGAAATAAAAACAACGTAAATTACAACAAGTATAGCGATCATAATGCCTCCGTAATGTTCCGCTTTTATACTATGCGGCAGCCTGTTTTGCTTCCGCCTAATAGTAGCAGACTTTGTATTCGCTGTCAAGAATACAAGCAGAAAATGCAGCGCCCCTGCCGCGATCCAGCAATGTGCTGCACCACGGCAGGGGCAAGGTCAAAGGAAAGTGTAGGTGTTTTGAGTGACACAACAAATATTTAATATTTATCTGTCACTACATATATAGTTGCAAAAAATGCAAAAATGTTACAGGATTTTGTGCGTTTTAATTTTTCTTAATATTCTTACGAAATTTTGTGACATATTTAAAACCAATGCAACAATTTATCGGCGTTCGATTGACTGTCAGACAATATTGCGATGATTCTGACCACTGCTAATATTCTTGCAATCACTTTTTATTCCTATTGAAAATACAATCCATAGTTTTGTATACAAAGCGGCCGATAAAATCAGTCGGCTGTGAGCTAACCTCCTCACCGTCGTTCATCTTCAAAGTTTCAGCTTTCTCTTTCAAAGCACTGTCTGCATAAGCGTCGCTATAAAACACTTTCAGCTTAGCCGCCCGTTTGAAGCTCGGTATTGAAAACAAAAATACAAACAGTACGCTCGGTGCAAGGAACCATAAATCTTTGAGCCACAAAGTCAGCGCAAAATCAACGATGTAAAATGGCAGCAAAGAGAAAAGAAAAACGTATAAGCGCCACGCCCGCTTTTTCGCCGCAGTAAAATCCTTCAAGTGATACACGACAGCGGCCGCGTCACAGAAGTGACAGTCAAAATACACCGAATCATATATATAGCCATACTTGTCATCGCGGTATCTGAGATCCTTGAGCACAAGCACGGCATTGTCATCGGTACTGCTTATCACAGCATCGGCGGTACAGACAAGCGAATTTATCACATGATCTGCGTCAATGAATCCGTCCATCTTTGCAAAAAGCCAGTTAATCAAAACCTGATTCTCTTCACCGGGAATAACGCCGATATTCACAGTCGGCTGTGAAGCCGTTATTGTTACCGTCTGCCCCGCTTCAAGGCAGAGCAGTTCACCGTTGAAGGCAATTTTCAGCGAGTCGTCATAAGTCTGATTTACGATTTTTAAATTCATCTCTTTCTCCTGTATTTCTTAATGGTATATTCACGACGTAAACTATCACTGCTTCAAGTATATAGTAACGGTTCTGTCTTGTCAACATTGTGTTTTAAGAAGAAATAAAAAAAGCCCGCTCTATTGAGCAGACTAAATAAACATTGTACCCTCAAAACCGAACAAAGGACAGGTAAAAATGGAGGAAAATGAGAACCGATTCAAACAATTGGTTATGGTCA
>CAKSYX010000057.1 GCA_934525065.1 uncultured Eubacteriales bacterium
CAGCGCTGGGGCTCATTCTGGAAGCCCTTTTCTGCGTAGAATTCCTGCTCACCGGCGGTGAAAACGAATTCCTTGCCGCACTCTTTGCATACGATTGTCTTGTCTTGGTACATGATTATTACCTCGCTTAAAAATTTTGCCCTCGCCGGAATTGCACCGCCCCTTTGAAATCAACGCTCTACTTTAAGCTATCGGGCATATATCCGAGGTCTTGCCCCGGTCTTTTTCAGTTGTAAAGAGCCTTGCGCAGCTTTTTGCGCGCCCTTTGAAGGGCACCGTCAACCGCTTTTTCGCTCATGCCTTGTTTTTCGGCAATCTCGCGGTAGCCGCTCCCTAGAAAGTGGAGAGCAAAAACAGCTCTTTCGCTTTCGGTGAGCTCGGAACGGATAAGCTCGGAAATCCGCGCTGCCTCGTTTTTTGAAATGAGCGCTTCTTCGGGCGAAAGCAAATCCGAAGCAACGTCCGCATTTTCTTCAATCGGAACAAGGGCAGAAGGGGGAACCTTCTTTTTGGTTGTTGCCGCGCCGAGAGCGGAAAGCATACGGTTTTTAATGCAGGCTTTTGCATAGGCGGAAAACTGCGTTCCGGATTCGCCGTCGTAAGAACAGACAGCGGTCAGGAAGCCGATGATTCCCTCCTGAATGAGGTCATCGTGTTCAATGAGCGAACCGCCGAAGGAAGCGGAAACCGCCTTTGCAACGCGCAGATACCGCCTTGAAAGTTCATCCCAGGCGTCGGCGTTGTTTTCTTTTCGGCAAAGAGAAACAAGCTCTCTGTCGGAAAGTGATGAAAGCTCGACCATCGAAAAATCCTTTCTGCCTACTATTACGAACATGATACGCCATTTTGTTTAATTTGTCAACCGAATTTTTAAACAAAAGCAAGGCGTGTTTTTTGTCCAAATCAAACAGCAAAACGTTCGGCAATCAGCCTGTTTTCAGGCAAACCGAACGTTTTTGTCTTTTACTCAATAGTTCCGCCGCCAACAACAATGTCGCCGTCATAGAGAACAACGGCCTGACCTTTTGCAAAGGCGCGCTGAGGAGTGTCAAACTCAACGTGGAAGCGGTTTTCGTCAACCTGTTCAGCCGTTGCCCATTGCTCGCCCTGCTTATACCTAACCTTCGCTTTGACGCGCAGCGGCTTGTCTATTTTTTCTGCGGCTATGAGATTAATATTCTTCGCGAAGAGGCCCTTTGAAAAAAGATATTCCTCGGGCGCGAGCACAACGCGGTTGTTTTGCGCGTCCTTTTGAAGAACATATAGCGGTGCTTTGAGCGAAAGGCCAAGCCCTCTGCGCTGACCGATGGTGTAGCGGATTATGCCCTTGTGAGTGCCGAGTACATTTCCTTCACGGTCAACAAAATTGCCGCAGGGAAAGGCTCTGCCGAGACTTTTTTCAATGAAGGCCGCGTAGTCTCCGTCGGGTACAAAGCAAATGTCCTGACTTTCATGCTTTTTTGCGTTGACAAAACCGTTTTCTTCTGCAATTGCGCGTACCTCGGTTTTTCTCAGTGAACCGAGCGGGAACAGCGTGTGCTCAAGCTGAAACTGCGTCAGCATATAAAGTACATAGCTTTGATCCTTTGTTTCGTCAAGGCCCTTTTTAAGCAGATATCTTCCGCTAATTTCGTCAAATTCGTTTCTTGCGTAGTGACCCGTTGCAACAAAGCTGTGGTCAAGCTCAAGCGCACGCTTAAGAAGCTTGTCGAACTTCAAAAAGCGGTTGCATTCAATGCAGGGGTTCGGTGTGCCGCCCTCTGTGTATACCTCAATGAAGTTTCCGATAACCTTTTCGCGGAAGTCATCGGTGAAGTTGAAAACATAAAACGGAATCCCAAGCTTATATGCAACGCTGCGTGCGTCCTTTGAATCCTCAAGCGAACAGCAGGTTTTTTCTTTGATAAACGCATCGCCGTTGTCAAAAAATCTGCAATTTACGCCTGTCGGCTCATAGCCGTTTTTTAAAAGCAGATATGCACTGACTGCGCTGTCAACGCCGCCGCTCATTCCGACCATTACCTTTTTGTTCATGAAAACACCCCACGGGAGCAAATATTACTCTTCAGCCTAACTATATCACATCCGCTCCCCGAGGTCAATTATTTCCATGCAATATATCTGCCGCAGTGTGTAGGTTTACAATAGATGTGAGACTGAAATGAAAAAAGATATAGAAAAAAGCGATCGAGTCCGTTAGAATATAGTCACCACAACAAAACCTAACGAAAAGGAGCTCAATCGCCATGGATAGTATAACACAAAACAAACGCTATTTACCACATGAAAATTCAACAAAAATAAATTCTGTCAAATTATACAGACAGACAAAGGACATTGGGTTTGTTTGTCGGCGATATCATATATCAAAGGCATCGTTGATGAGGGGAATAAACGGTATGCTGTTTTCGGTAATTTTCAAGTACACTTTTGACACACATTTGACACACCTACTGTACATTTTTTACCGTTTTTTGCGTATTTTAGCGGATATTTTTCAAGAGGGGAGGGAAAGCAAAAAAGCCCGCAATCCCTTGAAATGCAAGGAATTACAGGCTTTTTGACGTGTGAAGACAAGACAATAGAGATGTTTTTGCGTTTTCGCTGTCTTGATTTGAACACTCGTCACAATCATTCTACATCACTCCGTTTCTGTTTTCAAGGCTGTTTACAGCGTCATCTCGATTTCAGTGCCGCCGATAAAGACCACCTTGATTTTCTCTTTTGATTCCACCACTACGCATTCGATGATCTGTCGGACGAGCGT
>CAKSYX010000058.1 GCA_934525065.1 uncultured Eubacteriales bacterium
AGGTTATTCTTAACATATCGTTATAATAGCTTTTCTTTTTTTCTTTTTGATCGGCGAGGCGAACGTGTCTTGACTGAAGTATTCTGAGATATGAATTTTTACGGTATATCTCATGCTGAACCTCGTTGTCTTTGGTTGATTCGAAACGCTCCAGCGTGCTGCACATTAAAACCGATTCACGCCATTCTCTGCCGTCATCATTCCATGTTTCAAAGTTATTTTTAGGGATGGGAACAACATCCGTAACGTAAATTTTTCGGCAAAGCTTATTTTTGTTAAGTCTGTTGATTTGACTGACGATTTTTCTTCGGAATGCCATATCCATTCTTGCCGGAAGAAGCTTTTGATCTGCTTTTCCGAGCGGTATCAGAATTCCTTCAAAGGCTTTTCTTATATCTTTTCGGATTTTTGAATTCTGAAGAGGAGTGTCCTTTTTTGCAAGCAATCGTTCAAGCTTGGCATTTTTTAAATTCTGCGGACGGTATGCCGAAAAATCTATAACAAGAATTTTATCGCCGATATAGTATGTACATAATATTGCAAAGGAAGCCGCAATAAGCAGTGATATTGATAAACCCATAAAATTACCTCTGATTTATTGATTATCAATCATTTCGTTTTCATCTTTATTTTTCTTTTTGCGGTTATCGGTCACAACTTCGTTTACCATTATTACAACAAGGAATAAGCCAACGGGGATTGCCACGCAGTAGAGAAGAAAATCAACAGGATTTCCCTCCGGTACAAGTTTGTATTGTCCTTTGGGATTTTTATAAACCTCGACAAGGATTTTATCACCTTTTCTTATTTTATCATAGGTGTACATTTTTGCGGAGTTGTTTGACCAGACACGCTCTTCATATTTTCCTTTATAGGTTTTTCCGTCAATAACATATGAAATTTTAAATTTATATGTTGTATACTTAACATCACCTAAATCATCCTTAGTGTCGCTGGTTGAAAAGTCATCAATAACTGCGGAAAGTTTTCGAATATCGGTTGAGTTTTTATAATCTCTGCTTTCAATTCTGCTCGAAACAACTCCGTAAATGCCCGCAACCATCAAAGCAATGCCGGCGACTATAATAAATATAGTCATTTTAATATCTTTTTTTTCTTTAATTTTACTCATAACAAGATCTCCTTTTGCAAGCAGGACTGTACCCGAAAATGCTCAGGTACAGTCCCCCGAAATTTTAAGCCATAACTATCTTAAGGCTGTCAAGAAGCTCTTTGATAAACGGGTCGTCAGCTTTGATATTCTTATTATTGATTTCAAGCTTGACAAGAAGCCCCGTTTTATCCGAGTCACCTCTGTTTGCATATGTAACAAAGAAGTCCTTCTCATAGTATTCTGTTGTAACATGAATAGTTGAATAGGTGTTTTCACCGTATTGAATATCTTTGCCGGTTTTGGATTTTCCGTTTTTATAGGACTGAAGGTTGCAAAGCTTTATCGTGTTTTCAACGGCCTCTTCCTGACTGTCAACCATGTTTCGGGCGGTAGCGGTAAGAGTTGCAACAGATGAGTATGCGCCATCCTTATAAATAAACAGAGTAACATTGCCCTTGAGCGGATCTTTTGAATCTTTACTAAAAGAATCGACCTTATATTTATAGCCGGACGGAAGTTTGAGAGTGATAAACTCTGCGTTGATATCGGCAGGTCCGTTGCCTTCGTCACCATTTTTCATTCCTGCCGCTGTTGTTGTTTCGGTTGCCGGGTCTTCGGTCTTTTCAACTGCGTTAGTATTTCCTGTTGTGTTTTCCCCGCCGTCACCGTCAACCTTTCCGCAAGCAAAAAGACTGAGCGAAACAGCAAGAATCATGAGTACTGCCAGGATTTTTTTCATGTTAATCGACCTTCTTTCTTTTCTGTTTTTTTATTTTTTTTGAATGGGATTGCCGTCTTTGTCGGTGAATTTGCCGGTAATAATTTTTATTAGGTCAACAAGAACACCGATGCCGAAAACGCCGGCGGTGAGAATATAAAGAATACCCGATCCTGTTTTACCCGCATAAAAACGGTGTGCACCGATTCCGCCGAGGAAAAGGCAGAGAAGAAGGGCTACAAGCCAATCCTTTTCGGTCTGTACGCCGGCACCAACGGGTGCAACATAATCTTCAACCTGCTCGCCATTGAGTATCTTTTTAATCTTTTCGGTCACCTCGTCAAGATACTCGCCTCTTTCAATAGGAAGATTGGCAACACCTTTTATGCCTTTTTGAACCACGCTGTTTTTGTCAACGCGTATACCGTTGACGGTTGTTTTGCTCTCCGTAATGTTTGCCATGACTTTGATTTTGTTGCCGTCCTTGACAAAGACCCAAATCGTAACATCGAGGTTCGGTTCTTTCTCAAAAGAAATGCGCT
>CAKSYX010000059.1 GCA_934525065.1 uncultured Eubacteriales bacterium
TTTGGTATTGTTTATTCGTCGTTGTCTTCGGGAAGAACATCGTCTTCGGTGTTTTCCTCTTTGCGGACAATGGCAATCGGTGTCTGCTGTGAGCTTTGGCCGAGGGGGTTATCCTCAAAAACAGCCTTGCAGAAGTCGATTTCGATTGCGCTGTCGCTACGGCCGAGAATCTCGCGTCCGATGTCGTTTGCGTCCATAACAACAACCTTGCAGCCGGTGTGCTTCTGGAGGTCGGCGGCAACGTCATTGGGCTTGTACGGCGCAAGCTTTGCGTAATGGTTATACGGCGGAAGAGTGCAGTCGCATGGGCCGTCAATGGCTCTTGCTTTTTCGCCGACGATTTTATAAAACACGCCGCGGATACCAAAAAGCTTTGTTACGGCCGAGCAAAGAGCGGCAAAGATTATCTTCGGAGCACCTACGTCGCGAAGCGCAAGCTCCATTGTCCACGGACTGCCGAGGCCGATTCCGTATGGTGATTTATAAACGAACCTGCAAAGGAATTTCGCAAGGCGCGAGGGTTTGATATCGTCAATGTCAAAGGCTCTGCCCTGGCTGATTGCAACAATTTTTTCGCTGATGAAAATCATGTCGCCGTCCTTGATGAAGGGCATGACGTATTCGTCCATGATGTCTGTCAGAACGTCACCTTTATAGACGACCTTTGTTTTGACCGGGAAACGGCAGTAGGTTCCCCACTTCGTTTCAATTCTGAGCTTTTTTTCAGGATTCGGCCTGAGTGCTGTCATATCCATATATTACAACATCCTTTTTACATTTTTATATGGGTATATTCTAACTCAATAATGCGCTCAAGTCAACCGAAATATGCACATTGGCGGCGAAGATTGCCCTTATGAATACCCAAAATAAATTCTGCGGGGTAATTTACTTTTGGAGGTTACATTTTCTGTACAAAGGATCTTGCGGTGTGTGAACGGCGTTTTTTACCCTTTTCAATCATTGACACAAAAGTCGTTTGCTGTTATAATAGCAGACGACTTTTATATTTTTGGTGGTGCAGCTTATGTCCTGTTATATTCCCGAAAACTATTCTTCTCACCTGACACTCAGAGAGACAGAGCAGGCAATCAAAAAGGTCAAGGACTTTTTTGAACGCGACCTTGCAATTGAGCTTAATCTCACAAGAGTTTCCGCTCCGCTGTTTGTTGACGCGGCGAGCGGTATGAACGATAACCTCAACGGAACCGAGCGTCCGGTCTCCTTTGACCTTCTGAGCGGAGAAAAATTTGAAATTGTTCATTCTCTTGCAAAGTGGAAGAGATATGCGCTCAAGATGTACGGCTTTGAAGAAAATGAGGGGCTTTATACCGACATGAACGCAATCCGCCGCGATGAAGACCCGGATAACATTCACTCAATTTTTGTTGACCAGTGGGATTGGGAAAAAATTATCCCGGCCTTTGAGCGTAATGAGCATATGCTCAAAAAGACCGTAAAGCTTATCTATTCCGCGCTCAGACACACCGAATACTATATCACGAAGGAGTATAACTTCATCGGAAGTCTTCTGCCGGAAAAAATTCATTTCATCACAACAAATGAGCTTGAAGAAAGGTATCCGGACCTTTCAAGAAAAGAACGCGAATATATGGCGGCGAAGGAATACGGCGCAATTTTCCTCATGAAGATCGGCGGTGCCTTGAAGGACGGAAAGCCGCACGACGGCAGAGCCCCGGACTATGACGACTGGGAGCTTAACGGAGATATTATTGTGTATTACCCTGTGCTTGACATCGCTTTTGAGCTTTCTTCAATGGGTATTCGTGTTGACGAAGAGGCGATGGAGCGTCAGCTCAAAATTGCCGGCTGCGAGGGCAGAAGAAATCTGCCGTTCCACAAGGCTCTTTTGAACGGAGAGCTTCCGCTTACAATCGGCGGCGGAATCGGTCAGTCGAGAATGTGTATGTTCTTCCTTCGCAAGGCACACATCGGCGAGGTTCAGTCCTCATATTGGAATGAAGAGACAGTCAGATACTGCAAAGAGCACGGCGCACAGCTGTTGTAATTTAAATTTGAAAAAACCG